>NZ_JBWJYM010000003.1:0-562415 GCF_056431005.1 Methylobacterium sp. HJ2 | reverse complement strand
TGCCAGCCTTCTCCGCTTGGCCGGCTGCGCTCGCCCGACCAGCTCCGCCGGCCAAGCTACTCGTGGCGGAGCGGCCTACCGCGCACTAACTTTACCCTTGGACCACCTCGTGGGGGCCGACCAATACGCGTGGATGTTAGAGACCACATATACCGCTCATTTTCAACGGTTCATGGTTTGAGAGATTGCAACGAAGGACAACTATCATTGATGTGTAACGAGATCAATTTCAGAAGTGGATACAAGGCTCTGGTTTCGAGACGCGGCATGCAGGGAGGGTCCGAGTGATGCCACGTCCCGCATTTCTGACCAGAATGATGGCCGTAGTAGCGGCATCGCGACGGCCCCAGGATCCCGTCGATCATCTGCCCTCGCCGTGTCACGTCGTCCGGCTCCGGCCTGTCCTGACGCTTGAGGATCAGCGGAAAATGTGGGATCGGCCGCAGGCATGGTGCCGGTCCAACATCGATCATTTGGACGAACAGGCTTGGTCGTGTCGGATCGATCGTGGACCAGATCATCAGCAGATGGTCCCGGTGTTCACGTTCTCGCATCACAATTTTGCGAATGAGTTTCAACTCAATTTCGACGATGTAATCGAACTTTTCTAAATGCCAACATTGATAGTTGGTGACTTGGGTGAAGGCCGGCGTAGTCACTCATCATGCCGGCCTTGCCCCGAGGTTGACGCGAGGTTAACCATGATAGCGTAGCCGTGGAGGCTGTGCCCGCTCTCGCATGGGCCGGCTGAGGACGAAACCATGCGCGTGCTGCTAATCGAAGACGACGCGACCGTCGCCCAGAGCATCGAACTGATGCTCAAGTCCGAGAACTTCAACACCTAGACCACGGACTTCGGTGAGGAGGGTGTCGATCTCGGCAAGCTCTACGACTACGATATCATCCTGCTCGACCTGAACCTGCCCGACATGTCGGGCTACGAGGTTCTGCGCTCCCTGCGGGTCGCCAAGGTCAAGACCCCAATCCTGATCCTCTCCGGCATGGCTGGGATCGAAGACAAGGTGAAGGGCCTCGGCTTCGGCGCCGACGACTACCTGACCAAGCCCTTCCACAAGGACGAGCTCGTCGCCCGCATCCACGCGATCGTGCGCCGCTCGAAGGGCCATGCCCAGTCGGTGATCACCACCGGCGACCTCGTGGTCAACCTCGACCAGAAGACCGTGAGCATCGCCGGCAATCGCGTCAATCTGACAGGCAAGGAGTACCAGATGCTGGAACTCCTCTCGCTCCGGAAGGGCACCACGCTCACCAAGGAGATGTTCCTCAACCATCTCTACGGCGGCATGGACGAGCCGGAACTCAAGATCATCGACGTGTTCATCTGCAAGATGCGCCGGAAGCTGGCGAACGCCAGCCACGGTCGCAACTACATCGAGACCGTTTGGGGCCGCGGCTACGTGCTGCGCGAAGAGGCGCCCGCGATGCGGGCGCAGACGGGTTGAAGCCTGTCCGGATGCGGATCCCGTTCGAGCGGGACGCCTCGACTGGAATGGAGAAACTTTGCCGTTCGGATCCGGAGTGGCGTCACGCTGCGCGGAGAACCTCGATCTCCGCGATCGTCTCGGCAGCAAGCGCCCGCAGAGCGTCAAGCGCCGCATCATAGCTCCCGGCCGTCTGACAAATCGCCTCGACTTCGCTGCACACCCGAGCCAAGTCTGAGAACCCGATCATCCCCGCCGCCGACCTCATGGCATGCGCGTCCTGCGCGAGCCCGTGCCGATCGATGGGTCCGGCAGATCGGCCGAAGCGCTGCTCAAGCTCGGCGCCGAGCGTGGCGAGCAGGTCCTTCATCCGCTCGCGACCGACGATCGCACGCATCTGGTTGAACGCCGTCCGGTCCATGCTCCGGGGTAACGCGCTCGACGGAGGTTCGACGCTCGCCCAGCGGTCGATCATGTCGAGCAGAGCCGTTCGATTGAACGGCTTGCCGATGTGATCGTTCATGCCAGCAGCGTGGAACTCATCGACTTGTTCAGGCAGCACACTCGCCGTCAGTGCGATGATCGGCAGACGCGCCGCGGGATGATCGAGGGCGCGGATCCGACGCGTCGCAGCCATCCCGTCCATCACCGGCATCTGCGCATCCATCAGCACGAGATCGTACCGCTTCGCCTGAACCGCATCGACGGCCTCCAGGCCATTGCTCACGATATCGATGGTGTGGCCGACTGCCTCCAGTATGGCTCGGATGAGGTCCTGGTTGAGCGGCACATCCTCGGCGACGAGAAGACGACGACCAAGCCGATCCACCTTCGTCAGCGACTGTGCCTCAGCATGGCCTCCACTCGCGGCGAGTGAGAACGGCAGCGAGAACCAGAAGAGCGATCCCTGGCCGTCGACACTCTCGACACCGATGGTGCCCCCCATCAACTCTACGAGGCTCTTGCAGATTGCGAGCCCGAGGCCCGTACCGCCGTGCTGGCGCTGAGCCGAGCCGTCGAGTTGGCGGAAGCGCTGAAAGAGCAGATGCTGCCGGTTCTTCGGAATGCCAGGGCCGGTGTCGCGGACGCAGAAGCGCAGCCGTGCGCGGCCCGCGTCGGCGCCCTCCGCCTCGATGCCCAGGTCGACCCAGCCGACATGCGTGAACTTGATTGCGTTCCCGATCAGGTTCAGCAGGATCTGCCTCAGCCGGTCCTCATCCCCGATCACGCTGTCTGGCAGGGCGGGAGCGAGCGTCACGCCAAGACTGAGGCCCTTGGCCTCGGCCGAGCCGCGCATGATGTCGACGACACCATCGATGAGGACAGTGAGCGAGAAAGCACGCGGCTTGATCTCGAACTGCCCGGCCTCGATCTTCGAGTAGTCGAGCACGTCGTTGACGATCGTCAGAAGGGCGGTTCCGGCGGACCGGATGCGGAAACCATGCTGCCGTGCGGCGGGATCAAGGTTCGGCTCGCCAAGCAGAAGATCGGCGTATCCGATCACGCCGTGGAGCGGCGTGCGGATCTCGTGGCTCATCGTTGCCAGGAACTCGCCTTTGGCCTGCTCGCCGGCCTCGGCCCTGACCTGCGCCGCCTCTGCCCGATCGCGGGCCTCGGCCAGTTCAGTGGTGCGGTCCGCCACGCGCTGCTCAAGCTCCACATTCAGGGCAGCCAGGGCTTGATCCCGCTCGCCCAGGCGCCTCAGGAGAGCCGTCAGGGCGCCGGTCAGTTCTGAAATCTCGGTGTAGCCGCGCGGTGTGGGCAGCCGGGCATCCGTCGAGGAGTTGTCGACGCGATTGGCGCTGGCTGCCAGCGCGCGAAGTGGGCCAGCCAGCCGCTCGGCCGCAAGCCAACCGAATAGCGCCCACAGCACGGCGAAGGCAGCGCTCCCGGCAGCCAGCGACTGAATGAAGATGCGCGTGGGCATCAGGGCGACGGCGACCGGCTGGCGAACCACCACGGTCCAGGGCAGTGTCGGGTGATCGACTGATCGGGGTGACCGGCTTGTGCTAACGAAGTACTCGATCCCGTCGGGCCATGAATGACGGCCAGTGACCAGTTCCGCGTCGGTGGCCAGTCCAGGAAGCGCAGGCAGATCCTCCCGCAGACGCTTGCCCTCGCGATCACCTGGGCCCAGCACGACAGTGCCGTCACTGGCCAGGATCAGCACAGAAACGCTGGGATCCCGAGCCAAGGCAGGAGCGATGGCGGCCCGGCTCATCTCGCGCATCCAGGACAGGCTGAGATGGGCGCCGACAACACCCACAGCGCTGCCCGAGCCGTCGCGAAGAGGGGCAGCGACGTCCACGAAGCGCTTCGGTTCGCCGTAGGGCAGTTCCGGGAGCTTGCTGGCGAGCAGGGCTGCCTCGTGCACGTCGAGGATGGAGAGCCCTGCCTGTCCCTTCTGGAACCAGGGGCGGGCAGCAACGCTCACACCCTCCAGCATGCGACTCGTGCTGGCCGTGACAGTTCCGTCCCGGTCAGCGAAGCCGATCCAGGCGTAGGCTGGGTAGGTCGTACGCAGGGCCTCGATCCAGGTCCGCCGTGCTTCCGGACTTGTTGCAGTGGTGCTGGCAACACTTGTCAGCACCGCCATGTCGTTCAGACGCTCCGCGACGTTAGCGTCGATAAGTTGGCGCAACTGGCCGGCGAGATCGGCCATGCGCGCCTCGACCCGGATCTGGGCACGGGTTGCGGTGAAGTGGGACACCGCCACCGAGCCGATAAGCGTGGGCACGAGGGCGCTGCCTGCGAAAACGAGTGTGAGGAGTGTTCGCAGGCGCATGAGGTTTTCTGGATCCCGAGGTCGAACCGGGTTATAAACGATCTGCCTTTTCGGGCGTCCTTACGATCTCGTGTGCTACCAAGCGCTCCCTCGTGAACGACACACCATGGCCTGGAGCAGCGCGGCGGCGTCGCGCGCAACGTCGATCGGGACGGTGTGGAGGAAGTCTGGAGCGTCGAGCGGGTCCTCTCGCACCAGGAGATGGCGGAGGTTCTCGGCGCGGACATGGTGTTCGAACTCCGCTCGCTGCTGGCGGGTCGGGTCGGCCCGAACCTGCGCAACGTGATCGCGCACGGCCTTGCCGACAAGAACACGCTGAACTCCGAGGCAGGCTTCTATCTCTGGTGGGTGCTCGTCCGCCTCGTCGCTCTGACGACGGATGGAATGACGGCCTAGGTTGGCCGGCGCCGAGCCGCCGACGCGAGCGGCTGATATGGCGTCCGGGGTCGGGAGACGGCACGTCGGACCGGCGTCGGGGCCGCGCCGTGCAACGCGTCCATGCAGCAATGCTCGCCTCTCAAGATCAGGAGACGATCATCGCCGCAGCGTAACGACGATCTGGAGGATGAACTCCAGATCGTCGCCGATGTGGATCCCGCGAGGATCACTCCGCGTAGATCCGCGCCCCAAAATACAGGGGCGCAGCGATACCGCTCATGCGCATGGGCTGGGGGTGGGCCAGTTCGAACGTCTCGACAAAGCGCAGTGCGTCGTCCTTCTCCCGGAAGTGGAGGATCATCACATTTTCGCCCAGGCTCCGACCCCACGCATTAAGGGAATAGCCGGTGCACTGGAGTGCGTGGCTCACGATCGGATCATGAAGGAGCGTCGCAGCAGATCCGTCCAGGTCTTCAAAATGCACGTCGTACCAATAACTCATAATAATCGGGTCCAGCCGGCAAAATTGCCGATGAACTGACCCTACATGGCCGATGGGTCAGCCGCATTATTCTCGTGAGCATTCGTCGACGGTCCGAACATCATTCTCCGGATCGTCGCCGATGTTAAACCTGCTAAGATCAGTTCCACCAGCGCTTCGTGCGGCCAGATCTACCCGCCAGCGTTCCGCGGCGACCGAGGCTCTTGGGGATGTCCTTGATCTCGTTTCGGCGCTCGCGTGTGGAGTGGCCGTGGGCGGCTTACGTCCAGTCTGCCGCAACAGCGCGAAGTTTAGGGCTTCTGCGACCGTGACGGGCCTGCTGTAGAGGAAACCCTGCACCTCAGTGCAGCCCTCCTGCCGCACCTGATCCAGTTGCTCCTGCGTCTCGACACCTTCGGCCGTTATAGTCGCGCCTAACTGAACGCCGATGCCGACGATCGCGCGCACAATCGCGGCTGTATTGGGATCGGCGATGTCATGGACGAACGAGCGGTCGATCTTGATCTTGTCGAACGGGAACCGGCGCAGATAGCTCAGTGACGAGAAGCCGGTGCCGAAGTCGTCCAGCGCGATGCGAACGCCGAGGTTCTTCAGCCGGTGCAGGATGCCGATGGACGCCGCGCTGTCCTGCATCAGCACGCTCTCAGTGATCTCAAGCTCCAGGCGTTGCGGAGGCAACCCCGACGCGACCAGCGCTCCCAGGACGACCTGTTCCAAGCCCGGTTGCTGAAACTGCACGGCTGAGACGTTCACCGCGACGCGCAGGTCGTTCTGCCAGGACGCGGCCTCGTGACAGGCTTCTCGGATGGCCCATTCGCCGAGTGCGATGATCAGGCCGGTCTCTTCCGCGAGTGGAATGAACTCAGCCGGCGAGATCGCCCCCCGCGTAGGGTGCTGCCAGCGTAACAACGCCTCGAAGCCGCCGACTATCTCGTCCGCGATCCCAAGAACCGGCTGATAGTGCAGCACGAAGCCACCGCGTCGGACGGCGTCGCGGAGATCACGTTCGAGTTGGCTGCGCTTGGCCGCTTCCGCATCAAGGTTCGGATCGTAGAAGCTGTAGCCATTCCGGCCCACGGCCTTGGCGCGGTAGAGCGCGGTGTCGGCGTGCTTGAACAGGGTGTCGGCCTCAGGGCTGATCCCGGTTCCAAGCGCGATGCCGATGCTCACGCTGACTGTCGCTGCATGCCCATCGAGATCGACGGGACGCTCCACGGCCTCGATCACACGCTGCGCAAACAGGCTGATGTTCTGAGGCGTTTCAAGGCCCGCAACGATCATGGCGAACTCATCGCCGCCGAGGCGTGCGACCGTATCTCCGGCGCGACCAAGGACCTGAAGGCGATGGGCGATTATACGCAACAGCGCGTCTCCGGCCGGATGGCCGAGCGTGTCGTTCACGGCCTTGAAGCGATCGAGGTCGCAGGCGAGAAGCGCGAAGGAGGCGCCGGAGCGTTTCGCGCTCGCAAGCGCCTGTTCGAGCCTCTCGCGAAACAGCCTGCGGTTCGCCAGCCCGGTCAGACCGTCATGCATCGCCATGTAGGCGATCTGCTGCTCAGCCTCCTTGCGCCGAGTAATGTCGATGTGAGTGCCGACGATCCGCATCGCACGCCCGGTTCCGTCGCGGCTGACCACCTTGCCACGGGCAAGGGTCCAGACGTACCCGCCGGTCTTGCTGCGCATGCGGTACTCGCATTCGTAGGTCGGCGTCAGACCCTTGATGTGGTCGATCATGAGACGGCGGGCCCGCTCATCATCGTCCGGATGGATGAAGTCGTCCCAGACGCGGATGTGCGGCTCGATTTCCCCTGGCCCGAAGCCCAACATCGAGAACCAGTGGTCGGAGAACTGGATCGCGCCTGTGGTGAGATCCCAGTCCCACAATCCGTCGCTGCCGCTATTGAGCGCCAGAGACAGACGCTCCTCGCTGAGTCGTAGCCCTTCCTCGGCGGCCTTGCGGTCGGTCACGTTCCGCAACGCCGCCACGTAGCCACTCGGCTTGCCGCTCGGGTCGCGCGTGAGCTTGAACGATGCCTCGATCCATACCCAATGCCCGGACTTGGACCGATAGCGCTGCATCGTGACGACCTGATCGGTTCGACCCTCGGTCAGACCGGCCAGGACGGTCCGATATCGATCGACATCATCAGGATGGACGAAATCGATCGGGCGCGTGCCGACGAGTTCCTCCGGCTCGTAGCCGAAGACGCTTCGAACCGCGGGTGAGATGTAGCGGCGCGTTGTATCCAGGTCGCACCAGACGATCACGTCGGTGGTGTTCTCCGCCAGCAGACGGTAGCGCTCCTCGCTCTCCTGCACGGTGTGCTCGTTCGCGCGGCGCTGCGTGACATCGGTGTAGGTGCGCACCGCGCCGCCGTCCGGCAGCGGCACCGTTCTGATCTCTAGGATGGTGCCGTTCGGGCGTTCCCGCTCATAGGTATGGGCCCCGCACTCCAAGCCGCTATCGGCCACCCAGGCACGCATAGCCTGCGACGACTTGCCGAACTCCTCTTGAGCAAGCTGATACTGGCGCACAGCCTCGAAGGTCGGCCGCGCGCGCATCATCTGGAGCGGCAAGTCTAGGAGGGCGACGGCGCGCGCGTTGCAAACCTGCACGACGCCGTGCGCGTCGATCATCATCAGCCCCTGGTCCATCGTGTCGAGCACGGTGTCGAGCAGCGCCGACTTCACACGCAGCGCTTCCTCGCCAGAGCGTCGCCGGGTCACATCGGTGTAGGTGCGCACGACCCCACCGTCTGGTAGCGGAACGCCGCGCACTTCGAGCCATGCGCCATCCGGCCGCCTCCGCTCGTGGGTGATCGGCGCGCGCTCCAGTCCGCCGGTTTGGATCCAGCACCGCAGACGATCGGATGCTCCGTCGAATTCACCGCGTGCGAGTTGACGGCGGCGGATCGGATCGAAGGGGGCGCCGTCGTGGAGCAGATCGTCGGGCAGGTCGAGCAGATCGTGAGCGCGGCGGTTGTGGATGCGCACGCGCTCGTCGGGTCCAAGCATCAGTAGGCCCTGGTCCATCGCTTCCAGGGTCGTGCGCAGCAACTCGCCCGCGGTGCGAAGCTCGCGCTCTGAGCGGGCGAGATCGGTCACATCGAGACATATGCCGTGCAGCGACACGACGTGACCACCCTGGTCACGCTCGGCGAGACCATGCACACGCACATGCCGGAGATCGCCGTCCGGGCGCAGCACACGCGACCCGTGCTCGTAGCCACCACGCGGCAGGTCACTGCGACCGGCCATCGCAGCCTCGATGTGTGCCCTTACGATCGCCTGATCGTCTGGGTGGTAGTAACCGAGATGGGTCTCAAGTTCGAGCGGATCGAGACGGGCATTGCGGCCGAAGATCGTGGCGATCCCTGCCGACCACGCGATCGTGCGTTGGGCCACGTCTATGCGCCAATGGCCGAGGCAGGCCATTTCCTCGGCCAGCACCTGGAACTCCTGCGCCGCCCTCAGCCGCTCCTCAATGCTCAGGCGCTCGCCTCTCTCGAACTCGTAGCCGAGTTGCGACCCGTGCAAGCGTAGGTGGACCGTCGCCATGCGTGCGAGGTCGCATAGCTGGCGCTTCTGCCGCTCGTCGAAGCCAGAGCGCGGAACGGTGTCGAAGAGGCGGATGATGCCGACGATCTCACCGGAGCGGGATACTAATGGCACACCGGCATGGAAGCGGACGCGCGGTTCTTCTGTGACGAGTGACGCCGTTGCAAAGCGCGTATCGAGCATCAGGTTCGGCACGACGAGCGCCGCGTCCGCGCTCGCCTGCATTGCGTCATTGTGGAACGCGTCTGCACGGTCGATCTGGTCAGCGGACAGGCCGTGGCACGCCACTAGTTTGAACCGCTGGTCAGCGGCCGTCGAAATCATCACGATCGGTATGCCGAAGAGGTCGGCGGCGATGCGGCAAACCGGGTCGAGGTGCGCTTTGAGATCCGCTCCGAGGATGGCCAGACCGCCGAGATCGCTCTGGCGTGCCGCTCCGCCCATTCTCTGGAACATGCTCAGCCAACCTTGTCGCACACCTGCCGGATCACTTTGGAGGCTAACCGGAGCGTTAGAGATATCGCCGACGAGCCCTGCAAATTTCTTTAACAACGGATGGCCACCGCAGAGGGCGTTACGCTCCGACCCTGAGTGTGTTTGTAACGACAATCGAGATGATCGTTCCGGAGTGGCGCTTCAAGGACATGCTAACGCGCGGTCCTCAGCCCTGCGGAGGGAAGCTCGGCGGACATTGGGGCGTGGTTGACCTGACCGGCTGGCTTTGGACCGGTAGCGGGCGGACTGATGCGGGCGCTGGACGTGTGCAACGCGCGCTTCGGCCGGGGCAGCGTGGTTCCGGCGCGGGCAGGGGTGGTGCAGCGGCGCGCCTGGAACACGAAGTTCGACATACGTACCCCGCGCTACACGACGCAGGTCGCCGAACTGCCGGTGGCGCATGCGTGACGCGGCGCCTGCTATGATGGAGACATGTGCAACCTCTACAGCCTAGTGCGCCCGCAAGCCGAGATCCGGACCGTGTTCGGGGTCGAGCGCGATGAGGTCGGCAATCTGCCCGCTCTTCCCGCGATCTTCCCCGATCAGATGGCGCCGGTGGTGTTGGCTGCGGATGGACAGCGCAGGCTCACAATGATGCGCTGGGGGATCCCCGGCCCGAAGGCGTTCGGTGAACACCCCGTCACGAACGTCCGGAACGTCGCCAGCCCACACTGGCGCCCATGGCTGAAGCCGGAGTTCCGCTGCCTTGTCCCGGCAACCTCGTTCTCGGAGTACGCCGACACCAAGCCGCGCAAAACGCCGGTCTGGTTCGCACTCGATCAGGATCGGCCGCTGTTCGCGTTCGCGGGCATCTGGCGACCCTGGACCGGGGTGCGGGGGACGAAAGCCGAGAACCCGGAGCGAGCCGAGGCTGAGCACCGGCTGTTCTCGTTCCTTACGACGGAGGCGAACGGCGTTGTCGGATCCGTTCATCCAAAGGCGATGCCTGTTCTGCTGACCAACTCCGACGAGTGGTCGACGTGGCTCACGGCCTCGACCGCAGACGCACTGAACCTGCAACGGCCGCTACCAGACAATGGCCTTCGTGAGATCGCGCGCGGGGACAGGCGGGACGGCACCTGATGCACCGTCCCCACCCGGAATCGGGACTCAGGCAGCTTCGGCCAGAGGCGCCGGCGCATCCATGGCGCGCAGATACACGTCGAGCAGCGTCTCCTGCTCGTCGCGCTCGTCCTTGTCCTGCTTGCGGAGCTTCAGGATCTCCTTGAGCACCTTTACGTCGAGCCCCTCGCCCTTGGCCTCGGCGAAGACCTCCTTCTTGGTCTCCATCAGGTCCTTGATCTCCTGGTCGATGCGCTCGACCCGCTCGATGATGGAGCGGATGCGGTCGCCCGCGACGCCAACGGTGTCGGTGATTTCGGTCATGAGCGGATCCCTGGATTGAGCGGCGCGACCGTGCCGAGGCAGGGTAAGCGTGACGTTAAGCTTAGACGGCTTCTCAGGAGGTCCCCGCGCTCGGCGCGAACCGCCGCGCCACTTCGCGGCGCGCTCTTCTCAACTTCGAACCGGACGAGCTTTTCGAGGCATAACGACGAGGACCAACGGGACGAGTTGCTCGCTTCGCGCGGCGACGAGCGGGAGCAGCGCAGGTCCTGTGGTTCGATGTCACGAAGCACCACATGCATCCAGAACTTGAACGTCCGTTGCGTGCCTGGGCGGCGCCTGCGGCGCCCGACTCTAGGAAATCCGGGCCCTGAGAGGAGACGACGGAACCGGGGGCTAATGAGTCCGGCGTCCCTGAAGTACACATCTTGGGTTGAGACGTAGATCGCCAAGAAGACATCGTCCCGAGGTCGCCGCGAGCGCAGACCGAGCGGGGTGACAGCCCCGCTCGAAGCGGAGCGAAGTGGTGAGAGGTCCTGCCGCGGCGCAGTTCGCGCCGCCACAGGATTGATCCCGAAACGGTCGGCTACCTGTTCATCAGGGCGGGGTCGCGGGGCCGCACCCCGCCACTGTGCGCGCTCGTCCTCTTCGGGCACGGGCACTGCCCGCACCCAAAGGCAACGGCGCGCCTTCGGTTCAGAACTCGTCTGACAAGTCAATAATCTATAGATATGTCTTGCCTTGCTTTTCTGTGATAAGCCGTTCACTTCACCGCGGCGGACGACACATAATTCCGTCCACCTATTACACTAAAGAGACATGCAACGGACGGAAATTACTACGCTGCCCCAACAAGAGGTCGGCGGCGAAATCACCTGCGGCCTCCTCATCAGCCCACCCGGCGGGGGCAAATCGACCGAGTTCATCAACGAGATCGTTGGTACCGTCGCTCGGTACCTGCTCGTGGCTCCACGCATCGAACTGATCGAAGAGCACGTCGAACGACTTCAGGTGAAGGTAGCGGCCACTGGGTGCCAGACCCTGATGATCGTCGTGATCCACTCCGGTCAGTCCGGTACGGGCGGCTTCGTCGCTCGTCGTCTCCGTGATGCGCTCAACGACGTCGACGACGCCCATGTCGTGGTTGTGGCAACGCACTCGGCGGTCATGGATCAGGAGCCGGGTGTCGTTGATGGCTGGCACGTGCGCTGGGACGAGATCCCCGAGGCCGCTGTAACCTCGCACGAGATTGGGCTCGGTATGTCCTGGCGGTCTCTGGACGCCCAGTTTGGCTTGGTCTCGGGTAACGAAACCGGTTGGTCCCGGTTGGTCCTCCGCCGGGACGCGGAGCCGGTGAGCCTGGGAAAGGTTCTGCGGGATGTCGGCGCGCAACACCTCAGCGAGATGTGTCGCCTCGCTGCCTCTCCTGGGCGCGCCGTCGAGGTCGATCTCGCGAACTGGGAAGACGCCGCCCTGCGCCCGGTGACTTGGCGCTCGATCTGGTCGTTCGCGAACCTGTACGGGTGCGCGAGCTTGCGGGTCGCCGCGGCCGGGTTCGAGGGCAGTCTCGCCGACCATGCCGCCCGTCGCTCAGGCACGATCCGCATTCAGAAGATCCCGGTTGGCGGTCCGCGAACGGGTCAGCCCCAGATCACCATTTCCTACTTCACGAAGCACCCCGGCTCGACGACGTGGTGGCAACAGAAGGAGGGGCGCCGCTGCCTCGTGGCAATCTCGCGCTTCCTGGAGCGGACCGGGTTCGCGGGCTACTGGGCGGGGAACGAGGCGATCGTTCCGTACTTCGCCGGCCGCGTCGGGGGTGAGGAGGTCAAGCCCAAGCTGGCCGGGTCCAACCGTCTGCGGGACTTCACGAGTTGCGCGATGCTCTACTCGGCCAAGGCGGTGCCGGACGACGCAGCCATCATCCGCGCATTTGGGCTTAAGAGCACCGACATCCAGGCGGCTCGCGAAGGCGAGGATCTGCTTCAGTTCGCGACCCGTGGCGCGATCCGCGCGCGAGACTACGCCGGACCCTACAGTGTCTTCGTCTACGACGAGGCACAGGCGGCGTGTTTGGCCGTCCGGCTAATCAACGCGGGCTACACCGACGTGATCACCGCGCCGGTTCCCGAGGCTGGAATTCTGGACGTGGAGCGCCCGAAGCCGGCCAAGCCAGGGCCGAAGCCCGCCGCTACGCGCCTGACTGTGGAGCAGCAGCAGCAGGCCAAGCTCGATAAGGACGCCGAGCGCAAGCGCAAGAAGCGTGAGGCCGAACGTGACGCCAAGATCGCGGCCGGAATATACAAGTCCCGCGGGCGTCCGAAGCGTCGGGCATGAACGGGGCCATCACCGCCCACTGCTCATCTGAGAGCCAGAACAGATCCGCCATCGCCGCCTCCACGCTGTAAAAGGCGGCCCTGAATCACAAAAAAAGCACAAACCATGCAACGCCTTGGTTCGATTCACATCCTAGGATCGCGTGTGTACTCTTGCGATTCATCACCGAAGAACAGCACACGCGATGCGTCTCTTTTTTTGGGATCGTGCGCAATTTTTGCGCCGACTACGGATGTCTAGCTGAAACGGAGGACGGATAGGCATTCGGTGTAAGCAGTTTCTCAATCGGCCGATCTTTTTTAAAGGAAGGCTCAAGCTGAGGAGTCCAATCCGGTGGTTCACACCACATCTGACCAAGGGTCGGCTTAAGATAATCTCGCCACCGATCAGGGCTGCGAGAAATTTCTGTTGCGATATGTTTGATCCGTCGAGGACTGACATCCTTAACAAGATTCATTGTTTCCGTAAAATATTTGAGGGCGGCTTCCGACACCTTTCTTGAAAACCCATCTTTCATCAGGATCTTCTCGCAGATAACAAGATAGCACGTATAGTCAAATATCTGATGATGCGAGAACGACATAACGAAGGGGTTACATCTACTGTTAAACGCGTTCAGATGATGGCCAAATCTTGGATCGTCCAAAAGTTTCTCTGAATACAGATCAGTATTCATAAGAAATACGAAGGAGCAATTCACATTGAACGGTGGTATGCTCGTCTTTTCGAGCCGAGTCCTATGACTCAGTATCCGCTCTGTAGGTTTCGGATCTGTCGCAATCTTGAGAACGTTGAGCATGTTAACATTGCGCAACATATGATCGGACTCGTCGAATGCATTTACATCCGACGCCTTATTGTTTTCCTCAATGTGCTCGATGAGAGCCGCCGCCGATGCTACGCGTTCTGGCCGCCAAATTCTGCCGTGCCGCTCAAAGGCTGCCTCGAAAATGTAGTTCTTTCCAACTCCAGGCGGTCCAGAAACCACCGCGTGCTTACGCTTTCCGCTGGCGACTTGATCTGCAATGTCTCTCAGAACGTCCATACCTTGAAAAACATCGTTGTGCTTCATTCTTTCTCTGCAATCGTCGCTAATCTTACCCACGTGAGTTCTCCAAAAGAAATTAGTAAGCTTGAAAAGGAAGCGGGGCGCCCCGCGATCGTCACACTTGGCGTATCGCCAAGTCCGCTAACTGTCTTCCCCGTTTGGGAGACGACAGGATACCGCTCAATCACCTTGATGACTGAGGTCGACCTTGTGGGCAAAGTGCCCGAGATCCCTCGCTAGCCTTAGCCAGTACGAGGTTCTTGTGGGTCTCGTGAAACCCGGGATGGCGCGAGCATGCCTTGGCGATGCCGGCGTCCGCGTCTGGCCAGACCACATCCTTGCACCCTTATGACCGGCGTTAGCCAGACTGTCAACAGGGCTTACAATGTTAGCCGATCGGTGCTACCTAGATCCAATCGGACGGCACCGTGGGAGAACCGCCGTGGAAAACGAACGAGCACATGCCCGCACGACCATCGGTGGGTTGCGAAGGGCAAACGAGGTAATGCGACAGGCTCTTGGATCCACTGATCTACCCGCATCCTGGATACAGGTGATGCTCAGCGTGGCTGAAGAGCCAGGGCAGCAGCTTTCGCAGATCGAACAGGAAAGCGGACTCGTCACGTCAAGCGCCCAAAGAATTTTGATGGCACTGGGTAAAAAGGACCGATCAGGCAAGCCAGGACTTGGATTGGTAGAAGACGTTCCAGATCCCGGGCATGCCACTCGCAAATTATATTTCTTATCAGTTAGCGGTCGAGAATTGATGACAAAAGTTTTGACTGAACTTACGGGTTTTACTCAGAACGCCTATCCGGTGCAAACCGGCAGCGAGTTCCTACGGCGTGTCGAAGCTAAAGAAGCATCGCGCCGGCAGGTCGTAGACTTGAAATGTTATACGCCGCAGCAAATTGCGACTGGAAAAAGATCTCTAAAACGAAAGCATATCAATGTCGGCTCGCATATTGTCGCCTTTCCAATGCGGCCGACACTTCCGTTTTTGGACGAAATTGTTGAGTGGGTGGACATGAATGAAGGGCAGATATACAAGTTGCCGGGCACTTGTAAACCGCAGGGCATGGTGATCGTCGAATTTGCAGATCACCGGGGTCCATTCGCCTTTAAGCTTCGATGGGTATAATTGATATCGCGTCTCGTAAAGTTGCAATTATCGGCCTTGTAGTTTCAGGATCTGAGCGCATCCGGAAAATCGGACCCCCGTTTACTGCCTAATTTTCTATCTGGTTTCGTTTTTTTGTTCTAAGAAGCTCGTTTCTTCAATGAAGCGAGGTAGCTCGACCGTGACAAAGAAACCTCTTCACCGCTCAAATCAGGGTTGTGGGATCAACTCGACGTTGAGCAAGGTCGGTTATACCCCTACGGTCCGAGAAAGTCCGGGATCTGTGAACGACGGCGATGGGCAGCACTGCCAATTTTGGGTTCCTAGAGGTGTACGTGACCCTGACCCACCGAACTGGTCCGCGCTGAGCACAAGTTTTTCGGGCATCCTGAACCCTGAAGGAGGGTGGATGCCATGCCTCGCAAACGCTTCACGAACGAACAGATCGCCTTCGCCCTGCGGCAGGCAGAGAACGGCGCGACGGTGGACGAGGTCTGCCGGAAGATGGGCGTCACTGAGCCGACGTTTTACCGCTGGAAGAAGCAGTTCGCCGGCATGGGCGTGCCGGAGATCCGACGGCTCAAGCAGTTGGAGGACGAGAATAGCAAGTTGAAGCGGCTGGTCGCCGATCTGACGCTGGACCGCTCCATGCTGCAGGACGTCCTCAAGCGAAAGTGGTGAGGCCTGCCGCTCGCCGCGAGGTCGCTGGTCACCTGCAGGTGGCTTACGACATCAGCGAGCGTCGGGCCTGTCAGGCTACCGGCTTCGGCCGTTCGTCCCAGCGCTACAAGAAGCGCTCAGACCCTCAGGTCGCGCTGCGGATGCGGTTGAAGGAACTGGCCGCCGCACGTGTGCGCTACGGCTATCGGCGGTTGCACATCCTGCTGCGACGGGAGGGCTGGGATGTGAACCATAAGCGCACCTGCCGGATCTACCGGGACGAAGGGCTGTCGATCCGGTCCAAGCTGCCCAAACGCAAGCGGGCGTGGCGCTATCGTCAGGGGCGACCGGCGATCGGCGGACCCAACGAGGTCTGGGCCATGGATTTCATGTCCGACCGCCTCTTCGATGGTCGTCCGTTCCGGATCCTGACGGTCGTCGATTGCCATACGCGAGAGGCGCTCTCACTCACGCCGTGAGCCAACTTCCGCGCCTTCCAGGTGACCGAGGCTCTGGACGCTTTGGTCCGGCTGCGAGGTCGGCCCAAGAGCCTGCGGGTCGACAATGGACCGGAGTTCGCCGGGCGCATGCTCGACCAGTGGGCCTATCTGAACGGGGTCGAGATCGACTTCTCACGACCGGGCAAGCCGACCGACAACGCCTATATCGAGTCGTTCAATGGCCGCCTACGGGCGGAGTGCTTGAACGCCTCGTGGTTCCTGTCGCTGGCTGATGCCCGTGATCGCATCGAGGACTGGAGGTGCCACTACAACGATGACCGACCTCATACGGCCCTGGGCGGCTTGACGCCCCGAGCCTTTGCCAAACAAGCTGTCACTGCCCGAGAACTTGCATAGGCCGTGGACCACAAACGGGGTCAACTCCAGCCAACCGTGCACTAACTTTACCCGCGGACCACCTCGTGGGGGCCGATCATCCGATTCCTTCGGTCCTGGCTGATCCTCTCAATCAGCCCGGTCCAAAGCCAGCCGGTCAGGTCATCTACTGCGCAGGCCAAACTCTGATACACAAGCTAGCTATCGCAGTTTCTCAGCGACCACCTCCGGCTTCAGGTGAGTGTACCTCATAAGCATCTTAGTATCCCGGTGGCCACTGATCAGCGCTACCTCGGGCATGCTCAGGCCCATCTCAAAGAACCTGCTGACAGCCTCATGTCTAAGATCGTGGTAGCGGAAGTCAGGAAGGCCAGCTCGGCCCATAATCCGCCGCCAAGCCATCTTCACGGCATCCTCGGTCGTGGGGAATACCACGTCCTGAACCATCCCCTCCTCCGGCCTTCGCCCTTGAAGGATCGCGATTGCCCTGGGAGTGAGCGGGATAGTCCTCGGATGACCGTTTTTGGTGTCAGGGATGTGCAGAGTGCGAGTGGCCTCATTTAGGTGGGCCCAGCGCATCCTTAGGACCTCTCCGCGGCGCATGGCGGTCTCGAGGCCCAGCTCGATCATATCGGCCACATGAGGATTCCTAGAGCGCTTAGAGGCTTGCCTGAGCTTCTCCCACTCGCCCGCTCTGAGGCGCCTTGACCGTGCATCAGACACCCTTGGTTTCTCCACTAGAGAGAATGGGTTCTGAGGCAGTGGGATGTCCCAGGAGCGCCGGGCCACCTCCAAGGCATGCCGATAGATTGCGAACTCCCGGTTCACGCTGGCAGGCTTCAAGGTCCCGAGGCGGTAGTCCCTATGCTGGCCTACCCTAGCCAGCGTCAGACCGCTGAGCGCGACCTTGGCTATGGGGTGCTTCAGGAGGGTCCGAATCGCCCAGGTCTCGCGGACAGCCCCACGCTTCTTTGGTGTCACCTCATTCATGTACCGCGTCAGGACGTCTCCCACGGTAATCGTGTCAAGGACCTTCAGGCCTACCGGCAGACCCCGGCGGTCAGCCTCGGCTTCGACCTGACGGATCCAGGCCTGAGCGTCAGTTTTGATTTTGAAGGATCGGTAGAGGGCAGGGAAGCCCTTACGACGAACTTGGACGTGCCAGCGGTCGTTGCGCTTCCTGATCGATGCCATCGGTCTCAGCCTCGCTGTGGCAGGCGTGTGGCAGCGAGTTCCACGAGGCGACTTCTTACGACTTCAGGATGGCCACGGCATGATCCGGCGAATCGCCCTAAGTCATTCAATATGATGACTAAAGCGGTCGTGGCGATGAACCTCGAGAGCACCGAGGAAGAGCTGATGCACACGGTCTTCCCGCACCCGACGCTCTCCGAGATGATGCACGAGAGCGTGCTCGACGCGTACGGGAAGGTGATCCACACCTGACGCGGGCCGAGCCGCCGCATCGAGCTATCGCGAGGCCGCGACCCTGAACGGGTCCGGCCTCGCGCGCTTCGGATCAGCGCGTTGGCGCCGCCGTGCCCTTGCCGGCAGCGCCGGGGGTGGAGCCCGCGCCGGCATCGTTGGCGCCCGTGCTGTTCGTCGTGCCGGAGCGACTCTTGTCCCCCGTCGAGGGGCCGCTGCCGGCCGCACCGGGGGACGAGCCGGCGCCGGCATCGTTGGCGCCCGTGCTGTTCGTGGTGCCGGACCGGGTGGTGCCCGAGCCGCCTTCCGCCGCGACGGCGACGGATCCGAGGGCGAGGATGCTGGCGAGAGCGAGTGCGGTGGCCTTCATGGGGCGTATTCTCCCTGAACGATGTCGTGATCGACGCTCAGGCTAACGCCACGTCGAGATGCGACGTTCCGGCACAGCGTGCGGGCGCGGCGTCGTCGATCCGCTCTCGACCGGCGCGCGGTCCGTGACGAGCCGCGGGGTGAGGCGCGATCCGGCGGCGGGGGAAGCGCGACGGGCCGCTCAGGACTGCGCAGAGGGGGCGGCACTCATCCGCAGGTAGCGCTTCCGGAACTCGGGGATGGTGTAGGCGCGCCCGCCCGGATCCGTGAGCCTCACCTGCGTATAGCCCTGCTCGTCCCACCGCATCGCGAGCACGACGGCGCTGCCGGGATGGCAGCGGGCGGCCGATGCGGAACCGGCGGGTCCGATGGCCGTGATGGCGAATCGTTCGGTCATGGTGCGTGCCCCTTTTCGCGTCAGGTGCACGGCAAACAACGCGGACGTCGTCGTTCCGGATCGCGGGCCGCCGCCGCTTCGGCGAACATCTGGCCCGCATCGTCTCGCGGAAATGGCAGAAGGCCCGCCAGCCGCTGGGCTGACGGGCCTCCGAAAGCAGGGTCCACACATCTCGGTCCGCTTGGGGAGCTGACGGCCCGCCTGGACTCGGACCAGTCGGGGCGCTCGACCGCATGCGGCCCGCGATGCCACTATCCCTGCGGGTGGTGATCCGGTGGCGTGTCCTGGTCCGCGTCGGCGGCACGAGACGGTGATGTGCTGTTGCCGTGTCGGCTCATCGCTCAACCTCCTCTCTCACGCCAGCGCCCGTGGGCGTCGGTCGGACCATGCTAGGCCCGGGCGGCCGGAGCTGGCAAGGGGCTCCGCACCGAAAGGCGTTTCCGCGGAAGGGGCCTGCCCGCGCGCCCGTGTCAGGCCCGGCCCGTCGGGGCGCGGAACAGATAATAGCCCGGCGCCCGCATCGCCGCGTCGGCTTCCTCGGGCCGGAACCCGGGCGGGGGCCGCTCGCACATCACGGTGCCGCCGAACTCCCAGATCGCGCCGTCGATGAAGGCGGGGACCGGCCGGTCCTGGCGGACGGCGCAGCGCAGGGCGGGGCGCCGGCGGCGGCGGAAGACGTTGAAATCGGAATAGGCTGCGGGCCAGTGCATCGCTCTCCGGTCCTCGTGCGGGACGCAGATCTAGCGCAAGCCCCAGGCCGGCCCGCAATCACCTTTGGTTGAGAGATCGCCGGTCCGGCGGCGTCAGGCGGCCGCGCCGTAGATCCGGTCGGCCCGGCCCTCGAAGGCGTCGGTGAACTTGCGGAAGGCGCGATCGAACATCGTGCCCATCAGGAGGCCGAGAGTCCGGCTCTTGAACTCGTAGGTGATGAAGAAGTCCACGTCGCAGCCGCCGGTCGCGCTCTCGCGGAAGGTCCAGCGGTTCTCGAGGTGCCGGAACGGCCCGTCGATATACTCGGCCACGATCTTCAGCGCCGGCCGGTCGAGGCTGACCCGCGTGGTGAAGCGCTCGCGGATCGCCTTGTAGCCGACGCCCATCTCGGCCACGAGCACCTCGCGGCCGTCGCCGTCGGGCTGGCGCCGGATCACCCGCAGGGTTTCGCAGAGCGGCAGGAAATGCGGGTACTGCTCCACGTCGGCGACGAGGTCGTACATCTGCTGCGGCGTGTGGCGCACCGCGCGGGTCACCCGGAATGAGGGCATGTGTCAGGCCGTGAGCGTCTGAGCCGGGGCGTGGCGGGCGTTGCGGGCGGCCTGGAGCCGGGCGAAATCCTCGCCGGCATGGTGCGACGAGCGGGTCAGCGGCGTCGCCGAGACCAGCAGGAAGCCCTTGGCGTAGGCGGTGGTTTCGAAGGTCTTGAACTCGTCGGGCGGGACGAAGCGTACGACCTCGTGGTGCTTCTTGGTCGGCTGCAGATACTGGCCGATGGTGAGGAAATCGACGTCGGCCGAGCGCAGGTCGTCCATCAGCTGCACCACCTCGTTCCGGTCCTCGCCGAGGCCGACCATGATGCCGGACTTGGTGAAGATCGTCGGATCGAGCTCCTTCACCCGCTGGAGCAGGCGCACGGAATGGAAGTAGCGCGCGCCCGGGCGGACGGTGAGGTACTTGCCCGGCACCGTCTCGAGGTTGTGGTTGAACACGTCGGGCTTGGCCGCCACCACGACCTCGAGCGCCCCGTCCTTGCGCAGGAAGTCGGGCGTCAGGATCTCGATCGTGGTGGAGGGGCTCGCCGTCCGGATCTCCGCGATGGTGCGGGCGAAGTGCTCGGCGCCGCCGTCCCTCAGGTCGTCGCGGTCGACCGAGGTGATCACCACGTGCTGCAGGCCGAGCTTGGCCACAGAATCGGCGATCTTGGCCGGCTCGTCGCCGTCGAGGGCCTGGGGCAGCCCGGTGCGCACGTTGCAGAAGGCGCAGGCGCGCGTGCAGGTGTCGCCCATGATCATGAAAGTGGCGTGCCGCTTCTCCCAGCACTCGCCGATATTCGGGCAGCCGGCCTCCTCGCAGACCGTGACGAGGCCGTGCTCGCGCACGATCGCCCGCGTCTCCGCCCAGGCAGCCGAGCCCGGAGCCTTCACGCGGATCCAGTCGGGCTTGCGCGCCTGCACGGGCTGATCCGGCCGGTGCGCCTTCTCGGGATGGCGCGGACGCGGGGCGGTCGCGGGGCGGGGATCGTTCCGGAGGATGTCGAGGACGACGGCCATGCCTTGATAACGGTCCTCACCGCGCGGGGACGCCCGCGGAGGGCGGGACTGTCAGGAGAAGCCCTGACTTAAGGCCTCCGCCGGGCCTCCGCAAATCGACGCGACCCCCCGCCGCGCCCCCGGCGTGGACATCCCGGCGCGGACGTCACGCGCGGTCGCCTCTGGCGATCCCTCTTACGCTCCCCCGGCGATCTCATCGGGCGATCGCGGGACCGGACGCCCTGTCACGTCGGCCGGCCTATGATAGACCGGCCCACCCGATCCGAGGCCCGCGACCGGTGCCGGCCCCGGCCGGCGAACCCGTTTCCTCTCACCCGTGTGCCCATGCGTTTCGAGATCGAGCGGAAATTCCTGGTGTCAGGCGAGGGCTGGCGCGCCGCGGCGACCGGCCGGCGCCTCCTGCGGGACGGCCTCGTCGGCCAGTTCGGCCGCGGCAAGGTGCGGGTCCGGCTGGAGGAGCGGCGTGCCTGGATCACCGTGAAGGGCGCCCGCGACGGCATCGCCCGGCCGGAATTCGAGTACGAGATCCCGGGCCCGGACGGCGAGGCGATGCTGCGGCACGTCTGCGTCGGCTGCATCATCGAGAAGACGCGCCATTGCGTGCCGTTCGGCGGCCTGACCTGGGAAGTCGACGTCTTCGGCGGCGTGCTCGCGGGCGTGATCATCGCCGAGATCGAGCTGTCGGATCCGGACCAGGATTTCGCGCGGCCGGACTGGCTCGGCCCGGAAGTGACGGGCGACGTGCGCTTCCGCCAATCGACGCTGCTCCACCTCTGCAACCAGGCCGGCGGCGCCGTGACGATGGCCGATATCCTGGCGCTCCCGGAGGGCCTGCCGCTCCCGGAGGGCCTGCCGCTCCCGGAGGCCCCGACGGATCCCGCGGCGCTCGCCATGCGCGCCGGGCCTGCCGCCGGTTCCCGCGGCGGGCTGAGCGCCGGTTAGGGCGCGACACACCACCTTCAAGAATGGTCGATACGGCCAAGCTTCGGTAGGGTTAAGGCATCCCGAGAGACCGAAGCTGGAGCGATGATGGTTGCGGCGCTGAGACGAGCGGTGCGATTGCGGCGGACGATGCGTGAGCGCGATCTGCGTGTGGAGAGCAGCGGCAGCGCCCGGGCGGTGCCGCCAGCGCCCGCACGCACCCCATCTCTGCCGGAGCGCGGCCTGACGGCCCGCGAGCTGATCCGAATGGCCCAGGCGGCCCGACGCAGCCGGCAGGAGTGACGGAATACGGGGCGGGGCTGCCCCCCGGCCGCAGAGATCCGGCACCCGCCCGGCACACGCCCTCATCCGCGGACGGCCCATCCGGATCTCCGAAGCGGCCGGGCGCCGAGACGGTCGGGCCGGCATCCGAGCCTGCTGCGCCGACTGGTCTCCCGCAGGACCGTCTGATCCGAGAGTGCCGCATTGCTCCCTTCGGGGAAGGCCTTCTGCTCTGTGTCACCGCACGATGCGGTGGATGGGCGCATCCGCAGGCGTCTCACCGGATCGGTCCTGCACCCCTCGGCTGCCGCCCGGCGCGAAATGCGGGCCGGGTGGTCGGTCGCATCAAGGGGAAGGGCGTGCCGCTCAGCCGTGCCGCTGCTGCGAGCCGAGCGCGGCGACGGTGCAGATGTCAGTGGCGGGACCGTCGGGCAGCACCTCGGCGGGCGGGGTCACGGGGATTCCGGTCGCGGCGACCGCGATCGGGGCGGCGGCGTAAGCGCTGGCCGTCGGCGGGAGTGCCGCGGCGGGCCGCGCGTCCGCGTACATCTCGGGTGCCGGGTCCGGCGCGCCGCGCTTGCGCTTCTCGTAGAAGGCGTTGCCGCCGGCCACCGCCACGTAGTGCATGTTGTCGTAGGGATACTTGCGCCCGGCCGTGTGGAAGTACATCGCCCGGCCGACCTTCGGATGGCGCTCGCCCGCCAGCACCGCGTCCGTCACCTCGGCGACCTTCTCCAGATCCTTGTCGCGCATCGGCTTCGTCAGGACGCCGGCGGCGAACTGATTCGGCTGGCCGACCACGGAGCAGATCCCGCCCGGGAAGGCCGCGGCCTCCAGGCGGTTCATCACCACGGTGCCGACGGCGAGGAGGCCCTCGGAATCGCTGCGGTTCGATTCGAAGTACATGGCACGGCCGAGACAGTCGCGCTCGGCGTCGCTGACCACCATCGGGGGCTTGCGGCCGGGGATCGAGCCCGTGACGGTCGGCGAGGTGGTGTTGCAGGCGCCGAGGCCGCCGCAGGCGAGGATCAGTCCCAGACGGGATACGGTCGTCGTCGCTGTGCGCACCGGCATGCGGCCTGCTCCCTCTCGTCCCCAGGCCCTCGCCGCCGCCTCGCCGCGCGGGGCGGATCGGTGCGAGGGCGCGCGCCACTGTTGCGGCGTCGTTTCCACGAAAGCTTGAGCGGAAATGAGGCGGCGATGAGGCGCCAACGGCCCAGGTTCGTCCGCGCGCCGCCTGCGCCCCCCTGACCACGCCGGGCTCGGCGCTCGGCCGGCGCGGGCTCCCGGCTGCGCGGACGCGGCTCGCCACCGCGTGCGCCCCGAAGCGCCCCCGGCTCCGGGCACCACGCGAGGCAGGGCCCGGAGCGTCACCCGGCGCGCCGGCGGCGCGTCTCGACAGCTTGGGCCGCCACGAGGACGAGCCGCGGCCCGATCAGGGCGGCGCTGCGGACGGGCGTGCGATGGGTGCCGAGTACGCCGTCGCGCTTGCCGACGGCGGTGCAGGGCCGGGCCCCCGCAGCGACGGCGGCATCCTCTGCGCCGGCCGGGGCCCGAGGACAAGGAGCGCCGCCGCGGGGGCGCGCCGGCTCACGGGGCGATCAGGCGGGCGAAGGTCGCCAGGTCGATGTTGCCGCCGCTGATCACGATGCCGACGCGCTTGTCCCGGACGTCCACGAGGCCGTGCAGGATGGCCGCCGCCGCGAGGCAGCCGGTCGGCTCGGCCACGAGCTTCATGCGCTCGGCCAGGAACCGCATGGTTTCGACGAGCTGCGCGTCGGACACCGTGAGCACGTCGGCGACGCGCTCGCGGATGATCGGGAAGGTGTGGGCGCCGAGATGGGTGGTCTGCGCCCCGTCCGCGATGGTCTGGGGCACCGGGATCCGCACGATCCGCCCCTCGCGGAAGGAGCGCTGGCCGTCGTTGCCGGCCTCGGGCTCGACGCCGATCACCCGGCAGCCCGGCGCCAGCTCCGCGGCGGCCAGCGCGCAGCCCGCGAGCTGGCCGCCGCCGCCGAGGCAGGCGACGAGGAGGTCGAGCGGGCCGCTCTCCTCGAACAGCTCGAGGGCGAGCGTGCCCTGGCCGGCGATCACGTCCGGATGATCGTAGGGCGGGATCAGGCTCAGGCCGCGCTCGGCGGCGATCCCGCGCCCGAGGGCCTCACGGTCCTCGCTGTAGCGGTCGTATGTGACGACCTCCGCACCGTAGCCCTGCGTCGCCGCGACCTTCATGGCCGGGGCGTCACGGGGCATCACGATGGTGGCCGGGACGCCGAGGATCCGGCTCGCCAGCGCCATCGCCTGGGCGTGGTTGCCCGAGGAATAGCACAGCACGCCGCGCGCGCGGGCCGGCTCGGGCAGGGCCGCGATGGCGTTGTAGGCGCCGCGGAACTTGAACGCGCCCGCCCGCTGCAGGTTCTCGCATTTGAAGAACAGGCGCCCGCCCGTGCGCGCGTCGGCGGTGCGCGCGGTGAGCACCGGCGTGCGGTGGGCGACGCCGCGGATGCGTTCGGCCGCGCGCGCCACGTCGGCATAGCTCGGAAGGCGCGGGGCCGGCTCCGGCGCTGTCTCGCTCATCGGGCTCTCCTCCGGCGGTCGCTGCCGCCTCGTTGGCCGGCCTCATACACCGATTCCGGTCGGCCGGCCCACCGCGCGGGCGAGGCCACCTCAGGTGACATTGTATGGATAGCTCCGTCCGATTGCATGACAATGTCTTGTCCGGAGGCAGATCCCGGACGGGACGTCTAAATTTTCCGCATGTCTTGTCGCGCGCCGCGGCGAAATCAGATGCCGGCGCCCAGTAGCGCGGAAGTACAGTCCTGCGCGAGGGGGCGCGCTGATCTGGCACGCGCCGTGCTCCTGTCCGTGCTCGACCCTCCAAGGTTGAGCGGAGGGTCCGTTGGACGGGACGCTCGTGAGCGGCGAAGACCTGACGCAGCCGGCGATGCTGACGGTGTGGCCGAACCTGATCGACGCCAAGGCCGTCGAGCCGCGCGAGCTCGCGAGCCTCGGAGAGGCGCTCGCCCTGGCGCGCAAGGCCCTGCGCGACGGCTCGGGGACGCCCTGGATCCTGACGGAGAGCGGCACCATCCTGACCCCGGCCTATCTCCGGGCGGTGCTGGCCGGGGAGGGGATCGGCTGAGCGGCCCCGCGCGCTAGCTGAGGGGGCAACCGCCAGAGCCGGAGCCGCCATGACGCAGATCCCCGACGACAACCTCGACCATTACGCCCTCGGCTTCTACGCCCCCGGCAAGGGGCTCGCCCGGGAGGATTGCCCCTACGGCGCGGGCACGGAGGCGCGGGCGCGCTGGCTCGCCGGCTACGACGCCGCCCTGTCCGGCGAGGCCCCCGAGCCCGCGCCCGCCCAGGGCGCCTGAGCCGCCGCGATCCGCTCCCGCCGGAACCCGAGCCCGACGATCCGGGCCGGCAGGCGCTGGAGCGGGGGCAGGGCGTCGAGCAGGCGGAGCAGCGGCGGCGGGGCGAGGGGCGGACCCGACGCGTCGAGCACCCGGGCGATCACCCGGTCCTGCACCAGCCGCTGCAGGCCCTGCGTCAGCCGCACCGCGAGCTGGCGCCGGCCCTGGACCCGGGCGAGGTCGGCCTCGTCCACCAGCCCGGCCCGCAGGCGCGGCGCCAGGATGTTGGCGGCGGCGACCGCGTCCTGGATCGCGAGGTTGATGCCGACGCCCCCGATCGGCGACATCGCGTGGGCCGCATCCCCGATGCAGAGGAGGCCCGGCCGGTGCCAGCGCGGCAGCCGGTCGACCGCGACGGTGAGCACCTTCACGGCGTCCCAATCCGCGATCTCGCCGGTCCGGTCGGCGAGGAAGGGGGCGAGGTCCGCCACATGGGCCCGGAAGGCCGGCAGCCCCTGCGCGCGCAGGGCCGCGTCGCCGCCTTTCGGCACCACGTAGGCGCATTGCCAGTGCGAGCCCCGGTCGATGGTGACGAGGATGCGCCCGCGTCCGAAGCGCCCGGCGGTCTCCTCGATCTCCTCCGGGCGGCGCGAGAGCCGGAACCAGAGCACGTCCATCGGCGCGCCGTAGCGGGTCGGCGTGAAGCCCGCCTCGGCGCGCATCGCCGAGTGGCGGCCGTCCGCGCAGAGGACGAGGTCGGCGGGGATCTCCGCCGTGCCGTCCGGGCCGCGCACGCGCACCCCGGCGACCCGGTCGCCCCGCTCGACGAGGCTGAGCCCCTCCGTCCGCATCAGCAGGCGGAAGCCCGGATACCGGCGCGCCTCGCGGGCGAGGAAGTCGAGGAAATCCCATTGCGGCATCAGGGCGATGAAGCGGTTCCGGGTCGGCAGCCGGCGGAAGTCGGCGATGCGGAAGGCCCGTCCGGCGACCACGCCCGAGAGGGTCTCGACGCGGCGCTGGGGCAGGGCGCGGAACGCCGCGCCGAGGCCGAGCTGGTCCATCAGGTCGAGGGTCGAGGGATGGATCGTGTCGCCGCGAAAGTCCCGCAGGAAATCGGCGTGCTTCTCCAGCACGGTGACCGCGAGGCCGGCGCGGGCGAAGAGCAGCCCCGCCATCATCCCGGCCGGCCCGCCGCCGACGATGCAGAGCGTCGCGGATCGTTCCATCCTGGCACCTCCCTGGGTGCCCGCAGCCTACGCCGGCCGGCGCTTCCGGCAAGGCGGCGGGAGACGGGGCCTCAGCGCCCGCCCTTGCGCGGGGCGAGGAGCAGGCTCGTCTCGGAATTGGCGATGCCGTCGATCTGGCGGATCGTCCGGAGCAGGGCGTCGAAGGCGCCGAGCGTCGGGGCCTCGATCTCCGCGACGATGTCCCAGCGGCCGTTGGTGGTGTGGAGCGCGCGGATCTCCGGCAGCCCGGCGAGCCGCCGGATCACGGCTTCCGCGTGGCGTCCGTCCACCTCGATGAGGGTGATCGCCCGGATCGCCTCGGCGACCGCCGGGCTGCGGAGCGCCACGGTGAAGCCCTGGATCACGCCGGTCTCGACGAGGCGGTCGATCCGGGCGCGGACCGTCGCCCGCGTCACTCCGAGCTCGGCCGCGAGCTTGGCGACGGGCCGGCGGGAATCGGTGCGCAGGAGCGCGATCAGGCGTCGGTCGAGATCGTCCAGCATCGCCGTCACTTTGACCGCTCAAGCTTATCAGATTGCGCAGTCGCCTGCACGGTCCGCGCGATTCGTCGGCTGGCGCGGATCCGTCCGGCGCGGGCAAGCTCTTCGGGTCTGCAAGGGCAAGCTCTTCGGGTCCGCAGGGATGGATCGTGGGGCCGGGGCGATCCCGTGCCCGGTCGGACGGACCCGAGCCGGCACGGGCTTCGAGTCCGGGCGGGACGTGAGGAGAGCTGGACGTGGCGCGCTACATCGGAGTCGAGGAGATGACGGATCTGGTCCGGCGCCTGGGGCCGGACGCGATCCTGCGCCGGCTCGTCGACACCCTGCGCGCCGATTTCCTGCGCTGGGAGAGCTTCACCCTCGAGTCCCGGCTCGCCAACCATACGGCCCAGGGCGTGATCGAGCTGATGCCGGCGAGCGACGGGCAGGCCTACGCCTTCAAGTTCGTGAACGGGCATCCGGGCAACACCCGCGCGGGCAAGCTCACGGTGGCGGCGTTCGGCGTGCTCGCCGACATGGCGACGGGCTACCCGCTGCTGGTGGCCGAGATGACGATCCTCACCGCCCTGCGCACCGCCGCCACCTCGGCGCTCGCCGCCGCCGCGCTGGCGCGGCCGGGCAGTCGCAGCCTCGCGCTGATCGGCACCGGGGCGCAGGCGGAGTTCCAGGTGCTCGCCATGAAGGCGGTCCTCGGGATCTCCGAGGTCCGGCTGTTCGACATCGACCCGGACGCGATGGCCAAGGCCTGGGCCAACCTCGAAGGGCGGGGGCTCGCGGTGACCTGCGCGGGCAGCGTCGCCGAGGCGGTGGCGGGGGCCGACATCGTCACCACGGCGACCGCGGACAAGGCCCGCGCCCGCATCCTGACGCCGGACCTCGTCGAGCCGGGGCAGCATCTCAACGCGATCGGGGGCGATTGCCCGGGCAAGACCGAGCTCCATCCCGCGGTGGTCGCGGCGGCGCGGACGGTGGTCGAATACGGGCCGCAGGCCAGGATCGAGGGCGAGATCCAGCAGATGCCGCCCGACCATCCGGTGACCGAACTCTGGCAGGTGCTCTCCGGCCGGGCGCCCGGCCGCACCGGCCCGGACGAGATCACGCTCTTCGATTCGGTGGGCTTCGCCCTCGAGGATTTCGCGGCCCTGCGCTGCATCCACGATCTGGCCGGGATCGGGCCCGACCTCGACCTCGTCCCGGCGGTGGCCGATCCCAAGGATCTGTTCGGCCACGTGATGGGGATGCGCCGTCCCGCCCTCGGGCGGGCGGCCTGACGCGGCCTGGCGCGGCGCGATCCGGGCGGTCGCGCCCGCGATCGCGGTCCGGCCTCGGTCGGCCTCGGTCAGGTTCGGTCGGATCCCACGCCCGGCGCGTCGAGGGCGCAAGCGAGCAGGTCGAGCGCCTCGGCCACGGCGAGGCGGCGGATCTCGCCCCGCTCCTTGTCGCCGTAGCGGCGCTCCCGGTGGACCACCGGACGCCCCGTCGCCGCGAGTCCGAAATGCACGAGCCCGACCGGCTTCTCCGCGCTGCCGCCCCCCGGGCCGGCGACGCCCGTGATCGCCACCGCCACGTCGGCGCGGGAGGCCTGCAGCGCCCCCTCGGCCATCGCCCGGGCGACGGGCTCGCTCACCGCGCCGTGCGCGGCGATGAGATGGGCGGGCACGCCGATCGCTTCCGCCTTGGCCGCGTTCGAGTAGGTGACGTAGCCGCGCTCGAGCACGGCCGAGGAGCCCGGCACCGCGGTGAGCAGCCCGGCGACGAGGCCGCCGGTGCAGGATTCGGCGGTGGCGACGCGCTGGCCGGCGGCGGCGTAGGCCGCGACCAGCGCGTCGGCGCGGGCGAGGAGGGCAGGATCGTCGATCATCGCGGGTCAACCCGGCAGGAGGGGGCCAGCTCGCGGGTGAGCCGGCCGAGGCAGGCCTCAGCCCTGCCGCATCGCGGTCTCGGCCTGGGCGTCGACCGGGTCGCACTCCGCCTCCTCCGGCAGGCGCACGGTGGCGGCGGCCTGGGCGGCGAGACCCTCGGCGCGGCCGACGAAGCCGAGCTTCTCGGTGGTGGTCGCCTTGATCGAGACGCGGCCGAGCGGCACGCCGGCGATCTCGGCGATGCGGGCGCGGATCGCCTCGCGGTGACGGCCGATCCGGGGCTCCTCGGCCAGAACCGTGATGTCGAGGTGATCGATGCGGCCGCCCCGCGCCCGCACCAGCGAGACCGCGTGCGCCAGGAACTGGTCCGAGGCCGCGCCGCGCCAGCGCTCGTCCGAGGGCGGGAAATGCGTGCCAATATCGCCGTCCGCGATGGCGCCGAGCAGGGCATCGGTCAGCGCGTGCAGGGCGACGTCGCCGTCCGAATGGGCGAGCACGCCGCGGTCGGCCGGGATCTTCACCCCGCCGAGCCAGACGTGGTCGCCCTCCGTGAAGGCGTGCACGTCGAACCCGGTGCCCAGGCGCGTCACGTAGGTGGTCATGGCGGAACTCCTGTCCGGGTTGGATCCGGCCGTTCCGAAGGCGCGGTCCGCCTCGATCAGGTCGGCCGGCTGGGTGATCTTGCGGTTGCGCAGATCGCCCGCGAAGACGACGACGGGCAGGCCGGCCCATTCGGCGAGCGCGCCGTCGTCGGTGAAGCCGTGGAGGTCGGCGCCCGCGGCCGCGCGGTGCGCGTCGAGGAGGGCCGCGAAGGCGAAGGATTGCGGCGTCTGCACGGCGCGCAGGGCCTCGCGGGCCGGGGTCTCGTGCACCCGGCCGATCCCGGGCTCGATCTCCTCCACCCGCTTGATCGTGTCGGTGACGGCGATGCCCGGCACGGCGGCGCGGTGCGCCCGTCCGGCCGCGACCGCGCGGTCGATCAGGGCCGGGTCCACGAAGGGCCGGGCCGCGTCGTGCACCAGAACGATCTCGGGCGCCCCGGACCGGGCCAGGGCCTCGAGGCCGGCCCGGACGGATTGCTGGCGGGTGGCGCCGCCCTCCACCGGCGGCAGCAGCCGCGCCCGCAGGTCCGGATCGAGGTCGGCGCGGCACTCCTCGTAGAAGCCGGCGGCGTCCGCGGCGATCACCACCTGGAGCCGGTCGATGCCCGGATGGGCGCCCAAAGCCGCGAGCGTCCGGGTGAGCACGGCCCGGCCGCCGACCCGGCGATACTGCTTCGGCATGCCGCCGCCGATGCGGATGCCGCGGCCCGCCGCGACGATCACCGCCGCGACGCTCGAACCGGTGCTGGACATGCTACGCTCTCGCCGCCCCCGGCACCTGCGCGCCGCGCGCGCGCACCCTCGCGCCGGGGAGGCTACCGGCCGGATTGCATCGCGTTTAAGCGGGAGACCCCGTGAAATCAAATCGGATGGCGCTTGCGTCGCCCGCGGTTTTGTCTATTTGTTGTGCAGAATGATCCATGACCATTATTTGAGCGCTCTGAAGGACGGGCCGGCCTCGCGGCCGCCGCTCGCCCTGCTGGCGCCGCTCTCGGGCATCACCGACCTGCACATGCGCCGGATCGCCCGGCGCCTGGGTGCGAGCGCGGTCGTCTCCGAAATGGTGGCCGCGGCCGAGTTCGCCCGCGGGGCCGGCGAGGCGCAGCTGCGTGCCGAGGGCACCGGGGTCGACGTCCACGTGGTCCAGCTCGCGGGCTGTGCGCCGGCGCCGATGGCCGAGGCCGCCCGGCGCGCGGTCGGCCTGGGCGCGCACGTCATCGACGTCAACATGGGCTGTCCGGCCAAGGTGGTGACGGGCATCGCCTCGGGCTCGGCCCTGATGCGCGACCTCGACCATGCCTGCCGGCTGCTGGAGGCCGTGCGGGGCGCGGTCGCGGTGCCGGTGACGGTGAAGATGCGGCTGGGCTGGGACCATGCCAGCCTCAACGCGCCCGAACTCGCGCGGCGCGCCGAGTCGCTCGGCCTCAACGCCGTGACCGTGCACGGCCGCACCCGGCAGCAATTCTACAAGGGCCGGGCCGATTGGGCGGCGATCCGCGCGGTGGTCCGGGCGGTCTCCGTGCCGGTCTTCGCCAACGGGGACATCGCCGATCTCGCCGACGCGCGCGCCTGCCTCGCGGCCTCCGGGGCGGCCGGAATCATGGTCGGGCGTGCGGCCGTCGGCCGGCCCTGGCTGGTGGGGATGCTGGCCCGGGAGCTGGCGGGACAGCCGGCCGCGGCGCCGTCGCGACCGGAGCAGGCGGCGATCGCCGTGGAGCATTACGACGGGCTGATCGCGCTCTACGGAGCGGCGATGGGCGTGCGCCACGCGCGCAAGCACCTCGCGGCCTACGCGGAGTGCGGTGCCGCGCTGAGCGCCGCGGAGCGGACCCGGCTTCTCACCACGACCGATCCGTCCACGGCGCGCGCGCTGCTGCGGGCCGCGTTCGGGGATCCGTCGCAGGCGGTCTCGGAGGCGGCATGACCGGGCCGGAGGCATCATGAAGGGGCCGGAGGGGGCATGAGCGAGACGGCGCAGGACGGGGGCGACCTGCTGGGCGGCTCCGAGGCGGCCGGCCTCGGGCTGACGGGCGCAGCGGTGCTCAACGCGCTGCCGCTGCCGGTGCTGACGCTCGGCCCGGACGAGCGCATCGTCCATTGCAACCACGCGGCCGAGAGCTTCTTCGATTCCTCGGCCCGCCTGATGCAGCGGCGCCACCTGCGCGACATCCTGCCCTTCGCCTCGCCGATCGTCGCGCTGGTGGCCGAGGTGCGCCGCCGCCGCTCCAGCGTCAGCGAGTACCGGGTCGAGCTGGTTCAGCCGCGCAGCGGCCAGGAGCGCAGCGTCGACGTCTTCGCCACCGCGCTCGGCGACACCGGCGAGGCCGTCGTGCTGATGTTGCAGGAACGCACCATCGCGGACAAGATGAACCGCCAGCTCACCCACCGGGGCGCGGCCCGCTCGATGGTGGCGCTCGGCGCCATGCTCGCCCACGAGATCAAGAACCCGCTCGCCGGCATCCGCGGCGCCGCCCAGCTGCTCGAACAATCGGGCGCCGAGGAGGACCGGGTGCTGACCCGGCTGATCTGCGACGAGTCGGACCGGATCGTGCGCATCGTCGAGCGCATGGAGCTGTTCGGCGACGAGCGCCCGGTGGAGCGCGGCGCCGTCAACGTGCACGGCGTCCTCGACCAGGTGAAGCGCTCGGCCCAGTCGGGCTTCGCCCGGCACATCCGCTTCATCGAGACCTACGATCCGTCGCTGCCCCCGGTGCTCGGCAACCGCGACCAGCTGATCCAGGTGATCCTCAACCTCGTGAAGAACGCCGCCGAGGCCATCGGCGCGGACACGGTGGACGGCGAGATCACCCTGTCCACCGCCTTCCGAACCGGCCTGCGGCTGCAGGTGCCGGGTTCGCGGGAGCGGGTCAGCCTGCCGATCGAGGTGGCGGTGCGCGACAACGGCCCCGGCATCACGGGCGAGCTGCTGCCGGACCTGTTCGATCCCTTCGTCACCACCAAGGCGCAGGGCTCCGGCCTCGGTCTTGCATTGGTGGCCAAGATCGTCGGCGACCACGGGGGCATCGTCGAGTGCGATCCCGTGCCGCGCCGCACCACCTTCCGCCTTCTCCTCCCCATGTCGAGCGCTCGCGACGGGCGCGAGTCGGTCGTGGAGCCCGAGTAGAGTCATGCCGAACGGCCACATCATCGTCGCGGACGACGACGCCGCGATCCGCACCGTCCTCAACCAGGCGCTGTCGCGCGCGGGCTACGAGGTCCGCTCCACCGGCAATTGCGCGACCCTGTGGCGCTGGGTGGCGCAAGGGGAGGGCGATCTCGTCATCACCGACGTGGTGATGCCCGACGAGAACGTGTTCGACCTGCTGCCGCGCATCAAGCGGGTGCGGCCGGAGCTGCCCGTCATCGTGATGAGCGCGCAGAACACCTTCATGACGGCCATCCGCGCTTCGGAACGCGGGGCCTATGAGTACCTGCCTAAGCCCTTCGACCTGAAGGAGCTCACCGCAATCGTGGGCCGCGCTCTCTCGCGCCCCCGCGGAGCCCCCCCACCCGGCGCCGGCCCGGAGAACGAGGACATTCCCCTCGTCGGCCGCTCGCCGGCCATGCAGGAGATCTATCGTGCACTCGCCCGGCTGATGCCCACGGACCTCACGGTGATGATCACCGGCGAGTCGGGCACCGGCAAGGAGTTGGTTGCGCGCGCGCTCCACGATTATGGGCGCCGCCGCACCGGGCCGTTCGTGCCCGTCAACATGGCGGCGATCCCGCGCGACCTCATAGAATCCGAGCTGTTCGGCCACGAGAAGGGCGCCTTCACTGGCGCGCTTCAGCGCTCGGCCGGCCGCTTTGAGCAGGCCGAGGGCGGCACGCTGTTCCTCGACGAGATCGGCGATATGCCGATGGAGGCGCAGACCCGGCTGCTGCGCGTGCTTCAGCAGGGTGAATACACCACCGTCGGAGGCCGGGTACCGATCAAGACGAACGTGCGGATTATCGCGGCGACCAACAAGGACCTGCGGATCTCGATCCAGCAGGGCATCTTCCGAGAGGATCTGTTCTTCCGCCTCAACGTGGTGCCGCTGCGGCTACCAGCCCTGCGCGAGCGCTCCGAGGACGTGCCCGACCTGATCCGGCATTTCTTTGTGCTGGTCGAGCGCGAAGGATTGACGCGCAAGACTCTAGACGGCGATGCGATGGAGCGGCTCAAGCGTTACCGCTGGCCCGGCAATGTGAGGGAACTGGAGAACCTCGTTCGTAGGCTTGCCGCCCTTTACCCACAGGAAACGATTACCGGTCCGGTAATCGAAGCGGAGCTGGACACTCTCCCACTCGCTCCGCCGCCCTCGAGCAACGGAGCTAACGGGATCCGCAAGAGCGGCGAGTCGGAGAGTTTGTCGAGTGCGGTCGAGCGGCATCTATCTGATTATTTCTCGGGCTATCGCGATACCCTGCCGCCACCTGGCCTCTATCACCGCATCCTACGCGAAATCGAAGGACCACTGATCGGCGCGGCGTTGGCGGCGACCCGCGGCAACCAGATTCGGGCAGCCGAACTTCTCGGCGTCAATCGCAACACGCTCCGTAAAAAAGTTCGGGATCTAGACCTTCAGGTTCTGCGCACCTCACGCTGACACTGGCGATGGTGCTCGGTGGCGAGGGCCGAAAAAGAGTCTGCCACGCATGATGGCAATTTTGCCATAAACCCGGCTAGGCTCTGTACCTCTGCAACCCTCTGGACGCAGGACAGTGCGTGCGCGTCGCGCTGCGCCCAAGCTGGAGTGGTGCGAGCCCCAGCAGGATCTCCATGTTCTTCCGCAGACGCAAGACGTTCGAGACGACGCCGATCGCCCGCGATGAAGCTCCACTCCCAAATAGGCTGTCCCCTCGCTCACCGAATGAGGCCATTAAGCCGACGGCAGCCCCGCAGCCGCCAGAACTGCCGGCGCGGGAGAGAGGTGGCTTTTTAGCTACAATCAGCGGTCTCCTGACTTTTTTAGTTGTTGTCGCCATGGGTGCGATGCTTGGTTTCACTCTTATCCAACGTCAAGTTCGCGAAGCCGGCCCATTGGCAAGCGACAGGGTGGTGGTAATCCCGAGCCGCATTGGTGTTGGCGAAATCGCCGATATTCTGCACCGCGAAGGCGTAATTGACCATACAGGACTGTTCGAACTGGCTGCCCGCTTCGGCGGCAAGCCACCGCTGAAAGCAGGCGAATACACATTTAAGGCGCATGCTAGCGTCAATGATGTGCTCGATACAGTAACGACTGGCCGCCAAGTCCAGCACGCAATTACGTTTCCAGAAGGGCTGACTAGCGAACAGATAGTCGCGCGTCTCAATGACAACGAAATTCTTACGGGAGATGTCAGCGAAATTCCGTCTGAAGGTTCACTTTTGCCGGACACCTATAAATTCGAGCGCGGCGCGACCCGTCAGCAAATTGTGAACCTGATGCGGGCCAAGCAAAAAGAGGTGCTGAATCAGATCTGGATGCGTCGGAGTGCTGACGTACCGGTTCGCACCCCAGCAGAAATGGTCACGCTAGCCTCAATCGTCGAAAAAGAAACCGGCCGGGCCGATGAACGACCGCGCGTGGCGGGAGTATTCGTTAATCGGCTCAACAAGCGCATGAAGCTGCAATCAGACCCGACGATCGTTTACGGACTAGTGGGCGGCCGTGGTACGCTTGGTCGTGGGATTCAGCGCTCGGAAATCGACCGAGCAACTCCATACAACACTTATGTTATAGAAGGTCTTCCGCCGGGGCCTATCGCCAATCCGGGGCGGGCGGCGCTGGAGGCCGTCGCCAACCCGTCACGTACCAAGGATCTCTACTTCGTAGCCGATGGAACAGGGGGTCATGTCTTCGCAGACAGCCTCGAGGGCCACCAACGAAACGTCGCCCGCTGGCGCGCCGTCGAGCGCAGCCGACAGAGCCCTGCGCCGGACGCGAGCACGGTCGACAAGGTCGATCCGCCGACCGATCCGAACGCGCCGGGCCGGGCCTCCGCCTACGCGCCTCCCGGACCCGCCTTCGCCGCCGACACCGCGCCGGGCGGCGCCCGCCCGAGGGCGTTCGACGCCTCGGAGGGGACCAAGCTCGACCCCTTGAAGAACAGGACCTTCGACCTGAATTCCCCGAAGACCGTGCCGGTGCTGAAGCAGCCCTGAAGGCGGGCCGCGATGCGCCCGGAGCCGGCCGCGGGTCCTGACGGGGGCCCGGGGCGCGACGGCGATCGATCCCCATAGACCGCAGGGAGCCCCGAGCCGATGATCGCCAGCATGACCGGGTTCGCACGGGCGGCGGGGACGACCGGCCCGGTTCAGTGGGCTTGGGAGGTTCGCAGCGTGAACGGCCGCGGGCTCGACGTCCGTGTGCGGGTTCCGAACGGACTCGAAGCGACCGGCGAGGTCGCCCGCACCGCCCTGCAGAAGACTCTCGCCCGCGGGCAATGCCAGCTCGTCCTCGCGCTGACGAGATCCGCGACGGCGACGCGAGTCCGCATCAACGAAGCCCTGCTCGCGGATCTTGCCGCATCCGTCGCCAGGGTTCCGCTGCCCGAGGGCGTTGCGCCCGCAACGCTCGACGGGCTGCTCGGCATCCGTGGAGTGATCGAGGTCGAGGATGACGCGTCTGCCGAGACCGAATCCTTGACGCGGGACCTCGCGGAGGGCGTCGTGCGGCTGGTAACGGAACTCGTCGAGACGCGCCGTGCGGAGGGCCGTCAGCTCGAGGGGATCCTGTCGGGGCAGCTCGACCGGATCACGGCTCTGACCGCCGAAGCGGAGGCGTGCCCGGCGCGTCGGCCGGAGGCGGTGAGGGCCCGCCTTGCCGCCAGCGTCGGCGCGCTTCTCCAAGGCGGCGGTCTCGATCCCGATCGGCTGCATCAGGAGGCCGTGCTGCTCGCCGCCAAGGCCGACGTGCGCGAGGAGCTCGACCGTTTGCGCGCCCATGCGGAGGCGGTGCGCGAGTTGCTGGCGCAGGGCGGTGCGATCGGGCGGCGCCTCGATTTCCTGGCGCAGGAGCTCGGGCGAGAGGCGAATACGCTGTGCGCAAAGGCCAATGACATCAGCCTGTCGCGGATCGGACTCGACTTGAAGGCCGTGGTGGAGCAATTCCGCGAGCAGGTGCAGAACGTCGAGTGAGCGCTCGCGGGATGCCGACGGTCTGACCGGAAGCTCGTCCCGATCGCGACGCGACGGGGACGGCTTCGGGCTTGTGATATGATGTGCTTCTCCGCCGATCCGGCACTCAATGCGGCAGGAAGCACCGGAGTTCAGCGGGGCGAGAGGATGACCGAGCCGGTACGCCACAGGCCCGACGCGATCGCGCGGCGCGGTCTCATCCTGATCCTGTCGTCGCCCTCCGGGGCGGGCAAGACGACGCTGACCCGGGCGATCGCGGAGGATGGGGGCTGGGGGCTCGATCTTTCGATCTCGGTGACGACGCGGCCGCGTCGGCCTTCCGAGATCGACGGCCGCCACTACCATTTCATCGACCGCGAAGCCTTTGACGACCTGCGCGCCCGCGACGATCTGCTCGAATGGGCCGAAGTGCACGGCAACTTCTATGGGACCCCACGCCGTCCGGTCGAGCGGGTGCTTCAGGCCGGCCGGGATATGATCTTCGATATCGACTACCAGGGCACCCGGCAGGTGCGCGCGAAGATCGCCGACGATGTCGTCACGGTCTTCATCTTGCCGCCGAGCCTGGCGGAGCTGCGCCAGCGCCTGGAAAGGCGCGCCGAGGACTCGCCCACCGTGATCGAGAAACGGCTTCAGAACGCCCGCACCGAGATCCAGCGCTGGAGCGAATACGACTACGTGATCGTCAACGACGATCTACAGAACGCCTTCACTGCGCTTCAGGGGATCCTCACCGCCGAGCGCCTGAAACGGTCGCGCCGCTACGGCCTGGAAAGCTTCGTCGAGGGATTGCTGGCGCCAGCCGAGACCGGCTGACCGTGCGCTCGGCCTGGGCGCTCTTGCGCCCGGACGGCGTTCACGCCGCGTCCCGACTCTGCCGCCCCACGTCGCAGAGCCAAACCCGCATCGCCGAGAAGGTAGCGACCGCAGCCGCCACCACAGACGCCTCAGCAGCCGGATCGCCCGCATGAGAATCCAGGCGGGCGCGGAAGTCCGCCCACATGGCTCCGGTCCGTGCGCCACGCCCGGCATAGTACAGGAGACCCTCCGGCCCGAGCCCGTGCAGACCCGCGATATGCCGCCCGATCACCTGGCCGCCGAGGGTCGAGCCCTCCAGCACGTAGAGCGCGCCGAGACCCGTAAGCGCGTCACCGAGAGGGATGGGCTCCGGACGCGGCAGGGTAGAGGCTTGGGCCAGCCCCAGGTAGAGCAGGTCGGCGTCCAGCCGATCCAGCCGGCGGCGAGGGCCGAAGAAGGCCTCGTCCCCCAGAGCGCATCCGATCGCCGGCTCGTAGGCGGCATGGAATCCGCGCAGGCGGCCAAGCAATCCGCGATAGCCGTCGAGCGAGGCCACGCGCACCTTCCAATCGAGCGCCGTCTCGAGGTCCGTATGCGCCTGCGCCGTCTCGGCACGAAGGCGCAGGCGCAGCGCGTCGCGAGCCGTCACAGCCTGGGCGCTCATGCGGTGATGGTGAAGCAGGCGCCGGGACTGTTGGCGACTTCGAGGCGCGCGTTGATCTGCTCGAGCATGGCGCGGATCAGCTTCATACCCAATCCGGTGCCCCGCGGCTTGGTCTCCCATCCCTCCGGAAGGCCCACGCCATCGTCGCAGATCTGGAGCGTGACCGTATCCGGCCCGGCCGCGGACACGCTGACGGCGACGCGTCCTTCGCCCGGGCTGCGCGACCCGTATTTGAACGCGTTCGTGACGAGTTCCGTCGCGATCAGCGAGAGAGCAACCGCCTTGCGGTAGGGAACCATCAGCCCACTCTCGGCGGTCAGATCGACCGCATGGCCCGCGCCCGCGAGACCCGCGAGATCGGCGCACAAGTTCTCGATGGTTTGCCCGAGATCGACCTCCTCGATCGTCTCGGCCTGATAGAGGCTGTCATGCACCCGGGCTACGCTCATCACCCGCGCTGAGGTGTCGGCGAAGGCCTGCCGCGCATCGGCATCCACGATCTGTCGACGCTGCATCTGGAGAAACGCCGAGACGATCTGCAGCGAATTCTTGACCCGGTGATCGATCTCACGCGTCAGAAGGTCCTTTTGCGCGAGCAGACGCTCCTTCTCGGCAAGCAGGCCCGTCAACTCGTCGATCTTGCGGCGCTGGCGCAGAACGACGCCCTCGACCGCGTGCGCCAGGGATCCGGCCAGCGAAACCTGCCACTCGGCCCAGGGCGCGGCGAATCCGGTGCGTTCCTCGATCCAGCGCTCAAACGACCGTCGCGGCAGCACGGCCACCGGGCCACTCCCGGCGAGCACCGGCTTGCGCGGGTCTCCGCCCCAGGTGACGGTGCTCGGAACTTCTGGTCGGAACCAGAGGATCAAGTTGACCCGAGGCTCGTCGACGAACGCAGCGAGGAGCCCGCTCGCGACCTCGCGATAGGGTGCCGCAACGGCACAATCGCCGGTGAAGGCATGGCTGGCAAAGGTCGTCTCGCCGCTGGCGAGGCGGTGCCTCAGCCATCCGGCGATCGCGCGGACGGCGTGATCGGGCGGCGTGCGTCCGATCAAGGTCACCTGATCCTCCGAGACGATTCCGGCACCGGTGGCGCCGAACAGATCGAGAAGGGTCGGCGAACCGCCCGTGAGGGCTGCAACGAAATCCTCGGATCGGGTCAACTCGCGCACCAGGCGCCCTTCGGTGTCGAGATGGGCCTGCCGCTCGGCCCAAAGGCTGCGCGCCTCGATCTCCTGCACCCGCATGGCGAACGCATCCGTCAGCACCGTAGCCGCCGCCCGCGTCTCCGGCGGGACGTAATGCGGCTGACGATGGTGCCCGATCATCAGGCCCCAGAGGCGGTTCTCGACCATGATGGAGATCGACATCGAGCCGTTGACGCCGAGATTGCGCTGATACTCGAGATGGATCGGCGAGAGCGTCCGGTGTTGCGCGAAGGTGAGGTCGATGGGCGCGTTGCCGGCCGCGGGCGCGGCCACGAGCGGAACCGGCACGCAGTCGCGATCGACCACGAAACGGCTTTTCGCCTTAGCGTAGAGCGACCGCGCCTGGGCTGGGATGTCGGAGGCTGGAAACCGCAGACCGTAGAGCGAGCGCGACCAGTCCGCGACCTTGTCCTCGGCGATCGCCTCGCCGTTCCAATCGGGATCGAACCGGTACACGAGGATGCACTCGAATCCGGTGAGGGCCCGTATCTCGAGCGCGGCGATGCGGGCTGCGCCGCCGAGTGTCTCGGCTGCGCGCAGGCGGGTGACGGCGAGTTCGGTGTCGGTCTGCCGCGCATCGCCGAAATCGTCAGGATTGTCGGGTGCACGTTCGAGTTCGACGATGATGCGGCCCGCATGGGCGTGAGCGACGGCGTTGTAGGCCGCCTGCGGCGATTGGCCGAGATGGAGGGTGCGCCGCACGGAGCGCCCATCCGTCAGCGTTCCACTCGCAAGTCTGGCGCGGATCAGGTCGACAAATCCGGACGGGAGCAGTGCCGCGAGGGGCTGCCCGTCGATGTGGGCCCCATCGGCTGGCAGGATCTCCGTGGCGTTCGTGCTGAAGGCCAGGATCTGCAGCGTGTCGAGATCGGCGGCCAACATGACGGCATTCGGCTGGATGGAGCCGGGAATGTGGATCGGTTCGCGTTCGCACAGGCTCGGATCGACGGGCTCGGCGCGGACGCGGCTGCCGATCGCCGCCAGCACCGCTTCACGGGACTGCCCGACGCCCGGGTTTTCCAGAGCCTGGATGGTCAGCCAGTCGTGACGAAGACCCGTGACCATACGGATCCGCGCGCGCAAGGGCTGCGAAGCGCGGCCGAACACGAACTCGAAGGTCTCATCCAGGCGCCCGCGCCGTCGGCCCGCGAGGAAGCGGCCCAGGAAGCCCGGAACGTTCGTGCTGGGCACGACCTCGCGAAAATAGTTGCGTCCGAGGACGGCGTCGCGCGACAAGCCGGACAGAGCGCTGGCGCCGTCGTTGAACACGACGATTTGCCCCGTCGGATCGAGCCCGATCACCCCGGCATCGAGGCGATCGAGTTCGTCGGGTGTCAGAGCATCGAGGTCGACGGGGCCGCTCGGCGGCATCGCCGGCGGCATCAGGTTTGGGACCGCTTCATCTGCGCTCAGGTATGCCGGTCCAGCGGGGCGAGCGCAATATTCTCGTCCGACCGGCGTCGACGCTCGGCACGACCGGACACGACCAAATCATCGTGCGTTGTTCCTGTGTGCGATACTGGACAAAGCGGTCACGATGCCTTCCTCGACAGTCGGATGATACACGGGCCTGTCGAGCATCGCCTGAACCGACAGGCCGTCGCGAATCGCATTGGCGAATAGGTGAGCCAGATGCTCCACGGCCGGGCCGATCATCTCGGCTCCGAGCAGACGCCCGTCAGGAGACGCCCAGATGCGAACGCCGCCCTGATGTGTCCCTTCGATGCGTGCGCGGCCCTGATCGCCGAAGCTCATGGCGCCGATGAGACGGCTGCAATCGTCCGGATCGTGGGGGGCGCCGATCCGTGCGGTCTGGGGATGTGTGAAGACCATCGCCAAGGCGGGCCACGGCTCGGGCACGCAAAGGGGAGCACCCCGCGCCAGAGCCGCGGCATTGCCGCCCGCGATCGATCCCTGCCGGCTCGCCTCGTGCAGGACCGGCCGGTCGCCATTGGCATCCCCGGCAATCAACACCCTGGACTCCCCGCAACGCAGGCTGCGGGGATCATGCACCGGGATGCCGTCCTGGCCGATCCGCAATCCGGCCCGCTCCAGGTCGAGGGCGCCGATATTCGGCGCGCGGCCGGCGGCCGCGAGCACCCGCGCGAAGCGGCCGATACCCCGTTGTCCGTCAGGGCCGCACCACGTGAGGCGGACGGCATCGCCCTCCGCCTCGGCACCGACGAGTTCGGTGCGTGGATGCAGGATAAGTTCGCACGCGTAGGTGTCGGCGGCGATGGAGACGAGCTCCGGATGCGTGAGGCCGGCCAGCGTCGATCCGGCGTCGAAGACGGTCACGGCCACGCCGAGACGCGCCATCGCCTGTGCGATCTCGATCCCAACGGGTCCGCCGCCCAGGACGGCGAGCGAGACCGGAAGGTCCACCATCTCGAAGATCGTGTCGGTCGTCAGGACACGGGATCCGAGGTCGCGCAGCAGCTCCGGGACGATCGGGCTCGATCCTGTCGCGATCACGGCGGCGCGGAAGCCGATCCGGCCCATCGCGGCGATCTCGAGATGCGCGTCGTCCGAGAATCGCGCCTCGCCGACGATGCGGCGGTCGGCCGGTATTGCGCGGACGCTCTCGTCGACGCTGGCGACGAAGCGATCCCGCTCGCGCCGGACCCTCGCCATCACGGCGGCCCCGTCCACGCGCACATCCCCGACGGTGATGCCGAACGGGCCGGTCGAGCGGGCCGCATGGGCCGCCGCTCCGGCCGCGGCGAGGAGCTTCGACGGCATGCAGCCGACCCGCGCGCAGGTGGTGCCGCCCGGTCCGCGCTCGATCAGAACCGCGTCGAGGCCGGCATCGGTCGCTGCCCGGTAGGCAGCGAGCCCCGCGGTGCCAGCCCCGATCACGGCAACGTCGCAGGCCCGTTCGCGCATCGTCTTCCCCCGGGCGCGCTCTCCGCGCCGCGAGGCCAACAGGCACTCGGATCGATCGTTCCGGGCTCAGGCTGGGCGGTTGGCCGCAGTGCCGCCGAGATGAAAGACCCGGTGGGGCACCAGCTCGCCGCGCTCCACGTCACCCACCGCGACCAGGATCCCGCCGCAGGTGGCGAAGACCTTGCCCTCGACCGGTGCATCGCGCCCGCGCAGGATCACGGACTGGCCGCGCATCAGGCGCAGGGCCATGTCCCGCGACACGGCGGTGGAGGCCACCCCGTCGAGGGCGGTCTCGACCGGGTGGAGATGGGCCACCACGCCGTCGGCGCCCGCGGCATCGAGAGTCTGGACCGCGCAGGCCTCGGCCTCGGCGAAGGGCCCGACCCGGGTGCGGCGCAGGGCCGAGACGTGTCCGTTGCATCCCAGCATGCGGCCGAGGTCGCGGGCGAGTGCCCGCACATAGGTCCCCTTGCCGCACTCGGCCTCGATGACCGTATGGTCGCCCGTGTGCTCGACCACCGCGAGACGATCGATCTGCACCGGACGCGCGGCGAGTTCCACCACCTCGCCGTCGCGGGCGAGATCGTAGGCGCGCTCGCCCTGGATCTTGATCGCCGAGTAGCGCGGCGGCACCTGCTCGATCGCCCCGACGAAGTTCGGCAACGCGGCCTCCACGGCCTCCCGCGTCGGACGGGCATCGCTCGTCGCGACCGGCCGGCCCTCGCCGTCGTCGGTATCGGTCTCGGTGCCCCAGGCGACGGTGAAGCGGTACGACTTGCGGCCGTCCATCACGAACGGGACCGTCTTGGTCGCCTCGCCGAGCGCGATCGGCAGGATGCCGGAGGCCAGCGGATCGAGGGTCCCGGCATGGCCCGCCTTCTTGGCGTTGAAGGCGCGCTTCACCACCGCGACGGCATGGGTCGAGGTCATTCCGACGCCCTTGTCGAGGATGACCCAGCCGGAGACGTCGCGCTTTTTGGGCCGATCCGGCCGCGGGCCGCCACGCTGGGGACGGCGCTCGCCCGCGGTGTGACGCTCACGGGCGGGCATCTCGGCGGCCGGGCGCTCCGGGGGCGTGATGTCGTTGATCAAGACCTTACATGTCCTCTCGCGCGGCGGCGGGCTGCGCACCCGCGGCCGAAATCACTGGGCTGCTGGGCTCAATGCCCGGCATCGGCGTCCGGTTCTGATTCGGGCCGGTCGAGATCGCGCGCGACCCGTTCGTCGCGGAGCAGGCGGTCGATGCGCGCGGCCTCGTCGAAGGTCTCGTCGCGCCGGAACCTCAGCTCGGGCGCGTATTTCAGATTGACGCGCCGGGCCACCTCCTGGCGCAGCACCTTCCGGTTGCGGTCGAGGGCAGCCAGGACCGGAGCCTCGTCCTGGCCGCCGAGCGGCATGATGTAGGCCGTGGCGAGCTTCAGGTCAGGCGACATCCGGACCTCCGGCACGGTCACGACGTGGGAGGCGAGGACCGGGTCCTGGACGTCGCCGCGCTGCAGCACCTCGGCGAGGGCGTGGCGCACGAGTTCGGCGACGCGCTGCTGACGCTGCGACGGGCCGGCTGGGGAAGGTTTCTGGGCCATACCTTGACTGCTCTGCGCCCATCGCGGCGAGCGCCGTGACGGAGCGTCGGAAAGAGAACGGCGGCCGCAGCCTCAGGCTGCAGCCGCCGTGCCCGGCCGGAACCGGTCGCTTCAGAGGGTGCGGCGGATCTCTTCGACCCGGTAGCACTCGATCACGTCGCCCGCGCGCATGTTCTCGAAATTCTCGAAGGCCATGCCGCAATCCTGACCGGACGTGACTTCCTTGGCATCGTCCTTGAAGCGCTTGAGCGTCTTCAGCTTGCCCTCGTGGATGACCACGCTGTCGCGGATCAGGCGGACATGGGCGCCGCGCTCGACGATGCCGTCCTGGACGCGGCAACCCGCGACCTTGCCGACCTTCGAGACCTCGAATACCTCCTGGACGACCGCCTCGCCGAGACGCTCCTCGCGCAGCGTCGGCGGCAGCATCCCCGACAGCGTCGACTTAATATCGTCCACGAGGTCGTAGATGATGTTGTAGTAGCGGATCTCGACGCCGTTGCGCTCGGCCGATTCCCGCGCCTCCTTGTGGGCGCGGACGTTGAAGCCGATGACGACGGCCTTCGAGGCCTGCGCCAGGGTGATGTCCGACTCGGTGATGCCGCCGACGCCGGCGAGCAGGATACGCGCGCCGACCTCGTCGTTGCCGAGCTTGTCCAACGCACCCGAGATCGCCTCGACCGAGCCCTGCACATCGGCCTTGATGACGATCGGCAGCTCCTTGCGGCCGGCGCCTTCCTTCATCTCGCGCATCATGTCGACGAGCGAGCGGTTCGCGCCGCCCGTGCGGGCGTTCTGGCGCTCGCGCTTCTGCCGGGCGCGGTACTCGGTGACCTCGCGGGCCCTTGCCTCGTTCGGCACCACGATGACGCGGTCGCCCGCATCCGGGGTGCCGTTGAAGCCCAGGATCTCCACGGGGACCGAAGGACCCGCATACTGGACGTTCTCGCCCTGGTCGTCGATCAGGGCGCGCACGCGGCCCCACTCGGCACCGGCAACCACGATGTCGCCGGTGAAGAGGGTGCCGCGCTGGACGAGCACCGTGGCGACGGGGCCCCGGCCGCGGTCGAGCTGGGCCTCGATGACCGTGCCCTCGCCGTCGCGCTTCTCGTTCGCGCGCAGGTTCATGATCTCGGCCTGGAGCTGCAGGCCGTCGAGCAGCTCCGGAAGGCCGTCGCCGGTCTTGGCAGACACCTCGAACTCAAGAGTCTCGCCGCCCATCGACTCCACCTGGATGTCGTGCTGCAGCAGCTCGGTACGGACGCGTTGCGGATTCGCGTCCGGCTTGTCGATCTTGTTGATGGCGATGATCATCGGGACGCCGGCCGCCTTGGCGTGCTGAATCGCCTCGATGGTCTGGGGCATGACGCCGTCGTCGGCGGCCACCACGATCACCACGATGTCCGTCACCTTGGCACCGCGGGCGCGCATGGAGGTGAAGGCCGCGTGGCCGGGCGTATCGATGAAGGTGATCAGATCGCCCGACGGCGCCGAGACCTGATAGGCGCCGATATGCTGGGTGATGCCGCCGGCCTCGCCCTCGACCACGTTCGCCTTTCGGATGGCGTCGAGGAGCGATGTTTTGCCGTGATCGACGTGGCCCATGATCGTGACGACCGGCGGACGGGGATCGAGATCCTCCTCCAGATCCGGCTCGTCCGAGGTCAGGCCTTCCTCGACGTCGGATTCCGCGACCCGGCGCACGGTGTGGCCGAGTTCCTCGGCGATCAGCTGCGCGGTGTCCGAGTCGATGACGTCGGTAATCTTGTGGATCTGCCCCTGCTTCATCAGCAGCCGGATCACGTCGACGGCCCGCTCCGACATGCGGTTGGCGAGTTCCTGGATCGTGATCGTCTCGGGGATCGTCACCTCGCGGGACAGCTTCTCCTTCTGCTCCGCTTGGCGATGACCGCTCATGCGCTGCTGGCGACGCCGGAACGAGGCGACGGAGCGCGTCCGTTCGTCCTCACCGGACGTGGCGGTGGCGATGGTCAGGCGGCCGCGGTTACGGTCCCCACCCGGCGATTTCGGCGCCTTGGGAGCCGCGATGATCTTGAGCGGCATGCCGGGCCGACGGATCACCCGCTTCGTGTCGCTCTCGTCGTCGGCCGGGACAGCGGCGCGGCCGGCGGCGGGGCGCGCAGCGGCAGCGCCGGCAGGACGGGCGGCGGTCGCCGGGGTTGGCGCCTTCTCGGGTTCCGGCGCGGGGGCCGGACGAGCCATGAAGTTCAGATCGCGCGGCTTGCGCACATCCGCCGTGATGGTCTTGCGCGGCTCGGACGAGGCCGGGCGCGGCGCGCGCGGGGCGATCGCGCCGGGCGCTGCCGCCGTGGAACGGGCAACGGGGGAGCCAGCGCGCGGCGCCGCGGTCGCAACACGCGGTGCGGCCCCAGCAGGACGCGCGGCCACGCTCGGCGCAGCCGTCGGCTTGGCGGCCGGTGCTGGGGCAGGCGTGGGCGCCGCAGCGACGGGAACGGTCGCGACCGGCTCGGTCGCCGGGGCGGCGATAGCGGGCTCCGGCGCGGCAGGTGCCGGCGCAGCGGCCTTGGCCGCAGCCTCGGCAGCAGCGGCAGCGGCGCGCTGGCGCTCTTCCTCCTGCTGCCGACGGGCTTCCGCCTCCGCCTCGCGTTTACGGGCCTCGGCGGCCTCACGCTCACGCTGGGCGGCGAGCTCCGCTTCCCGACGGGCGGAGGCCTCTGCCTCGGCCCGCTGCCGGGCCTCCTGCTCACGGCGCTGTGCATCGGCCAGAGCGGCGGCGCGCGCATCGCGCTCCTGCTCGCTCAAGGTCCGGAGGACGACGCCTGACGCCGCGCGCTGCGCCGGGCGCGGCGCGGGTGCGGGCGCCGCGGGCGCGGGCCTCGGCGGAGGCGGCGCTTCGCGGGCAGGGGCCTGGGCGCCGGGTGCAGCACCGATCACACGGCGCTTCACCTCCACCACGACCTGCTTGGAGCGGCCGTGGGAGAAGCTCTGCCGCACGGTCCCCGACTCGACCGGCCGCTTGAGAGACAGCGGCTTCGCGGGTGCCTTGCTCAGAGTCTTGTCGCCCGGATTGTTCGTATCGCTCATTCAGTTTGAACCCTTGAGGGTTTCCATCATCCCGTGAACCGGTCGCCCACAGGGCGCCGACCTGATCCGTTCTGAGCAGGACGCTGTGGGCAACCCCACGGATCCGGCCGAGAAATCCTTTAGATGTCGCGCCCTGCTCGCCCGCGGACCGAGGCCCGTGCGCGACAGGAAGCCATCCACCGCCTAAGACGGTGGCGCGCCCCTGTCGTCGCGGGCAGAACCCGGCTCCTCGATCGCCGTACCGGCGCTCTCGAAGGAGCGAAGCCGACGCCAACGCGCCAGGCAGCCGGCGGCTCCGACTCCTGCGACGAGCGCAGCGTGTATCACATGATCCCGACCCAAGGCCATGTCCAATTCGTCCTCGGACAGGTCGTCCACGATCGGGATCCTCGATATGGCATCGCCATGCCGGCGGTGCAATGCTCCGGCGAGTTTGCGCCGGCCGTCGGGGCTCGCCTCAGCAGCGTGGAAGAGGGCCGCCACGCCCGGCTCGCCGCCAATGGCGGACTCGACCTTACCGAACCCTGCCACCACGCAGCCCGCCTTGTTGGCCAGCGCGAGGGCCTGGCGCAAATCCTCGCGCAGATGTGCGGCGATCCGGTCGGCGAGATCGGCCGGCACGGCGCCGGCCTTGCCCCGGAAGGCGCGCTGGAACTGCCGCCGCCGCACCGCGTCGGCGATGAGGTCGCGTCGGGCGGTGACCCAGGCGCCGCGGCCGGGCAGGCGGGCCCGCAGGTCGGGCACCACCGCGCCCTCGGGGCCGAGCACGAAGCGGATCATCGCATCCGGCCCCTGCACCGTCCGGGTGACGATGCAGGTGCGCTTCGGCGGACGCCGGCCGGGGCCGGCATCGAGTTCGGGGAGGTCGCCCCCCTGATCCTGCGCCTCGCTCATGATTGGTCCCGTGTCCGTCAGGCCTCCTCGACCTCGCCCTCGGCACCTGCGGCATTCTCGGCCTCCGGCTCCTCGGCGACAGCCTCGATCCAGCCGGCGTGTCGGCGGGCGGCCATGATCATGGCTTCGGCCTCCGCGCGGGAGACCTCGAAGCCGTCGAGGAAGCCTGCGTGGCGCACCGCCTCGGGGCCGCGGCCCTCGGTGTAGCCGACGAGGTCGTCGGTCGCGCAGCCTGCGAGGTCCTCGATCGACTTCACGTCGTTCTCGCCGAGCGCCACCATCATCGGCGTGGTGATGCCCTCGATCTCGCGCAGCTCGTCGGCGACGCCGAGCTCGGTACGGCGCTCGTCGTGCTCCTGCTCGATCCGCGCGAGGTGGTCCTGCGCGCGGGCCTGGATCTCGGCGCCGGTCTCCTCGTCGAGGCCTTGGATGCCGGAAAGCTCCTGGGTGTCGACGTAGGCGATCTCCTCGACGGTGCGGAAGCCTTCCGCGGCGAGCAGCTGCCCGACCGTCTCGTCCACGTCGAGGGCCTCCATGAAGGTCTGAGTCCGCTCGGCGAATTCCTTCTGGCGCCGCTCGGATTCCTCCGCCTCGGTCAGGATGTCGATGTCCCAGCCGGTGAGCTGGGAAGCGAGGCGTACGTTCTGGCCGCGGCGGCCGATCGCCAACGAGAGCTGGTCGTCGGGCACCACCACCTCGATGCGGTCGGCCTCCTCGTCGAGCACCACTTTGACCACCTCGGCCGGCTGCAGCGCGTTGACGATGAAGGTGGCCTGATCTTCCGACCACGGGATGATGTCGATCTTCTCGCCCTGAAGCTCGCCCACCACCGCCTGGACGCGCGAGCCGCGCATGCCGACGCAGGCGCCCACGGGATCGATCGAGCCGTCGCGCGAGATCACCGCGATCTTGGCGCGCGAGCCCGGGTCGCGGGCCACCGCCTTCACCTCGACGATGCCGTCGTAGATCTCCGGCACTTCCTGGCCGAAGAGCTTGGCCATGAATTGCGGGTGCGAGCGCGAGAGGAAAATCTGCGGCCCGCGCACCTCGCGACGCACATCGAACAGGTAGGAGCGGATGCGGTCGCCGGGGCGGAAGGTCTCGCGCGGGATCATCTCGTCGCGGCGCACGATGCCCTCGCCGCGGCCGAGATCGACGATGACGTTGCCGTACTCGACGCGCTTGACGAGGCCGTTGACCACCTCGCCGATGCGGTCCTTGTATTCCTCGAACTGACGGTCGCGCTCGGCGTCGCGCACCTTCTGCACGATCACCTGCTTGGCCGATTGGGCGGCGACGCGCCCAAAATCGAAGGGCGGCAGAGTGTCGGAGATCACGTCGCCGACGAGCGCGCCCGGATTGTAGCGACGGGCCTGATCGAGGGTGATCTCGCGGGCGTCGTTCTCGACCTGATCGACGACGAGCAGGTGGCGGGACAGCCGCAATGCCCCGGTCTTCGGGTCGATCTCGGCGTGCACGTCGGTCTCCGCGCCGTAGCGGGAGCGGGCAGCCTTGGCGATCGCCTCCTCCATCGCGTCGATGACGATGGAACGGTCGATCACCTTCTCGCGGGCGACCGCGTCGGCGATCTGGAGGAGTTCGAGCCTGTTGGCGCTGACGACGGCCATCGGTGTCGGTTCCTTCTCGTACGAACTCTGAACATCGCGCCGGCTGAACGGGCGCGAAACGGGCGAACGGGACTCAGTGCAGCGAATCGCGATCCTTCAGGCGGTTCGCCTTGGTGATCACGGGCTTCTTCGGGCCGGTCCTGGCCGGCGCCGCCTTCGCCTTCACCGGCTTGTCGGCCTTCGGCTTCGGGCGCTTAGGCGCCGGGATCACCCGCACCTGCAACGGCGCTGCGTCCTCCGGCGCATCATCCTCCGCCTCCTCGTCCGAGTCGTCGAAGGCCTCGTCGTCCTCGCCCGGAGGACCACCGCGGCGCAGCGATTCGCGGATCAGTTCGTCGGTGAGGACGAGATGGGCCTCGCCGAGATCGGCGAGCGGCAGGACGATCCGGCTCGGCAGGCCCTCCTTCACGTCGGGCAGGTCGATCGGCACGGTCAGCGCCGCCGGATCCGGCACGCCGAGCAGCCCCCGGAAGCGCTTGCGCCCGTCGAGGGGGCGGGCCAGCTCAACCTTGGCCTCGTAGCCTGCCCAGCGCGCGAAATCCGAGACCCGCACCAGCGGTCGGTCGATGCCCGGCGAGGAGATCTCGAGGTTGTAGGCGCCGCCCACCGGGTCGTCGAGGTCGAGGAGCGGCGAGATCGTGCGGCTCACGGCCTCGCAATCCGTGATCGTGCAGGTGCCGTCCGGCCGCTCGACCATGATCTGCAGCACGGTGTCGCCGTTCACCGCTAGGACCTTCACCCGCACGATGCGGTAGCCCAGCCCCTCGACAGCTCCTTCGATCACCTGCACCACGCGCGCGGCGGGGCCGGTCTCGCCGACGAGGCGTTTCTCGGGGGCTTGGGCCGTCTCTGCCATGCCGGTCGATCTCCGGCGCCTCAAGGGCGCGCGATGCGGGCAGAGGCAGGCTGCGGCAATAAAAAAGAGCGGGCCCCGGGGGACCCACTCCGAACCGCAGCCTATCGACTGCCATCAGAACTGTTGAGCGCTAGATAGACCCGGATCGAGGCCAGTGCAAGGTGGTCGGCCGCAGGTCTTCGCATTTCGCCCGACCGGCACGGCACCGGTCCGGTAGCGACCGGCCGGACGCGAGCTCGGCCTGACGCACGGCATCGCGCGCCGGGATTGGAACACGGCAAGGCTCACGCCTCACCGGCGCGCGATTGCTGACGGCAGCGTCACGCTGCTGGAGGCCGTCGCCTCAGCGTGAGGTCGTGGAATAGGGCACCACCGGCGGCGTCAGCGGCTGCGCGTGTTCCGTCCAGAGCACGGCCGCGACCCAGAGGACGAGGAGGGCAACAACCAGGGCGCCAGGTATACGGCGACACGGGGGACTTGAATCGGGCACGGGCAGCGGGTGTGCGGGACGAATAGGCGCGCTGTAGCCGGCGGATGTTTCTCAATGATGTGGGAATTATGCCCACTAACTACGAAATCGCTTGCTCGATCGGGAGGGGAGCCGGCTCCCAGTATCGCTCGTAGCTCTGACCCCGCACCATTTCGGCCTCCCAGCCGCGGATGATCGCCGCGAGGGCGGCGCGGTCGCCGATCCGAAGCGGTTCGATGAGATCCAGGATACGGCGGCGTATCCGGCGATACTCGAAGCAGAGCACCGCCTTCTCGAAGGCGGCCATCGCACGCCGCGTGCGCTGGCCGCGCTCCGGATAGAGGAGCGGTTCGGGGATCACGTAGTCGCCAAAGCTGTCGGGCTCGTATCTCCACATGACGCGCGCGAGGATCGCGCGTGCGTCGTCCAGTTCACCGGCGGCGAGCGCGATGGCGAGGTGCTCCTCCTCGTGAAGGTCGCCGCGGCGGACGATGTAGCTTCGATAGAAGTCGAGATACGCCCAGTGGTCCTGCGCCATTGGACGAAGAAGCGGCAGCACTTGCGTCTCGACGGCGCGCGTGAAGATGGAGGCGACCTCAGGATCGGACCACTTCCAACATCCCAATGTCTCGCGCCATTTTGCGAGTTCGGGAAACTCGGGGCGCCGTTGGTATCCTGGCTGCAGGAAGTACTCCCTGGTGAATGGGGCCGGGTGAGGCTCCTTATAAATGTACTCGGTGACATTTCCGATATCATCGACAGCTCGATACCCAGCCCAGTACAGAGGCGCCACACTCCATTGTGGAGTGAAGATATTTGGATTGCTACATCCTTCGATGTAAATCTGAGCGGATACATGCTGGATCGGCTTGATCCAGATCGAAGACCCGTCGATCTGTACGAGGTCGGGATTGCGCGCAAGCACTTCCCGAAAGAGCCACTTCTTCTGCTTGATGTTGGTCATGAGCGCGGTCGCATCTGAGTGAGGATGATCCGGAGGACTTCGGGGAATTTCTTCTTCGCGGCAGTCGCGTAGCGAATCGCGTCGGACCACTCGATGCCAACCGCACCCGTCTTGTGATCGTAGATGCACGCGACCGTGGGTTCGGCCCGATGAAAGAGGTCGAGCCGGCTGGCCTTGACCGCACCCGGTTCGCCGCGCTTGCGAGGCTTGCCGATGAGGAGTTCCGACTGGAAATTGGTGTCATCCTTGCTCTTCACCCAGTCATCCATCCTGCGATGAACGGCGTTGCCGATCTCGATCGGCGTGCGGTACTGGCCGCTTTGCCGAACAGCGGTGTTCGTCGCGTCCAATTCGGCCTGAATCTCGCCCGTCTTCGGACAGGCGGCATCGAGCTGCGCCTGATCGAGCTGGCCGACCCAGATCGCCGGTTGGGTCTTGAAATCCTCGGCCCCACGGAACTCGTGCGCCGTCATGCCCAGGACGGTGCCGTAGCCGTCACGATGCGCCGAGAGGACCGAGAACAGGGTGCCGGCGAGTTCCAGGGTCCGCAGCACCTGAACGGCCGCCACGGCTGGGGGGACGAATTGCAGGAACGCGGGCTGCACCGTGGCGTCCGCTTCGACGCCGCCCTCCGTGAAGGTGCTGCGGGACAGGACCTCGCCGGAGACGCCGTCCCGAATGGTCTGCGTCGCGCCGGAGGTCTCGAAGACCCGGCTCTCGCCGTCCGGCGCGGTGACGAGGTGCTGCGCGTCGAAATCGCGCCGCCTTGCCCGGATGCGGAGCGACAGCACGCGCGTGCCGTCCTCAAGGCGCGTTTCGTCTCGGGTCTGCGCGGGCTCGGCCCCGGGCATCGCTGCCCATTGCGGCCTGATCAGCCGCTGCACGTCCTCGGCGCCGAGCGTCCGCTGCCCGACACCGACCCATCGGCCGCCGTCCGGCTGTCCGGCCGGGGCGCGCGGCTGGTCGGACCAGTCCTTGCGCAGGGCCTGCTCCAGGCGGAGCAGCTTCGTGTCGAGGGACAGACCGGCCAGCAGGCCCTTCAGGCTCTCGACCTCGTCACCGAACCGCGGCTGTCTGGCCATCGCACCGATCCGAATCACCCGGGATTAGGATCTTAAACCAGAACAAAGCAGGAATATATGTCTTTATTTCCTACTCTGGTGCCAACGTCGAACGCCGCCCCGCGAGCGGGACGGCGTCAGGATCGGTGGTCCGGCGCGGTCCGGCTCGCGCCGGAGCGTCGGGTCAGGCGGCGCTCTTGGCCTTGTTCAGGAGCTTGCGGTTGATCAGCACCTCGGCGATCTGCACCGTGTTGAGGGCCGCGCCCTTGCGCAGGTTGTCCGAGACGCACCAGAAGTTCAGCCCGTTCTCCACCGTCGCGTCCTCGCGGATGCGGGAGATGTAGGTGGCGTCCTCGCCCGCCGCCTCGTGCGGGGTCATGTAGCCGCCGTTCTCCCGCTTATCGATCACGAGCACGCCCGGCGCCGCGCGCAGGATCTCGGTGGCCTGCTCGGGGCTGATCGGGCGCTCGAACTCGACGTTCACGGCCTCGGCGTGGCCGATGAAGACCGGCACCCGGACCGCGGTCGCCGTGAGCTTGATCTTGGGATCGAGCATCTTCTTGGTCTCGGCGACCATCTTCCACTCCTCCTTCGTGTAGCCGTCCTCCATGAACACATCGATGTGCGGGATGACGTTGAAGGCGATGCGCTTGGTGAACTTGGTGCTCGTCACCTCGCCCGCGGTGAAGACCGCGCGGGTCTGGTTGAACAGCTCGTCCATCGCGTCCTTGCCGGCGCCGGAGACCGACTGGTAGGTCGAGACCACGACGCGCTTGATGGTGGCCGCCTCGTGCAGGGGCTTTAATGCAACGACAAGTTGCGCCGTGGAGCAGTTCGGGTTTGCGATGATGTTGCGCTTCGTGAAGCCCGTGATCGCGTCGGCGTTTACCTCGGGAACGATGAGCGGAACGTCCGCGTCGTAGCGGAACGCCGACGAGTTATCGATGACCACGCAGCCCTGCTGTCCGATGCGGGGCGACCACTCCTTGGAGGTCTCGCCGCCCGCCGACATCAGGCAGATGTCGGTGTCGGAGAAATCGTAGGTGTCGAGGGCTTTGACCTTGAGGATCTTGTCGCCGAAGGAGACCTCCTGGCCCTGGCTGCGGCGCGAGGCGAGCGCCACGACCTCGTCGGCGGGGAAGGCCCGCTCGGCCAAAATATCCAGCATCTCGCGGCCCACGTTGCCCGTGGCGCCGACGACGGCGACCTTGTAGCCCATTGTTCTCTCCGCGTGTCCCGGCGATCCGTGCGCCGCAGCGCTCCCGGACCCGGCGGCGTACCAGCGTCCCGCGCGCGGCGGGCTGTCCGACCGAACCGATGCCCCAAACGAGGCACGGCCGAACCACCCCGCCTGCGCAACAGGTAGGGTGGACGACTGGCGCGAGAAAGACGCCCGCACGCCGCTCCTGTCAAGCGGCGGAGGTTCCGGCGCGGCGACGGCAACGCCCGATTCACCCTGGGACGAGAAAGCCGGCGGCCGCGCGCCCCGCGGAAACCCGGCGCTGGCGGGCGCCGCCGCATGATCGGGCCTTGCCGGCACGGGATCCGGCGCGGAGGGTCGAGCGGACGATGCAGGGTCAGGACCATCTCGCGCGGGCGCTGCCCGACAGAGCCCCCGGGCGCCGGCCGGCCGTGCTGCGGCTCGGCCTGCGGCTGGCGCTGGCGGCCGGCGCGATCGCGATCCTCAGCCTGCTCGCCGCTCCCCGCGCCGCGCGTTCGCCCGACGCGGCCCTGATGTCCGCGCGGGCTGGCGCGGACGACCTCGTGCCCGCCTCGGCCTTCGTCCCCGCCACCGCGGCGGCGCCCGCCCGGGCCGCCGCGCCGCCGCCGCCCGGTCGTCTCGGGCTCGACGATGCGGACGCGATCGATCCGGTGCGGCTGGAGCCGGCACGCATCAACCCGACGACGGCCGCCCGCGAGGAGACACTGACGCGCGGCAGCTTCGCGGATTACGAGGCCAACGCGCTGCGGCTGACCCTCACCCGCATGGCCGGCCCCGAGCCGGCGCCCAGCCTGTTCGTGACGCTGGCCCGCCGCGGCGCCGAGGGTCCCGGGCTCGCCGTGATCCGCACCGGCGGCCGCGATCGGATCGCCACCAAGTTCGGGGCGGTCGAGACCCTGGAGGCCACGCTGGCCGGAGCGACGCGCCGGATCTGCACGGGATTCGCGACGCTCGAGACCGCGCCGACCCGCATCGACGGCTGGCTCTGCGCCCCCCTCGGCCAGCCGCCGGAACCCCGCGCCGTCGCCTGCCTCCTCGACGCCTTGATTCTGGAGGGCGCCGACGAGCCGGCCGCGAGCCTGTTCCGGGCAGCCGCGCGCCGCCGCGATCCCACCTGTCGCCCGGCGGCGCTCCGCGAGGCGGCGGAGCCCGCCACCGGCCGGACCGGCTCGATCCGCGGCCGGCGCAGCCCCGCGCCCAACGGCTGAGGCCGGAAACGTCCGGACACCAAAAAATGAGGCGATTGTGCGGCGAAAATGGGTAAGCTCGGCCGTGCAGGCGGAACAACGGCAACGCTGAGGCGTCTACTCCCCAACAAGCGGGCGCGGATTGTTAAGCTTTCCCCGCCACGATCACTCCCGTTCTCATCAAGGTGCGTCATGCGCTCGTTCAAGTTCGCCCTTCTGGGCGCCCTCGCGGTGACCGGCCTCGGGCTCGGCGCTCCCGCCCAGGCCCAGGACGGCTTCGGCCGCCCCACGGGTTTCTACCGCGTCAGCCGCCCGCTGCCGATCCGGATCCGCCCGCGCAGCTGGCTCGATGCCGGCAACGTCGTCGAGCCCGGCAACGGCTCGGTGAGCAACCCGGCGACCAACCCGGTCCTGATCGCGCAGTCGAACGCCCTGACCCCGGTCTACGGTCGCAACGACCGCTTCGGCACCGGCATCCTGCCCGATCCGATCACCAACGGGCCGTTCATCGGCGCCCGGTCGAGCGCGATCCGCAACGTCGACTTCTCCGCCGTCGACGCGATCGACCCCACCTCCTACGTGTCGCGCTACGGCAACCCGTACTGATCCCAACCGGATCGTTCTCGAAAGAGGAGGGCGCGCAGCCAGGCTGCGCGCCCTTCCTGCGTTCAGGGCTGGCGTCGCCGCGGATGCCGGCCTGGCGATCGCGCCGCCGACACCGCGCGGATCAGGGGCTGACAGCGCGCGGCACGACCGTCGAGCGACCGATTTCGACCGGCGTAGGGCGTCCCGCAAGCGGTCACGACCGGAGTGCCTGGATGACGGCAGCCTCCAGCGACGTCCGCGGCACATCGCCGAGGAGTTCGGTCAAGCGTCGTCCGTCGAGGTGGATGGGCCGCTTCCAGAACGGGCGAACCTCCATGACCTCGCGCGGAAACCCGCCGAAGGGCGCGAGCGCCCGCATCAAGCCCCAGGGAAAGCGGCGCTCGGGAAGGTCCGGACGTCCGGAGGCCCGGCGGATCGCGGCGACCATGTCGCCAACCTCCGACACGTCGTGGCCGGCGAACTGCACCCGCTCGCAGGGCTGCAGGCGATCCGGGGGCAACTCGATCAGGCGCGCGATGACCTCGGCGAGGTCGGGCAGGAACGCGAAGGCGTGGCTGACGCCGGGCGTGCCGGGGTTGACGATCCGGGTCAGCGGTCGCTTGGCCAGGGCCTGTGCGAACCAGCTCTGGCCGGCTCCCGGACCGAAATAATCGCCCGCCCGGACGATGAGGCTTCGCACCGCCGGCGCGGCCTCCGCCAAGCGCGTCTCCATCTCGACGCGAATCTCTCCCTTGCGGCTCCGCGGGCGCTGCGGCGTGGTCTCATCGATCGTCGTGATCGTGGCCGGGTCGTAATTGTAAATCGTCCCCGGCAGCACGACCCGGGCACCGGCGTGCCGTGCGGCCGCGAGCGTGTTGTCGAGCATGGGCAGGACGACCCGGTCCCAGCCACGATATCCGGGGGGGTTCACCGCATGGAGGATCACGCAGGCCCCCTCCGCCGCGCGCACGACATCCGCTTCGTTCATGGCGTCCCCGGTCCGCCAATCCGGCGCGGCGGCTGAGCCCCACGCCTTCGCCGATCGCGCCGGATCCCGCGCGAGGGCGATGACGCGCCAGTCCCGGGCCAGCATGGCCCGCGCGACCGCACCGCCGACGCCGCCCGTCGCACCAAGCACCAGAACCGTCTTCATCATCACGTTCCTTCCACTGTCGACGCTCTGATGCCGCGGATCGCACGTCGAGGAAATTGACCGGCTTCGATGAACCGCCTATCGAAATGTGATGAGCACGGACGATGTGGGCTGGGACGATCAGCGCGCCTTTCTGACCGTGCTCGAGACGGGCAGCCTGTCGGCGGCTGCGCGGGCGCTCGGCCTCTCCCAGCCTACCGTGCGGCATCGGATCGAAGCGCTGGAGCGCGCGATCGGGCAACCGCTCTTCGTGCGTGGCGTGAACGGCCTCGCGCCGACGCCCGAAGCGCGCGGCCTGGCCGAGCATGCGCGGCGCATGGCCTACGCGTCCGAAGCGTTCCGGCGCGACGCCGCGGGGGCGGCCTCCGAGATCGCGGGTCCGGTTCGGCTCAGCGTCTCGGACTTCGTCGGCATCGAGGTCGTCCCGCCGATGCTGGCCACCTTACGCGAACGCTATCCGCGCCTGACGGTCGAATTGCTGCTCACCAACGCGAATGTCGACCTTCCGGGGCAGGAGGCGGATGTGGCCGTGCGCATGGCGAAGCCGAGCCAGGCGTCGCTCGTGGCGCGACACGTGGGAGGAATCCCGCTCGGCTTCTTCGCCGCCCCGGCCTATGTCGACCGCAACGGCCTCCCGGAAACGATCGCGGACCTGCCCCGGCACGACCTGATCACGCCGGACCGCGCCCCGGCTGACCGTTCGGTCCTCGACGGGCTGAGCCGGGAGGCAGGCGGGCGGTTGCGGGTCGCCCTGCGGAGCGACAGCCATCCGGCTCAACTCGCCGCGGTGCGCGCCGGTCTCGGCATCGGCGTCGTGCAGGTGCCCGTCGGCGACCGGGACCTCGTGCGCGTTCTGCCGGATCGGGTCGTGTACGTCCTCGACACCTGGATCGTGGCGCACGAAGACGTGCGGCGCAGCGCCCGGATCGACGCGCTGTTCAGGCACCTCGTTGCGACGTTCCGGGCTTACTGCTCCGTTGGCTCCGCGTCTCGACGGACACCGTGAAGCGAGAGGCGTGGTCAGCGAACGAACGAGAGATCGCCGTCTGCTCTGACCGGTCCGGTGCTCCGGCGCGCATGGCCGCTGCCTTCGCGAGATCGGGCACGCCGGACGCGGAGGCTCCTCGGGTCGTAGACGGGTCCGGACGGGCGGAACCGTGCCGCCCGTCCGGACCCAATCGTCAGCGGATCAGCCGGACAGCCACGCTCGACGCTCCGTCGCGCGATCGAGCCGATCCGGTTCGGCTCCCGGAGCCGTTGCCCGACGCGATCGGCGACGGATCCGGGATCGGCACTCAGGCCGCCCGGGCCCGGACGGCCCCGGCGATCGCCTCGGCCATCGCCCGCGTGCCGATGGCGGCGCCCTCGGGCCCCGCGATGTCGGCGGTGCGCAGGCCGGTGGCCAGCGTGTCGGTGATCGCGCCGTCGAGGAGGTCGGCCGCCTCGCCGAGCCCGAACGAGTAGCGCAGGCACATGGCGAGGGAGCCGATCATCGCGATCGGGTTCGCCTTGTCGGCCCCGGCGATGTCGGGCGCCGAGCCGTGCACCGGCTCGTAGAGCGCCTTGCGCAGACCGCCGGCCTCGGCCGCCCCGAGCGAGGCGGAGGGCAGCATGCCGAGGGACCCGGTGAGCATCGCGGCCACGTCCGAGAGCACGTCGCCGAAGAGGTTGTCGGTCACCAGCACGTCGAACTGCTTGGGGCGGCGCACCAGCTGCATGGCGCAATTGTCGGCCAGCACATGCTCCAGCGCCACGTCGGTGTAATGCGCCGCGTGGACCTGCGAGACGACCTCCTTCCACAGCACCCCGGACTTCATCACGTTGTGCTTCTCGGCCGAGGCCACCCGGCCCGAGCGCTTCCGCGCGAGATCGAAGGCCACGTGCGCGATCCGCTCGATCTCGCCCGTGGTGTAGACCTGGGTGTCGACGGCGCGCTTGCTGCCGTCCGGCTGCACGGTGATCTCCTTCGGCTCGCCGAAATAGACGCCGCCGGTGAGCTCCCGCACGATCATGATGTCGAGGCCCTCGACGAGGTCCCGCTTCAGGGCCGAGGCGTCGGCGAGCGCGGGATAGCAGATCGCCGGGCGCAGGTTGGCGAACAGGCCGAGATCCTTGCGCAGGCGCAGCAGCCCGGCCTCGGGCCGGAGCTCATAGGCGACGCCCGCCCATTTCGGTCCGCCCACCGCGCCGAGCAGGATCGCATCGGCCGCGGCGGCCCGGGCCAGGGACTCGTCCGAGAGCGGCTTGCCGTGCGCGTCGAGGGCGGAGCCGCCGACGAGGTCGGTCTCGGTCTCGAAGCGCGCGAGGCCGGTCTCGCGCAGCGCCCCCAGCACGGTCTCGACGCCCGCCATCACCTCGGGGCCGATCCCGTCGCCGGGGAGGAGCAGGAGCTTGTAGCTGGCCATGGCGTCGTCTCGTCTGGTGGAGGATGGGGCGGCTCTATCGAGTGGGCTCGGCGCTTGGCAAGGTTTTGCCGACGCGTCGTCGCCCGTCGTCGACCCCGCCCGGGCAATGTCACGGCGCGGACAGAGCCGCGCGGAGCCGAAGTCCCGAGGCCGGGGGCGCGACCGCCGCCGCTCGGGACCGGAGAACCCGGGGCGATCGCGGTGCCGGCGGCCCGCCTCAGGATTGCCTCGGCGCGCGATCCGGTGTAAGCGCGCCCCGCGCCCTTGAGACACCCTTGGAGGCACGGGCGCGCTGGGAAGGGTCGGGCCGTCCGCTTCGGGCGGCCTTCTGCGTTTCTCAGGCCATCACATCAGAAGGATCACGCCATGAGCGCAGTCAAGACGCTTGAGGCCGTGGCACGCGACCGGGTCGGCAAGGGGGCCGCCCGGGCCGTTCGTCGCCAGGGCAACGTTCCCGCCGTCATCTACGGCGGAGGCCAGCCGCCGCAATCGATCGCCATCGACCTCGTCCGCACCCGCACCCTGATCTACGCCGGCGGCTTCAAGACCACGCTGTTCGAGATCAATGCCGGCGGCAAGAAGACCCGCGCCATCCCGCGCGACTTCCAGCTCGACCCGGTCTCGGGTGTGCCGCTGCACGTCGACTTCCTGCGCGTCGTCGCGGGCCAGGCCGTCACCGTGGACGTGGCCGTCCACTTCGTGAACGAGGACGCCGCGCCGGGCATCAAGCAGAAGGGCGGCACCCTCAACATCACGCTGCACACGCTCTCCCTCGAGGTGGCGCCCGACCAGATCCCCGACGCGATCGAGGTCGACCTCACCGGCCGCGAGATCGGCGACGTGATCCACGTCTCGGATCTCAAGATCCCGGCCGGCACCTACACCGGCGAGCCGACCGATCCGGTCGCCAACATCGTGCCGCCGACGGTGCTCGGCGCCGAGGTGGAGGCCGAGGAGGCCGCCATCGCCGAGGCGCAGTCGAGCGAGGCTGCCGAGGAGAAGGCGGAAGCCGAGGCCGAGGCCGCCGAGGGCGACGCGGAGAAGACCGAGGACTAAGCCCGCGCAGGCCTCCGGGCCGACGGGTTTCCTGCCATGCCCCGGCCTCGCGGCCGGGGCATTTCCTTATGTGGCGCAGCACTTGAGCTTCGGGACGGCGCATCATGCGGCTCATCGTCGGCCTCGGAAATCCGGGCCCGCGCTACGCGCGCAACCGGCACAATATCGGCTTCCTCGCCGTCGACGAGATCGCCCGCGTGCACCGGGCGAGTCCGTTCCGGCGCCGCTTCCAGGGCGAGGCCGCCGAGGTGACGCTCGGCACCGAGCGCGCCATCCTGCTCAAGCCCCAGACCTTCATGAACGAGTCCGGCCGCTCGGTCGGCGAGGCGCAGCGCTTCTACAAGATCGCCGTCGGCGACATCATCGTGCTGCACGACGAGCTCGACCTCGCCCCGGCCAAGCTGCGGGTGAAGCTCGGCGGCGGCAATGCCGGGCATAACGGCCTGCGCTCGATCACGGCGCAATGCGGCAACGAGTACCGGCGCGTGCGGCTCGGTATCGGGCACCCGGGCGACAAGGCGCTGGTCCATGCCTACGTGCTGAACGATTTCGGCAAGGGCGAGGAGCCCTGGGTCGAGGATCTCTGCCGGGCGGTGGCCGACCACGCCGCGCTGCTCGCCGCGGGCGAGGATGCGAGCTTCCAGAACAAGGTCCATCTCGCGATGGCGGGCCGCGGCTGGGACGACGTGAAGGCGGTCGGCCGCGGAAATTGACACGCCCTTACCAGGACACGATACAGCCCGCGGAGGCCGCTATGCAGAACCTCACCCTGACGATGGACGAGGCGCTGCTGCACCGGGCGCGGGAGGGCGCCGCTTCCGCGCCGGCCCCCTGATGCGATCGACGGACCAGAACCGCAAGGCGCCCGGGCGACACGGGGGCTGCCGGGACGCGGCCGAACGCGCAGGGCCCGTGCGCATGACCTCCGGCTATCAGGGGTTCGACGGCCTGCGGGTGGCCGCAGACCGGCTCGCCGGAGGCCGCGATTTCCCGACCGAGGACCCGGCGCACGGCGCCGTGTCCACGGGCCTGACTCTCACCAACCCCGTCCGCGCGTCGCCCGACGACGTGCTGCGGCGGAACTGACCGGAACCGGACCCATGGGCTTCAAATGCGGCATCGTCGGCCTGCCGAACGTCGGCAAGTCGACCCTCTTCAACGCGCTGACGCAGACCGCGGCGGCCCAGGCGGCGAACTACCCGTTCTGCACCATCGAGCCGAATGTCGGCGAGGTGGCGGTGCCGGATCCGCGCCTCGACCAGCTCGCCGGGATCGCCTCCTCGAAGGAGATCATCCCGACGCGGCTCACCTTCGTGGACATCGCCGGCCTCGTGCGGGGCGCCTCGAAGGGTGAGGGCCTGGGCAACCAGTTCCTCGCCAACATCCGCGAGGTCGACGCCATCGCCCACGTGGTGCGCTGCTTCACCGACGGCGACGTCACCCATGTCGAGGGCAAGGTCGATCCGGCCGCCGACATCGAGACGATCGAGACCGAGCTGATGCTGGCCGATCTCGACAGCCTGGAGCGCCGCGCCCAGTCGCTGGAGAAGAAGGCCAAGGGCGCCGACAAGGAGGCCAAGGAGATCCTCGACCTCTGCAACCGCGCCCTGCCGCTGCTGCGCGAGGGCAAGCCCGCCCGCCTCGTCTCGCGCAAGCCCGAGGAGGAGGCGCTGTTCCAGCAGCTCGGCCTGATGACGGCCAAGCCCGTGCTCTACGTCTGCAACGTCGACGAGGCCGACGCCGACAAGGGCAACGCCTACTCGGACACCGTGCTGGCGCGCGCCGAGGCCGAGGGCGGCCGGGCGGTCGTGGTCTCGGCCAAGATCGAGAGCGAGATCGCCGTGATGGCGCCGGCCGACCAGGCCGAGTTCCTGGAGGCGGTCGGCCTCGCCGAGCCCGGCCTGAACCGGGTGATCCGGGCGGGCTACGATCTGCTCGGCCTGATCACCTACTTCACCGTCGGCCCCAAGGAGGCGCGCGCCTGGACGATCCCGGTGGGCACCAAGGCGCCGGCCGCCGCGGGGGTGATCCACTCGGATTTCGAGAAGGGCTTCATCCGGGCCGAGACCATCGCGTACGCCGATTACACCGCGCTGAAGGGCGAGGCGGGCGCGCGCGATGCCGGCAAGCTGCGGCTCGAGGGCAAGGAATACCGGGTGCAGGACGGCGACGTGCTGCATTTCCGCTTCGCCAACTGACGGCGGAGCCGCGCCCGAGCGCCCGGGACGCACCCGCCCGCCATCGCCGACCGAACCGCACAGGACTGTCATGACCGGGATCGCCTTCGAGGATTTCACCCCGGGCGCCGTGATCGAGGGCGGCCCGATCACCGTGACGGCGGGGGAGATCGTCGCCTTCGCGGCCGAGTTCGACCCGCAGCCCTTCCACCTCGACGCCGAGGCCGCCAAGGCGACCTTCGTGGGCCAGCTCATCGGCTCGGGCTGGCAGACGGCGGGCTTCGGCATGCGGCTGCTGCAGGAGCACGTCTTCCGGGGCGGCAGCTCGATGGGCTCGCCCGGCATCGACCAGCTGCGCTGGCTCCGGCCGGTGCTGCCGGGCGACGCGCTGCGCATCGCCGCGACCGTGGAGGAGTGCCGCGCCTCGACCACGAAGAAGGACCGGGGCTTCGTGCGGCTCGGCCTGACCATGCTGAACGGCCGCGACCAGGCCGTGATGACCCAGACCTTCACGGTGATGTTCCCGCGCCGCGGCGTCGAGCCGCTACCCCCGCGCGCGGTGACGCTCGACACGCCCCCGGCCGTCGAGGAGCCGACGGATCGCGAGCCGCTGCTGTTCCTGAAGGACGCGCCGATCGGGACCAGCCGCGACCTCGGGCCCCATGTCTTCACCGCGGAGGAGATCATGGCCTTCGCGCGGGCCTACGACCGGCAGGAATTCCACCTCGATCCGGAGGCGGCCCGGCGCAGCCATTTCGGCGGGCTCTGCGCCTCCGGCTGGCACACGGCCGCCGCCTGGATGAAGCGCCTGCACATCACGCGGGAGCGCGACATCGCCCTGACGGCGGAGACCGGACTGGTGCCCCAGCTCGGGCCGTCGCCGGGCTTCCGGGACATGCGCTGGCGCGCACCGGTCTACGCGGGCGATACCATCCGCTACAGCTGCACCCTGGAGGAGGCCCGCCCCACCGGCTCGCGCCCGGGCTGGGGCCTCGCCACCCACCGCAACACCGGCGTGAACCAGCGCGGCGAGACGGTCTTCAGCTTCAAGGGCACCGTGTTCTGGCAGTGGGAGCCGTGACGGTCAGGCCGCCCGGCGCCGCTCCGGGTAGAGCCCGAGCAGCCCTTCCGGGCTCGCCGCGCAGACGCCCCGCTCGGTGATGATGCCGGTGACGAGGCGCGACGGCGTCACGTCGAAGGCGGGGTTGGCCACCGGGCTCCCGGGCGAGACCACCTCGACGGTGGCGAAGCCGCCGTCCGCGAGACGCCCGGTGAGATGCGTGACCTCGCGGGAATCCCGCTCCTCGATCGGGATCTGCCGCACGCCGTCGGTGAGCGTCCAGTCGATCGTCGAGAAGGGCAGCGCGGCGTAGAAGGGCACCCGGTTGTCGTGGGCAGCGAGCGCCTTCAGGTAGGTGCCGATCTTGTTGCAGACGTCGCCGGACGCCGTGGTGCGGTCGGAGCCGACGATGCAGACGTCGATGCCGCCGTGCTGCATCAGGTGGCCGCCGGCGTTGTCGGCGATCACGGTGTGGGGCACGCCGTGGCCGTTCAGCTCGAAGGCGGTGAGCGCCGCACCCTGGTTGCGGGGCCGGGTCTCGTCCACGAAGACGTGGAGATCGACGCCCATCTCGTGCGCCATGTAGATCGGGGCGAGCGCGGTGCCCCAATCGACGGTGGCGAGCCAGCCGGCGTTGCAATGGGTCAGCACGTCGAGGCGCCGGCCCTTCGCGCCGGCGAGATCGGCCAGGATCCGGCCGCCGTGCTCGCCGATCGCCCGGCAGCTCGCCACATCCTCCTCCGCGATGCGGCCGGCCTCGGCGAAGGCGGCGGCGAAGCGCTCGGAGACGGGGAGGGGGCGCAGCTGCGCGGCGACGTGGTCGAGGGCCCAGCGCAGGTTGATCGCCGTGGGCCGCGTCGCCGCCAGCGCCTCCACGGCGCGGGCGAGGCCCGCGTCGGAGGCGTCCGCGCGCAGGGCCAGGGCGAGGCCGTAGGCGGCGGTGACCCCGATCAGCGGCGCGCCCCGCACGATCATGGTGCGGATCGCCGTGGCGGCATCCTCCAGGCTCGCGAGCCGCCGCATCTCCAGGGCGAAGGGCAGCCGCGTCTGGTCGATCACCTGCACGCTGACGCCATCCGCGTCGGGGACGATGGTTCGGTAGGGGCGGCCGTCGATCTTCATGGGCGCTCCTCTGCCACACCCGCGCGGCGATTGCACCGTCCACAGGCGAAGCCCGGGGCGATCCCGCCGGGCCGGTCAGGCTTCCTCAACCTTAGCCGCGCGTTAACGGCTCGTCCGTAGCGTTTCCCGCAGAGTACCCCTCACGCGTCCGGTCCCGCATGCGCTCGCTTCGTCGCTCCGCATCGCCCTACGACACCTTCGTCGACACGCTGCGCCCGTTCCTGGCGCGGCGGCTGACGGAGCTCGGCGGGTTCGTGCTGTTCACCGGTTCGGTGGCGCTCACCGTGGCGCTGGCGACCTGGTCGATCGACGATCCGAGCCTGAACCACGCCACCGATCACGCCGCGCACAACGTGCTGGGCTCCGGCGGGGCCGTTGTGTCCGATCTCGCCATGCAGATCCTCGGTCTCGGATCCCTCGCCCTGGTGCTGCCGCCGACCCTGTGGGGCATCCGCCTGATGCGCGAGCGCGACCTGCCGCGCGGCGGCCTGCGCCTCGCCCTCTGGATCATCGGCTTCTGCGCGGCGAGCGCGGTCGCGAGCGCCCTGCCGCCGACCGCGCGCTGGCCGCTGCCCACCGGCCTCGGCGGCGTCGCGGGCGATGCCCTGCTCTCGGTCGCCCGCACGGTGATCGGCGCCGTGGTGCCGCCGGCGGCGCACCTCGTCGGCTTCGCCTACGCGGCGCTGGCGATCCTGAGCCTCACGGGCGCCTGCCGCGCCGGGATCGGACAGGACGAGGGAGCCTACGACGATCCGGACGAGGCCGAGGCGGACCGGCACCCGCCGAGCCACCGCGGCGAGGACCGGGATATCGCGAGCGAGCCCGGCCTCGGCCTCGTCGGCCTCGGCGCGCTGGCGCAGGCGGTGATGCGGGGCAAGGCGGCGCTCGGCGAGACGGTGGAGTCCCTGCGCGGACCGCGCGGCGGGCTCGCCTACGCGGGCGCCTCGCCGACGCTCGCGGCGCGGCGCGCCTTCTCGGACGAGGACCTTCCCTGGGCCGAGCACGCTCCGGCCGCGGGTCGGCGCGAGCCCGCCTTCGACAGCCGCGAGCCGGCGGCCGCGCCCCGGCGTCCGCCCCCCGCGGCCCCCGCGGCCCCGCGGCCGGAAGTAGAGGACGCCGCCGACGAGGCCGGCCACGCCGCCGAGCCGGTGCGCGCCCGCGTGGCGCCGCCGATTCCGAGCCCCGCGCCGGCCCGCCGCCCGATGCCGTCCTCCGTGCACCCGGACGATTACGAGTTGCCCGCGCTCGGCCTCCTCGCCGAGCCGCGCGGCCCCTCGGTCGCGAGCCAGATCTCGCCCGACGCCCTGGAGCAGAACGCCACGCTGCTCGAGGCGACGCTCGGCGATTTCGGGGTGCGCGGCGATATCCTGGCGGTGCGGCCCGGCCCGGTCGTCACCCTCTACGAGTTGGAGCCCGCGCCCGGCACCAAGTCGTCCCGCGTGATCTCGCTCGCCGACGACATCGCCCGCTCGATGTCGGCGGTCTCCGCCCGCGTCGCCGTCGTGCCGGGCCGCAACGCGATCGGCATCGAGTTGCCGAACGCCCGCCGGGAGACCGTGTTCCTGCGCGAATTGCTGGCCTCGGCCGACTTCGCCGAGAGCAAGCACCGGCTGGCGCTGTGCCTCGGCAAGAACATCGGCGGCGAGCCGATCATCGCCGACCTCGCGCGCATGCCCCACCTGCTGGTCGCCGGCACCACCGGCTCGGGCAAGTCGGTGGCCATCAACACCATGATCCTCTCGCTGCTCTACCGGATGAAGCCGGAGGAGTGCCGCCTGATCATGGTCGATCCCAAGATGCTGGAGCTGTCCGTCTACGACGGCATCCCGCACCTCCTGTCGCCCGTCGTCACCGACCCGAAGAAGGCGGTCATCGCCCTCAAATGGGCCGTGCGCGAGATGGAGGAGCGCTACAAGAAGATGGCCAAGATCGCCGTGCGCAACATCGACGGCTACAACGCCCGCCTGGAGGAGGCGCGGGCGCGCGGCGAGGTGCTGACGCGGACGGTTCAGACGGGCTTCGACCGGCACACGGGGGAGGCGGTGTACGAGGACGAGGCGATGGACCTCACGCCCCTGCCCTACATCGTGATCGTGGTCGACGAGATGGCCGACCTGATGATGGTGGCGGGCAAGGACATCGAGGGCGCGATCCAGCGGCTGGCGCAGATGGCGCGGGCGGCGGGCATCCACCTGATCATGGCGACCCAGCGCCCGTCGGTGGACGTGATCACCGGCACGATCAAGGCGAACTTCCCGACGCGGATCAGCTTCCAGGTGACGAGCAAGATCGACTCGCGCACGATCCTGGGCGAGATGGGCGCCGAGCAGCTTCTGGGCCAGGGCGACATGCTGTTCATGGCCGGGGGCGGGCGCACGACGCGGGTGCACGGGCCGTTCTGCTCGGATGCCGAGGTCGAGAGCGTGGTGGCCCATCTCAAGCGCCAGGGCCGGCCCGCCTATCTCGACGCCGTCACCGCCGACGACGGCGCCGACGAGCCCGCCGCCAAGGGCGGAAAGGGCGGCGCCGAGATCGAGATGGACGGCGCCGTGTTCGACCAGGGCTCGTTCGGCGAGGCGGGCGGCGATCTCTACGAGCAGGCGGTGCAGGTGGTTCTGCGCGACCAGAAGGCCTCGACGAGCTACATCCAGCGCCGCCTGCAGATCGGCTACAACCGCGCCGCCTCGCTGATGGAGCGGATGGAGATCGAGGGCATCGTCGGCCCGGCCAACCATGCCGGCAAGCGCGAGATCCTGGTCGAGACCGAAGGGCAGGGGCTGTGACGGGCAGGGCGTGACGGGCACGCACCCGCGGAGGCGGTCGGCTCACGGCGCCCGTCCCCTGCTGGCAGGCGGCGGTGATGTTCACTGAGGCCGGATAGATCCCGGTTTCCCGTCCACCCTTTGCGGGCTAGCGGATTCACACATCGTCCGTTCCCCTCAGGCTTGGCCTGCAAGGGCGCGGATTGTGCCCTCCCCCCTCTGAGGGGGAGGGTGCCGAGCGCAGCGAGGCGGCCGGGACGAAGTCCCGCGAGAGGGGAGCCCGGCTTCAGGCAAGGGCGCAGCGTCGATGCGGAGCGCCATCCTGCATCGACGCTCCCCTCTCGCGGGACTTCGTCCCGGCCGACCCGCTTCGCGGCCCACCCTCCCCCGCAGGGGGGGAGGGAAGAACCTGCGCCCGTGCGGGGCAGACCTGAGCTTGAACGCGCGCTATGCGTATCCGCTCGGGTGACCGGGACAGGAAAGGCTCCCGCGGCCCTGCCGGACGCCCTGCCGGCGTCCGGGCCCCCGCTGCTACCGGCCGTCGATGCGCGAGCCGAGCAGCGCGATCGCGCGCTGGTAGACGCCGGCGTCGTTCCAGCCCTGGATCGCCGCGAAGTTCGGCTCGCCCGGCTGGTAGCCGGCCCCGGCGCGCCAGCCATGCGCCTTCAGGAAGTTCGCCGTCGAGTTCAGCGCGGTGCCGACGTTGTCGAGGCTGCCGCCGGTGCCGTAATTCAGCACGTTCTTGGGCAGGAACTGCGTGTGGCCGACCTCGCCATGCGCGGCGCCGCGGGTGCCGGGCTGCAGGACGCCGCGATCGACGAGGGTGAGGGCGGCGTAGAGCTGGTCGGTGAAGAAGGCCGAGCGGCGGCAATCGTAGGCGAGGGTGGCCACCGCCGAGAGCGTGTTGACGTTGCCCCGGACCGCGCCGAAGCCCGTCTCCATGCCCCAGATCGCCAGCAGCGGGCCGGGCGGCACGCCGTAGCGCTGCTCGATCGAATCGAACAGGGCGGCGTTCTGTGCCTTCAGCGCGCGTCCGCGCGACACGATCACCGGACCGCCGCGCTTGGCCAGGAACTGGTCGAGCGAGAGCCGGAAGCTCTTCTGGCCGCGGTCGGCCGAGATCGTCGCCGTCGAGTAGGTGGTGCCCATCAGGGCCGCGAGGCTCTGGGCGCTGGCGCGGCCGCGCGCCTCCTCGGCGAACTCGCGCTTCCACGCCTCGAAGCCCGCAGCCGTGTTGCCGCATTGCGCGGCCTCGGCCCGGCCGGCCACGCAGGCCAGAGCCGCGAGGCCGATCGCCGCGAGCGATGTTCTCCGCCCGTATCCCATCATCGCAAAAACTCCCGCTCGATCGAACGCGGTCCGGTGCACGATCCGTCCGGGCGCATGTCCGCGTGGCGACATCGGTCGCACCGGAGCCCGTGAGCGGGATCGCGAGGCGCGCTCTCGTCCCTGTGCTGTACCGGCTCCCGTTCCCGGGCAATCGCGACAGGATGAAGGCAGATCGCGCAGAATCGCGCCACGGCGCTGTTTTCCCGGCACGCCTAAGCATTACGGCATCACCGGGCCGCGCGGCGGCGCGGTGCGGCGGCTACTCGCGCTTGATCAAGCGGTCGACCATCAGATCCGACCAGAAGCCGGGCCGGAAATCCCGCTTCAGCGCCTCCGGGTCGTAGACGGTCTCGACCCAGGTCAGGAAGTCGAGGCCGCGGGCCTCGCCCTCGGCCCGGTAGCGGGCGAAGAAGGCATCGAGGATCCCGGTCTTGGCGAAGCGGAAATGCCCGTAGCGGGCCGAGAGCTGGCCCGCGGCCTCGGCCACCGGCCGCTTCTCGTGCAGGATCAGGTAGAGGGCGGCCGCCAGGCCCGCCCGGTCCGCCCCCGACTTGCAATGCATCACCGCGGGGTACTCGATGCCCGCGAAGAAGTCGCGCGCGGCCAGGATGGTCTCGCGAGCGGGGGCCTCGCGCGAGCGCAGCACGAACTCGACCAGGGTGAGGCCGTGGCGCTCGCAGGCCTCGCGCTGCAGCGGCCAGGATCCGTGCTCGCGTCCGCCCCGCAGGGAGATCACCGTCCGCACGCCCTCGCGGCGGAAGCGCGCCAGCTGGTGCGGTCCGGGCTGGGCCGAGCGCCAGAGCTCTCCGGCGCCGACCCGGTGCCGGTTGAGGTAGGCGAGGCGGAACACGCCGTGATCGAGGAACAGCATGTTGGCCCAGGCCATCAGCCGTGCGCCCGGCCCGGCGATCGGCCGCTCGAAGCGGGCGATGCGCGCCATGCGACGGGCGTAGCGCGTCTCGGGTTTGAGGAAGCGGTTGAACACGGCTCTGTGCGGATCCGGCGCGGGGCCTCGGGGCAGGGGCCCCGGCTCTACCAGCCGGATCCCCGAGCGGCAATTTCGGCATCGGCCGGGCCCGGCGCGGCGCCCGCCGCGATGTTGGCCGCGGGACCGGCCGGGCGCGGCATCGGCCTTGCCTTCAGTTTGCCGGGATCGAATCTGAACCTGCGTCGCCGGGACGGGTTGTCCGCCGGCAGCCCTCCAGAGGATAGTCTGGCCATGAGCACCCGCACCACGAGCATCCGCCGGGCCCGCGATGGGGATGTCGCCGGGCTGTCGCGGGTGTTCGACGCGGCGTGGCGGGAGGCCTACCGGGGCATCATCCCGGGCGTCGCCCTGGAGCGGATGATCTCCCAGCGCGACCGGGCGTGGTGGCGCGGCGCCATGCGCCGGGGCCGGCCGGTCGCCGTGGTCGAGACGGGCGAGACGGTGGTGGGCTACGCCACCTACGGGCGCAGCCGTAGCAACAGCCTCGGCACCGAGGGGGAGGTGGACGAGCTCTACCTCCTGCCGGAGTATCAGGGGATCGGCCTCGGGCGGCGGCTGTTCCGGGCGGTGCGCAACGACCTCGCGGATCACGGCCTCGCCCGCATCGGGGCCTGGGCGCTCGAGGAGAACCACCGCGCCGCGGAGTTCTACCGCTCGCTCGGCGGCAAGGCGGGCCCGCGCGTCCTCGACCGCGTCGCCGGGGTGCCGCTGCCGAAGATCGGCTTCCAGTTCGCCTGACGCTTTCACGGAAACGTCGCCGCCTCCCGACGAAGAGCGAATTGGCAGCGCGCGCGCGCGGCCTTAAGACACCTCCGCTCAAGAGGAACAGCCGTTCGCCGGCCGGGAGACAACGCCCATGAACATCGACGCCATCTCGGTCGGCAAGAATCCGCCCCACGACGTCAACGTGATCATCGAGGTGCCGCTCGGCGGCGAGCCGATCAAGTACGAGATGGACAAGGAGGCCGGCGCGCTCGTCGTCGACCGCTTCCTCTATACGCCGATGTTCTACCCGGGGAATTACGGCTTCATCCCGCACACCCTCTCGGGCGACGGCGACCCCTGCGACGTGCTGGTGGCCAACACCCGGGCCATCATCCCGGGGGCGATCATCAGCGCGCGCCCCGTCGGCGTCCTGGTGATGCAGGACGACGGCGGCGAGGACGAGAAGATCATCGCGGTGCCCTCGCGCAAGCTGACCCAGCGCTACAACCGCGTCGAGAACTATACCGACCTGCCCGACATCACCATCAGCCAGATCCAGCACTTCTTCGAGCACTACAAGGATCTCGAGCCCGGCAAGTGGGTGAAGATCGTGCGCTGGGGCGACAAGGAAGAGGCCCAGCGTCTCATCATCGAGGGCATCGAGCGGGCGAAGGGCGGCACGAAATAGGCGCCGACACGGCGCGCCGCCGCGCGTGACGACCGCCGAGCGCGTCCCCGCTCGGCGGACGCCGGCACGGCGACACGGATCCCGGGCCGCGCGGTGTCGCGCCGCGCGGCGAAACGGCTCTAGAGCGGCTCGCCCCGCATCAGGCGCGGCCGGCCCGATCCGAGCGCGGCGGCCTCGCCGATGAAGAACCGCTTCAGGCCGGGCAGCCGGTCGACGAGGCCGAGGCCGAGGTCGCGGGCGAGGCGCACGGGGAGCGCGTCGTTCGAAAACAGGCGGTTGAGCCCGTCGGTCGCCGCCGCCATCGTCAGCGTCTCGAAGCGTCGGGCCCGCTCGTAGGCCGTCAGCACGTCCGGGCCGCCGGGGTCGAGCCCGAGGCGGAGCGCCCCGGTGACGGCCTCCGCGAGCGCCGCCGCGTCGGCGAGGCCGAGATTGAGACCCTGCCCGGCGATCGGATGGATCACGTGCGCGGCGTCGCCCAGGAGCGCCAGCCGCTCGGCGCGAAAGCGCCTAGCGATCCCGAAGGCGAGGGGATGGGCCTGCGGGCGCTGCTCCAGGGCGAGCCGCCCGAGCTGCGGGGTGAAGCGGCGCTCGATCTCTGACAGCAATTCCGCGTCGTCCCCCCCGAGCAGCGTCGCGACGTCGCGCGTCCGCTCGGTCCAGACGATCGAGGACCGGTGCCCGAGCGCCCCGCCATCGGCCAGCGGCAGGATCGCGAAGGGTCCGCTCGGCAGGAAGTGCTCGAAGGCGCGCCCCTCGTGCGGGCGCTCGTGCCCCAGCGTCGCGACGATGCCCGACTGGGGGTAGGACCAGCCCACCCAGCCGATCCGCGCCGCCTCGCGCAGCCGCGAGCGGGCCCCGTCCGCCGCGACGACGAGGCTCGCCCGCGTCTCCGTCCCGTCGCTCAGCCGCACCCGGACCGCGCCCGCATCGGATTCGGTCCGGTGAAGGCCCGTGTCGGCGAGGCGGATTCCCGCCTCGCGGCAGGCGGCGAGCAGGGCCTCCACCAGCGGCTCGGCCTCGACCATGTGGGCGAAGGGCTCGTCGGCCTGCCGGTCCGGATCCGGTCCGAAGCTGAGAAAGACCGGCCGCACCGGGTCGGCCAGCCGGCTGTCGGTGATCACCATCGCGCGGATGGGTTCCGCGGCGGCTCCGAGCCGCTCCCAGACGCCGAGCTGCGCGAGCATCCGGCGTCCGCCCGCCGCGACCGCGTAGGCCCGTCCGCGATGGCGGGCCCCGCCCGCGGGAATCGCCGGGTCGTGCACCGCGATGGACAGCGCCGCCCCGTGCGCCCGCCCGAGGGCGAGGGCGAGCGTCAGGCCCGGAATGCCCGCGCCGGCGACGACGAGGCTGCGGGCGCCGGGGCGCGATGCGCTCATGGTGTCTCCCTGATGCTCGATCATCGCCGTCCACCACGGACGGGTGCGAGAGCCCCGAAGTGGCGCGCCGAACCGCCGGGGCAACGCCGCCCGTCGGATCCGCGTGGATTGCCGCGGCCGCAATGCTATGTCGAGGGCGTCACGCAACGCTTCCGAGATCCTCGCCTCCGTCCATGACCGACATCGTCGCCGAACTCCTCGCCATCCTCGACCTCGAGCGCCTCGAGACCGACCTGTTCCGCGGCGTGAGCCCGAAGGTGAGCTGGCCGCGCGTCTTCGGCGGCCAGGTGGTGGCCCAGGCGCTTGTGGCGGCGATCCGGACCGTGCCGACGGACCGTCCGCCGCACTCGCTCCACGCCTATTTCCTGCTCGGCGGCGATCCCAAGGTGCCGATCGTCTACGAGGTCGAGCGCATCCGGGACGGCGGCAGCTTCACCACGCGGCGCGTGAAGGCGATCCAGCACGGGCGCGCGATCTTCGCCACCTCGATCTCGTTCCACGCCGACGAGCCGGGCTACGCCCATCAGGCGCCGATGCCGCAGGCCCCCGATCCCGACAGCCTGCCCGACACACGGACGATGATCGCCCGCGGCCTGCCGAACCTGCCGCCGGCCATCGCCGGCTACTTCGCCCGCGAGCGCCCGATCGCCCTGAAGCCCGTCGATCTCAAGCGCTATCTCGAGCCGGGGCCGGGCGAGCCCGTCTGCAATGTCTGGCTGCGGGCGGTCTCGGCGCTGCCGGACGATCCGGCCATCCACCAAGCGGTCCTGGCCTACGCCTCCGACATGACGCTGCTCGACGCCTCGCTGATCGCGCACGGGCGCTCGGTCTTCGATCCCGAGATCCAGTCGGCGAGCCTGGACCACGCGCTCTGGTTCCACCGCCCGTTCCGCGCGGATGACTGGCTGCTCTACGCCCAGGACAGCCCGAGTTCGTCCGGCGCCCGCGGCTTCTCCCGCGGCCAGATCTTCGACCGCGCCGGCGCCCTGGTCGCCTCCGTGGCGCAGGAAGGGCTGATCCGGCCGAGAAGCCGCTGAACCGGCCGAAGGGCAATTCCCTCCCGGGTCCGGCCCAAATCTGCCCAAGGGACACGCTTCTTGCATAATATATATGCACAAGCTTGAGCATTGAGGCACGTTCACGCGCCAGTGAACGGCTAATGCGTGGGCATCCGAGTGCGCTGCAAAAAGTTCCCGCGCGCGACCCTATGGCATAGTCCTTGAATGGCGGGCGCCGAACGCGGAGGCCATTCGGGCCGGCCGCGGGCAACCCGGATCGGATCGCCGCGCCCGTGATGGCGCTGGCCCGGTTCCAAAGGACAGCAGGGGGCGCCGCCCATGAAAATCGTGATGGCCATCATCAAGCCGTTCAAGCTGGAAGAGGTGCGCGACGCCTTGACCGGCATCGGCGTGCACGGCCTGACGGTGACCGAGGTCAAGGGCTACGGCCGGCAGAAGGGCCACACCGAGATCTACCGCGGCGCCGAATACGCGGTCAGCTTCCTGCCCAAGCTCAAGATCGAGGTCGCCGTCGCCTCCGACCTCGTGTCGAGCGTGATCGACGCGATCGCGGGCGCGGCGCGCACCGGCCAGATCGGCGACGGCAAGATCTTCGTGATGCCGCTCGAGAAGGCCGTCCGCATCCGCACCGGCGAGACCGACGCCGACGCCCTCTGATCCGACCGGGCCCGGCCCGTCCGGCAGCCCGACATCCCCTTCACTTCGCATCGAACCGCGACCGGGAGTCTCGTGTCCATGAAACTTCGTAATGCCCTCGCGCTCGGGCTGGGAGGAGCGGCGCTCGCCCTCGTCCTGATCGAGCCCTCGCTCGCGCAGACGCCGACACCCGAGGCGGCCACCGCCGCGCCGGCCTCGCCGCTGCCCAACAAGGGCGACACCGCCTGGATGCTGGTCTCGTCGGCCTTCGTGCTGATGATGACCGTGCCCGGCCTGGCCCTGTTCTACGGCGGCCTCGTCCGCACCAAGAACATGCTCTCGGTGCTGACCCAGGTCTTCGCCATCGCCTCGATCGTCTGCCTGCTGTGGGTGTTCTACGGCTACAGCCTCTCCTTCACCAACGGCGCCGGCCTCAACGACTTCGTCGGCGGCTTCTCCAAGGCCTTCCTCAAGGGCGTCGACGCCAACTCCGTGGCCGCGACCTTCTCCAACGGCGTCGTGATCCCCGAATACGTCTACATCTGCTTCCAGATGACGTTCGCGATGATCACCCCGGCGCTCATCGTCGGCGCCTTCGCCGAGCGGATGAAGTTCTCGGCGCTGGTGGTGTTCTCCATCCTGTGGGTCACGCTGATCTACTTCCCGATGGCGCACATGGTCTGGTACTGGGGCGGCCCCGACGCCGTCGGCAACGCCGCCAAGGCGCTCGCCGCCGCGACCGACGACGCCGCCAAGAAGACGGCCCAGGACGCCCTCGACGCGGTCAACGCCGATGCCGGCATGATCTTCAAGTGGGGCGCCCTCGACTTCGCGGGCGGCACCGTGGTGCACATCAACGCGGGCATCGCCGGCTTCGTCGGCTGCCTGATGATGGGCAAGCGCATCGGCTACGGCCGCGACCTGCTCGCCCCGCACTCCCTGACCATGACCGCCATCGGCGCCTCGCTGCTCTGGGTCGGCTGGTTCGGCTTCAACGCCGGCTCGAACCTCGAGTCGAACGGCACCACCGCCCTCGCGATGATCAACACCTTCGTGGCCACCGCCGCGGCCGCCGTCTCCTGGCTGTTCGTGGAATGGGCGCTCAAGGGCAAGCCGTCGCTGCTCGGCATGCTGTCGGGCGCCATCGCGGGCCTCGTCGCCGTCACCCCGGCCTCGGGCTTCGCCGGCCCGATGGGCTCGATCGTCCTCGGCCTCGTCGCCGGCGCGGTGTGCTTCATCATGTGCTCCAGCGTGAAGAACGCGCTGGGCTACGACGACTCGCTCGACGTGTTCGGCGTGCACTGCATCGGCGGCATCATCGGCGCCCTGGCCACCGGCATCCTGGTGAGCCCGGCTCTCGGCGGCGTCGGCCTGCCGGACTACACCACGAAGCCGGGCGAGCTCGTCGTCGGCGCCTACGACATGACCACGCAGATGATCGCCCAGGGCAAGGCCGTCGGCTTCACCCTGCTGTGGTCGGGCATCGGCTCCGCCATCCTGTACAAGCTGATCGACCTGACGATCGGCCTGCGCGTGACGCAGGAAGAGGAGCGCGAGGGCCTGGACATCGCCGATCACGGCGAGCGCGCCTACAACTACTGATCGCCTGCCGAACGCCTCTCGCCTGACCCGGCACGGGTCCGGCGGGAGGTTCTAAGTCAGGTCGCTCCGCCCCGCTCCGGCCTGCTCGGGACGCGGTCTGGAACGCCCCCCCCGAAAGGCCCCGGCTCGCTCGAGCCGGGGCCTTTCTTATTGGGCCTCCCCATGCTCGAGACCGACGCGATAGTGTCGATCCCCACGAATCACCGATCGAGGAAGCCGGACCGACTGCGCAACAGCCGGGATCGACCGCAATGGACCCGTCGATCCGCGCGCGGCATTAACCTTCTCGAAACCAAATCCTTGCGCCGCCACCGGAAAATTGTGGCGCGATCGCAACATTCTCGGAGCAACGGCGCGGAGAGGCTTTGATTGCCCGAAAACTAGGCAAATGCTCGCAGATTGATTTTGCGGTGTTCGACCGGTTTCGGCACCTTGGCCGTAGAGACAAAAAGACCAAGGGGCTCGAGACCATGCTTTCCACACTGTTCCTGCGGAGCGCCACGGCGTCGGCCGCCCTCCTGCTCTGCCTCGGACAGGTCCAGGCCGCGGATATGCCCGCAGCCGCCCCCGCTGCGCCCACAGGCCCGTGCAAGGTCGCCATCACCTTCCCGTCCTTCGGCGGCGTGATCAAGCAGAACCCGGATCCGGCCTGCTTCCAGACCGGCCTCGGCGAGATCTACGTCGGCGGCGCGATCACGGGCTACGCCTACAATTACAGCGACCGTCTGCCGTCCTTCTACACCCCGGCCGTGCCGGGCCAGCGGGACGACCGCATCGGCCGGGTGGATTTCAGCAACGTCCAGGCCTTCATCCAGAAGGCCGACGGTCCGTTCCAGTTCTACATCCAGACCGGCCTGTACTCGATCCCGGCGCTCGGCTTCCCGACCTTCAGCGCGGTCGACCAGACCAACCTGCTGTTCAGCCCGCTGCCGGTGGTGTTCGGCAAGTACGTGTTCAACGACGAGTGGTCGATCCAGGGCGGTCGCATGCCGACCAATATCGGCTCCGAGCTGCCCTTCACCTTCCAGAACCTGAACATCTCGCGCGGCCTCCTGTTCAACCAGGAGAACATCATCAACCAGGGCGTGCAGGTGAACTACGCCGCCGGTCCCTGGTCGGCCTCGCTCGCCGTCACGGACGGGTTCTACTCGGGTGAGCTGAACTGGGTCACCGGCCTGATCACCTACAAGATCGACGATGCGAACACGATCGGCATCAACGGCGGCACGCATTTCACCAGCTTCAACGACGTCACCCGCAGCGCGCGCTTCTACTACGCCACACCGCTGACCCTGCAGAACAGCAGCATCATCAGCGCGAACTACACCTACGCCAACGGTCCCTGGATCGTGACGCCCTACGTCCAGTACACCAACGTGGAGCGCAACGTGGCCCTCGGCCTCGCCGGCGCGGAAACCTACGGCGGCGCCATCCTGGCGAGCTACACCTTCAACGACAACTTCGCCCTCGCCGGCCGCTTCGAGTACATCGCCCAGAGCGGCAGCCGCACCAACCCGTTCGGCCAGACCGCCATCCTGTACGGCGCCGGCAGCTCGGCCTATTCCTTCACGATCACCCCGACCTACACCGTGGGCCGGTACTTCATCCGCGGCGAGTACTCGCATGTCGAGCTGATGGACTTCCAGCGCCTCGACCTCGCCGCCGGCACGATCGGCCTCGGCTTCGGCAAGTTCGGCAACAAGGCCGGCCAGGACCGCTACATGGTCGAGACCGGCTTCACCTTCTGAGATTCTTCGGGACGCAAGTGGGCGTCCCGGACCTGAAATACGAAAGGGGCGGCGAGGATCATCCTCGCCGCCCCTTTCGTTTGGTCCGCCGATCGCGGTCACGAACGGTCGAGACCGTTCGCGAGGGCAGGGCAGGGCGGCTCTCAGGCCGCGCGGGCGAGCTTCGCCTTCTCCTGGGCGAAGGCCCAGTCGAGCCACGGCGTCAGGGCCTCGAGATCGGCAGTCTCGACGGTGGCGCCGCACCAGAGCCGCAGTCCGGCCGGCGCGTCGCGGTAGGCGCCGATGTCGAGTGCCACGCCCTCGCGCTCCAGCGTCGCGACGATGCCCGAGGCCACGGCCGCGACCGTCGCGTCGCCCTGGGCGAGCACGTCCGGATCGGCGATGACGAGGCAGACCCCGGTGTTCGAGTAGGTGGCCGGGTCGGCGGCGAGATGGCCGATCCAGGGCGTGCGCGCGACCCAATCGTGGATGACGCGGGCATTGGCGTCGGCGCGAGCGTGCAGCGCGTCGAGGCCGCCGATGCGGCGAGCCCACAGCAGGGTGTCGAGGTAATCCTCGACCGCGAGCATCGAGGGCGTGTTGATGGTGTCGCCCGCGAAGATGCCCTCGATGAGCTTGCCGCCCTTGGTGAGGCGGAACACCTTCGGCACCGGCCAGGCGGGGACGTGGCTCTCCAGGCGCGCCACGGCGCGGGGGCCGAGGATGAGCATGCCGTGCGCGGCCTCGCCGCCCATCACCTTCTGCCAGGAGAAGGTGAGGACATCGATCTTCGACCAGTCGAGCGGCTGCGCGAAGGCCGCCGAGGTGGCGTCGCAGATGGTGATGCCCTCGCGGTCGGCCGCGATCCAGTCGCCGTCCGGCACCTTCACGCCGGCTGCGGTGCCGTTCCAGGTGAAGATCACGTCGTTGTGCCGGGTATCGATGGTCGCGAGGTCTGGCAGCACGCCGTAGGGCGCCCGATGCACGCGCGGCTCGATCTTGAGCTCGGTCAGGGCATCGGTGACCCATTCGAGCCCAAACGCCTCCCAGGCCGCAACCTCGACGGTCCTGGGGCCGAGCATGGTCCACATCGCCATCTCCACCGCCCCGGTGTCGGAGGCGGGCACGATGCCGATGCGGTAATCCTCCGGCACCCGCAGGATCTCGCGCGTGAGGTCGATCGCTTGGCGCAGCTTGGCCTTGCCGGCGGCCGAGCGATGCGAGCGGCCGAGCGCCGCCTTGTTGAGAGCCTGCAAAGTCCATCCGGGGCGCTTGGCGCAGGGGCCGGAGGAGAAATTCGGGACGCGCGGGCGGCTCACGGGACGGTCGTTCATCGGATCAAGCCTTGTCGAGAGGCGCCCGGCCCTGAAGACGGGAGCCCGAGCGGGCCCCATGCGCCCAACCGGTTGCGCGTGCAAGGGGGCGCCCGCAACACTGCCCTGCGGAAGGATTTCGTTAACCGAACGGCTCAAACATCAGGCTTCGCCGCACGGAGCGAATCATGACCTTCGAGGACGGTGCGCTCATCGGGCTCTGGGGCATCCTGATCGCCGCCCTGACCGGGATCCTGTCGCACTGGCTCGCCGCGCGCGCCGAGCCGGAGGCCGAGCCCGAATTCGCCGACCTCGACTTCGCCCTCGGCCCGGTGATCGATGCCGAGGTGTCCTGAGCCGGCTCAGCCGGCCTCACTCGGATCGCGGGCGAGCAGGTCGGGGCGCCGCTCGGCGGTGATGCGCTCGGCCTCAGCACGGCGCCAGCGGGCGATGGCGCCGTGATTGCCCCCGGTCAGGATCTCGGGAATCGTCCGGTTCTCCCAGGCGCGCGGCCGGGTGTAGTGCGGGTATTCGAGCAGGGCGCCCTCGAAGCTCTCCTCGACACCGGATTCGCTCTTGCCCATCACGCCGGGCAGCAGGCGCACGCAGGCGTCGAGCAGCGTCAGGGCCGCGATCTCGCCGCCTGAGAGCACGTAGTCGCCGATCGAGACCTCCTCGAGCCCTCGGCCCGCGATCACGCGCTCGTCCACACCCTCGAACCGACCGCAGATGACGACGGCCCCGGGGCCCGCCGCGAGCCGGCGCACGCGCGCCTGGGTGAGGGGCGTCCCGCGGGGCGACATCAGCAGGCGCGGGCGGGGATCCTCCGGCCCGGCCGCCGCATCGATCGCCGCGGCGAGCACGTCGCAGCGCAGCACCATCCCGGCTCCGCCGCCGGCCGGCGTGTCGTCCACGCTGCGATGGCGGCCGAGGCCGTGCGCGCGGATGTTGCGGGCCTCCAGGCTCCAGGCGCCGCGCGCGAGCGCGTCACCCGACAGGGACAGGCCGAGCGGGCCCGGGAACATCTCGGGATAGAGGGTGAGGACCGTGGCGCGCCACGGCCGCTGGTCGCCTGGGCTGGGCGGCTCGCCTGTCATGGCGGCTTGATGAGCGCCCATCGCCGCCGGGTCAATCGCCCGCAGGGCCCCGGCGCAACGGTGGCGCGGCCCTGCACGTTGCCGGCGATGATCCGCGCCGCCCTCGTCACCCTTCTCGCTCTCGGCACCGTCGCGCAGGCGACCGAGCCGCCCGGCGCACCCGCCTCCGCCTTCCCGAAGCCGGACCGGCCGGTGGCCGAGATCGTCGCGCCGCAATGGACCTCCGAGGCGGAGCGCGACCGGGTCGGCGAGTTCGCGCAGGTGGCCCGGCTGATGCGGATCGCGCCCGGCGAGACCGTCGCCGACGTCGGCGCGGGCAGCGGCTACTACGTCACGCGGCTGAGCCCGCTCGTCGGCCCGAAGGGCCGGGTCCTGGCCGAGGACGTCACGCCGCGCTACCTCGCCGACCTTGAGCGCCGGGTGCGCGATCTGCCGAATGTCAGCGTGGTCCGGGGCGAGCCGCACGATCCGCGCCTGCCGGCGAAGGCTGTCGATGCGGCGATCCTCGTGCACATGTACCACGAGATCACGCAGCCCTACGGATTGCTCCACAACCTCGCCGCCGCGATGCGGCCGGGCGGGCGGGTCGGCATCGTCGACGCGGACGCGATCCCCTCGCGCCACGGCACCCCGCCCGAGCTGCTGCGCTGCGAACTCGCCGCTGCCGGCTATCGCGAGACCGCATTCTCGCAACTGGAGGGCGGCGGCTACCTCGCGGTCTTCGCTCCGCCCGCGCCCGAGGCCCGGCCCGACCCGGCCGCGATCCGGCCCTGCCGCGACACGACGACCCGCGACCGCGGCTGAGACGCGGAGGCTAGTCGGATCCGGTCCCCGCTCGGGGCCCGGGCCGGCCGGGCGCGACGCTCCCCGGTTCTCCGACGCCGAAACCGGATCAGGCCGGCTCGTCCGGGGGCCTGGGGGCGGCCGGCGCGAAGAAATCCTCGGGTAGGGCGGCCACGATGCGCCCGCCCGCGAGATCGAGGCTCGGCACGAACGCCTTGGTGAAGGGCAGGAGCGCGGTCGGGCCGCCCTGGGCCGGACGGATCTCGAGGAGGTCGCCGCCGCCGTAATTCGGCACCGCCGTCACCGTGCCGACGCTCGCGCCTGCCGCGTCCACGACGGTGAGCCCGATCAGGTCGGCGAGGTAGAACTCGTCCTCTCCGGCCTCGCCCATCCGGGCGCGGGGGATCGCGAGCGTGACCCGGTTGAGCGCCTCGGCGGCGGTGCGGTCGCCGACGTCCTTCACGCGCACGAGAAGGATGTCGGGCGCGCCCCCAGGCGCCGGACGGGCGTCGAGGAGTGCGATGTCGCGGCCGTCGGAGGCGCGCAGGGGGCCGTAGCCCGCGATGGCCAGCGGGTCGGCCGTGTAGGATTTGAGGCGGATCTCGCCGTGCAGCCCGTGCGGCCTGCCGAATTCGCCGAGCAGGACGAGATCGGGATCGGGCGAAGCGGGCTTGGCCTGGGCCTTCGGCGCCGGGGCCCTGCGCGGCGCCGTGACGGCGGCCGGATCCAGGCGGCCCGTGCGCCGGGGACCGTCGCCGCGCGAGGAAGATCCGGGACGACGCGCCATTCCGATAAGCCCTGCGGGTAGCTGTCTTGCCGGGGCGGGCCGCGCTCGGCGCGCCCGGTGGTGCCTCGGAGCCATGCCCGGGCACCGCTCCGAAACCGGGGCCCGTCCGCCGCGGCGGACGGGCCGGGAGGGCCTCAGGCCGCGGCGTCCTCGGCCGGGGCGGCGGCCTTCTCGGCGCGCTTGGCGGCACGCTCCTTGGCCTTCTCGCCGGGCTCGGCCTTCTGCGGGTTGCTGCGGGCGGGGCGCTTGGCGAGGCCGGCAGCGTCGAGGAAGCGCAGCACGCGGTCGGTCGGCTGCGCGCCCTTGGCGAGCCAGCCCTGGATCTTCTCGGCCTCGAGCACCACGCGGGCCGGATCGTCCTTGGCCTTCATCGGGTCGTAGGCACCGACCTTCTCGATGAAACGGCCGTCGCGCGGGGCGCGGGCATCGGCCACGACGATGCGGTAGTACGGGCGCTTCTTGGCGCCGCCACGGGTGAGACGGATCTTCAGGGACATTTTTCTACCTCTGCGTTCAGTTCATTGTACTGATTCAAGAGACGCTCAATCGCGCTCTCATCTTCCAAGGCTCCAGTCGTCCGGAACACTTCAACATCGATTTTCCCATCTTCGAGAAAATCAATCTCCCAATACTCGCCGGGCACATGAGCGAGGATGCTGATGCCATCATGGCGAAAGCCTCTAATCTCATGTGAGATCTCAGCTCGCTTGAGGCGCTCGCTCACGTCCCAGACCCGCGCCATCAGCGTTTTTGCTGTCAGCGTATCGCTCACTTCTTCTTCCCGAACGGGAAACCGCCGAGGCCGGGCAGTCCCGGCATCTTCGGTCCACCGAGGCCCGGAAGGCCCGGCATCTTTCCGCCGCCCATCCCGGGCGGCATCGGCGGCAGCTTGCCGCCGAATTGCTTCTCCAGCGCGGCGATCTGCTCCGGCGTCGGCTCGGGCATGCCGGGCGGGATGCCGGGCATGCCGCCCGGCATCCCGCCGCCCCCGCCGAGGCCGAACATCGAGCCGAGCGCCTGGCCGATCCCGCGCTTGCCCGAGCCCATCGCCTTCATCATGTCGGCCATGGTCCGGTGCATCTTGAGGAGCTTGTTGATCTCCTCGACCTTCACGCCCGCGCCCGCCGCGATGCGCTTCTTACGGGAATTCTTCAGGAGGTCGGGGTTCTTGCGCTCCTGCGCGGTCATCGAGGAGATGATGGCGCGCTGGCGCTTGAACATCTTCTCGTCGAGGTTGGCACCCTCGACCTGCTTCTTGATCTGCCCCATGCCCGGCAGCATGCCCATCAGGCCGCCGATGCCGCCCATCTTCTCCATCTGGGCGAGCTGCATCGACAGGTCTTCCAGATCGAACTTGCCCTTGCGCATCTTCTCCGCGGTGCGGAGCGCCTGCTCGTGGTCGATCGTCTCGGCGGCCTTCTCGACCAGCGAGACGATGTCGCCCATGCCCAGGATGCGGTTGGCCACGCGCGAGGGGTGGAACTCCTCCAGCGCATCGACCTTCTCGCCGGTGCCGACGAGCTTGATCGGCTTGCCGGTCACGGCGCGCATGGAGAGCGCCGCGCCGCCGCGGGAATCGCCGTCCATGCGGGTGAGCACGATGCCGGTGACGCCGAGGCGCTGGTCGAAGGCGCGGGCGGTGTTGACGGCGTCCTGGCCGGTGAGCGCGTCGGCGACGAGCAGGACCTCGTGCGGCCGGGTCGCGGCCTTCACCTCGGCCGCCTCGGCCATCAGGGCCTCGTCCACCGTGGTGCGGCCGGCGGTGTCGAGCATCACCACGTCGAAGCCGCCGAGCCGGGCGGCATCCATCGCGCGCCGGGCGATCTGCACCGCGGACTGGCCGGCGACGATCGGCAGCGACTCGACCCCGACCTGGCGCGCCAGCACCGCGAGCTGCTCCATCGCGGCCGGGCGACGGGTGTCGAGGGAGGCGAGCAGCACCTTGCGGCGCTCGCGCTCGCTGAGACGGCGGGCGATCTTGGCGGTGGTGGTGGTCTTGCCCGACCCCTGCAGGCCAACCATCAGGATCGGCACCGGGGCGGGGGCGTTCAGGTCGATCGTCTCGGCGCTCTCGCCCAGCATCGCCACGAGCTCGTCGTTGACGATCTTGACGACCATCTGGCCGGGGGTCACCGACTTCAGCACGACGGCGCCGACGGCCTTCTCGCGCACCCGGTCGGTGAAGCCGCGCACGACCTCCAGCGCCACGTCGGCCTCGAGCAGGGCGCGGCGCACCTCGCGCATGGCGGCGGTGACGTCGGCCTCGGTGAGGGCGCCGCGGCGCGTCAGCCCCGAGAGGATGCCGGAGAGGCGATCGGACAGGCCTTCGAACATGCTGTCAGTTCCGCTCCGTCACTGATGAAGGCCCGCCCGTTCGACGCGGCGCGCCTGGAGGTCGGCCTCGAAGGACTGCACCGCCCGGGCGAACTTGTCCCGGCAATCGGGGTTGCAGAATCCCACGACGGCGCCGTTGTAGAGGGTCAGCGCGTCCGCCGAGATCGGCTTGCCCGACCACGGGCAGGTCTCGTTGATCGCATCCTCGATGTTCAGGCGCTCAGGCGTCATGGCTCGACAATCCAGGGTCCGGGCCATCGCCAACGCCGAGTGCGCCCGAGGGCGCGCACGCGCTGTCGGGCGTTGACCTCCGGCCCCCAGGACCGGTCGGCTTCGGTATCGACGACGAGACGTCGGATGAGGGTGCGGGCGGTACAAGCGGACGCCCCGCGAGTCAAGCCTGGCGCGCGGACGGACCGATCCGAGAAGGGCCGGCAGCGGGACGGTGCGGGTCGCTTAACCTTTACCGATTGTTAAGCATATCGCGGCTTGATGGCGAGGAACCGCACAGGATCCCCGCCATGTCGGAACCCGCCCGCCACATCCCGCAGACCGAGCCCGGCTCGCGCTCGAGCACCGGCCCGCTGCGCGACTGGCTCGCGGCGATGAAGGCTCAGGCGCCGGTCCACGCCGGCGAGACCGAGGCTCGCGCGCCGCGCCCCGAGATGGTCCGCCCCGAGGGGGTTCGCGCCGAGGCGCTCCGTCCGGAGCCGGCCTGGAGCCCCCGCGTCGTCGAGGCCGCGCCGCCGCCGGCCGAGGATGGCGACCTCGCCGAGCTGATGGCCGAGAACCTGATGCTGAAGGCCAAGCTCCAGCTCGAGACCGACCGTTACGAGGCGCTTCAGGGCATGCTCGCCCAGGAGATCCGCGGCCTGCACGGGCACGTGCGAGAGGAGATGGCGATCCTCGAGAGCTTCCGCATCGAGCGTGAGCAGGTCGTGGCCGAGCGCGATGCCCTGCGGGCCGAGCGCGGTCGCCTCGACGCCGAATGCGCAGGCTTGCGCGCGGAGCGCGACCGTGCCGCCGCCGAGCGCGAGACGCTGCGGGCGGAGCGGGACCAGAGCCGCGAGGACGGCGAGCTGTGGCGCGCCCGCGCCGAGGCCCTGGCGCAGCCCCTGTTCCAGGTCCGTCGCTGACCGCAGCGCGGCGCACTCGAACGCGTTCTGTCCGGCCCAGAACGACGAAGGGCCGCCCGAGAGGGCGACCCTTCCATTGCCGAACCGCAGGTTCGGCCGAAACTGTCCCGTAGATCGGGTCTCAGACGCCCTTAGAGGCAGGCGCCGGAGGCGACGGTCCAGGTCCGGAAAGCCGAAGACTGCGGCTGATGACAATGAGACACTGGATCACCTCCTTTCGTTCGTTGCGGGTGAGCCAGAGTTAAGGGGCCGCCGGCGGTTTGTGAAGGGCCGGCCCTGCGTTGTCTCGCCGCTGGTCGCGGAGGCCCGGGAGCCGGGACCCGACCCCCGCCTTTCCCCGCCCGGCCGCAGGGCGTATGACGGCGGCCCGTCCCCGAGGTGCCGCCCGAACCCGTGTCCGTCTCACCGCTCACCGCCGCGCGCCCGGACGACGCCCTCGACCCGGCGGCGATGCGCCAGCCGCTGCCCGACGCGTGGTACTGCCTCGCCCGCTCGCGCGACCTCGCCCGCAACGCCGTGCGCGCCGCCGCCCTCAACGGCGAGCAGATCGTACTCGGGCGCGGTGCGGACGGGGCCGCCTTCGCCCTGCGCGACCGCTGCCCGCACCGGGGCATGGCCCTGTCGAAGGGACCGTTCGACGGCGAGACGCTGATGTGCCCGTTCCATGGCTGGCGCTTCGGCACGGACGGGCGCTGCCGGGCGGTTCCGACTCTCTCGGCCCACGACGCCTCAGATTTCTCGCGGATCGCCGTGCAGCGTTTCCCCGTGCGGGAGAGCGCGGGCTTCGTCTGGGTGAACGCGCATCTCGGCGCCGACAGCGCGGCGCCCGCGCTGCCCGAACTCGATTTCGAGCCGGCGGGCTGCGTGGTGGTGGCGCTGGAGGTCGAGGCCTCGTTCGACCTGACGACGCTGAGTCTCGTCGATCCCGGACACGTCGCCTTCGTGCACGACATGTGGTGGTTCCGGCCGTCGAAGGAACTGCGCGAGAAGGTGAAGACCTTCCAGCCGGTCGAGCACGGCTTCGTGATGTCGAGCCACGCCACCACGACCAGCTCGCCCGTCTACCGCCTGCTCGGCGGCGTGCCCGAGGTCGAGATCGAGTTCCGCCTTCCCGGCGTCCGCCTGGAGCGCATCCGCGCGGGCGCGAAGCGGGTCGCGAACTACACCTTCGCGACGCCGATGACGGGCGACCGGACGATGCTCACCAACGCCCTCTACTGGAGCAGCCCGGCCCTCAACCTGCTGAAGCCCCTGGCCAAACCCTTGATGCGGCAATTCCTCGGGCAGGACCAGCAGGTGCTCCAGCACGCCCAGGCCGGCCTCGACCGCAAGCCCACGATGGTGCTGCTCGGCGACGGCGACCTGCCCTCGCAATGGTATTTCCGCCTGAAGCGCGAGGCCCTGGAATCGGCGCGGGCCGGACGGCCGTTCGTCAATCCGCTGGAGCGGCGCGAGCTGCGCTGGCGCTCGTGAGGCCGCTGGTGCGCGCACCGCGCCCGTCAAGGCTTCGTTAACCATGAAACCGTATCCGTGGCGTCCCCGACCTCCCGCGACGCGACGTGCCGATGCCCCGCTTCTTCATCGACCTGCACGACGGCGCGCAACCGGTCCGCGACGAGGTCGGCTTCGAGCTGCCGGACCTCGCGGCGGCCCGCGGCAAGGTCACCCGGATCATGGCGGCGATCGCCCGGGACATGCTGCCGGACGTCGAGCGCCAGGATTACGTCGCCTGCGTGCGCGACATCGCCGGCAAGGTGGTGTTCCGCGCCCGGATGTCGCTCGTGGCCGAGTGCGTCGAGTAGGCCGACGCGCTTGACGGGGCCCGCCGGCCGGCCATCTCCCGTCTGATGAAACGGCGAAGCCTGCTCACGGTCGCGAGCGCGGCCACGGTGATGACGCTCGGCGGCGTCGGCTACGCCGCGCATCGGCGCGGGAAGAATCCCTATTACGACGGGCCGAAGAGCGATCATTTCGACGGGCTGCGCTTCCACAGCCCGGAGCAGCCCGCCGACAAGCGCCTCCCGGACGTGATCCGCTGGCAGCTCGCCCGCTCGGGCGAGGCCTGGCCGAAATCCTTTCCGAGCCCGTTCCCCGCCGACAAGCCGCCCGAGCGCGTCGCGGGCCTGCGCGTCGTGCTGATCGGGCACGCGAGCTATCTGGTTCAGGTGGCGGGCCGTAACCTCCTGATCGATCCGGTCTTCGCCAAGCGCGCGAGCCCGGTGGGGTTCGCCGGTCCGAAGCGCGTGAATCCGCCGGGCATTGCCTACGCGGACCTGCCCCCGATCGACGCGGTGCTGATCACCCACAACCACTACGACCATCTCGACGGCCCGGCGCTGGCGCGGCTCTGGCAGGACCACCAGCCCCTGGTGATCGCGCCGCTGGGCAACGACGCGATCCTGCGCGGATACGACGAGACCATGCACGTGGAGAGCCGGGACTGGGGCGAGACGGTCGATCTCGGCGCCGGGGTCGCCGTGCACCTCACCCCCGCCAACCACTGGTCGGCCCGGGGCGTCAACGACCGGCGCATGGCGCTGTGGTGCGCCTTCGCGATCACCTCGGGCGCCGGCCTGCACTACCACGTCGGCGATACGGGTCTCGGCGACGGGGCGATCTTCCGGGCGTTGCGCGCGCGCTTCGGGGCGCCCCGCCTCGCGACCCTGCCGATCGGCGCCTACGAACCGCGCTGGTTCATGCAGCCCCAGCACATGAACCCGGCGGACGCCGTGGAGGCCCTGGCGCTGCTCGACGCCGCGCAGGCGCTCGGCCACCATTGGGGCACCTTCCGCCTCACCGACGAGGGCGTCGAGGCGCCGGCCGTGGCCTTGTCGGCGGCCCTCGCCGCGGTGGGCCGGCCGGCCGAGAGCTTCCTGGCGCTGCGGCCCGGGCAGGTCTGGTCGGCCGGGTAGCCTCGGCCTACTCGGCCTTCTTCGTCGCCTTTCGCGCGGGCTTGGCGGCCTCCTTCGCCGCGGCCTTGGTGGGCGCCTTCTTGGCCGCCGGTTTGGCGGCCGCCTTGCGGGGGGACTTGGCGGCGTCGCCCGAGGCGGCGCGGCGTCCGGTGGCGCGCCGCGCCGGCTTGCCGCCGCCTGCCGCGCGCTTGGCGTTGACGAGCGCGATCCCCTCCTCGAGCGTCAGGGCCTCGGCCGCCAGGCTCTTCGGCAGCGTCGCGTTGACCTCGCCGTCGCTGACATAGGGCCCGTACTTGCCGGCCTTGACCACGAGCTCGCGCCCGCTCGCCGCGTCCTTGCCGAGGGGCCGCCCGGGGTCGGCCGCCGGCCGCCCGCGCCCGCCGCCCTGCTCCTTGGCGACAATCAGGTCGATGGCGCGGTTGCCGCCGATCTCGAGTACGTCGTCGTCCTTGCCGAGGTTGGCGTAGGTCTTCCCGTGCTGAACGTAAGGGCCGAAGCGTCCCAGATTGGCCAGGATCGGCTCCCCGGTCTCGGGGTGCTTGGCCACCTCGCGCGGCAGCGAGAGGAGCGCCAGCGCCTTCGCGAGGTCCACCGCCGACGGCGCGAGCCCCTTGGGCAGCGAGGAGCGCTTCGGCTTCTCCGCGCCCTTCTCGGCGGAGGCCTCCCCGAGCTGCAGGAACGGGCCGAAGCGGCCGTCGCGCAGGGTCACGGGCAGGCCGGTGGTCGGATCGTCGCCGAGCACCCGCACGCCGGGCTGGCCGCCCTCGGCCGAGGAGCCATCGCCCTCGCCGTCGACGCCCGCGGCGGAGAGCTGACGGGTATACTTGCACTCGGGGTAATTCGAGCAGCCGACGAAGGCGCCGAACTTGCCGAGCTTCAGCGAGAGCTGGCCGGAGCCGCAGGTGGGGCAGGCGCGCGGGTTCGAGCCGTCCGCCTTCTCGGGGAAGATGTGGGCGCCGAGCAGGCCGTTCAGGGCCTCCAGCACGTCGGTGACGCGCAATTCCTTGGTCGAGCCGATGGCCGCCGAGAAATCGCGCCAGAAGTCGCGCAGCACCGCCCGCCAGTCGATCTCGGCGTTCGAGACCCGATCGAGCTGGCCCTCGAGGTCGGCAGTGAAATCGTACTCGACGTAGCGCTTGAAGAAGCTCTCGAGGAAGCCGGTGACGAGGCGGCCCTTGTCCTCGGGCACGAGGCGCTTCTTCTCGATCCGCACGTATTCGCGGTCGCGCAGGGTCTGGAGCACGGCGGCATAGGTCGAGGGCCGGCCGATACCGAGCTCCTCCATGCGCTTGACCAGACTCGCCTCCGAGTAGCGCGGCGGCGGCTCGGTGAAGTGCTGGGTCGCGGCGATGCGCTCGCGGGTGAGGGGGTCGCCCGCCTTCATCGGCGGCAAGCGCTTGCCCTCCTCGTCCTCGTCGTCGTCCTTGCCCTCCTGGTAGAGGGTGAGGAAGCCGTCGAACTTCACCACCTGCCCGGTGGCGCGCAGATCGATCTGGCGGGGGCCGACCTTGGCGGCGACGTCGATCGTGGTGCGCTCCAGCTCGGCCGATTCCATCTGGCTCGCGACCGTCCGGGTCCAGATCAGCTCGTAGAGCCGGGCCTGCTCGGAATCGAGGTGCCGGGCCACCGCCTTGGGCAGCCGGCTCATCTCGGTCGGGCGCACGGCCTCGTGGGCCTCCTGCGCGTTCTTGGCCTTCACCTGGTAGCGGCGCGGCACGTCCGGCACGTAGCGGTCGCCGAATTCCTTGCCGATGACGCGGCGGGCATCCGCGATGGCCTCGGGCGCCATGTCGACGCCGTCGGTCCGCATGTAGGTGATCAGGCCCACCGTCTCGCCGCCGATGTCGACGCCCTCGTAGAGCCGCTGGGCGACGCGCATGGTCTGGGCCGGGGCCATGCCGAGCTTGCGCGAAGCCTCCTGCTGCAGGGTCGAGGTGGTGAAGGGCGGCTGCGGATGGCGCTTGGCGGGCTTGGCCTCGACCGCGGCGACCCTGAAGGTCGCCAGTTCGAGGTCGCGCTTGAACGCCGCGGCCTCCTCGCCGGTGCCGACGTCGAGGCGCTGGATGCGCTTGCCGTCGGCGCCCACCAGCCGGGCCTCGAACACGCCGCCGGCCTCTGTGGCGAGCGTCGCCACCAGCGACCAGTACTCGCGGGGCCGGAACATCTCGATCTCGACCTCGCGCTCGGTCACGAGGCGCAGGGCGACCGACTGCACGCGGCCGGCCGAGCGGGCGCCCGGCAGCTTGCGCCACAGCACCGGCGAGAGGTTGAAGCCGACGAGGTAGTCGAGAGCGCGGCGCGCGAGATAGGCGTCGACCAGCGCCTGATCGATCTCGCGCGGCTTCTTCATCGCCGCCTCGACGGAGGCCTTGGTGATCGCGTTGAAGGTGACGCGCTCGACCGGGACGCCCTTGAGCGCCTTGCGGGCGGTCAAGGCCTCCAGCACGTGCCAGGAGATCGCCTCGCCCTCGCGGTCGGGGTCGGTCGCGAGGATCAGCTTCTCGGCTCCCTTGACCGCCTTGGCGATCTCCGAGACCCGCTTCGAGCCGCGATCCTCCAATTCCCAGATCATCTGGAAATCGGCCTCCGGATCCACCGAGCCGTCCTTGGCGGGCAGGTCGCGGATGTGGCCGAACGAGGCGATGACCTCGTAGTCGCGACCGAGGTACTTGTTGATCGTCTTGGCCTTGGCCGGCGACTCGACGACGACGACTTTCATGAACGGGTCAGCCTCTCGACGGCGTCCACCGCGGCGGTTCGGATCAGACGGCGGGAACGGATTGCGCAGCTGGGCTGCCCATAGAACCGGGGCCCGGCGCGCGGCGAGAAGTGGGTCAGCGGGTCGGCGTTGTCAAATCGCGTGCCAGGACCACGATCTCATCCGACCGCCTCGTCCCGGACGGCGATGCGGGCCGGGACGCCCCCTGGGGCGAGGACGACGCGCGTTCCCGTCCGGCCCGGCAACCCGTCGGCCGGCAATGCGACGGCAGCGTCGCGCGCGCGCCGGTACGGAGGGTTCAGCGCGCCGGTCACCGCGCTGATCTGGCTGTCGCGCGCGCCCGACGGCGTCGAGGGCCGCGCCGAGGCGCATGCCCAGGTGCGGACGGTGGGCTCGATCGAGCGCCGCCGCCGAAACCGGCCGGGCCGTTGGCCCGACCGGCGGGACGGAGTTCAGCCCTTGCGCGCGGCCATGGCCGTGACGAAGGACGGGCGCGCCAGGATCCGGTCGACGTAGGCCGCGAGCTTCGGCCAGCGCGCGGCGTCGACCTTCGCGTCCGCGAGGTGGAAGTTGTAGAAGCCGGTGGCGATCGCGATGTCGGCGATCGAGAAGGCGTCCCCGACCAGGAACTCGCCCGCGATCGCGCCTTCGAGATAGTCGAACAGCGGCGGCAGATCCGTGTCGAGCGACTTGGCGACCGCCGCCTCGTCGCAGGGCTTGCCCATCATGTTGGGCTTCAGCACGCGCTCGCGGAACGCCACGACGAGCGGGCCGAACAGCTCGGTGTCGCCGAACTTGTCGAACCAGACCGCGCGGCCGAGCGCCTTCGCGTCCGCCGGCATCAGCGCCGGGGCGGGGTGCTTGCGCTCGATGTACCAGAGGATCGCGGACGAATCGGCGAGCTTGAAGCCGTCGTCGTCGATCGCCGGGATCTTGCCGAGGGGGCTCGCCGCCTGGAACGCCGCATCGGGCGCGTGGAACATGCAGGGCACGTGCTCGTAGGACGCCTCCTTCTCGGCGAGCGCCACGAGGATCTTGCGGACGTAGGGCGAATAGCCGGTGCCGTAGACGATCATGCTGGTTCTAGACCCGTTCGGGTTGCGGAGACGCGCCTCCTAGCACGGATCCGGAGGAACCTTCTCCTCGCCCCGCCTCATGCGGCCATTCGACCGAGCGCCCGGAACTTCGCGGTACGGGCGTGGGCTGGACCGCGCGGCCCCCTGCGCGGTTTCCGCGATCCCGCCGTCACGCGGGGATGTCCGTGAAGGCGCCGTGCTGGCGCGGCAAGGGCGACATCCGCTGCGCTGCAGGCGCGGGATGACGCCGTTGGCAGGGACTTTCAGCTTTTCGCTCGGGCGGACCGCTCAATCCTATGACGACGCCCCATCAGAGCCGCAGCCTGAACCCCAGGCACCGGATCCCCGAACCTCACGCCTCGGGCGGGTAGGGGTGCTCCTCACCATCGGGATCGGTCACCCGCAGGCCCTCCTCCGTCTCGCTGAGGTAGCCCGGCCCCACCGGCACCTTGCCGTGCCCGCCCGGGATGTCGAGGACGTAGAGCGGCTGGGCGAGGCCCGAGAGGCGTCCGCGCAGACTCCGCATCAGCGCCTGCCCCTCGGACAGGTCGGTGCGCAGGTGCCGGGTGCCGGGGGCGAGGTCGCCGTGATGGAGGTAGTAGGGCTTGATGCGGTGCTCGACGAAGGCCCGCATCAGGGCCTCCAGGCTGGCGGGGTCGTCGTTCACGCCCCGCAGCAGCACCGACTGGCTCACCATCGGGATGCCCGCATCGACGAGGCGGGCCACGGCCTCCGCCGCGGCGGGGGTGAACTCGCGGGCGTGGTTGGCGTGGAGCGCCACGAACACCGCCCGGCCGAACCGCTTCAGCGCGGCCACGAGCGGCCCGGTGACGAGCGCCGGGCTGACGACCGGGACGCGGGTGTGGACTCGGAGCACGCGGACATGCGCGATCGCCCCGAGCCGGGCCGCGATGGTGCCGAGCCGCCGCGGCGAGAGGGCGAAGGGATCGCCTCCGGTCAGGACGACCTCCCAGATCGCCGGGCGCGCCGCGATGTAGGCGAGGGCGGCGTCGAGCTCGGCCTCGGTGAGGGTGCCGAGCCCGTCCGGGCCGACGACCTCGCGCCGGAAGCAGAACCGGCAATAGACCGGACAGACGTGGAGCGGCTTCAGCAGCACCCGGTCGGGATAGCGGTGGACGATCCCGGGCAGCGGCGCGTGCGCCCCGTCGCCGATGGGGTCGGCACGCTCCTCGGGCGCGGTGACGATCTCCTCGGCGCGGGGCACGAACTGGCGCGCCACCGGGTCGTCCGGATCGCCCGGATCGATCAGCTCGGCCATGTCGGAGGTCAGCGAGACGGCGTAGCGCTCGGTCACGGCGGCCAGCGCCGGCACCGCCTCGGGCGCGACGAGGCCCGCCTCCGCGAGATCGGCGAGGCTGCGCAGGGCGCGGCTCACCGGTCCGCCACCGGAGTCCAGAGCACGTCCTCGATCGCGCGGGCGCCGACGGCCAGCATCACCAGCCGGTCGAGCCCGAGCGCGCAGCCCGAGGCCTCCGGCATCCGCGCCAGCGCGGCGAGAAATTCCGCGTCGATCGGGTAGGTCTCACCGTAGACGCGCAGCTTCTCGGCCATCTCCCCCTCGAAGCGGCGGCGCTGCTCGGCCGCGTCCGTCAGCTCGCCGAAGGCGTTCGCCAGCTCGACGCCGCAGGCATAGAGCTCGAAGCGCTCGGCGACGCGCGGATCCGCCTTGCTCGGGCGGGCGAGCGCCGCCTCGCTCACGGGATAGCCGTACAGCAGGGTCGGGCGCCCGATCCCCAGGCCCGACTCGATCCGCGCCACCAGGACGCGGCTGAACAGATCGGCCCAGGTGTCGTCGGGCGCGACCCGGAGCCCGGTCGCGGCGACGGCGGCGGCGAGGGCGTCGCGGTCGGTCGATCCGTCCGGCGCCACGGTGGCGAGGAGGTCGATCCCGGCGTCGCGCCGGAAGGCCTCGGCGACGCTCAGGCGCTCCGGCTCGGCGAAGGGATCCGCTTCCCGGCCGCGCCAGACGAGGCGCCGCGTGCCCGCCGTCTCGGCCGCGAGGCGCATCAGGTCGGCGCAATCGTGCATCAGCACCGTGTAGGGCTCGGCGGCGCGGTACCATTCGAGCATGGTGAACTCGGGATGGTGCAGCGGCCCGCGCTCGCGGTTGCGGAACACCCGGGCGAGGCTGAACAGGCGCGGCTCGCCCGCCGCGAGCAGCTTCTTGCAGGCGAATTCCGGCGAGGTGTGCAGGTAGAGCGGCGCGCGTGCGCCGTCCGGCCCGATCGCCTCGGTGGCGAAGGCCGAGAGATGCGCCTCGTTGCCGGGGGAGACCTGGAGGCAGGCGGCCTCGACCTCGACGAAGTCCCGGCCCGTGAAATGGGCCCGCACGGCCGCGGTGATGCGGTTGCGCAGCATCAGGGCGGGCCGCCGGTCGGCATGGCGGTCGGGCGCCCACCAGGGGGACGGTACGGGCAGGGCGCTGTCTCGGGTATCTGTCACGGATTCAACCGGCGGCTGGCAACACGGCCGCGGATAGGATAGTGGCGGGACCAGCCGTGGCTCCCGCGGGGCTCGTCCGCGCTTGGCGCGCGCGTCCCGCCATGTCAAATCCAGGACCAGAACCCCGTGAAGGTCATCGCCTCAACGCTCCGCAAGGGCAACGTCGTCGACAAGGACGGCAAGCTCTACGTGATCCTGACCGCCGAGAACATCCATCCCGGCAAGGGCACGCCCGTGACGCAGCTCGACATGCGCCGCATCACCGACGGCGTGAAGGTGTCGGAGCGCTACCGCACCACCGAGCAGGTCGAGCGGGCCTTCGTGGAGGATCGCGAGCACACCTTCCTCTACCAGGACGGCGAGGGGTTCCACTTCATGAACCCCGAGAATTACGAGCAGGTCGCGGTGCCGGCGGACGTGGTGGGCGATGCCGCCCCCTACCTGCAGGAGGGCATGGCGGTGATGATCTCCGCCCATAACGGCGTGCCGCTGACGATCGAGCTGCCCCAGCGCGTCACCCTCGAGATCGCCGAGACCGAGCCGGTGATGAAGGGCCAGACCGCCTCCTCGTCCTACAAGCCGGCCGTGCTCTCGAACGGCGTCCGCACCACCGTGCCGCCGCACATCACCGCCGGCACCCGGGTCGTGGTGATGACCGCCGACGGCTCCTACGTCGAGCGCGCCAAGGACTGAGCGACCGCCGGGGGCACCGCCCCTCGCGCGACACGCCCCGTACCCTGCGAAACGTCCCGCGACCTCCTGGGGCCGGGGCGTTCTCGTTCCGGGCCGCGCTTCCCGGCCGCCCTCACGGCGCCGCGCGGGTGCCCTCCGCCGCCTCGTAGCAGGCCTGGGACAGCCCCTGCGCCCGGATTCTCTGATCGGGGCTGAAGCCGCCCTCGCCGCGCCACAGGCCCTCGCGGCGCAGGGCCTCCGCCGTGCAGCGCGCGGCGATCCGGCAGGCCTCCGCGCCGCCGCCCGTGCGCCGGCAATTCGCCGCGTAGTCGGCCCGGAAGCCGGCGAGTCCGGCCTGCGGATGCGGTCCGGTCAGCGCCGCGACGCCCCCGAGCAGCGCCAGCAGAAGAGGCTGGTGCACGAGATAGATGGCAAGGCTGTGCCGTCCCGCGAGGGTCGCCCACCGGCCGAGCCGCCCCGCGGGCCGCCAGGCGCCGGCCCGCGAGCGCGCGAGGCGCGGCAGCCCGAGCCGGCCGAGGACGATCCCCGCCAGCACGAGGCCGAACCAGGGAAACAGCGGGACGAAGTCGTTCGTGCGCGGCAGCCCCGCGCCGAGCCCGAGGAAATAGAGCGCCGGGGCATCGAGGATGGGCGCCCGCACCAGATGCGGCGCGGCGAGCACGAGCGCGGCCCCCGCGGCCGTGACGGCGACCGGCGCAAACAGGAACGGCAGGCCGAGCAGGCTCGCCACGGCGATGCAGTGCAGGATCCCGAAGAAGATGTAGCTGTCCGGGAACGCGAACCCGGTCGCCAACGTGATCGCGAGGGCGGCGAGCCCGATCCGAAACACCCGGAGCAGCGTCGGGCGCCAGCGCAGACCGCCCCCGTTCATCAGCACCAGGCCGACGCCGACGAGGAGCAGGAAGCTCCCGGCGATCAGGTGCGCCGCCGCGCGGCCCGGCGGCGTGAGGGCGAGATTCTCGGGCGTCAGCGCCAGGAAGCCGAGGTCCCAGGTGGCGTGGTAGGCGGCCATCGCCACGAGCGCGGCAGCCCGGGCCGCGTCGATGACGGGCATGCGTCGGAATGCGGCCGGCCCCGGCGGTGCGGAGGCGGGCGGCACGACGGGCTGGGCGGGTCCGGGCATGGCGCGCCATACCAAGCCCCAGCGCAGGAGCAAGCCTTTCCCGGATCGCCGCGCGCATCCCGCGTCTCTCGCAAACGTGACCGACTGCGATTCAGCGCCGCGGAGGGGAGGGCGCCGCGCTGTTGCACGCATGCCGTTCCGGGCGTGATTGCATCGGAACCGGGCCGGCTGCCGGCCAAATGGGCTTCCGCGGAATCAGGACTTCGTTAATCTTGTTCCCGAACCGCGCGGTGCGATTCGGTGTGGGTTGCTTACGGCATGTCGGACGATTTCGGATTCGGGTCGGGGGGCCCACGGCCGGCAGACGACGTGAGCGGGGCGCTGCAGCGCGAGACGCCCGATCAGCCGCTCGATCTCATCGAGATCGCCGGCCGCATCAAGTGGTTCGACGTCGCCAAGGGCTTCGGCTTCATCGTGCCCGACGACGGCTCGGCCGATGTCCTGCTCCACATCACCTGCCTGCGCAGGGATGGCCACCAGACCGCCAACGAGGGCGCGCGGATCGTCGTGGAGGCCGTGCGGCGCGCGCGCGGCTGGCAGGCCTTCCGGGTGCTGTCGCTCGATGCGGCGACCGCCCTGCACCCGTCCGAACTGCCGCTGCCCCGCACCCATGTCAGCGTCACGCCGACGAGCGGCTTGGAACAGGCCGTGGTGAAATGGTTCAACCGCCTGCGCGGCTTCGGCTTCCTGAGCCGCGGCGACGGCACCCCCGATATCTTCGTCCACATGGAGACGCTGCGGCGCTACGGGATCGCCGAACTCAAGCCGGGCGAGACGGTGCTGGTGCGCTACGGCGACGGCTCGAAGGGCGCGATGGCCGCCGAGGTCCGGCTGGTGGACGGGGCGCTGCCAGCCTCGCATTGAGCCCGACGTCACGGCGGGCTCTGGACGCGGCGCCTCGCCGCCCTCAGTTCGGGACCGGGGCCGGATCCGGCCTCGTCGTCATCGCGCTCCTCCGAGCGCCCTCAAGGGAATGCGTCACGTGTCGCGTCTGATGCGGGCCCTCGCGCCCCTCTGCCTCTCCCTCGCCGTCCTCGGCCCGTGCGGCGGTGCCGGCCTCGGCGTATCCCCGGCCGCCGCGCAGGAGACCGCCCGAACGGAGCCGCTCACCATCGCGGGTCCGTCCGGGCAGCACCGGTTCGACGTCGAGGTGATGACCAACGACGCGGATCGCTCCCGCGGCCTGATGTACCGGCGCAGCATGGCGCCGAGCCACGGCATGCTGTTCCGCTTCGACCGGGTCGAGCCCGTCGCGATGTGGATGAAGAACACCTACCTGCCCCTCGACATGCTGTTCATCCGGGCGGACGGCACGGTCAGCCGCATCGCCGCCGATACCGAGCCGCTCTCGACGGCGGTGATCGTCTCGGGCGAGCCCGTTCTCGCGGTGCTCGAACTGAACGCCGGCACCGCGGCGCGGCTCGGCATCAAGCCGGGCGACCGGATCGAGCACGCCCTGTTCCGCACCAAGTCCTGAGTTCGGGTCAGTCGTCGGATCCTCGAACGCATCGGGAACGAAATGCTTGACGCCCGTTTCGAAGCGGGCCAGTGTTCCTTGAATGTTCCAAGCCGGCCGGCGCAGCGCTCCGCGTGCCCGGACCGGTGGGAGGCGAGGAATCCCATGATCGACGGCTGCGCGACCCTTCCGTTCCGCAACGACGATTGGTGCCTGTCGGATGACGGTCTCGAGCATGCGGGCACCGGCTACTTCATTGCTCGCGAGCAGATCGGGGCGCGCCGGGCCGAGGGGCTGTGGGACTGGCCGCTGCAGATGGCCGAGAAGCGCTGGTGCCGCCCCAGCCTGTTCCGTGAGGCCTTCCTGGCAGCCCTCGACCGCTTCGGCCTCGAGCGCGACCCGGATCTCGGCCGCTCCTTCGCCCTGGGCTTCGGGATCCGTGCCGGTCAGCGCGGCGCCGACACCTTCGTGGCTCTGGCCGACCTGATCCGACCGAGCGCGCCCCAGCCCGCCCGTCAGGAGGCGCCGGCGCGCCCCGCCCGCGTCGCCGTCCGGGCCTGAGCGTCGACTGCCGATGGCGGCCTGACCGATCGCCCGGGCCGGCATCCGCATCGGGTCCAGCCGACGGATGTCGACCCACAGGCCCATCCTGAAATGCCGCGTCGGGGCATCGAGGCCAAGCCCCCGATCCCGGACCACGCAGTCGTGGCCTGCGCCTCGCTGCGTCTCCTCGAAACGAGGTCCTCGGCGCGAGGCCGTGGCTGACGTCGCGACGCGACGGCACCAGCGCCCAGAGGCCGTGCCCCGGTCCTGAGCGCGAGGCCGTCTCGACCGGTCGAATCGGCAGGCTCAAAACGACGAAACGGGCGGGCGCCTCGCGGCACCCGCCCGTTCCGATCAGTCGTGTCCGGGCGGCGGTGCCGCCCGGTGCGGTCAGAAGCCGCCGAACTTGTAGTTCAGGCCGGCGCGGATCAGCTGGCCCTCGGTCGAGAAGCGCGAGGTGTAGGAGCCGTTGGCGGTAGCCACGTACTGGCCGCCGGTGGCCGGGTTGATGCTGCTGACCAGCACGTTCTGGGTGCCCAGATCGTAGCGGATGTACTCCGCCTTCAGCGTCACGGCGTCGGACTTGATGCCGAGGTACTTGCCGATGCTGAAGTAGTTCAGGAAGCTGTCGGTCGGGATCGCGTACTCGATGCCGCCGCCGTAGGCGAAGCCGGTCCGCAGCGAGTCGGAGCGGCCCGAATAGGCGAGCGGGAAGCCGGCCGCCGCGTTGTTGCTGTAGAAGTTCACGTCGTTGAACACGTTGCCGTAGGCGAAGCCGCCGGTCCCGTAGACCATGAACCGGTCGAAGGCGTAGCCGACGCGGCCGGTGACGAGGCCGATCCAGTCGAGGCTCTGGCGGTAGACGGAGACGTCGGCGAGCGGGCTGACATAGGCCCGGCCGCGGGTCAGGTCGGTCCAGGTCCAGGAGGCCTCGACGCCGACGACGAAGCCCGAGCCCGGGGTGAACTGGTAGTTGTAGCCGGCGCCGCCGCCGATCTTGCCGATCTTATCGGTCTCGGTGCTGAAGGCCGGCGGCCGACGCAGGGTGGCGACGTTGTTCACGGTGTTGGTGAAGTTCGGGGCGAGCAGCGGCCCGGCGCCGGCGCCGTTGTTGCCGATCGTGCGGATCGCGCCGTTCTCGGTGATGCCGTAGGAGGTGTGGGTGCCGGCGTAGAAACCGGTCCAGGTGAAGACCGGAACGGGGGTGAACACCGGCGGGGGGGCCCGGCGCGGCAGATCGGCGGCCGAGGCGGCGCCGCCGACGAAGGCGGTCGCGGCGGTTGCGAGAAGCAATTTCTTAATCATGGGGAGCCTGCGGCATGCGAGATTTCTGTAACCATGGCTATACCGAGGGTCGAAGCTTCACTATGCCCGCCGTGCCACAGTGATGCCCGAAAGTGACCGCGGCCCATGCCTGGACGATGCGCTGCCTCGCTGCGCCACCGTCTCGCGGCCCAGTCAGGAGCGCTCCGAAGGGGGTCAGTCGCGGCGGCCCTTGATCAAAGGACGGCTTCCCTCTAAGCGGTCCGCGCTTTTCGCCCGGCCTCGTGCTCGCGCGGGCGGCGACGGCCGGTGCATCGGAGCGCAGGTCCCCTCAGGCGGCGCGATGGCGCCGCGGCCCTTTCGTAGGATTCCAGAGCGATGGCCAAGGAAAAATTCACGCGTTCGAAGCCGCACTGCAACATTGGCACGATTGGCCACGTTGATCACGGCAAGACGTCGCTGACGGCGGCGATCACGAAGGTGCTGGCGGAGACGGGCGGGGCGACGTTCACGGCCTACGACCAGATCGACAAGGCGCCGGAGGAGAAGGCGCGCGGGATCACGATCTCGACGGCGCACGTGGAGTACGAGACCACGAACCGGCACTACGCGCACGTCGACTGCCCCGGCCACGCCGACTACGTGAAGAACATGATCACGGGCGCGGCGCAGATGGACGGGGCCATCCTGGTGGTCTCGGCCGCCGACGGCCCGATGCCGCAGACGCGCGAGCACATCCTGCTGGCCCGTCAGGTCGGCGTGCCGGCGCTGGTGGTATTCCTCAACAAGGTCGATCTGGTGGACGACGCCGAGCTGCTCGAGCTCGTCGAGATGGAGGTGCGCGAGCTTCTCTCGAAGTACGACTTCCCGGGCGACGACATCCCGATCACCAAGGGCTCGGCCAAGGTGGCGCTCGACAACGGCGACAAGGCGGTCGGGCACGACGCGGTGCTGGCGCTGATGAAGACGGTGGACGAGTACATCCCGCAGCCGGAGCGTCCGATCGACATGCCGTTCCTGATGCCGATCGAGGACGTGTTCTCGATCTCGGGCCGCGGCACGGTGGTGACGGGTCGCGTCGAGCGCGGCATCGTCAAGGTGGGCGAGACGGTGGAGATCGTCGGCATCCGGGCGACGAGCTCGACGACGGTGACGGGCGTGGAGATGTTCCGCAAGCTGCTCGACCAGGGTCAGGCGGGCGACAACGTCGGCGTGCTGCTGCGCGGGACCAAGCGCGAAGACGTGGAGCGGGGCCAGGTGGTGTGCAAGCCGGGCTCGGTGAAGCCCCACACCAAGTTCAAGGCCGAGGCCTACATCCTGACCAAGGAGGAGGGCGGGCGCCACACGCCGTTCTTCACCAACTACCGGCCGCAATTCTACTTCCGCACCACGGACGTGACGGGCGTGTGCACGCTGCCCGAGGGCACCGAGATGGTGATGCCGGGCGACAACGTGACCATGGACGTCACCCTGATCGTCCCGGTGGCCATGGAAGAGAAGCTGCGCTTCGCCATCCGCGAGGGCGGTCGTACCGTCGGCGCCGGCGTCGTCGCCGCCATCAACGAGTAGGACGGGGCAGGGCTCCGGCAGCGTCCGCGGGGCGCTGCCGGCCAGTTCCGTCACCGGACGTCCGGCGCGCCCGTCGAGCCGCAAGCGGCAGGGCGCGCCGGCGGAACCAGGATCTCGCCGCGACAGGCGGACGACGACAGATTCGGGCCGGCCTTCGTCTTGGCGGGGAGCCGGCCCTGCTGTGTCTGGGTTCCACCGCGCATCCGGTGGAAGCTCCTCGCCCACCGCAGACCCGGTTCGGCGCCTCGCGCGGATACCGCTCGTCGGCCGCAGCGCGTTGGCGAGCCATCGCCGCCGGCCTCGGCGCAGATTCGCCGAGTGAGGAGCGATGCCGCGCCCTGGCGGCCTCCGCCTGACCCCAGCGGGGCGGCCCGATCACGGGCACCGAGCGAGACGCCGTCCATGCACTCGGCGCGGACAGAGCGGCCCGATCCGAGGTCTCGCTCATCAGGCCCCTTGCATGCGCGCCCGCGATCGGGCAAGGAGCGACGCGCCTAGGAGTGTAGCTCAACTGGTCAGAGCGCCGGTCTCCAAAACCGGAGGTTGCGGGTTCAAGTCCCTCCACTCCTGCCATCGCATTCCCGATCGTCCCGGCTCCGCCGCACGCCTCTCCCCGCCCGTCGACACGGCATGCCTGTCGACAAGGCTCCGGACTTGCGCTAGAGCGGGCCCACTCCGAGATCCTTGATGGCCGTCGGTGCGCGCGGGGCGGTAGCCCTCTGCACCCGATGGCCCGTTCCCGGAGGCGGTGTCCGGGAAGGCTCGATCACCGTCGTCACGACAACCGAAGTCCTGCAAATTCCTGGCGCCATGGCATCGAACGAAGCGACGAAGAAGGTGGACCTGGCTCGCGGCACGCCGCGCGGCTCCGCGGCGCCGACGCCGCCGCGTCAGGTCCCGCCGCCGCGGCCGGCCCAGAAGCGCGTCGGCCCCGTGGAGTTCCTGAACCAGGTGCGCGACGAGGGCCGCAAGGTCACGTGGCCGACCCGGCGCGAGACCACGGTCACCACCATCATGGTGTTCGTCATGGTGGTCCTGGCGAGCGTGTTCTTCACCGCGGTGGATCAGGCGCTGCGCTACGTCGTCGGGCTGATCCTCGGCCTGTAAGAGAGTTGCGGGTCGCGCGGGCGTCCCGGTGGGGTGCGTCGCATCCCCAGTCTGGTCCGGAGTTGAACTGAACCGTGTCGAAGCGCTGGTACATCGTCCACGCCTACTCGAACTTCGAGAACAAGGTCGCCCAGTCCATCAAGGATCAGGCGGCCCAGCGCGGGCTGACCGATCTCTTCGACGAGGTGATGGTCCCGACCGAGAAGGTCACCGAAGTGCGCCGCGGCCGCAAGGTCGATGCCGAGCGCAAGTTCTTCCCCGGCTACGTTCTGGTGAAGTGCGACCTCACCGACGAGGTCTACCACCTGATCAAGAACACCCCGAAGGTCACGGGCTTCCTCGGCGCCGACAAGTCGAAGCCGGTGCCGATCCCGGACGCGGAGGCCGAGCGCATCAAGGGGCAGGTCGCCGAGGGCGTCGATCGTCCGAAGCCGTCGATCTCGTTCGAGGTCGGCGAGACCGTCCGGGTCGCCGACGGCCCCTTCGCCAGCTTCAACGGCACCGTCGAGGAAGTCGACGAGAGCCGCTCGCGCCTCAAGGTCGCGGTCTCGATCTTCGGCCGCGCCACGCCGGTGGAGCTCGAATACGCTCAGGTCGAGAAGGCCTGACCCGTCCCAATCCGTGACCGGCCGAACCTGGCCGGTCCGCCGCTTCCGGCGTCGCATCCGCGCGGCGCCGAGAGACGCCGCTACCGGACCCGTCCGGCCGCGGCACCACTTGCGGGAGGCCCGCCCGGTCCGCCACCGGGAGCCACGGGCCGCACCGCGACCTGCAACCGCCCGTCCGTCCGAGCCTAGGCAGCTCAGGTCGGCGCGCATTCATTTGGGAGCAGTCCCATGGCGAAGAAGATCACGGGCTACGTGAAGCTTCAGGTCCCGGCCGGCGCCGCCAACCCGTCGCCGCCGATCGGTCCCGCGCTCGGTCAGCGCGGCCTCAACATCATGGAATTCTGCAAGGCCTTCAACGCGAAGACCGCGCAGATGGACAAGGGCACCCCGATCCCGGTGATCATCACCGCGTATCAGGATCGCTCCTTCACCTTCGAGATGAAGCAGCCCCCGGTCACCTTCTTCCTGAAGAAGGCCGCGGGTCTGAAGATCGGCAAGAAGCCCGCCTCCGGCTCCAAGACCCCGGGCAAGGGCCCGACGGTCGGCAAGGTCACCGAGGCGCAGCTCCGCGAGATCGCCGAGAAGAAGATGCCCGACCTGAACTGCGACTCGGTCGATTCGGCCGTCGCGATGATCCGTGGCTCCGCGCGAGCCATGGGCCTCGAAGTCGTGGCCTGAGGAGGCGAGCATGGCAAAAGAAGGTAAGCGCATCCGCGCGGCCCGCGAGGGCATCGACCCGACCAAGCTCTACGGGGTCGCCGAGGCGATCGCGATGGTGAAGGCGAAGGCCAACGCCAAGTTCGACGAGACCGTCGAGATCTCGATGAACCTCGGCGTCGACCCCCGTCACGCCGACCAGATGGTCCGCGGCGTCTGCAACCTGCCGAACGGCTCGGGCCGCACGGTCCGCGTGGCGGTCTTCGCCCGCGGCGCCAAGGCGGACGACGCCCGCGCGGCCGGTGCCGACATCGTCGGCGCCGAGGATCTCCTCGAGATCGTCCAGGGCGGCAAGATCGAGTTCGATCGCTGCATCGCCACCCCGGACATGATGCCGCTCGTCGGCCGCCTCGGTAAGGTGCTGGGCCCGCGCGGCCTGATGCCGAACCCGAAGGTCGGTACCGTCACCATGGACGTGAAGTCCGCGGTCGCGGGCGCCAAGGGCGGCTCGGTGGAGTTCCGCGTCGAGAAGGCTGGCATCGTCCATGCCGGCATCGGCAAGGTCTCGTTCGACGAGCAGAAGCTCGTGGAGAACATCAAGGCCTTCGCCGACGCCGTCGCCAAGGCGAAGCCCGCCGGCGCCAAGGGCACCTACATCCAGCGCATCGCCGTCACCTCGACGATGGGCCCGGGCGTGAAGGTCGAGCCCTCGACGGTCCTGACCGCCTGATCCGGCGCACGGCGCCGCGACCACGGGAACGCCCGGCCCTTCGGCCGGGCGTTCTGCGTTCCGGGCACCGCGCCGGCGTCGCGGACGCGGGCCGGATTTCAGGCCCACCTCACGGCAATCTTAACATCGAAGGGGACGCCATCGCCTGCGGCTGTGCTATCTAGGCGCTCATGCGATGCACCCTCACGGTCTCCTCCAAGCGACGCATCCTCTGCGTCTTCCCCGCCTATACGCCGTCCTTCGGCACCTTCTCCCACGCCTACCCACTCATGGGGGGGGTCAAGGCCTTCATGCCGCCCCAGGGGCTGCTCCTGATCGCGGCCTACATGCCGGACGCCTGGGAGTGCCGCTTCGTCGACGAGAACATCAAGCGCGCCACCGCCCGAGACTTCGCCTGGGCCGACGCGGTGTTCGTCTCCGGCATGCATATCCAGGAAGGGCAGATCCACGAGATCCGCGAGCGGGCGCACGCGGCCGGCAAGGTCGCGGTGCTCGGCGGCCCCTCCGTCTCCGGCGCGCCCGAGAAATATCCGGATTTCGACTACCTGCATCTCGGTGAGATCGGCGACGCGACCGACAGGCTCGTGGCACTCCTCGACGGGAGCGTCGAGCGTCCCTCCGCGCAGGTGCGGCTCGAGACCGGCGAGCGTCTGCCGCTCTCGGATTTCCCGGCCCCGGCCTACGAGGCCGCACCGCTGAAGCGCTACCTGATCGGCTCGCTGCAATTCTCGTCCGGCTGTCCCTATCGCTGCGAGTTCTGCGACATCCCGCAGCTCTACGGGCGCCAGCCCCGGCTCAAGAGTCCCGAGCAGATGTGCGCCGAGCTCGACGCGATCATCAGCCAGCCCGGCCATCCGGCGGTGGTCTATTTCGTCGACGACAACTTCATCGGCAATCGCAAGGCCACGCGGGACATGCTGCCCCATCTCGTGGCGTGGCAGAAGCGGAACGACTACCCGCTGCAATTCGCCTGCGAGGCGACGCTGAACATGGCCAAGCAGCCCGAGATCCTCGAGCTGATGCGGCAGGCGAACTTCATGACCGTGTTCGTCGGGATCGAGACGCCCGAGGCCGAGGCGCTGAAGGGCATCGACAAGACCCACAACGCCGCTGTGCCGATGTACGAGGCGATCGAGACGCTGAACGCCTACGGGCTCGAGGTGACCTCCGGCATCATCCTCGGCCTCGATTCGGATTCGGACCAGTCCGAGCAGAACCTGATCGACTTCATCGATCGCTCGGCGATCCCGGTTCTGACGATCAACCTGCTTCAGGCCCTGCCCAAGACGCCGCTCTGGGACCGGCTGGAGCGCGAGGGCCGCCTCGTCCACGACGCCGCGCTCGAATCGAACGTCCTGTTCAAGCGCCCGCACGACACGGTGGTGAGTTCCTGGCGCCGGGCGATCGCCCACGCCTACGATCCGGAGAAGATCTTCGAGCGCTTCAAGCACCAGTGCGACGTCACCTATCCGCACCGGATCAAGACGCCGACCAAGGGCAAGTTGACCTTCACGAACCTGCGGCGCGGCCTAATTCTCGGCTTCAACATCATCACGCGGGTCGGGCTCGCCTCGGATTACCGCGGGCCGTTCTGGCGGGCGGCGGGCCACGCCCTCCGGCGCGGGCAGATCGAGGCGGTGTTCAACATGGGCTTCGTCGCGCACCACCTGATCCGCTTCACCCGCGAGGCCCTGCGCGGCGAGCACAACGCCTCGTTCTACGCCGCCAAGGCGGCCGAGACGGCGGCGGCGCGCGAGCGCAGCTGGTGGGAGAACGCCCGCAAGCGCTTCGTGCCGGAGCGCGAGGCGGCCTGAAGAGGATCGGACCGGTGTCGGCGCGGCCCGTGCCGGCGAAAGCCCTTGCCTGCGGCGGAAAAGTCGTGCGCCGCCTCTTGGCAGGCGGCTTGCTAGCCTCTATACACCGCCTCCACGCAATCACATGATCCCATGGAACGGGGCCGTACGGCTGCGTTCCGAACACGATCCGCCCGGGCGACCGGGTGGTTATGGCCGGAAGGCGACGAGGGGCGGCAGCGCCCTGCGGAGCCGTGTCCGGCCATGTCCTGTCCGAGACTGCAGGTGCCGGCTCGCCGGCTTAATCCCCCAGCCTGCACAGACGGGGAAGACCGAATTTCATGACCCTCGCCACGGCCTCACCGGCCGCGGAGGGGCATCGGTTTGAACCATCTCACCCGGGACGCGGCCCGCAAGGGACAGTCCGGGGACAGGGCCGCGAAGCGTCGCACGAGGACGTTCCGGTCTTTCTTTCGAAGGCCGAGTCCGTTCCCGGCGGCATGTGCAACCGGCGGACCCGAACCCGGGTTCCGCCAACCGGAGAGAGCCCCAGTGGACCGGACAGCAAAAGCTGATCTCGTCTCGACGCTCAACGGCGTGTTCGACAAGAGCGCCGTCGTCGTCGTGGCCCACTACAAGGGCCTCACGGTCGCCGACATGCAGAAGCTGCGGACGCAGATGAAGCAGGCCGGCGCCACCGTGAAGGTCGCCAAGAACAGCCTTGCCAGCATCGCTCTCGATGGCACGGACGTCGCCTCCATCAAGCCCCTCCTCAAGGGTCCGACCCTGCTCGCCTATTCGGGCGATCCGGTCGCGGCCGCCAAGGTGGCGGTGGATTTCGCCAAGGCCAACGACAAGCTCGTGATCCTCGGCGGCGCCATGGGGAAGACTGCCCTGAACCCGGACGGCGTGAAGGCCCTCGCCTCGCTCCCGTCCCTCGACGAACTGCGCGGCAAGATCGTGGGCCTCATCCAGGCGCCCGCGACGAAGATCGCCCAGGTCGTCAATGCGCCGGCGGCCAAGCTCGCCCGCGTGTTCGGGGCCTATGCCACCAAGGACGAAGCGGCCTGAGGCCGTTCACCCCTTCAAAACCTATCCGTTCAAACCGATATCAAGGACAGTGAATCATGGCTGATCTTGCCAAGCTCGTCGACGACCTCTCGTCGCTGACCGTTCTCGAGGCCGCCGACCTCGCCAAGATGCTCGAAGAGAAGTGGGGCGTCTCGGCCGCTGCCGCCGTCGCCGTGGCCGCCGGCCCGGCCGCCGGTGGCGCTGCCGCCGCCGTCGAGGAGCAGACCGAGTTCACGGTCGTCCTCGCTGCTGCCGGCGACAAGAAGATCGAGGTCATCAAGGAGGTCCGCGCGATCACCGGCCTCGGCCTCAAGGAAGCCAAGGACCTCGTCGAGGGCGCTCCCAAGCCTGTCAAGGAGAGCGTCACCAAGGACGAGGCCGAGAAGCTCAAGGCCCAGCTCGAGAAGGCCGGCGCCAAGGTCGAGCTCAAGTAAGACCGCGATGGGCCGGAACGGGCCCGTCACTGCACGGCACGCTCCCCGGAGCTAGCCGTGACCGGAGCCCGCGGGTGTTCTCACCCGCGGGCTAAGGTCGCTTCAGGCGACCGGACGATCCTGGAACGGGTCGAGGCGGATTTCGGGTACGGGTGGCGCGGTCCGGCGGGGCGCGCGTCACGGCCTGGCGCGGGAGTGGCGAACAACTTCCCCGGGCAACCAGGACGCGGGTAGGAGCGAGGTCACATGGCCAACACGCTGGTCGGTCGCAAGCGCATTCGGAAGTTCTTCGGCAAGATCAAGGAAGTCGCCGAGATGCCGAACCTCATCGAGGTTCAGAAGGCGTCCTACGACCAGTTCCTGATGGTGGACGAGCCCGAGGGCGGCCGGGCCGACGAAGGCCTGCAGAGCGTGTTCAAGTCGGTGTTCCCGATCTCGGACTTCTCCTCGACGGCGCTGCTCGAGTTCGTGCGCTACACCTTCGAGCCGCCGAAATACGACGTGGACGAGTGCCGCCAGCGCGGCATCACCTTCGCGGCGCCGCTCAAGGTGACGCTGCGCCTGATTGTGTTCGATGTCGATCCCGACACCCAGGCGAAGTCCGTCAAGGACATCAAGGAGCAGGACGTCTACATGGGCGACATGCCCCTGATGACGGAGAACGGCACCTTCATCGTCAACGGCACCGAGCGCGTCATCGTCTCGCAGATGCACCGCTCGCCGGGCGTGTTCTTCGACCACGACAAGGGCAAGACGCACTCGTCGGGCAAGCTGCTGTTCGCCGCGCGCATCATCCCCTACCGGGGCTCCTGGCTCGACGTCGAGTTCGACGCCAAGGACATCGTGCACGTGCGCATCGACCGGAAGCGCAAGCTGCCGGTGACCTCCCTGCTGTTCGCCCTCGGGCTGGACGGCGAGGAGATCCTCGCGACCTTCTACAACAGCGTCACGTACGACCGCGACGGCGCCGACTGGCGCGTGCCGTTCGACGCCGAGCGCCTGAAGGGCTTCAAGGCCTCGGTGGATCTCATCGATGCCGATTCCGGCGAGGTCGTGCTCGAGGCCGGCAAGAAGCTCAACGCCCGCAACGCCCGCCAGATCACCGAGAAGGGGACCAAGTTCCTCAAGGCCACCGACGAGGACCTGATCGGCCAGTACGTTGCCGAGGACCTCGTCAACGGCAAGACCGGCGAGATCTGGGCCGAGGCCGGCGAGGAGATCACCGAGAAGCTGCTCAAGGCTCTCGACGATGTCGGCGTCGCCGAGCTGCCGGTGCTCGACATCGACCACGTCAACGTCGGTCCCTACATCCGCAACACCCTCGCCGTGGACAAGAATTCCAGCCGCGAGGGCGCGCTGTTCGATATCTACCGGGTCATGCGCCCGGGCGAGCCGCCGACGCTCGAGACCGCCGAGGCGATGTTCCACTCGCTGTTCTTCGATTCCGAGCGCTACGACCTGTCCGCGGTCGGCCGCGTGAAGATGAACATGCGCCTCGACCTCGACGCCGCCGACACCGTGCGCACCCTGCGCAAGGAGGACATGCTGGCGGTCGTCAAGGCGCTGGTGGAGCTGCGTGACGGCAAGGGCGAGATCGACGACATCGACCACCTCGGCAACCGCCGGGTGCGCTCGGTCGGCGAGCTGATGGAGAATCAGTACCGCCTCGGCCTGCTCCGCATGGAGCGCGCCATCCGCGAGCGCATGAGCCAGGTCGACATCGACACGGTGATGCCGCAGGACCTGATCAACGCGAAGCCCGCGGCCGCCGCGGTGCGCGAGTTCTTCGGCTCGTCGCAGCTGTCGCAGTTCATGGACCAGACCAACCCGCTCTCCGAGGTGACGCACAAGCGCCGCCTGTCGGCGCTCGGCCCAGGCGGTCTGACCCGCGAGCGCGCCGGCTTCGAGGTGCGCGACGTGCACCCGACCCATTACGGCCGGATCTGCCCGATCGAGACGCCGGAAGGCCCGAACATCGGCCTGATCAACTCGCTCGCCACCTTCGCGCGGGTGAACAAGTACGGCTTCATCGAGACCCCCTTCCGGCGGGTGAAGGACGGCGTCGTCACCACGGACGTGGCCTACCTGTCGGCGATGGAGGAGGCGAAGTACTACGTCGCCCAGGCCAACGCCCAGATGGACGAGAACTTCAAGCTGACGGAGGACCTCGTGGTCTGCCGTCGCGCCGGCGAGGTGATCGTGGTCGGCCCCGAGCGGGTCGATCTCATGGACGTGTCCCCGAAGCAGCTCGTGTCGGTGGCCGCGGCGCTGATCCCGTTCCTCGAGAACGACGACGCCAACCGCGCCCTGATGGGCTCGAACATGCAGCGCCAGGCGGTGCCGCTCGTTCGCGCCGACGCGCCGTTCGTCGGCACCGGCATGGAGGCCGTGGTCGCGCGCGATTCGGGCGCCGCCATCGCCGCGCGCCGCACCGGCATCGTCGATCAGGTGGATGCCACCCGTATCGTCATCCGGGCCACCGAGGAGGCCGACGCCAACAAGCCCGGCGTCGACATCTACCGCCTGCAGAAGTTCCAGCGCTCCAACCAGTCGACCTGCATCACGCAGAAGCCGCTGGTGCGCGTCGGCGAGCCGGTGCGGAAGGGCGAGATCATCGCCGACGGTCCGTCCACCGAGTTCGGCGAGCTGGCGCTCGGCCGGAACGTGCTCGTCGCGTTCATGCCGTGGAACGGCTACAACTTCGAGGACTCGATCCTGCTCTCCGAGCGGATCGTGAAGGATGACGTGTTCACCTCGATCCACATCGAGGAGTTCGAGGTGATGGCCCGCGACACCAAGCTCGGGCCGGAGGAGATCACCCGCGACATCCCGAACGTCTCGGAGGAGGCGCTCAAGAACCTCGACGAGGCCGGCATCGTCTATATCGGTGCCGAGGTGCATGCGGGCGACATCCTCGTCGGCAAGATCACCCCGAAGGGCGAGAGCCCGATGACGCCGGAGGAGAAGCTCCTGCGCGCCATCTTCGGCGAGAAGGCCTCGGACGTGCGCGACACCTCGCTGCGGGTGCCGCCGGGCGTCACCGGCACGATCGTCGAGGTGCGGGTGTTCAACCGCCACGGCGTCGACAAGGACGAGCGCGCCCAGGCCATCGAGCGCGAGGAGATCGAGCGCCTCGCCAAGGACCGCGACGACGAGCAGGCGATCCTCGATCGCAACACCTACGCGCGCCTCTCGGACCTGCTGATCGGCCAGGCGCCGATCGCCGGCCCGAAGGGCTTCCGCAAGGACACCACCCTCTCGCGCGAGCTGATCAACGAGTATCCGCGCTCGCAATGGTGGCAGTTCGCGGTCGTCGACGACCGTCTCATGACCGAGATGGAGGCGATGCAGAAGCAATACGACGAGTCGAAGAAGCGCCTTGAGCAGCGCTTCCTCGACAAGGTCGAGAAGCTGCAGCGCGGCGACGAGCTGCCGCCCGGCGTCATGAAGATGGTCAAGGTCTTCGTGGCGGTGAAGCGCAAGATCCAGCCCGGCGACAAGATGGCCGGTCGCCACGGCAACAAGGGCGTGGTCTCGCGGATCGTGCCGATCGAGGACATGCCGTTCCTGGAGGACGGGACGCATGCCGACATCGTGCTGAACCCGCTCGGCGTGCCCTCGCGCATGAACGTCGGACAGATCCTGGAGACCCATCTCGGCTGGGCGGCTGCGGGCCTTGGCCGCAAGGTCGCCAAGGCGGTGGATGCCTATCTGAAAAACCAGGACATCGCGCCGCTGCGCCAGGAGATGGAGGCGATCTACTCACCCTCCGAACTCGCCGGGCTCTCCGACGAGGATCTGGCGGAGGCGGGCAACAACGTCCGTCGCGGCGTGCCGATGGCGACCCCGGTGTTCAACGGCGCCAAGGAAGCCGACATCGAGACGATGCTGGAGATGGCCGGGCTCGACCGCTCGGCGCAATCGACGCTCTACGACGGGCGTACGGGCGAGCCTTTCGACCGCAAGGTGACGATGGGCTACATCTACATGCTGAAGCTGCACCACCTCGTGGACGACAAGATCCACGCCCGCTCGATCGGCCCGTACTCGCTGGTCACCCAGCAGCCGCTCGGCGGAAAGGCGCAGTTCGGCGGACAGCGCTTCGGCGAGATGGAGGTCTGGGCGCTGGAGGCCTACGGCGCGGCCTACACGCTGCAGGAGATGCTCACGGTGAAGTCGGACGACGTGGCCGGCCGCACCAAGGTCTACGAGGCGATCGTCCGCGGCGACGACACCTTTGAGGCCGGCATCCCCGAGTCCTTCAACGTGCTCGTCAAGGAGATGCGCTCGCTCGGCCTCAACGTCGAGCTCACCTCCTCGAAGCAGCAGGCGGCCAACGACCAGCTCGAGCCGCCGGCCGACGCGGCCGAGTAGGACCACACCTCCCGTGCCGGCGCCTCGCGCGTCGGCACGGTCCGAGCGGGGAGGGGCGGAGCCTCCCGGAACGTGAGATGACGGCCAGCGGCGCCTCGGGAGGGCGCCGCGCCGAGGTTTGAGTACGCGGCAGCGCAGGCGCGGCGCAGCCCGTCAACAAGGAGCGGATCATGAACCAAGAGGTCATGAACCTTTTCAACCAGCAGGCCCAGCCTCAGAGCTTCGACCAGATCAAGATCTCGATCTCGTCGCCCGAGAAGATTCTCTCGTGGTCCTACGGTGAGATCAAGAAGCCCGAGACGATCAACTACCGGACCTTCAAGCCCGAGCGCGACGGCCTGTTCTGCGCGCGCATCTTCGGGCCCATCAAGGATTACGAGTGCTTGTGCGGCAAGTACAAGCGCATGAAGTACAAGGGCGTCATCTGCGAGAAGTGCGGCGTCGAGGTCACCCTGGCGCGCGTGCGGCGCGACCGCATGGGCCATATCGAGCTGGCCGCGCCCGTCGCCCACATCTGGTTCCTGAAGTCGCTGCCCTCGCGCATCGGCCTTCTGCTCGACATGGCCCTCAAGGACCTCGAGCGGATCCTCTACTTCGAGTCCTACTGCGTCATCGAGCCGGGCCTCACCCCCCTCAAGGAGCGCCAGCTCCTGTCGGAGGAGGAGTACCTGCGCGCCCAGGAGGAGTACGGCGAGGATTCCTTCACGGCGATGATCGGCGCCGAGGCCATCCGGCGCATCCTGCAGGAGCTCGACCTCGACAAGATCGCCAACGATCTGCGCGAGGAGATCGCCGTCACGACCTCGGAGCTGAAGCCCAAGAAGCTCTTGAAGCGCCTCAAGATCATCGAGGCGTTCCAGATGTCGGGCAACCGTCCCGAGTGGATGATCCTGACCGTGGTGCCGGTGATCCCGCCGGACCTGCGCCCGCTCGTCCCCCTAGACGGCGGCCGCTTCGCCACGTCCGATCTCAACGACCTCTACCGCCGCGTCATCAACCGCAACAACCGCCTGAAGCGGCTGATCGAGCTGCGCGCGCCCGACATCATCATCCGCAACGAGAAGCGCATGCTTCAGGAGGCGGTGGATGCGCTGTTCGACAACGGCCGCCGCGGCCGCGTCATCACGGGCGCCAACAAGCGCCCGCTGAAGTCGCTCGCCGACATGCTGAAGGGCAAGCAGGGCCGCTTCCGCCAGAACCTGCTCGGCAAGCGCGTCGACTATTCGGGCCGCTCGGTCATCGTGGTCGGTCCGGAACTGAAGCTGCACCAGTGCGGCCTGCCGAAGAAGATGGCGCTGGAGCTGTTCAAGCCCTTCATCTACGCGCGCCTCGACGCCAAGGGCTTCTCGGCCACCGTCAAGCAGGCCAAGAAGCTCGTCGAGAAGGAGAAGCCCGAGGTCTGGGATATCCTCGATGAGGTCATCCGCGAGCATCCCGTGATGCTCAACCGGGCGCCGACGCTCCACCGCCTGGGCATCCAGGCCTTCGAGCCGAAGCTGATCGAGGGCAAGGCGATCCAGCTGCACCCGCTGGTCTGCGCCGCGTTCAACGCCGACTTCGATGGCGACCAGATGGCCGTGCACGTTCCCCTGAGCCTCGAGGCTCAGCTGGAGGCGCGCGTCCTGATGATGTCGACGAACAACATCCTGCACCCGGCCAATGGTCAGCCGATCATCGTGCCGTCGCAGGACATCGTGCTCGGCCTCTACTACCTGTCGATCGTCGGCGAGGGCCTGATCGGCGCGTTCGACGCGACCAACAAGACCAACCCGATGCAGGGCGTCTACGGCAGCATCGGCGAGCTGGAGCACGCGCTCGCGGCGGGCGCGGTGAAGCTGCACTCCAAGATCAAGTGGCGCTGGACCGGCATCGGCCCGGACAACAAGCCCCTGACCAAGACCTACGACACCACCCCGGGCCGCGTGATCCTGTCGGGCGCGCTGCCGAAGCACGCCAAGGTGCCCTTCGACGTCGTCAACAAGCTGATGACCAAGAAGGAGATCTCGGCGATGATCGACACCGTCTACCGCCACTGCGGTCAGAAGGAGTCGGTGATCTTCTGCGACCGCATCATGGGGCTGGGCTTCACCCACGCGTTCAAGGCCGGCATCTCGTTCGGCAAGGACGACATGGTGGTGCCCGACAACAAGTGGACCATCGTCGACGCGACCCGCACGCTCGTGAAGGATTACGAGCAGCAGTACAACGACGGCCTGATCACCCAGGGTGAGAAGTACAACAAGGTCGTCGACGCCTGGGCGAAGTGCTCCGACAAGCTGGCCCAGGAGATGATGGGCCGGATCTCGTCGGTGCAGAAGGACGAGAACGGCGCCGACAAGCAGGTCAACTCGATCTACATGATGAGCCACTCCGGTGCGCGCGGTTCGCCGGCGCAGATGAAGCAGCTCGCGGCCATGCGCGGCCTGATGGCCAAGCCGTCCGGCGAGATCATCGAGACGCCGATCATCTCGAACTTCAAGGAAGGCCTCGACGTTCTCGAGTACTTCAACTCGACCCACGGCGCCCGCAAAGGTCTCGCCGACACCGCGCTCAAGACCGCGAATTCCGGCTACCTGACCCGCCGCCTCGTCGACGTGGCCCAGGACGCCGTGATCCGCGAGGTCGATTGCGGCACGACGAACGGCATCCGCATGCGCGCCATCGTGGATGCCGGTCAGGTCGTCGCGACCCTGGCCACCCGCATCCTCGGCCGCGCCACGGCGGAGGATCTGGTCGCCCAGGACGGCACCGTGATCGTCAAGACCAATGAGACGATCGAGGAGAAGCACCTGCCGGCCATCACGGCCGCGGGCATCCAGGAGGTGAAGATCCGCTCGGTGCTGGTCTGCGCCACGAAGAGCGGCGTCTGCGCCACCTGCTACGGGCGCGACCTCGCCCGCGGCACGCCCGTCAACATGGGCGAGGCCGTCGGCGTCATCGCGGCGCAGTCGATCGGCGAGCCGGGCACCCAGCTCACCATGCGCACCTTCCACATCGGCGGTGCGGCCCAGATCGCGGATTCGTCCTTCATCGAGTCGAGCTTCGAAGGCACGATCAAGATCCGCAACCGGGCGCTGGCGAAGAACTCGGACGGCGATCTCGTCGCCACCGGGCGCAACGTGGCGGTGGTGATCGTCGGCTCCGACGGGGCCGAGCGGGCCGTGCACCGGCTCCAGTACGGCGCGCGCGTGCGCGTCGACGAAGGTGACAAGATCAAGCGCGGGCAGCGGATCGCCGAGTGGGATCCCTACACCCGTCCGATCCTCACCGAAGTCGACGGCATCGTGGCCTATGAGGACCTGTACGACGGCCAGTCCATCACCGAGACGGCGGACGAGTCGACGGGCATCTCCAAGCGCGTCGTCATCGACTGGCGCGGCTCGGCCCGGACCTCGGACCTCAAGCCCGCGATGGTGATCACGGATCAGGACGGCAAGCCGATCAAGCTGCCGCGCGGATCCGAGGCCCGCTACCTGCTGCCGGTCGACGCCATCATCGGCTACGACCCGGGCAGCACGGTGAAGGCCGGCGACATCCTCGCCCGCGTCTCGACCGACTCGGCCAAGACCCGCGACATCACCGGCGGTCTGCCGCGGGTGGCGGAGCTGTTCGAGGCGCGTCGTCCCAAGGACGCGGCGATCATCGCCGAGAAGTCCGGCACCATCCAGTTCGGCCGCGACTACAAGAACAAGCGTCGGCTGACGCTGACGCCGCACGACGGTTCGGAGGCGGTCGAGTACCTGATCCCCAAGGGCAAGCACATCCACTTGCAGGACGGGGACGTGGTGGAACTCGGCGACTACATCGTCGACGGCAACCCGGCGCCGCACGACATCCTGGCGATCAAGGGCGTGGAGGAGCTTGCCGCCTACCTCGTCAACGAGATCCAGGAGGTCTACCGGCTCCAGGGCGTGTCCATCAACGACAAGCACATCGAGGTGATCGTCCGGCAGATGCTGCAGAAGGTCGAGGTGACCGATGGCGGCGATTCGGACATCATCACGGGCGACCAGATCGACCGCACCGAGCTGACCGACATCAACGAGAAGCTGTTGTCGGAGGGCAAGAAGCCGGTCGTCGGCGTGCCGGTGCTGCTCGGCATCACCAAGGCCTCGCTGCAGACGAAGTCGTTCATCTCGGCGGCCTCGTTCCAGGAGACCACCCGCGTCCTCACGGAGGCGGCGGTCAACGGCAAGGTCGACACGCTGGAGGGCCTCAAGGAGAACGTCATCGTCGGCTCGCTCATCCCGGCGGGCACGGGCTCGATGGTCGCCGACATCCGCGCCGTTGCGCGGCGTCGCGACAAGATGATCCTGCAGCAGAAGCAGACCGACAGCGGCGTCGGCCTCGAGAACCTTCCGCCGGCAGCCGCGGAGTAATCCCGCGGCACGATTGACGAGATGAAGGGCGGTCCCCGGCGGGGCCGCCCTTTTTCGTGCCGTCAGCCGCTCCGCGGATCGGCGGCGTCGGCGAGGCGGTCGCCCAGGGTGTTGAGGGCGATCAGCGTGGCGACGAGGAAGCCGGCGGGCGCGGCGAGCATATGCGGCGCCGATTCGATCGACCGCGCGCCCTCGGCCACCAGCACGCCCCAACTCGTCTGCGGCTCCTGCACGCCGAGGCCGAGGAAGGACAGGAAGCTCTCCAGCAGGATCACCCGCGGTACCAGCAGCGTCGCCGCCACGATGATCGGCGAGAGCGCGTTCGGCACGATGTGGCGCACGAGGATCGTGCGCGTGCGCAGGCCCATCGCCTCGGCGGCACGCACGAAGTCGCGCCGCCGCAGGGACAGGGCCTGCCCCCGGACGATCCGGGCCATGTCGAGCCATTCGACCGAGGCGATGGCGACGAGGATCAGCCCGAGGCCGGGGCGAAAGAACACCACCAGGACGATGACCAGGAAGACGAAGGGCAGCGCGTAGAGGATGTCGACGAGGCGCATCATCGCCGCATCGACCGCGCCGCCGGCGAACCCCGCCACGGCGCCGTAGGCGACGCCGATCAGCAGGGCGACGAGGGTCGCAACCAGCCCGATCAGCAGGGACACCCGGCCAGCGACGAGGCTGCGGCTCAGAAGGTCGCGTCCGTGCACGTCGGTGCCGAGGAGGAAGTGGAGGCGCCGCACCGGTACGGCGAGGACGAGGCGCCGCCCGTCCGCGGAGGCCTCCGTCACCGTCGGGGCGCCGAACAGGTCGGAGCGGGGCAGATAGACGAGGCTTCGTCGGTCGATCGGGGTCTCGGAGACGAGGACGAGCCGGAGCGTCCGGCCCGAGATCTCCGCGCCCTCCACCCCGGCGCGCATGCGGAAGGCGAGCCGGTCGAGAGCCGGACGCAGCCGGTCCGCATCCGGCTGCGCCGCGAGGCCGGCCCCGAGCTGGCGCAGGTCCGGGTAGGACCGCTCGGGCGCGTGCCCGGTGAGCGCCGGACCGATCAGGCAGGCGAGCGTCACCGCGGCCAGCACGAGGAGGGCGCCGAGCGCGTAGCGATCCCCGAGGAGGCGGCGTCCGAGCCGGCCGGGCGCGGGACCACGCGGCGCGCCGCTCACGCGGAGATCCGCAGGCGCGGATCGGCCCAGGCGGCGACGAGATCGGAGAGCAGGTTCAGGGCGATTACGAAGGTGCCGACCAGCACCACCGTGCCCATCACCAGCGTGTAGTCACGGTTGAGCGCGCCCTCGACGAAGTAGCGGCCGATCCCCGGCAGACCGAAGATCGTCTCCACCACCACCGATCCCGTGAGGAGGCCGGTGGCGAGCGGACCGGCCAGCGCGATCACGGGCAGGAGCGCGCCGCGCAGGGCGTGGCGCAGCACCCGGGCCGGCGGCAGCCCGAGGCTGCGCATGGTCCGCACCGGCTGCGCCCGCAGGGCCTCGGCGAGGGAGGCCCGGGTGAGGCGCGCGATCGCCCCGGCCTGGGGCAGGGCGAGGGTGAAGACCGGCAGGACCAGATGGGCGGGCGCGCCGCCGTTCCAGCCGCCGAGCGGCAGCCAGCCGAGCGCCAGCCCGAAGGCGATCTGCAGCAGCGGCGCGACGACGAAGCTCGGGAGCGACAGGCCGAGGGCCGCGACGAGCCCGACCGCGCGGTCGACCGGGCCGCCCTGGCGAAGTGCCGCGAGCGTACCGAACCCGATGCCGAGCGCCAGCGCCAGGACTAGCGCGAGGCCGCCCAGCGTCAGGGAGACCGGCAGGCCGCGGCGCAGCAGATCGGCGACGCCGAGGTCGCGGTAGGAGAAGGAGGGCCCGAGATCGCCCTGCGCGAGCGCCGCGAGATAGTGGCCGAACTGCACGACGAGGGGCTGATCGAGCCCGTAGACGCGGCGCAGGTTCTCCATCGCCGCCGGAGCCAGGGGGCGCTCCAGGTCGAACGGGCCGCCCGGCGCTAGCCGCATCAGGAAGAAGCTCGCGGCCACGACGGCCACGAGGGTCGGGACCGCCTGGAGCAGACGGCGCAGGATCAGGCCGGGCATGGGGCCGCCGAGAGGATCATGGCGCGCCGGGTCATGCGTCGAGGCTCAGGAAGCGCGTCGGGGCGGCGTTGCGCAGGTTCGGGATGTAGCCGTGCAAGCGCGGGCTGATCAGCGCCTTCGAGCGGGTGTGCATCACCGGGATCCAGGGCAGGTCGCGCATGAGGAGGCTCTCCGCGCGGTAGAGCAGGCCGGCACGCGCCGCGACGTCGGGCTCGGCGGCGGCCGCGTCGAGGAGAGCGTCGTAATCCGGGTTGGCGTAGCGGCCGGGGTTCATGCCGTCGTTGCCCGAGCGCAGCAGGAACAGGAAGTTCTGCGGGTCCGAGTAGTCGGCGATCCAGGACATCCGGGCGACGTCGAAATCGCCGCCATCGCGCAGATAGGCGAAATGCGTCTTGGCGTCGGTATAGATGAAGCGGGTCTCGATGCCGAGGTCGCGCCACATCTCGGCCAGCGCCACCGCGGTGTTGCGGTTGTTGTCGGTGGTGTTGAAGCGGTACTCGATCCGCAGGCTCCGCCCCGGCCCGAACCCGGCCTCGGCGAGCAGGCGGCGCGCCTCCTCCTCGTGGTCGATCGGCAGGCCTTCGCGCCCCGGCGTCTCGGGCGGCCGACGGTAATTGTCGAGGCCCGGCGGGCAGAGCGAGTAGGCCGGGCTCATCGTGCCGCCCCACAGGGCCTCGGCGAGGTATGGGCGGTCGATCGCCAGCGAGAGCGCGCGTCGGACCCGCACGTCGTCGAAGGGCGGCTTCCGGCTGTTCACGGCGAGCGCGTAGACGCCGAGCGACGGGCCCAGCACGACCTGAGCGCCGAAGCGGGCCCGCAGCGAGGCCATCTGATCGCCCGGCAGGTCGGCCAGCGAGTCGATCTCCCCGGCGGCGTAGCGGCGGACCGCGCTCGACAGGTCCGGCGTCGGCAGGAAGGCGACCTCCGGGATGCTGACCTCGGCCCGCGCGTGGTAATGCGGATTGCGCTCCAGGATGATGCGGTCGTTCGGCACCCGGTCGCGCAGGCGGTAGGGTCCGTTCGAGACGAGATTGCCGGGGCGGGTGAAGGCGTCGCCGTAACGCTCGACCGTGGGCGCATGGACCGGTAGGGCGGTCTGGTGGGTAAGCAGTTCGAGGATGTAGGGGGTCGGCTGATCGAGCCCGAGCAGGAGGGTGCGGGGGTCGGGCGCGGCGACGCCGAGATCTTCGGACGGGCGGTCACCGCGATTGACCGCAGCGGCGTTGCGGATCGGATAGAGCACCTCGGCGTACTTCGCCGCCGTCTCCGGCCGAAGGATCCGGCGCAGCGCGTAGACGAAGGCCTGCGCCTCAACCGGCTCGCCGTTCGACCAACGCGCGTCGCCGCGCAGCCGGAAGGTATAGGTCCGGCGATCCGCGGAGATCGTCCAGCTCTCGGCCATTCCGGGGATGATCGCGCCGGCATTGTCGTAGGTCAGGAGCCCCTCGAACAGGTCGCGCAGGATATGCGCCTCGGCGACCGTGGAGGAGCGGTGCGGATCGAGGGTCTCGGGATCCGCGTCGTTGCCGCGGCGGTAGAGGGCGGCGGCCGAGGCCCGCGCGGGAGCCGGGAACGCGCAGAGCGCCGCCGCCCCGCCCAGCCAGTCGCGGCGGCGCATGCGCGTCAGGCGCCGGTCTCGCCGACGAGGCCGGCCGCCTCGATCCCCGCGAGCGCGCAGATCTCGTCGTTGTCGGAGGTATCGCCCGAGATGCCAACCGCGCCGAGCAGCCGGCCGTCGGCCGCGCGGATCAGCACACCGCCCGGCACCGGAACGAGGCCGGCCGGACCCGCGAGGGCGCCGGCGGCCGCGACGAAATAGGCCTGCGCCTCGGCCCGCGCATGGATCGCCCGGGAACCGATCCCGAGAGCCAGGGCCCCGTTCGCCTTGCCGGCCGCAATCTCGGCGCGGCGCAGGGCGGTGCCGTCCTCCACTTGGACACATTTCAGAGATCCACGGGCGTCATAGACGACGACGGCGAGCGGCTTCAGGCCGCGTGCCCGCGCCGCCTCCAGGGCGGTCGCGACGATGGTCCGGGCAGCGGCGAGCGTTAGGTCGATCATCGTCACACTTCGAGGGGAAAGGGGCGGCGGGGAAGACCCAGAATGGGCGGAGGAAGCGGAATGCGTCGAGCGATCATCCATATCGGAATGCCCCGGACGGGGTCCACCTCCCTGCAGGAGGTGCTCGCCGGGCTGCGGCCCCGCCTGGCGGAGGCCGGCCTGCTCTATCCCGAACTCGCCCCGCCGGGCGCGCATCCCGACGCGGATGTGAACCACCAGCCTCTGGGCGAGGCCCTCGACGGACGGCGCGGCCCTGGCGAGCGCGCGGCGATCCTGGCACGGCTCGACACGGCCCTGCGCGACACGCAGGCCGACACGGTGATCCTCTCCTACGAGGATTTCTCGGTGCAGCGGCCGCGCTTCCGCGTGCCCGAGACGCTGCGGGAGATGCTCGCGCGGCGCGGCTTCGCTCTCGAGGTCCTGATGATGGTCAAGCCGCCCTGCGGCTTCCTGAACTCGGCCTACGCGCATCGCGCCCAGCTCGTGCGGGAGACGCGAAGCTTCCGCGACTACCTGCGCGGGCACTGGCGTTCCGGGCGCCTCGACTACCGCGCCTTGGTCGCGCCGTGGGCCGAGGCCGCGGACGGCCGCGTCACGGCGGTGCCGCTTGCCGACCGGCGCTCGGAGGCGCCGCTCGTCGGCCGCGCCTTCGCGGCGCTGGGTCTCGCGAGCCGCCTCGCCCCGCTGATCGGAGCGGGCGCGCTCTCCTACGCGACGAACCGGAGTTCCGGTCCGATCGCCGTCGAGGCCTCGCGCCGGCTGCGGCTCCTCGGGGCGCATCGGCAGGCGGCGGGCCATCCCCGCAGGATCGGCCACGCCCTCGATCAGGCGGCCTGGGCGCGCGGGCTCGACCCGGAGCCGTTCCGCGGCGACGCGCCCGAGTATCACGGCCGGATCGACGACTGGACCTACCAAAGCCGTGAGCGCTTCGCCCGCTTGGCCTGGGGCACGAGCTGGGACGCGGTGGTCGCGCCGGCGCGCGCGGCCGTCCCGAACGAGTGGGCCGGCCGGCCGATCCCCGGCGAGGTCGAGGCGCAGATCGCCGCGTTGGTGCAGGAGACGATGCACCGGTTCGGCTTCCGAGCGAAACCGCCGCTCATCAGCCGCCCGGCCGACCGCTTGGAGCGAGCCGCGCAGGAACTCCTCCGCCTCACCGGGCTCGAGAGTCGCTGGCGGATCTGCTGAGCGCGGGTGCGAGGGCCCGCGTCCCGCGCCGAGCATCCCCCAAACCCGACGCCTCGACGGCGACGGTTATGGCTCCGCCAAAGCATAGAGGAGGAGGGTATAACCGGGTCGGCTCGACCCTGGATCTGAACTTTCTGCGTTCTGCGGACGTTGGACCCCCATCGGAAACGCTCGCAAGGACAGAATAATGCGATTCATGACAGCTGCCGCCGCCGCCTCGCTCGTGCTGGCTCTCTCCAGTGGTGCCTGGGCCCAGGGTGCTCCGGGTGGCAACGGATCCGGCGGCAACGTTGCGGGCGGTTCGACCACCAGCTCGTCCGCAGCCGATACGGCGGCCCGCGGCGCCACCACCGGCTCGACCGTGACGACCGGTCCCTCGACGGGCACCACGGCGCCGGGCGCCGCCGGCATGCGCGGCCCGGGCACGACGGGCGCCCCGACCGGCACGGGCGGGACCGTCGGGCGCTAAGCCCCCCGGTCACCACGCAAACCCGATGGCCCCCGGGCGGGCCATCACCATGACCAGAACGGCCACCGGGTTCTATGGACCCGGTGGCCGTTTCACGTCTGCGCCTACGCCAGGCCGCCGGCCGTCTCGATGAAGCGCGCGACGGTGTCGGCACCCGCGCCGTCCCGCAACGAGGCGAAGACGTAGGGACGATCACCGCGCATCCGCTTCGTGTCGGATTCCATCACCCCGAGATCGGCGCCGACAAGGGGTGCGAGATCAGTCTTGTTCACGATGAGCAGATCCGAGCGCGTGATACCGGGACCGCCCTTGCGGGGGATCTTCTCGCCACCCGCGACGTCGATGACGTACAGCGTGATGTCGGCGAGTTCCGGCGAGAACGTCGCCGCGAGATTGTCGCCGCCGGATTCGATCAGCACCACGTCGAGCTTCGGGAAGCGGCGGCGCATCTCGGCCACCGCCGCGAGGTTGATCGAGGCGTCCTCGCGGATCGCCGTGTGGGGGCAGCCGCCGGTCTCGACACCCATGATGCGCTCTTCCGGCAGTGCGCCGGCCACCGTGAGGATCCGGGCATCCTCCTTGGTGTAGATGTCGTTGGTGATGGCGCAGATCTCGTAGCGGTCGCGGAAGCGCTTGCAGAGCTGCTCCATCAGGGCGGTCTTACCCGAGCCGACCGGGCCGCCGATGCCGACGCGCAGGGGTCCGTTATGCGATGTCATGGGCGCGTCTCCTCAGGCCGCGAGCCGGGTCAGGACGTCCAGCGTGCGGGCGATCTCGTCCTCGGAATTGTAGGCGTGCGGCGAGAGCCGCACGAGGGGCGGCAACGTCCGCGCCTCCGCGTCGAGGGGGGCAGCGGCGTGAAGCGACAGCCCGGAGGCGATGCCGGCCTCGGCGAGCGCCGCCCGGATCGACTCGGCCGCGTGGTTGGCCAGGGTCAGCGTCACCAGGCTCGCCGGATCGGGCCCGGCATCGTGGGTGCGGCCCCCCGGCAGCGCGGCGATGCCCGCGCGCAGCCGGCGCGACAGAGCGGTGCAGCGCGCCGCGATCCGCTCGAGCCCAAGGTCGAGGGCGTAATCCACGGCAACGCCGAGGCCGAGGCGGGCGGCGTGGCCGTGTTCGTAGGTCTCGAAGCGGCGCGCGTCGGGGCGCAGGCGGTAGCCGCCGGCGCCGTCGAGGGGCGCCCCGAAATGGTCGAGCATCGCCGGCTCGAGCCGGTCGAGCCAGACGCGCCGCACGTAGAGGAACCCGGTGCCGCGCGGTCCGCGCAGGAACTTGCGGCCGGTCGCCACGAGCATGTCGCATCCGAACTCCGCGACGTCGACCGGGCGCTGGCCGACCATCTGGCAGGCGTCGAGCAGGAACGGCACGCCGTGGGCTCGGGCGAGGCGTCCGATCTCCGCCACGGGGTTGACCAGCCCGCCATTCGACGGGATCGCCGTCGCGGCGATCAGCCGAACGTCGGCGTCGATCAGGCCGGCGAGCGCCGCCACGTCGATGCGGCCGTCCGGGTCGCACGGGATCACCTGGATCCGCGCGCCGGTCGCCCGCTCGACCTGGCGCAGGGCGACGAGGTTGGCGCCGAACTCCGTGCGGCCGACCAGCAGGCGCTGGCCCGGCCGGAGCGTGCGGGCCAGCGCGTAGAACGCCATCTGCCACGCCCGCGTCGCGCTCTCGGCCAGGGCGATCTCGTCGCGCACCGCCCCGATCAGGCGGGCCACGCTCGCGTAGACGGCGGCGAGGCGCGTCGCCTCGCGCTCGGCCGCACCGTGGCCGCCATGGGCCGCCTCCAGGTCGAGATAGGCCTTCACGGCCTCGACCACGGGCGCGGGCATCAGCGCGGCGCCGGCATTGTTGAGGTGGATGCCGTGCCGGACGCCCGGCGTCTCGGAGCGCAGGCGGGCGAGGTCGAGCCCGCTCACGACCGGAAGATCCGCGAATACTGGGTCTCGTGCCGGAACGAGCCGAGATCGAGCCGGAACGTCGCCGAGCCGAGCGCGTCGAGGCCGAGGGAGCCGACCGCCTCCGCCAGCGCCTCGACCTCCGGCACGAGGCCGGCGATCACCCGCGTGCCCGCGGCCTGTCCCACCGGCGCGGCGCGGAGGGCGGCCGAGACGAGATTCTGGACGAAGGCGAGGCCGTAGGCGGCGCGCGCCGAGCCCGCCGCGATGCCGTGCGCGCCCGCAGCCGCCCCGACCGCGACCGGGTAGGCCACCGCGCCGGGAAGGATCGCGCCGATGGCGGCGAGCGCGGCGCAGGGCCAGGCGCCGAGGGTGGCGTCGAGGAAGCTGCGGCCCTGCTGGCTCGTCTCCAGATGGAGTTCCCGCGAGGGCGCCAGCGCCAGGGCGAGGTCGTTCACCTCGGCGAGCATCGCCGCATCCGCGACGGCACCGTGGGCGTGGCCGAGCAGGATCAGGTCGTTGCGCAGGCTGCCGCGCGCCACGACATCGGCGAGCCATGCGGCGAGGCCTGCCTCGTCGCGGACGTCGCCCGCCTCCACCGCCCATTCGAGCCCGTGCGAGTAGGCGTAGGCGCCCACCGGATAGCCCGGAGACAGCCACGCCATCAGGCGCAGGGCATCACGCATGGGGGTGCGGATGGGGATGCGGGTGCGGGTGATCGTGCCCGTGATGCCCGTGCTGGCCCGGCTCGCCCGCGTAGGCCCCGCCTTCCGGATGGAACGGGCGCATCACCGGCTCGGCGCTGCCGCCGAGGCCGCGCACCATCTCGGCCAGCACGTGGTCGGCCCCGATATAGACCGCCTCCTCGCCGATCTCGGCCGGGATGTGCCGGTTGCCGATGTGCCAGATCAGGCGCTTCAGGGCGTGCGCGCTCGGAGCGCGGATCTCCAGCAGGCGCTCGGGCGCGGCCTCGACCCAGACGAGGCGCCCGTCCTCCAGCACCAGCGCATCGCCGTCGTCGAGGCGGGCGGGCTGGGCCAGATCGAGCAGGAAGGCGAGCCCGCCCACACCCCGCATGGCGACGCGGCGGCGATGGCGGTCACCGTGATCGAGCACGACGCGGTCGACGATCTCGCCGCCCGCGAGGGCGTCGCGGCGGAGGAGGCGGGTTGCGCGGATCATGGAACTCGGGGGATCGACGGTCAGAACAGGAAATAGCGCTGCGCCATCGGCAGCAATTCGGCCGGCTCGCAGACCAGGAGCTCGCCGTCGGCGCGCACGTCGTAGGTCTCGGGGTCGACCTCGATCACCGGCGTGGCGTCGTTGAGCACCATGCTCTTCTTGGAGATGCCGCCGCGCACGTTCTCCACCGCCACCAGCTGCTTCTGGACGCCCAGCCGCTCGCGCAGGCCGTCCTCGACGGCGGCCTTCGACACGAAGGTCAGCGCCGTGGCAAAGGGCGCCCGGCCGTAGGCGCCGAACATCGGGCGGTAATGCACCGGCTGGGGCGTCGGGATGGAGGCGTTCGGGTCGCCCATCGGGGCGGCGGCGATCATCCCGCCCTTGAGCACGAGATCGGGCTTCACCCCGAAGAAGGCCGGCGTCCAGAGCACCAAGTCGGCGAGCTTGCCGGGCTCCACCGAGCCGATGTGGCGCGAGACGCCGTGAGCGATGGCCGGGTTGATCGTGTACTTGGCGACGTAGCGGCGGGCGCGCAGGTTGTCGGTGCCGGAGGCGTCGCCCGCGAGCGCGCCGCGCTGGCGCTTCATCTTGTCGGCGGTCTGCCACGTGCGGATTACGACCTCGCCGACCCGGCCCATCGCCTGGCTGTCCGAGGACATCATCGAGAGCGCGCCGAGATCGTGCAGGATGTCCTCGGCGGCGATGGTCTCCTTGCGGATCCGGCTCTCCGCGAAGGCGAGGTCCTCGGGGATCGACGGGTCGAGGTGGTGGCACACCATCAGCATGTCGAGATGCTCGTCGATGGTGTTGCGCGTGTAGGGCCGCGTCGGGTTGGTGGAGGAGGGCAGCACGTGAGCGAGCCCCGCCACCTTGATGATGTCCGGCGCGTGCCCCCCGCCCGCGCCCTCGGTGTGGAAGGCGTGGATGGTGCGGCCCGCGAAGGCCGCGATGGTGTCCTCGACGAAGCCGGACTCGTTCAGCGTATCGGTGTGGATCATCACCTGCACATCGTGGGCGTCGGCCACCGTCAGGCAGGTATCGATCGCCTGGGGCGTGGTGCCCCAATCCTCGTGCAGCTTGAGCGCGCAGGCCCCGGCCCGCACCATCTCGATCAGGCTCTCGGGACGGGAGGCGTTGCCCTTGCCCGCGAAGGCGAGGTTCATCGGAAAACCGTCCGCCGCCTCGATCATCCGGGCGATGTGCCAGGGTCCGGGGGTGCAGGTGGTGGCGAAGGTGCCGTGCGCCGGCCCCGTGCCGCCGCCGAGCATCGTGGTGATGCCGGAGCACAGGGCCTCCTCGATCTGCTGCGGGCAGATGAAGTGGATGTGGCTGTCGAAGCCCCCGGCCGTGAGGATCTTGCCCTCGCCCGCGATCACCTCCGTGCCCGGCCCGACCACGATGTCGACGCCCGGCTGCACGTCCGGGTTGCCGGCCTTGCCCAGCCGCACGATCCGGCCGCCGGTGAGTCCGACGTCGCACTTCACCACGCCCCAATGGTCGAGCACCACCGCGTTGGTGATCACGGTGTCGACGGCGCCGTCCCGGTTCGTCACCTGCGACTGGCCCATGCCGTCACGGATGACCTTGCCGCCGCCGAACTTCACCTCCTCGCCGTAGGTGGTGAGATCGCGCTCGACGGTGATCTCCAGGCTGGTGTCGGCGAGCCGGATGCGATCGCCGGTGGTGGGACCGAACATGTCGGCGTAGGCGGCGCGCGGCAGGCTCGCGGGCTTGGGGGAGTTGGCCATGATCAGAGCGCGCCCATCACGTCGCCGCGGAAGCCGTAGACCGTGCGCCCGCCGGACAGCGGCACCAGGGTCACCTCCCGCGTCGAGCCCGGCTCGAAGCGCACCGCCGTGCCCGGCGCGATGTCGAGGCGCTGGCCCCGCGCCTTCTCACGCTCGAAGACGAGGCCCGGATTGACCTCGAAGAAGTGGTAGTGCGACCCGACCTGGATCGGGCGGTCGCCGGTATTGGCCACCGCGAGCACCGTGCGCTCCGCTCCGGCGTTGAAGACGATCTCGCCGGGCAGCGTCGTCACGGTGCCGGGGACATCGGCCGAGGCCGGCCCGCGGATCGGGTGATGCACGGTGACGAGCTTCGTGCCGTCCGGGAAGGTCGCCTCGACCTGGATGTCGTGGATCATCTCGGGAATCCCCTCCATCACCTGGTCGGCGGTGAGGACGCTGGCGCCGGCCTGCATCAGCTCGGCCACCGTGCGGCCGTCGCGGGCGCCCTCGACGACGTAATCGGTGATGAGCGCCACCGCCTCCGGATGATTGAGCTTCACGCCGCGGGCCAGCCGGTTGCGTGCCACCTGCGCGGCCATGGCGACGAGGAGCTTGTCCTTCTCGCGGGGTGTCAGGAGCACGCGGAACCTCGCCTGTCGGTGCGGAAGCGAGGCCGCAGCAAGGATCATGCACGGCACCGGGTCAAGCCTGTCCCGGCGCGGACGAGCCAGCGCGACGCGGCGGACGGCTCAGGGGTGCCCGTGGATCGGGTCGACCCAGTAGACCGCCTCCGGCTGCTCCACCGGCGCGATGTCGGGCAGGTTGACCACCACCGCCTCGTTGTCGGAGCGCACCAGCACGCAGTGCAGGGGCTCGCCCGGCGAGGCGTTGATCTCCTGATGCGGCACGTAGGGCGGCACGAAGATGAAATCGCCGGGCCCCGCCTCGGCCACGTATTCGAGCCGCTCGCCCCAGCGCATCCGGGCGCGGCCGGAGACCACGTAGATCACGCTCTCGAGCGCGCCGTGATGATGCACCCCGGTCTTCGCATCCGGCGCGATCGCGACGGTGCCGGCCCAGATCTTCTGCGCGCCGACGCGGGCGGCGTTGATCGCGGCCTGCCGGAACATGCCGGGCGTCTGCGCGGTGTTGGGGTCGAGCCGGTCGCCCGGGATCACCCGCACGCCGTCATGCTTCCAGCGCTCCGCGGCCGGCATCGCATGCGGGTGGTCGGGCGCATGATCGGTGGGGCCGTGGTCGTCGCCGCTGTCGTGCATGTCCGAACTCCCGCTCGGCCCCGTTATCGCACGGCGTCGCGCGCTTCGGGAGATGCGGACGGAGAGCACCTCGCTCCGACACGGCAAGGCGATAGACCGAGCGCAGGCTCGGCGCGACGGCGGCACGAGGGAGACCGGGGATGGTGCCGAAACGCCGTATCGCGGACGGCGCGAAGCGCGTGGCGGAGCGGACGTCGGGATGTCGGATGGCGGGGCCCTGGTGGGCCGATGGCTCCCCGAGTAGGACTCGAACCTACGACAAGGCGATTAACAGTCGCCTGCTCTACCAACTGAGCTATCGGGGATCACGGCCGGGTGTCTACACAGGCCCGCCGCGGCTGGCAAGCGCTGATTTGCCCGCTTCTCCGGTGTGTGACGCATGCGTCACAACGGTGTCACGGAGTGGCGGGACAGGTCTCGGTTCGACGCACCGAAACCCGGCTGCGGACACAGGGCCGGCCGGGTTCTCGGGTGCTTTATCGACGCTGAGATGTGTAAGCTTGGAGGCCTCGCCCGGAATCGAACCGGGGTGCAAGGATTTGCAGTCCTCTGCGTAACCACTCCGCCACGAGGCCGTCCGGCATGGCCGGCCCGAAGGGCTGCCGATGCGATCCCCAGAGCCGGGCGGCCGGATCGGGGGTGGCGGGTCTCTAGCAGAGGAGGATGTCGGAGGGCAACGGGCCGGGCGGTGTTTTCCGCACGGGGCCGGTCAGCTCTGCCAGACCCGGGGCAGGGGGATCCCGCGATAGCCGTCGAGGAAGCGCGCGGCGAGGCTGCGGAGCGAGCCGATTCCGCGGGCGACCATGCGGATCGCGAGGTGGCCGTTCCAGGCGCTGGCGCCGTATGACACGCCGTCGAGGCCGGCACCGGCCGCATCGAGACGGGCGCGCGCCTCCTCCAGACGGCCCTCGGCGCCGGGTGCGCAATCCAGCAGGGTGGCGCAGGCGCCGCAGCCGCCGCCGATCGCGGGTCGCGCCAAGAGGGTGGCGAGGTCGCCGTCGAGCCGCAGGGTGTCGGCCAGGACGAGCCGGCCCGCCCGGCGCACCCGCCAAGCATCCTCGAACAGGCCGGCTCCCAGCACCTCGCCATGCGCGGCACGCCCGAAGGCGACGGCCTCGAACACCACGAGCGCCGCGTCCGGGGCGAGATCGGCCGTGAAGCTGCGTCGCACCCGGGCGCGGTCGAACAGGATGGTCTCCTGCGGCAGCCACGCGAGGCGCGCCCCCGCGGCCAGGGCGACGCGGTTCTCGATCCGGCAGACGGGTCCGTCCGAGCGGTAGAGCTTCTCGGCAGCCGTGCTGGTGAAGCAGAGGCGCGCACCCCGCTCCAGCGCGATCTCCACGGTGAAGGCATCGCCGCAGGCGACTCCGCCCGCGGTGTTGACCAGGATCGCCTCGGTCTCCTCGCCGCCGTGGCGGCGCGGGAAGCGCAGGCGCAGCGGGCCCGACTCGGCGAGGTCGCGCAATTCCGCCGCGCCGCCGCCGTCCGGAGCGCCGACCCGGAGCGCGATGCGGCCGACTGAGCGCTGGCGCTCGGGCGCCTTCACCTCCGCTCGGGCGATCGGCGGCACGGCGTTCACGGCTGGGTGCGCCCGCTGCCCGGAACGGCCTCGATCGGCGGGGTCGGACGGTCGAGGATGCGGCGCCCGAACAGGCTCGCGACCAGCTCGACCAGCACGCGGGCGCTGCGACCGCGCTCATCGAGGAACGGGTTGAGCTCGACCACGTCGAGGGAACGGACCAGCCCGGAATCGTGCAGCATCTCCATGATGAGATGGGCCTCCCGGAAGGTCGCCCCGCCCGGCACGGTGGTGCCGACCCCGGGCGCGATCGAGGGGTCGAGGAAGTCCACGTCCAGGCTGACATGCAGGTGACCGCCAGCCGATTCGACGCGCTCGAGGATGCGCCGCAGGGGCGCCACGACGCCGAACTCGTCGATGTGGCGCATGTCGGTCACGCCGACGCGCCGGGCGCTGACCAGAGCACGCTCGCCGGCATCGATCGAGCGCAGGCCGAACAGGTCGATCCGCTCCGGGTCGAGCGGCGCGCGGGCCGGATCGGCGAACAGGCCGTCGAAGCCCGGCTCACCGCAGAGTGCGGCGAGCGGCATGCCGTGGAGATTGCCGGAGGGGGAGGTCTCCGGCGTGTTGAAGTCGGCATGGGCATCGAGCCAGAGCACGAACAGCGGGCGTCCCTCGCGCGCGCAGTGCCGCATCGCGCCCTCGACCGAGCCGAGGGACAGGCTGTGGTCGCCGCCGAGCACCGCCGGCAGGGACCCCGCCGCCAGCGCCGCCTCGACGGCCCGCGATAGGACGCCGGTCCAGGCCGCGACGGCCGGCAGGCCGCGGGCATCGGCCGGACCGTCGGGCGTGAGGTCGCCCTCGTCTCGCACCACGTGGCCGAGATCGCGCAGGATCCGGACGAGCCCGGCCGTGCGCAGGGCGGCCGGGCCCATCAGCGCGCCAGCCTCGCTCGTGCCGACCTCGATCGGCGCCCCGATGAGCGCGATCGTGCTCTCCGAGACTTTATTCATCGTGGGACTTTCTCGCGACGTACGGGCTGGCGCGGCCAGAGCCGTTAGCAGAGGCCTCACTGGAAAGCGACGCTCTCAGGCGCAAGCCCGTTCGACTTCGACGGCACGGCGGATTCGCCAGGATCACCGAAGCGTCTGCCTATTAGATAGGCATATTTGCATCGCACTGCTCCCTGCCGATGCAGGCGCGTCATCAGACGCACGGCACTGCTCAAACAGGAGCCTGCCACGGCTGCGGCATCATGGCATGCGGCTTGCTCAAGCGCCGAGCTGAGCCGCGGTAAACGCGGCCGGGGAGCCGCATCATGATACGTTTGAAGACCTGGGCATCCGCCATGGCGCTGTCCGGAGGCCTGGCGATCGCCGCGCTGGGTGTGAGCGCCGCCCGCGCGCAGGAGACCATCAAGGTCGGCATCCTGCACTCGCTCTCGGGCACGATGGCGATTTCCGAGACGACGCTCAAGGACGCGATGCTCATGCTCATCGCGGAGCAGAACAAGAAGGGCGGCCTGCTCGGCAAGAAGCTCGAGCCCGTTGTGGTCGATCCAGCGTCGAACTGGCCGCTCTTCGCCGAGAAGGCCCGCGAGCTGATCGCCAAGGACAAGGTTTCGGCGGTGTTCGGCTGCTGGACCAGCGTGTCGCGCAAGTCCGTGCTGCCGGTGTTCAAGGAGCTGAACTCGATCCTGTTCTACCCGGTCCAGTACGAGGGCGAGGAGAGCGAGCGGAACGTGTTCTACACGGGCGCCGCGCCGAACCAGCAGGCGATCCCGGCCGTCGATTACCTGATGCGCGAGGAGAAGGTCGAGCGCTGGGTGCTGGAAGGGACCGACTACGTCTACCCGCGCACCACCAACAAGATCCTCGAGGCCTATCTGCAGTCGAAGGGCGTGAAGCCCGAGGACATCTCGATCAACTACACCCCGTTCGGCCAGTCGGATTGGCAGACGCGCGTCTCGGCCATCAAATCCTTCGGCTCGGCCGGCAAGAAGACGGCCGTCGTCTCGACCATCAACGGCGATGCCAACGTGCCGTTCTACAAGGAACTCGCGAACCAGGGCATCAAGGCGACGGATATCCCCGTCGTCGCGTTCTCGGTCGGTGAGGAGGAGCTCGCCGGCATCGACACCAAGCCGCTGCTCGGCCATCTCGCGGCGTGGAACTACTTCATGTCGATCGATACGCCTGAGAACAAGGCCTTCATCGACCAGTGGCAGGCTTTCACCAAGAACCCGAAGCGCGTCACCAACGACCCGATGGAGGCCCACTACATCGGCTTCAACATGTGGGTGAAGGCGGTCGAGAAAGCCGGCAGCACCGACCCCGACAAGGTCATCGCCGCGCTGCCGGGCATCGAGCAGAAGAACCTCACCGGCGGCACCGCCAAGATGCTGCCCAACCACCACATCACCAAGCCCGTCTTCATCGGCGAGATCAAGGACGATGGCCAGTTCGACGTCGTCTACAAGACCGACAGCCTGATTCCCGGCGAGGCCTGGTCGAAGCAGCTCGAAGGATCCAAGGACCTCGAGGCCGATTGGGTGAAGCTCAATTGCGGCAACTACAACACCAAGACCAAGAAGTGCGGCGGCGCCTGAGGCGCCCCGTCACGGCGACGGCCCGGAGCGAACGGGTCGTCGCCTCTCTGTTGCCATGCCGCGCGGCGGAGCAACCGGTTCGGCGGGCGCGCTGAGCCCGATCGGTTCCGCTGCGCCGCGGAGCCGCCCTGTCCGGACGATCCGTCCCGGCCTGAACGAGCCGAGGGCCCTCCCGCAACCCGGAGGGCCTCCGCGACGCACCCTCCGGAGCCCGGCCGTCCGCATGATCCGCATCCTCCCGCTCCTCCTGCTCCTCGTCCTGATGGGGCCGCTGGCGGTCCCGCTGGCAGGGCCGGCCACGGCGCAGCAGGCCGATGCCTACGCCCGGCTGGCGAGCGACAGCTACGGCGACATCGAGGCCGGCATCGCGGCCCTGGCCGCGAGCGGCGACCCTCGCGCGGGCACGGTGCTGGCGGCACTGGCCGACGGCCGCCTGTTCTACCGGCCCGGCGACAAGGCGCTCTTCATCAAGCGGGGCGATACGCTGGTCGAGGCGCAGGGCGGCGCACCCGCGACCGCGGACGGGTTGAAGCCGGTGCGTGCCAACAACAAGGTCCGCCGCGCCCTCGACGCCGCGCAGGGCCAGCTCAATCTGGTCAGTCCCGACGCGGCCAAGCGCCGGGAGGCGGCGGACGCGGTGTTCAAGGCCCGCGACGCGGCCGCGCTGCCGGCCCTCGACGCGGCCCTCGCGAAGGAGCGCGATGCGGGACTGAAGCGCCTCCTCGGCGAGGCGCGCGCGGCCGTGCTGATCGCGCGGCCCGGCACCACCGAGGCCGACCGCCTCGCCGCGATCGCCCCGATCCAGGGCCGCGGCGACGGCGACGCCATCGCCATCCTGCGCGGGCTCTCGGCCAACGACCCGAGCGAGGCAGTGAAGGCCGCCGCCGACCGCGGCATTGCGGCGATCGAGACCCGGCTGGCGGTGATCGCCGCGACCCAGAACGTCTGGTACGGTATCTCCCTCGGCTCGGTCCTGCTGCTCGCCGCGATCGGGCTCGCCATCACCTTCGGGGTGATGGGCATCATCAACATGGCGCACGGCGAGATGGTGATGCTCGGCGCCTACACGACCTTCCTCGTGCAGGATGCGATCCGCGCGCGGGCGCCCGGCCTGTTCGACTGGTCCCTGGCCATCAGCATCCCGTGCGCCTTCCTGGTCGCGGGCGCAGTCGGCGTCCTGATCGAGCGCACCATCATCCGTTACCTCTACGGACGCCCCCTCGAGACGCTGCTCGCCACCTTCGGCGTCAGCCTGATCCTGCAGCAGACGGTGCGCTCGATCTTCGGACCGACCAACCGCGAGGTCGGCTCGCCCGGCTTCATGACCGGGACCTTCGACCTGTTCGGCCTCGCCGTCACCTGGGGCCGGATGTGGATCGTCCTGTTCTCCTTCGCGGTGTTCCTCGGGCTGCTCTTCGTGCTGCGCAGGACCTCGTTCGGCCTGAAGACCCGGGCGGTGACGCAGAACCGGCGCATGGCCGCCGCGATGGGCATCCGCACGCCCTGGGTCGACGCCATGACCTTCGGGCTCGGCTCGGGCATCGCCGGCATCGCCGGCGTGGCGCTGTCGCAGATCGACAACGTCTCCCCCAACCTCGGGCAGGGCTACATCATCGACTCGTTCCTGGTCGTGGTGTTCGGCGGCGTCGGAAACCTGTGGGGGACGCTCGTCGCGGCCCTGACGCTCGGCGTCGCCAACAAGCTGTTCGAGCCGTATTTCGGCGCGGTGCTCGCCAAGATCGCGCTGCTGATCTTCATCATCCTGTTCATCCAGAAGCGCCCGCGCGGCCTGTTCGCGCTGAAGGGCCGGGCCGTGGAGTCCTGAGCATGACCCGCACCCGCCTGGTCGACCCGAAGGGCTGGATCTTCCTCGGCGCGCTCGCCGCGTTCTGCGCGGTGGTGGCGCTCCTCAACCTCGCGCTCCCGGACGGCTCGCCACTGCACGTGCCGACCTACCTCGTCTCCCTCTTCGGCAAGTACCTCGCCTTCGCCCTGCTCGCCCTCGCCCTCGACCTGGTCTGGGGCTATTGCGGCATCCTCTCGCTCGGCCACGGCGCCTTCTTCGGCCTCGGCGGCTACGCGATGGGCATGTACCTGATGCGCCAGATCGGGCCGCGCGGCGTCTACGGCAACCCGGTCCTGCCCGACTTCATGGTGTTCCTGAACTACAAGGAACTGCCCTGGTACTGGCTCGGCTTCGACCACTTCGCCTTCGCGGCCGTGATGGTGCTGGCGGTGCCGGGGCTGCTCGCCTTCGTCTTCGGCTGGCTCGCCTTCCGCTCGCGCGTCACCGGCGTGTACCTGTCGATCATCACCCAGGCGATGACCTTCGCGCTGATGCTGGCCTTCTTCCGCAACGACATGGGGCTCGGGGGCAACAACGGCCTGACCGATTTCAAGGACATCCTCGGCTACCCTGTCCAGGCGCAGGGCACGCGCGTGGCGCTGTTCGCGGCGACCGGGATCGCGCTGGCCGTCGGCTACCTCGTCGCCCGGTTCATGACGGTCTCGGCCTACGGCAAGATCCTGATCGCGGTGCGCGACGCGGAATCGCGCACCCGCTTCCTCGGCTACCGCCCCGAGCACTACAAGACCCTGGCCTTCACCGTCTCGGCGATGATGGCAGGGGTGGCCGGCGCCCTCTACGTGCCGCAGGTCGGCATCATCAATCCGGGTGAGTTCGCCCCCACCAACTCCATCGAGGCGGTGATCTGGGTCGCCGTCGGCGGGCGCGGCACGCTCGTCGGCGCGGCGCTCGGTGCCGTGATCGTCAACTATGCCAAGACCGTGCTGACCGGCGCGATGCCGGATGCGTGGCTCTTCGCCCTCGGCGCCCTGTTCGTGCTGGTCACGCTGTTCCTGCCGAAGGGCATCGTCGGCAGCCTGATCGAGCGCTTCGGCTCCCGCCGTGCGGCGGCCAAGCTGCCGCCCGAGCCCGAGATCGCGCCGAAACTCGCCGAGGAAGGCCAGGGCTGATGAGCGACGCCGATCTCCTCGCGCCCGTCAGCGCCACCGCACCGGGACGCCCCGACCTCGCCCTGGCGCCCGGACCCGCGCAGACGCGCCGGACGACCGAGGCGCTCCTGTACCTCGACGACCTCAGGGTGACCTTCGACGGCTACCGGGCGCTGCGCGGCCTCTCGCTCACCCTCGACAAGGGCGAGATGCGGGCGATCATCGGCCCGAACGGGGCCGGCAAGACCACGATGATGGATTGCATCACCGGCAAGACGCGGCCCGATACGGGGACGGCGCTGTTCGACGGCGTGCACGACCTGACCAAGCTCGACGAGCCCGCCATCGCCGACCTCGGTATCGGCCGCAAGTTCCAGAAGCCGACCGTCTTCGAGAGCCATACGGTGGCCGACAACATCCTGCTGGCGCTCGCCGGCCCGCGCTCGGGGATCGCCTCGCTGTTCGGCTGGCGCAACCGGGTCGCGGCCGATCGGATCGACGCGCTGCTGACCAAGGTCGGGCTGATCGCCCACCGGAGCCGGCCGGCGGCCGACCTCTCGCACGGCCAGAAGCAGTGGCTGGAGATCGGCATGCTGCTCGCTCAGGACCCGAAGCTGCTGCTCGTCGACGAGCCGGTCGCCGGCATGACCGATGCCGAGACCGCCGAGACGGCGACGCTGCTGCGCGAGATCGCCCGGGACCACGCGGTGGTGGTGGTCGAGCACGACATGCACTTCGTGCGCGCCCTGCAATGCCGCGTCACCTGCCTGCACGAGGGCGCGGTGCTGGCCGAGGGCTCGATCGACGCGGTCTCGGCCGACCCGAAGGTCGTCGAAGTCTATCTGGGGCGCTGATCCATGCTCACCGTCGACGGCATCGATCTCTATTACGGAGCCGCCAAGGCGCTGCGCGGCGTCTCGCTCAAGGCGGAGACGGGGCGCGTGACCGCGGTGCTCGGCCGCAACGGCGTCGGCAAGACCTCGCTGATGCGGGCGATCGTCGGCCAGCAGCCGATCGCCAAGGGCACGATCAGCCTCGGCGATACCCGCCTCTCCGGCCTCGCGCCCTACGACAGGGCGCGCGCCGGTGTCGCCTTCGTGCCCCAGGGCCGCGAGATCTTCCCGCTGCTCACGGTGAAGGAGAACCTCGAGACCGGCTTCGCGCCCTGCAAGCGAGCCGACCGCTACGTGCCGGGCGAGATCTACGACCTGTTCCCGGTGCTGAAGGACATGCTGCACCGGCGCGGCGGCGACCTCTCGGGCGGCCAGCAGCAGCAGCTCGCCATCGGCCGCGCCCTCGTCACCCGCCCGAAGCTCCTGGTGCTCGACGAGCCGACGGAGGGCATCCAGCCCTCGATTATCAAGGATATCGGCCGGGCGATCACCTATCTGCGCGACAAGGGCGAGATGGCGATCGTGCTGGTGGAGCAGTATTTCGAGTGGGCGCGCGATCTCTGCGACAGCTACGCGGTGATGGATCGCGGGCAGGTCGTGGATGCGGGGCCGCGCGCGAGCATGAACGAGGCCGAGGTGTTGCGCTGGCTCTCGGTGTGAGCTGCCCCGGCCGGAACTACTCGGCGACCGGCTCGGCGACCTTGGCGGATCCCGCGTCCTGCACGATCGCCTCGGCGGTCGCCTCGGCCAGCAGGGCGTAGCCGCCGTCGGCCATGTGCAGACCGTCCGCGGCGAAGAGCTGCTTGCGCGTCAGGCGGCCCTCGCGGATCCAGCGGTGCATCAGCTCGGCGCGGCGGATCACCGGCACGTCGAGCTCGGCGCCGATCTCGCGGACGGCGTCGCGGAAGCGGCTCGATCCCGGCGTCGCCTCAAGGGTCGGGCACCATTGCGGCTCCATCAGAACCACGTCGATGCCGGCCTCCTGCATCCGCTTCACGGCGCCCATCGTCGCCTCGCGAAAATGCTCGATCGAGACGCCGCGCAGGGGATCGTTGCTGCCGGTCTGCCAGATCACGAGCTGGGGCTCGGCCGCGATCACGTCGCGCTCCAGGCGCTTCAGCATATCGTCCACATGCTCGCCGCCGATGCCGCGGTTGAGCACGGTGACGCCGCCGAGTTCCGGGTACATCTTGCGCAGGCCGGCCTCGAGCTGGGCTGGGTAGGCCTTGGCGGGCGAGCTCGCCCCGACGCCCTCGGTCGAGGAGGAGCCGAAGGCGACAATACGCAAGGGAGCGCCGATCGCGATCTGGCGCGCCACATGCGGCAGGTCCGCGTCAGGCTGCTTGTCGAGGCCGAACAGTCCCATGTCCAGCGCGTCCGGCAGGAGATCGGCATAGGCCAGCACCGCGGTCGGCAGGATCGCGAGACCGGCGATCAGACCCAGCTTGCGCGCGAACGCCTTCACGGGGCCGGCCTTGGAACGGAGCGAGGCGGTGTCGATTAGGGGCACGCGGGCGACCATCGAGGTGTCTGCTTGATCCGCTACAGACTACGCCCTCCGTTCGGAAGGGCGCGTTCTCCGGGCTCATTGAATATTGTGTACATTCGTAACTGAAAATTAAGGCAGAAAAAAAGCGGCAACGTGGCCGTAGTCCCCAGGTTCCCCAAGGGTCGGGGCCGCAACGGGAGGATCGGGATCGGTGCCGCGGGCGGTTCGCCCTCGGCCCGAGCCGAGGCGTCTCAGCCTCAGGCCGGCTCAAGGGCGGCGTCGACGCCCGGCGCTGCCTGTCCGCTTCTGAAGGCTGCCGCAGCCTCGTTCGTGCGCCAGCACGCGGCCTGATGGCCCGGCTCGACGGCGCCGAGAGGCGGACGCTCGCGGCGGCAGCGCTCCTCGGCCAGGAAGCAGCGCGGGGCGAAGGGGCATCCGTCCGGACGGTTGGATAGATCCGGCGGACTGCCCGGAATGGTCTGGAGCCGGGCGCCCTTGTCGAGCGCCCCTTCCGCGCGGCTGCGCAACAGGCCGATGGTGTAGGGGTGATGCGGGTCGCGCACGATCTGTCGGGCGCTGCCGGTCTCCACGATGTGGCCGGCATACATCACGCTGATTCGATCCGCGACCTCGACCGCCGCGCCGAGATCGTGCGTCACGATCAGGATCGAGAGGCCGAGATCCCGCTGAAGCTCGCGCAGGAGCAGCAGGATCTGGATCTGCACCGTGGCATCGAGGGCGGTCGTGGGCTCGTCGGCGAGCAGCAATTGCGGCCGGCAGGCGAGCGCGAGGGCGATCATCGCGCGCTGGCGCATGCCGCCCGACATCTCGTGCGGGTAATTGTCGAGCCGCCGCGCCGGGCTCGGAATCCGGACGCGCTCGAATAGCGCGAGGGCGCGGGCGCGCGCCTCGGCGACCGGGATTTTCTCGTGGCGCAGGATCGCCTCGGTGATCTGCTGACCGACGGTGTAGACCGGATCGAAGGCGAGCAGCGGCTCCTGGAAGATCATCGACGCGGTGCGGCCGCGGAAATCGGCGAGGTCGCGCCGGCTCAGCGCCAGCACGTCGCGGCCACCCACCGCGACCCGACCGCTGATCTTGGAGCGGCCCTCCGGGAACAGGCGCAGGATCGCGCGCAACGTCACGCTCTTGCCGGATCCCGATTCCCCGATGAGCGCCATGCACTGGCCGCGCTCCAGGGTGAGATCGACGCCGTCCACAACCCGGACCTTGCCGAAGGAGACCTTGAGGTCTGCGAGGTCGACGGCGGGCTGGTCCATCGTGGCCTTCCGGTCGGTGCTCTTGGAATCGAGGCTCATGCCGCGACCTGCGCGGCCGGGGCGGCGGAGTGCCCGGAGCCGGGCTGGCGGGCGAGGCAGGCGGCGCGGTGCAGCGGCGCGATCGGGTTGAGCGGCGGCTCGACCTGCGCGCAGACCGGTTCGGCGAGCCGGCAGCGCGGGTTGAAGCGACAGCCCGGCGGCGGATCGATCGGATTCGGCGGATCGCCGGCGAGCAGCGCCACCTCGGTCCGATTGTCCGGATCGAGCGAGGGCATCGCGTGGAGAAGCGCCTGCGTGTAGGGATGCGCCGGCTCGGCCAGCACCGTGTCGGACGGGCCGATCTCCGAGACGCGGCCGAGATACATCACCATCACGCGGTCGGAGATGAACCGCACCACGTTCAGGTCGTGGCTGATGAAGATGTAGGTCAGGCCGAACTCGGCCTTCAGGTCGAGCAGCAGGTTGAGCACCTGCGCCTCGACCGACTTGTCGAGGGCCGAGACCGCCTCGTCGAGGAGCACGAGGCGCGGCTCGAGGGCGAGCGCCCGGGCGATGTTCACGCGCTGCCGTTGACCGCCGGACAATTCGTGCGGGTAGCGCCCGGCGAAGCGCTTCGGCTCCAGGCCGACGCGAGCGAGGAGCGCGCGGGCCCGCTCCACGGCCTGCCGGCTCGGCACGCCGTTGACCTTGGGCCCGAAGGCGATCGAGGCCTCGACCGTCATCCGCGGATTGAGCGACGCGTAGCTGTCCTGGAACACCATCTGGACCTGCCGGCGATAGGCGCGCCAGGGCAAGGCGCGGCCGCCCACCGCCTCGCCGTCGAACAGCATCTCGCCGGCATCGCGCTCGATCAGCCCCATCAGCAGCTTGGCCGTGGTCGACTTGCCGCAGCCGGACTCGCCGACGATGCCGAGCGTCTCGCCCTTCAGGGTCTCGAAGTCGACGCCGTCGACGGCGCGCACCACCTGCTTGGGGCCGTTGCCCCTGCGGACGGGGAAATGCTTCACGAGACCCGAGACCGAGAGCAGCGGCTGGGCGGGGCCGCCGCGGTCGCGCGGGTCGAGATCGGGTTGGAGGATCGGCGAAACGCTCACTGGCGGATCTCCATGGCCGTCCGCAGGCCGTCCGAGAACAGGTTGAACGAGATCGAGACGATGAAGATGGCGAGCCCCGGCAGGGCCGCGACGGTCGGGTTCACGTAGATCGCGGTGCGCAGGGTGTTGAGCATGAGGCCCCATTCGGGCTCGGGCGGGCGCACGCCGAGGCCGAGGAAGGACAGGCCCGAGGCCAGGATCATCGAGACGCTGATCAGCGAGGTCGAGTAGACGAAGATCGGCCCCACCACGTTGCCGAGCACCTGCACGCGCATGATCGTCAGCGCCGAGGCGCCGGACAGCTTGGCCGCGTCGATGTAGTCGCGCCGCCTGATGCCGGTGGTGACGCTCTCGGCGACGCGGGCGATCTGGGGCACGAACACGCAGGTCAGCGAGACGATGGCGTTGAAGATGCCGGCGCCCAGCGCTCCCGAGAGCGCGATGGCGAGCAGCACCGACGGGAAGGCGAAGAACACGTCGATGGTGCGCATGAGGATCGTGTTGGTCCAGCCGCCGACATAGCCGGCCAGGATCCCGATGGCCGAGCCGATCGCGAAGGCGATGAGCACGGGCGTCACGCCCATGAACAAGGAGAGCCGCGCGCCCACCATCAGGCGGCTCAGCATGTCGCGGCCGAGCTCGTCCGAACCGAGCCAGTAGGTGGCGTCGCCCACGGGCTTCAGCCGGCGCAGCATCGAGCCCTTGTAGGGGTCCATCGGGGTGATCCAGGGCGAGAAAATCGCCACCAGGATGATGAGGAGGATCAGGCCGCCCGCCGCCATGGCGACGGGGTCGCGCACGAGGCGGTGGCCGACATGGCCCCAGAAGCCGCGGGAGGGGGCGTAGGCCTCGGCCTCGGCCACCGGCGAGGCGGGGAGCGCGCCGTCGAGGGCGATGGAGGCGGCGGTGACGGGTGCGGTCATGGCTGTCTCCGGATCACGCCCGCTCGATCCGCGGATCGAGGGCGGTCTGCATCACGTCGACGAGGAGGTTGAGGAGCACGAAGAACATCGCCAGCACGAGGATCGAGCCCTGGAGCAGCGGCAGGTCGCGCTGGAAGATCGCGGCGTTGAGGAGGAACCCGGTGCCGGGCCACGCGAACACGGTCTCGATCAGGATCGAGCCGCCGAGCAGGTAGCCGAGTTGCAGGCCCATGATCGCGAGCGCGGTCGGGGCGGCGTTGCGTACCACGTGCTTGAACACGCCGACCTCGCTCAGGCCCTTCGCGCGCAGGGCCTCCACGAAATCCTGCGACAGGATGTCGGCCACCAGCGCCCGGACCGTGCGGGCGATGATGCCCGTGGGGATCACCGACATCGTGATTGCCGGCAGGATGATGTAGCGCAGGTGCTCGAAGTCCGGCCGCCAGTTGCCCGAGCCGTCGGGCCCGGCGCCCGTCGGCGGCAGCCAGCCCAGCGTCGCCGAGAAGATGATCACCAGCACCATGCCCAGCCAGTAATGGGGCACGCTGACGCCGAACACGGAGAGGGCGGAGGCGAAGCGGTCGAGGATGGAGTTGCGGCGGTAGCCGGCCACGAAGCCGAAAAGCGTGCCGAAGGTGAAGCCGAGCAGCGTCGCGACCGAGGCGAGGATCAGGCTGTTGATGACCGCGCGGGTCACCTCGCCGAGCACCGGCCGCCCGGTGGCGATCGAGGTGCCGAGGTCGCCGTGCAGCACGTGCCAGAGCCAGATCAGGTACTGGATGGGCAGCGGCTTGTCGAAGCCGTAGGCCGCCCGCATCTCGTCGATGGTCGCCTGCGTGGCGTCCACCGGCAGGATCGCGCTCAAGGGATCGCCCGGCGCGAGATGGACGAGCAGGAAGCAGACCACGCTGACGCCGAACGCGACGGGCGTGACGTAGACCAGACGTTTCAGAATGTAGCGAAGCATCGGCTGCCGTGACTCGACTGTTCAAACTGTCCTTGCCCGTCCCGCGCTGGCGGGACGGGCGTCGGGGACGATCGCGGCGGTCATGATCGACATCGAGCGCCGATCGACGCACCGTCACGCAGGCCTGTCCCGGCCCGGATGCGTTCAGGGCCGGTCCCCGCGCGGATGCGGGATGCCCGGGACGCCTCAGCGACCCGCCGTCGCCATCGTGATGTGCGAGAAGTCCTGGAACCAGTTCTGCGCCTGGACGAAGCCCTGCACCTTCGCGCTCATCGCGCGCGGGTTGACGTCGTGGGTGATCATCACGAACAGCGCATCGTCGACGTACTTCTCGTGGACCTTCTCCAGGACCTTCGTCTGCGCCTCCTTGTCGAAGGTGTTGCGGACCTGGTCGAACAGCTTGTCCATCTCGGGATCCGCGTAATAACCCCAGTTGGTGCCGTTCGGCGGGGCGAAGTTCGACTGCAGATGACGGATGAAGCCCGTAAAGGGATCCTGGATGAAGTACGAGTAGTTGATCGCGCTGACGCCGCGGGAGATGTCCGCCTTGGCGCCCGCGCGCCAGATGTTGATCAGGGTGTTCCACTCGACCACCTCGTAATCGACCTGGATGCCGACCTCCGCGAGGTTCTGCTGCACGAACTCGTTCATCGGCAGGGGCTGCATCTGGCCCGAGCCCGAGGCCGAGATCGCGACCTTGATCTTGAGCGGCTTGTTCGGGCCGTAGCCAGCCTCGGCGAGCAGCTTCTTGGCGGCAGCCGGATCGTAGGTCAGCTTGAAGCTCGGATGGCCGAACCACTGGTGACCGGGCGGCATGAAGCCCTGGGCCGGCACCGCGAGCCCCCCGAGCAGCTCCTTCAGGCCGTCGCGGTCGATGGCGAGATTGGCGGCCTTGCGCACCCGGACGTCGTTCCAGGGCGAGCCCTCGACCCGCGACAGGTGCCAAGTCCAGTTGTGCGGGTAGGTGTTGGTGACGATCTTGAAGCCCGCGCCCTTGAGCGAGGCGACGGCGTCCGGGGCGGGCGCTTCGATCCAGTCGACCTGGCCGGACCGGAGGGCGGCGACGCGGGCATTGGCCTCGGGCAGGGGCACCAGCACGAGCTTGTCGAGCTTGGGGATACGGTCCTTGTCCCAGTAATTGGCGTTCGGCACCATCTCGGCCCGCTCGCGCGGGGCGAACAGAGTGAGCTTCCAGGGGCCGGTCCCGGACGGCGTCTTGGCGAAGGCGTCCCAATTCTTGCCGAGCTTCTCCCACTGCGCCGGGGAGGAGATCATGATCCAGGCGATCTGGTAGGGCAGCGTCGCGTCCGGCGCCTTGGTCGTGATCTCCAGCGTCATCGGATCGACGACCTTGTAGCTCGCCACCGCCGGGATGCGGGTCCGGCCCTGGGCCGACTGGCGGGCGTCGTATTGCGGCGCGTCGTTCTTCAGGAGCTTGTCGAGGTTCCAGACCACGGATTCGGCGGTGAAGTCGGAACCGTCGTGGAATTTCACCCCGGGGCGGAGCTTGAACGTCCACTTGGTCTTGTCGTTCGGATCCACGGCCCAGCTCGTGGCGAGGCCCGGCGCGAGGTCGGAGGGCTTGTCGGCCGAGGACAGGTCCCAGTTGATGAGGCCGTCATAGACCGTGTAGCCGGTGAACCGCATGCCCTCGCCGCCGTTGTCGGCCTGACCGGTCGTGAGGGGGATGTCCGAGGCGGTCATGCCGATGCGGAGCACCCCCTGAGCCAGGGCGGGCGGGATCAGCCCGGAGACCAGAAGGGTGGCGGCGAGCGCCGCACGGGCGCCGAGGCGTTTCATCGGGGACGACATATCGGCCGCATTCGCTCCTGTGCGGGCCAGCGCGCGGCGTTGCGTGCTGCCCTGGGACGCGGGGCCCTATGCAAGGCCGCGGCCAACATTCGAACGATGCGAGCGATCGATTTTCGCCTGTAACGTTACAGAGCCAGGAAAAGACCGCGCATCCTCGTGGCGCAAGCGCCGGAGAGGGCAAGATCTTCCATGAGATCGCCGGCTTGGCGTAGCTGAGAAACCTTGTGTTGCGGCTCCGCGCCGACGATGAAATCTCAAGCCTCTTCGATCAGGCTCACGTGCGCGGCGACGACCCGCCATCCCTCCGGCAGCCGCACCCAGGTCTGGCTCTGTCGTCCGACCCGGCCGGGAGCGCCCTCGCGCCGGAACAGCGTCATCGCCGTCGCGAAGTCGCGGCCGTAGGTGGTGATCACCGTGTCCGACAGGCTGCGCGCCAGCCCCGCCGGCGAGCGGGCGCGGCGGAACGCCCGGATCGCGTCCATGCCGTAGAGGTTCTCGCCGATCCCGTAGCGGATGGTGCGGGGATCGTCCTGGAACAGGGCTTCCAGCACGGCGACGTCGTTCGTCACCAGCGCCGTCTCGTAGGTTCGAAAGGCCGCCTCGACCTCGGCCTTCACCGCAGGATCGTTGATCACCATGCCCGTGCTCCTCAGTCCAGCGCCGCCACGGGCGCCCGCACCGTGCCGGCTCGCTCCAGGACGCGGGCGACGCGTAGCGCCGTCGCCTCGCGCCAGGGCGCGGCGATCACCTGCACGCCGAGCGGCAACCCGTCGTCGAGCCAGACCGGCACCGCCACCACCGGCAGGCCGATGAAGGAGATCGGCTGCGTGAACACCCCGATATTCGGCCGCACCGGCAGCGTCATTCCGTCGAGGACGAACTCGGTCTGGCCGCCGCGCGGGGCCCGGCACGGCGTGGACGGTGCCAGGATCACGTCGACGTCGCGGAAGAGGTCGGAGACGGCGCCGCGGAACCAGCGCCGGAAGCGCTGTGCCCGCTCCACGTACGGCGCGGGTATCATCGCGCCCGCGATCAGCCGGTCGCGCACGGCGGGGTCGAAATCGTGCGCGCGGCTCCGCAGCCGGTCGAGATGCAGCGCGGCGCCCTCGGCCGCCGTGATGACGTAGGCCGCCGCCCGCGCCCGATGCGCCTCGGGCAGTTCGACGCTCCGCGTCGCGCCGAGCGCCTCGGCCACCCGTGCCACGGCGGCGAAGGCCTCGGGGTCGCCGCCGCGGGCGAAGTAGCCGCCCGCGACCGCGATGCGCAGGTTGGCGATGCCGTCGTCCAGCCCGGGCTCGCACGGCTCGGCCGGTCGATCGGTCGCCACCGGGTCGTCCGGGTCCGGGCCCAGCATCGCGTCGTAGGCGCGGGCGAGGTCCCCGACGCTGCGCGCCATCGGGCCGAGATGGTCGAGGCTGCCGACAAAGGGAAAACTGCCGGCCCGGCTGAGCCGGCCATAGGTCGGCTTGAGGCCGAAGCAGCCGCAGAAGGCCGAGGGCACCCGGATCGATCCGTTGGTGTCCGAGCCGAGGCTCAGCGGCACCAGCCCCGCCGCGATCGCCCCGCCGGAGCCGCTCGACGACCCGCCCGACATGTGCGCCCGGTCGTGCGGATTGTGCACGTCGCCGTCATGCACGTTCTCGCCGGTGAAGTCGTAGGCATACTCGCCCATGTTGAGCGCACCGACGAGGATCGCGCCGGCCGCCTCGAGCCGGCGTACGAGCGTGCCGTCGCGCGCGGCCGGCGGGCGCTCGCGGTTGATCTTGGCGCCGGCCCGCGTCGGCAGGCCCGCGATGTCGATCAGGTTCTTGACCGCGAAGGGCACGCCGGCGAGGGGGCCGGAGATTCCGCCCGCATCGATCGCGTCGGCGCGCGCCAGGGCCCGCTCGCCCGTCACCGCCGTGAAGGCGCCGATGGCCGGGTCGACGGCCTCGATCCGCGCGAGCGTCGCCTCGATCACCTGTCTGGCGCTGACACGTCCCGCGGCGATTGCGGCGGCGATGGTTCCGGCCTCGGCCGTACTCCAATCCGTCATCGGCTCACGCCTCGTAGACCGGGGCCGGCTCGGCCTCGTCGGGGAGGGGAAATCCCGCCACCAAGCCGGCGGCCGCCGAGAGCACCGTGAGGTTCGCGGTCACCGGCCGGATCCAGGCCGGGTCCAGCCTCAGACCGAGCAGCGGCGCCGCGGCGGCCGCGTAGGCTGCGAGATCCGGTGTCGCGGGATCGGGGTCGGCGGGCTCGGTATCGGGCATCGATCTTCCTTGGGTGACCGCTCGCCCTCGCTGCCCGAACCGGCAGCGGGCGAACGGCCCAGCCGCATCGCATCGACCGGGCCATCTGGCTCCCCGGCCGGCGGAGTGACAGCCTTCCGGGCATTCTGCTCATTCGGTGCGCAGATGCTGCCGAACCGATCAGCCTAAATTCTATGCATCCGCTGGTTTCGGCGCATTCGCGAGCGTCAGCAGCGTCTGCAGCAGCACATCGGCGCCGGCGGCGCAGTCGGATTGCGTGGCCGACTCGGCCTCGTTGTGGCTGATCCCGTCCTTGCACGGCACGAAGATCATCGCGGCCGGCATCCGGGCCGCGAGGTTGCAGGCATCGTGGCCCGCGCCAGAGACCATGCGGCGCCGCGCGTAGCCGAGGGCCTCCGCCGCCCCATCGACCGCGGCGACGATGCGGGGATCGAAGGGCACTGGCTCCTTGCGCCAGATCCGGTCGAGGTCGATGGTGAGCCCGCGGCGCGCGCCGATCTCCTCGGCCGCCGCGCGGAGGGCCGCCTCCATCGCGTCGAGCACCTCCGAGCGCGGGTCGCGCGTGTCGAGGGTGAACGCGATCCGTCCCGGGACGACGTTGCGGGAGGGGCTGGCGATCACGGCCTCGCCCATCGTCGCAACGGCGCTCGGCCCGTGATCGCGGGCGATCCGCTCCACCGCGAGGGCGAGTTCGGCGAGCCCCAGCAGGGCGTCGCGCCGCCGCGGCATCGGCGTCGTGCCGGCATGGCTCTCGAAGCCCGTCACCGTGCCGTCGAACCACGCGATGCCCTGTCCCCCCTCGACCACCCCGATGGTCTTGCCCTCAGCCTCGAGGATCGGGCCCTGCTCGATATGCAGCTCGACGAAGCCGCCGAGGATGCGCGCGCCCACGGGTTCCGACCCGCGATAGCCGATCGTGTCTAGGGCCTCGCCGACGCTGACGCCCTTGGCATCGCGCTTCGCCAGGATCTCCGCGGGGCTGAATTCGCCCGCATAGGCCGCCGACGCCATCATGGCGGGGGCGAAGCGCGAGCCTTCCTCGTTCGTCCAGTTGACGAGGAGCAGCGGCGCCTCTGTCTCGATGCCGGCATCGTTGAGGCTGCGCATCGCCTCCAGCCCGGCCAGCACACCGAGGATGCCGTCGAAGCGGCCGCCGGTCGGCTGGGTGTCGAGATGCGAGCCGCAGGCGATCGGCGGGCGGCTCATGTCGCGCCCGCGCCGAAGGGCGTACTGGGTGCCGAGTTCGTCGACGCCGACCTCCAGGCCCGCGGCCTCGCAGGCCGCGCGGAACCAGTCGCGGACCTGCCCGTCCTCAGGCGACAGCGTCAGCCGGTTGAGGCCGCCGGCCGGCGTCGCTCCGAAGGCGGCGGTCTCGAGGATGGTCGACCACAGCCGCGATCCGTCGATGCGCAGGTTGTGGGCCTTGCTGGGAGTGCTGGTACGCATCACGGGCCTCATCCTCTTCCCGGCGGCGCGGGTGCCGGCCGGGCTCGTCGTCCCTGGGTCCTGATCGTCCCGGGACCCGCTTGTCCACGGGCCCGCAGCGCGCAGCAACCCGAATGCCAGCGCGCGACGCCGGGGTCCGCCCCGCCAGGCGGCGATGCAGATCCCGGCGCTCTCAAATCGGCGCGCGCCGCATCGGCGAGGCGCGCAGCAGGGCCTCCCCATCGAGGCGCAGCGCCGCGGCGATCTCGGCCAGCGCCACCGCCTCGACGGCGGTGATGCCCTCATGGTCGGCCACATCCGCGGCGATCAGGAAGACGCTCTCGCGCTGATCCGCCGGGCGGTCGGCCGCCTGGGCGACATGGCGGAGATTCTCGGCGCGTCCGGCGCGGGTGCGAGCCCGTGCGATGCCGTCGTAGAGCGCGCTCTCGAGCATCAAGGTGTCGTAGCCCTTCTCGAGGATCGGGTTCGCGCGCAGGCCCGCGAGAGCGGCGTCGAATTCGGGCGCGGCCACTTCGCCGTCGGCCACGATCACGTTGGCCGCGGCCGAGACGGCGGCCCGCATCAGGACCTTGTCGCCGGCATAGGCCGTGACGGTTCGCGCCACGTGTCCGAAGATGTCGCGAAGCATGCGGTGGCTCCGTGGTTGCTCATGCGTACGGGCGCGTCGGCGCCCCGGATCGATCGGCCGCCGGGTGGCCCGAACGGCCATAGATCATTTCGGGCGCCGTGAGATCCTGCCGGGGGCGCGGCAGGGATGCTCCGCGTGGTCTCCGGACAGTTCCAGACACATGCCAGACAAGCGCCGACGCGAGGATGGCGTGCCGCGCCTCTCCCCTGCGGGCGCGGCAGGCGGACCGCCCTCGATGCCCCCTCCGCGGGGGCGGTCCGCCGGCTCAGCCCGCGGTCTCGCGCGCGAGGGCGTCGATGACGCGTCCCAGGGAATCGCGGATGCCGAGCCCGTCCACCCGCGCGGCCTCGAACACGGCGAGCTGGCGATCCGCGCTCGACCCATTCGCCGCGATCCGTCGCGCGCCCGCGCAGGTTTCGGCGCACCCGAGCGCATCGGCATCCTCGGCGATCAGGGCGAGCAGACCCTCGACGGCCTCCGGCAGGGGGCGGGCCCGCTCCTCCGCCTCGTCAATCAGCGATGCGCGCACGCCGTCGCACTGGGCCCGCCACAGATTCTCCATGACGAAGCCGCGGGAGGCTCCGGTGAGCCCGGCATTCAGGGCCGGATCGCGCTCGATCCGGCGCACGAGGCAGCGGAACAGCGCGGCGACCGTGAGCGCGTCCTCCAAGCGGGGGCAGCTGTCGGCGACGCGCAGCTCCAGCGTCGGATATTTGAGCGAGGTGCGCAGGTGCCACCAGAGATACGTGGCGTCCGCGATCGCCCCGACGCCCGTCATCACACGGACGTAGCGCTCGTAATCGGCTGCGCCGTCGAACAGCTCGGGCAACCCCGTCCGGGGCAGCTCCGCGTAGGCGCGCAGCCGGTAGCCGGCGAGCCCCGTGCGGCGGCCCTGCCAGAACGGCGAGGAGACCGAGAGCGCCAGTAGCACCGGCAGGAACGGCAGCAGGCGCCGGCCGGTATCGGCCCGCGCGTCGGGTCGGGCGACCTCGACATGGACGTGGAGCCCACAGACCACGGTGCGGCGCCCGATCATGCGCAGATCCCGCATGATGCCGTGATAGCGCTCCGCCTCGGTCTCGCGCTGACGGCGCCAAAGCGCGGTCGGGTGCGTGCCAGCGGCGAAGACGCGGATGCCGTGCTCGGCGCCGATCGCGGCGAGATCCGTCCGCAGGCGGCCGAGATGCGCGGCCGTGTCCGGAACGCTCGCGGAGGGCGGCGAGCAGATCTCGATCTGGCTCTGCAGAAGCTCGCGCTCGGCGTTCTCGACCTGGGCCTGCGCCGCCTCGTGGAAGGCCCGGACGCGGGCGCCGGGGCTCCCGTGCGTGTCGGCGTCGGCCAGGAAGAACTCCTCCTCGACGCCGAAGCGATAGGCATGCGCCATCCCGTGCTCTCCCGCCACGCGCCCGCCCGACGCTCAAGGTCCGGGCGACGTTCCTTCGGTTGCGAACGCGCCAAGCCCGCGGCCGTTCGGAGCAGGCTCTGCAAGACCCACTCCGCGGACCCTTCCCGCGGCGTGCGGAGCGGTCTTCAGCGCCAGAACGGCTTGACCTCGAGGAGGTCCTCGTGCGCCTCCGCCGCCTTGTCGAGCAGCAACGCGGCATGGGCCTCATTGTCGGCGGCGGTGAGACCGGCGGCGAAGGCGGCCTGCCCGTCGGTGCTCTCGCCCGCGGGCTCGGCGAAGCGCGCCATCACCGCGTGGGCGGTGACGAGATCGTTCAGCGCGCCGAGGTGATCCTGCAGGTCCGAGAGCGCGGCGCCGAACGCCTTGTGACGCTTGCGCGCCTTCTTGCCGGTGTAGAGCGCGGCGAAGAAATCGGCACCGTAGCGAAGCTTCTTGGCCGCGATCCGGACCTTGTGGCGCTCCTCGTGGTCGAGCCGGTCGAGGTGTCGGCCGCGCCGCTTGACCCGACGGCGGAAGCGGTCGAGCACCGAGCCGGCGAAGTCCCGGGCGGGCGCGGTCGCGGCCGGCGTCTCGCGCCAGGGCCCGGTCTCGATCCAGGCCACGAGATCGAGGAGGAGGGCGCGCCATTCCGGCGCGTCGAGGGTGGCGAGCACCTGCGCGTAGGCGCGGTCGTGCTCGGCCCGCAGCCGGCTGCGCAGGCTCTCGAGGCCCGGTTCATCGGGCCGGCGCTCCATCTCGGCGGGCAGCGTCGTCTCCAGGAAGACGTCCAGGTTGCGCGCCTGCCCGAACGGCTCGCTGGCGCGCTTGATCTCGTCGCTGAGCACCGCCGCGCGCGGATCCGCCTCCAGGATCGGCTTGAACAGCGAGAAGGCCGAGCGCAGTCGGCGCAGGGCCACGCGGAGCTGGTGCAGCGCCTCCGGAGCGCGCTCCTTGAGGAATACCTCCTCGTTCAGCCGGGCATGGCGCAGGCAGCCGAGGGCGATGCGGCGGAAGGCTTCGCCCGCGCCGGCATCCTCCGGGATAGCGACGGGCTCGGACTTGCTCGGACGCGGGCCCGCCCCGTCGAGGAGGGCGAAGCCGCGGGCGCTCTTCGAGCGGACGCCGATGCGCAGCGGCACCGTCTCGGCGATCGCCTGGGCCAGGGCGAACAAATCCGTCGAGGAGCCGGATTCCAGCTCGAGTTCCAGCTCGCAGACGGTATCGTCGCCGTTCGGGCTCTCGACACGACCCTCATCGAGCGTCGCGACGATGCGCGAGGCGCCGTAGCGCACCGGATGCTCCGAGCGCATGACGACCGTGGTGAAGCGCGGCGCGAGGTCGGGCGACGCCGCCCCGGCGAGGATCTCGGCCACCGGCGTGTCGGCGTAGGCCGCAGGCTCCGGTGCGTCGCCGGAGACCGGCACCTCCCACTCGGCCCGGTCGAACAATCCGGCTCCCCCCTCGCCGGACTTGACCGTCTGCACGTAGGCGTCGCCGCGACGGCGGACCCGCAGCGTCAGCCCGGCCGCGCGCAGGTCCTCGTCGGCGGTGTCGTAATAGGTCGAGACGGTCAGTTGCGCCTCCCCGCCGCCCTGGAGCAGCGGATGGCCGGAGAGGATCGCCAGATCCGGACCCGCACATTCCAGCTTCAACTCGACCTCGCGCGGCGCAACCATGCAGCTCTGTTCCATTTCCGATCGCCCCGCCGGGGCGCCGCGGATATCCTACCCGGCCGCAACCACGCGGGGTAACGTTTCTTAACGCTTTCGCGCCGTGACGCGCGCATCCCGCGGAGCCGGGCAAGGCCGCCGCTCAGCCTCCGCAACGCGCAAGAGGGGCGGCGGATCGATAGCGCCGCGGTCCGTCGCAAATTTTCAGCCGTCAGTTGTGTTTTGCATAAAAATTCACCTTGCATTGCTCTTGCCCAGCGTAAGCATCGCCCACTAGATGATTGCTCACAATAGACCCGCTTCGCATCCCCGGCCTCCGGCCGGAATGTCACCCGCCCGCCGCGGTCGGGCGTCGAGCGGCATACCCTCGCATGGAGCGGGCCTCAGGCGTGCGCGGCGCCGCCGGGCGGCCCGGGTCAGGTCGTCGGCAGCGTGATGAAGAGCCTCCTCGTCGGCGTGATCGGCCACGTCGATCATGGCAAGACCGCGCTGGTGCGGGCGCTCACCGGCATCGAGACGGACCGGCTGAAAGAAGAACGGGCGCGCGGCGTCTCCATCGTGCCGGGCTTCGCGCTCCTGCGCCCCGAGGACGGATCCGGCGAGATCGACCTCGTCGACCTGCCGGGGCACGAGCGCTTCGTGCGGGCGATGATCTCGGGCGCCACCGGGATGCGGGCGGTCCTGCTCGCGGTCGACGCGAACGAGGGCATCAAGCCGCAGACGGTTGAGCACCTCGAGATCGCCCGCCTGATCGGTGTCCGCCGCGGCGTGGTGGCGCTGACGAAATCCGATCTCGTCCCCGCCGATGCGCTCGCTGCCCGCAAGGCCGAGATCTCGGCCGCCGCCGCGCGGGCGGGGCTGGACCACCCGGAGGTCGTCGCGACCTCGACGGTCTCGGGTGCCGGCCTCGGCGACCTGAAGGCCGCGCTGGCGGCCCTGCTGGCCGAGACGCCTGCGCGCGCCGATGACGGCTTCCCCTACCTGCCGGTCGACCGGGTGTTCACGCGGCCGGGCTTCGGCACCGTGGTCACCGGCACCCTTCGGCGCGGGGCGCTCACGGTCGGCGACGATCTGACCATCATGCCCGGCGGCCAATCGGTGACGGTGCGAGGCCTGCAGATCCACGGCCGCGCCGTCGACACCGCGGAGCCGGGCCGGCGCACGGCGGTAGCGCTGCGCGGCATCGGGCTCAGCGACATCGGCCGGGGTCAGGCACTCTGCGCCCCCGGCAGGCTGGTGCCGAGCCGCTGGATCGACGTCTCCCTCACGGCGGCCTCGAGCGCGGAGGCGGCGTTGCCCGGCGGCGCGGCCTGCCGCCTCCTGTTCGGCACGACCGAGGTCGCCGCCCGGCTGCGCCTCCTCGACCGCGAGGCGCTGGAGCCGGGGGTCACCGCGCAGGCGCAGCTGCACACCGAGGCGGACATCGCGGTGCCGGCGCGCGAGCCCTTCATCCTGCGGCTCGACGCGCCGCCCGTGACGGTGGCCGGCGGACGCGTGCTCGATCCGGCGAGCCGGCGGCGCAGGCGCAACGATCCACGAGTGCTGGCCGACCTCGCGGCCATCGCGTCGGGCGACCCCGCCCGGATCCTCGGCGCCCGTCTCGGCCAGGCCGGCGCAGCCGGAGCGAGTCCGCTTGAACTCGCCCGCCTCGTCGGCGCGGCGCCTGAACGGGTTCGGCCTGTGCTGGCCGAGATCGGCGCGCGCGAGATCGGCGACCGCATCCTCGGAGCGCCCGCCTTCGCCGCACTCCGGGACAGCCTGCTGGCGACGATCGGGCGCCATCACCACGAGCGGCCGATGGAGCACGGCCTCGCCGTCGAGCGGCTCGTGCGGCTGCTGGTCCTCGATGAAGGCATCGCGGCTGCGGCCCTGCGCGATCTGGTCGCGAGCGACGAGGTCGCGCAAACCGGCGCCCTCTACCGGCGCGCCGACTTCGACCCGGCCCGCAACGAGACAGAAACGGTGCGCCGGCTTGAGGCCCTGTTCCGCCGCGCCGGCCTGTCGCCACCGGATGAGGCCGACGTCGTCGGTCGCGACGTGCGCCGCCGCGAGGCCCTGACCTATCTGATCGGCGCCGGAACGGTGATTCGCGCCGTCGACCGGGTCCAGCGCAGGGCCGTGCTCTTCCATAAGGACGCGATCCTGGACGCCCGCGCCCGCCTCGCCCGAGCCTTCCCCAACGCGGCAACGGCAGAGACTGGCTTTCTCGCCCGCGAGGCCGGCGCAGCGCTCGGCATCTCGCGCAAGTTCTCGATTCCGCTGCTCGAGCATCTCGATGCGGTCGGCTTCACCCGACGCGCGGGCGATCGCCGCATCATCGTCGCGCTCGCCTGATCCGGTCCCGCGCGGCGCCCTGTCGCGTGCGGGAACCGGGCAGCCCGCCCTCGCACTGTCCCGCGGATAGTCGAACACCACGCGATGGGCAGGGAGAAACGCAGGATGCGACAGGGCATGGTACGGGCCGGTCTGATGGCGGCACTGCTGATCGGCGGGGGCGCGGCCCTGGCGGAGGACAAACCACCGTCGAAACCCCTGTCGCCCCCCGCCTCCGACGTGATGCCGCCGGTCGAGCTGACGATCACCGACGAGGGCGGGAAGCCCGTCTGCGCGCCGGCCGAACTGCGGCTGCCGGCGGACACCAACGTGGCCCTCCACGTCGTCAGCCATATGAGTGCGCCCGTGACGATCACCGCGCCGGGGCAGTTCGAGAACGCGCACGTCCTGCACGCCGATGGCGACCTCGTCCACGTGGCGAGCGAGAAGGGCTATCTCATCAAGCAGAACGGCCAGGGCACGCTCCGCCTTCGCACGCTCGGCGCGGGCGATCACAGCTTCGCCTGCACGAGCGCGACGAACCGGGCCGAGCCCTTCACCGGCAAGCTGGTGCTGACGCCGCCGGCCTGATCCCGCGGCCGCAGCGCCCTCAAACCAGGGCGCCGCGGATCGCCGCGGCCATGCGGGCGACCGCCGGACCGATCGCACGCTCCGGCACGGCGGCGTAGCCCAGGAGGAGGCCGTTCTCCGCGGCCGGTGTGGCGTGGTAGGCCGAGAGCGCCACCGCCGCGATGCCGACTCGCGCGCAGGCCGCCGCCGCTGCTGCATCGGTCAGGGTCGGCCTCCAGCGTGGTCCCGGCCGCGCGACGAGATGCATCCCGCCCTCCAGAGGCTCCACGGCGACGACGTCGGCCTGATCGCGTGCGGCTGTGACCAGAGCCTCCTGGCGAAGGCCGTAGAGCCGGCGTGTCCGGCGCAGATGCGCCGCGAGATGGCCCTCCTCGATGAAGCGCGCGAGCGCGCCCTGGCCGAGGCTCGGCGGCGGCGGCCCGCTCGCCGCGACCGCCCGCGCCACGGGCCCGCTGAGGCCGGGCGGCAGCACGAGATAGCTGAGCTGCAGAGCCGGCAGCAGCACCTTCGAGAAGCTGCCGACGTAGATCACCCGGCCGGCGCGATCGAGACTGCGCAGGGGCGCGAGCGGGCGCCCGGCATAGCGGTAGGCGCCGTCGTAATCGTCCTCCACGATCCAGCCGTCCGTCTCCTCGGCCCAGGCGAGAAGAGCGAGGCGGCGGTCCAGCGTCATGGCATGGCCGAGCGGGTAATGGTGGGCCGGCGTGACGACGGCGAGCCGAGCCTCCTGGGCCAGGGCGCGGGCCCGCGCGACCGCGAAGCCTCCGGATCCGACCGGGACCGGTACCGGGCGCAGGCCCGCCTCGGCCAGCGCCACGGCGATGCCCGGAAAGCCCGGCTCCTCCACCCAGGCCGCCTCGCCCGGATCGAGGAGAAGGCGCGCGAGCAGGCGCAGGCTTTGCCGGATGCCGCCGGTGACGATCACCGCCTCCTCCGAGCAGGCGACGCCGCGCGCCGCCGAGAGATAGGCCGCCACCGCGCGCCGAAGCGTCGGCATCCCGAGTGGATGCAGCGCGCCGGCCGAGCCCGAGCGCCAGTCCTGCTGCAGGAGCTTGGCAAAGACGTCGAACGGAAAGGCGTCGAGGGCGGGCCGGCCAAGCGCGAAGGCATCCGGCGCCCCGGGCGGCGCCAGATAGGCGCGCGGCACCTCGGCGGCCAAGGCGGCGCCGCGCCGCGACAGGATCGGTGCCGGCCGCTCCCGATCCGCGACCGGCGCCGAGGCCCCGACCGCCACATCCTCCGGCAACCGGTCGGAGACGCGGGTGCCCGAGCCCGGCCGTGCGACGAGGTAGCCCTCCGCCGCGAGTTGTTCGAGCGCCAGCAGCACCGTCCCACGCGCGCAGCCGAGATCGGCCGCCAAGACCCGCGACGCCGGAATCCGCGCCCCCGGGCGGAGCTGCCGGGCCAGGATCGCCGCGCGCAGGGCGTCGCGCAGTTGCGCGTGCAGGGGCACGGCCGAGGCCGGGTCGAGGCTGAGGGCCAGCGGTAGGGGTCCACGGGCGCGGTGGTCGAGGAACTCCGGCAAAGCGGTCCAGTCCGAGATCCAGAAATGGATCTTTCGACCGGACCGGTTCCGGGTCAAGCCTGGATCCGGTCGAAACCCGGAGCCCGAGCCGAGCCGTGTACCAGCCGCCCCACTTTCGCGAGGAATCCCGCGAGGCCCTGCACGGGCTGATCCGCGCCTACCCGCTCGGGCTGCTCGTCAGCGCCGGCGCCGACGGCCTGCTCGCGGACCCGGTGCCGTTTCTCATCGATACGGGCGGCGAGCACGGCGTGCTGCGCGCGCACGTGGCGCGGGCGAACCCGCACTGGCGCGCCCTAGAGGCCGCGGCGGAGTGCCTCGCGGTGTTCCAGGGCCCTGCGGGCTACGTCAGCCCGTCCTGGTATGCGACGAAGCGCGAGACCGGCCGCGTCGTGCCGACTTGGAACTATGCCACCGTCCATGCCTGGGGCCGACCGCGGGTGATCGACGACGCGGCCTGGCTGCGGCGTCAGGTCGACGATCTCACGGCCGCGCACGAGGGGAGCCGCGCCGAGCCCTGGGCGGTGGCGGACGCGCCGGAGCCGTTCACGGCGGCGCAGCTCCGCGCCATCGTCGGGATCGAGATCGCGATCACCCGCATCGAAGGCAAGTGGAAGATGAGCCAGAACCGGCCCGAGCCCGACCGCGCCGGCGTGGTTGCGGGCCGCCGTGCCGAGCACGGGCCGGCCGATCCGGTCGCGTCCCTCGTCGGCGGGTGCCCGCTGCGATGAGCGCGCGCCGCAACGCTTTCGGACAGCCCGTCGGACCCGCCTTGCCCGATTGGCACCCGCCGCCGATGCCGCCCCGCACCCCGATGCTCGGCCGGACCTGCCGGCTCGAACCTCTCGATGCTGACAAGCACGCGGCGGACCTCCACGCCGCCTACGCGGCCGCGCCGGACCGCAGCGGCTGGACCTACCTGTACGGCGAGCTACCCGAAGACCCGGAGGCCTACCGGGCGGACCTTGCCGCGGCCGCGCTCCGGCCGGACCCGCTGTTCTTCGCGATCTGCGCACCAAGGAGCGAGCGGGCGCTGGGGATCGCGTCGTACCTGCGCATCGATCCCGGGAACGGGGCAATCGAGGTCGGCCACATCCATTTCGGGCCGGCGCTGGCGCGCCGTCCGGCCGCAACCGAGGCGATGGCCCTGATGATGGCCCGCGCCTTCGACCTCGGCTACCGCCGCTACGAGTGGAAATGCGACAGCCTCAACGCTCCCTCCCGCGCGGCGGCCCTCCGCCTCGGCTTCACCTTCGAGGGTGTCTTCCGCAACGCCGTCGTGGTGAAGGGCCGCTCGCGGGACACCGCGTGGTTCTCGGTCACCGATGCCGAGTGGCCGCGGGTGCGCGCCGGCCTCGACGCGTGGCTGGCGCCGGAGAATTTCGACGCGGAGGGCCGGCAACGGCGCTCGCTCGCGGATCTCCGGGAGGCGGCCTGACGGGGCGGCCGTCGCGTCACCCCTCCGCCAGGAACGCCTCCGCCGAGCGCAGCGCCAGCGCCATGATGGTGAGCGCGGGATTGGCCGCGAGCGAGCTCGGGAAGGTCGAGCCGTCGCTGATCCAGAGGTTGGGGAGGTCGAAGCTGCGGCCGTGGGGATCGACCACGGCCGCATCCCCGTCGCGGCCCATCCGGCAGGTGCCGATGGTGTGGGCGACGCGCTCCAGCACCCAGATGTCGGCGGCGCCCGCCTCCTGCCAGAGCGCCCGCATCAGCTTGGTCGCGTGCACGTTCAGGCGACGCTCGTTCTCGCTGTAGCCGAAGCTGATATGGGCCTTGCGCAAGCCGAGCGCGTCGGTCTCGTCGGCGAGCGTCAGGCGGTTCTCGTCGCAGGGCAGCGTCTCGCCGTTGATGCCGATGCCCGCGAGATGATTGTAATCGTCGAGGCAGGCATGGAGCGCCGGCCCCCAGAGCCCGCGGGTGCGGGCCACCGCGTTGGCGAGCGTCAGCGGCTGCACGCCCAGGCTCTGGATCAGGTAGCCGCCCGCGAAGTCGGCATCCGCCGGGCGAACCATGTCCTCGGTGATGAGCGAGGACGGGTAGCCCCGGTTCATCCGGACGGGCTCGGGAAACCGGCCCCAGACCTGGGTCGCCACGTGGCCCATGTAGTTGCGCCCGACCATGCCGCTGCCGTTGGCGAGGCCGAGGTTCAGCAGGAGGCGCGGCGTCTCGACGGCGCCGGCGCAGAGGAAGACCGCCCGGCAGCGCTGCCGGTGGTCGCTCTCGCCCCGGCGATAGATCACCGCCTTGATGCGCCCGTCCGGGCCCCGCTCCAGCCCGTGCGCGACGCATTCCGGCCGGATCTCGGCGCCGTGCCGGACCGCGTAGGGGAGGTAGGTGACGTCCATGCTGGTCTTGGCGCCGTTGCGGCAGCCCTGGTGGCAATAGCCGCAATTGATGCAGGCCTCGCGGGCGGGACCGCCCTCCTGCTCGAAGGCGCGCGAGACCACGGCGGCGGGCGCGTCGGTGGCGCGCAGGCCCAGCCGGTCGCAGGCCCCCGCCATGATGGCGGCGGGACCGTTGCGGGGGACGGGCGGCAGCGGGTAGCGCCGCGCGGGATCCCAGGGGTAGTCCGGCGCCCCGGAGACGCCGATGAAGCGCTCGACCCGCTCGTAGAACGGCACCAGCTCCGCGAGGGTGAGCGGCCAGTCGCAGCCCTCGCCGGTCTCGGTGTGCAGGGCGAGGTCGCGCGGATCCGGACGGGGGACGAAGGCGCCCCAGTGCAGCGTCGAGCCGCCGACGCCGGTGCCGCTGTTGTTGGCCCCGAACGCCTCCGGCGTGGTGCCGCCGCTGAGGCGCTCGTCCGTCCAGTAGATCTCGTCGGCCAGCGTCTCGTCGAAGGCGAAGTCGGCGGGCCGGAAGTTCGGGCCGGCCTCCAGGGCGACGACCCGCAGCCCCGCCGCCGCGAGGCGGGCGAGCACCGGGGCGCCCCCCGCGCCGGTGCCGATCACCACCGCGTCGACCACGTCCTCGCCAGCATGGCGGCGCATCGCATCGAGATTCATCGGCCCTGCTCCGCGCCCGCCGCCATCTCGGCCTCCGGCTCCCAATCCTCGGCCGTCACGCCCATGGCGAAGCCCGGCAGGCCGCGCGCCAGCCCGTCCCCGTCCGGGTCCCCCGTGCCGCCCGCGCCGATCCCCGAGAAGCCGAGGCGGGCGAGCGTCGCCGGGTGGGCGAGGTAGGCGCGTACCGCATCGGCGCGCAGGTCCTCGAACCACAGCACCATCCGCTCGGCGTCGAGGCGCCCCCCGGCGCCGGCGGGGACGGCGAGGTCGCCGGCCTGGGCCGCGCGCAGCAGCGCGTCCCGGCCGGCGCCGTCGCGGGCGAGAAAGGCCTCGCCCGTGGCGCGAGCCGCGGCGTCGAGGGTGCGCAGGCCCGCACGGTAGGTCTCGGCATCGGGCGGCAGCGCCGCGAAGCGCCAGCCGTCGCCGGCCCCGGTGGCGAGGCGCGCGTCGAGGCGCGCCGCGATGTCGAAGCCGGCCTCGGGCACCACCCGGGCGATGACCGCGCGGAGCAGGGCAAGTTCCACCGCGTCGAGAGCCTGGGCGGGCGCTGCCGGGTCGTCGGGCTTCGCCCGCTCCGTCAGGGCTGCGCGCAGGCGCGGGTTGACCCGGTCGGAGGCGATGAGCGCGGCGTAGCGAGGCGGGATCGCGGCCGGTGCCGGGACCTGCGGCGCGGCGGCGGCGAGGTGCTCGGAGACGTGGGCGGCGAGGGCGTCCGGCCGCTCCAGGGGCAGGAGGTGCCCGGCGCCGTCGAGGACGATCGTGCGACAATGGGCGAGGTGGGGGGCCATCAGGGCGGCCTGGCCCGAGGGGCCGAGGTCGGCATCCTCGGAGCCGGCCAGGATCAGCGCGGGGGTACGCAGCACGCCGATCCGCAGGCACCAATCCTCGTTCGCGCCGCCCTGGAGCCAAGCGCGCCAAGCGGCGGGCGCGGCGCGAAGCACGTCGGCGACCGCAGCCTCTTCGACGTCGGAGGCGAGCGGCGCGCCGACGTTCTGGCGGATGAAGGCCCGCGCCTCGCGGGCCCGCGTCTCGGGATCGGCGTCGATCCAGGCGAGCATCGCGGCCCGGCGCGTTTCGTCCATCGGCTCGGGGCTCGGCGGGGAGCCGGCGACGAGGACGAGGTGGCTGAGCCCGGCGAGGTCCGGGTCGCCGTCCTCGGCCCGGCGTGCGAGCGCGAGCGCGACCTTGGCGCCCATACTGTGGCCGGCGAGAGCGAAGCGGCGGGGCGCCTCGGCCCGGATCGCTTGCGCGACGTGGTCGGCCATCGCCGTGACGTCGTAGCCCCGCGTGCCCGCGGCGTCGCCGAACCCCGGCAGGTCGAGGGGCAGGCATCGGACCGTGCCGTCGAGGCGGCGGGCGAGGGCGTCCCATTCCCGGGCGCTGCCGCCGAGGAAATGCAGGCAGACGAGGAGGTCGGGCGGGGCGGCGGAGGACGTCATACGGCCGAGATCGCGCGGGCTTGATCTGGATCAAGGCACGCGGCCCGCGACGCCTCGCCACTGAGGCACGATTTCTCGGGACCGATCATCCTGACGGATGGCCGTTCACGGGCTTTCGGGGCCGCGGGCGAGACCCGCCAGGGTGAAGAGATCGACCGAGAGCTTGGCGCCGATCACGAAGGCGTCGGGGATGTTCTTGGCGTAGAGCGGGAACCGGGTCTGGTCCGGGTTGACGATGTATTGCAGGTTCGGCGTGAGCCGGATCGCCGGGCCGACCTGGATGCCGTAGTTCAGCTCCATCATCACCTGCTGGCTCGGAAGGGACCGGCTCAGGCCCAGCGTGCTCTGCGCCAGGGTGATGTTGGCGAGGGCCAGCGGGCTGAAGCGCTGCGTGTTGATGACGAAGCCCAGGGTGTCGTAGGGCCGGCCCGCGAAGGTGCCGGTCTGGAGAGCGCCGATCTCCAGGAAGTAATCCTCCACCAGCCGGCCCGAGGTGCCGGCCATCGCCACGCCGAACAGGGTGAGGCCCTGGATCGCCGCGGGGTCGGGGCGCCACACCATCTGGTCGAAGCGGGCATAGATCCCGGAGCGCCCGAAGCGGCCGGCAGGGGCCAAGCCGGTGAGCACGGCGGCGCGGCCGGTCGCGTCGCGCACCGGGTCGGCATATGCGGAGGCGTCGTACCAGCCGCCGATGCCGTAGTTGCGCGGCAGGGCATCGTTGGCGAAGGTCGTGGAATACCCGATCTCCACCGGCACGATCGCGCCGGTCGCGCCCTGCGTCGAGAAATCCAGCCCGTTGTCGCCGGGCTGCTGGTGAAGCGGGTTCACCTCGTAGGCGCCGGCATGGACGAAGACCCGGTCGGTGATCCAGGCCTTGGCGTGCGCCCCCCAGCTCGAGACCGGCCAGAAGGTGAAGTTCGAGGTCTTGAACACGAAGGTCGGGTTGCCGCAGGCGGAATTCGATTGGAAGTTGCAGTAGATCGGCGAGTTCAGGAAGGCGATGTTGGCCACGAGGCGCCCGGCCTCGATGTCGAGGCGGCCGTCGAAGAGCTTCTGCTGGTAGGCGAGCAGGGTGAGGCGGGTGGTCTGGCCGCCGCCGAAGATCTCCTGCACCGAGGTGTTGTTGCCGATCGCGTCGCTGGCGAGGTTGCGGCCGTGACGGTTGGTCACCGCCACGTGGACCGCACCGCCGTCGATGCCCGCGATCCGGCCGAGATCGGCGTCGATGCCGAAGAAGAACTGGCCCGCATAGGCCGTGCCCTGGCGGATGCCGCCGACGGGGTTGGCGGCGAATTGGCCGGTATAGTTGGCGATCAGGCTGAGGCCGTTGCCGAGATCGAACACACCGGGCGGCAGGGTCGGGGGCGTTGCGGTCTGGCCGAGGGTGTCGGCGGCGCCCGCCGCGCTGGTGGCCCCGTCGATGCCCTGGCCGTCCGCGGGCGCCGCCACCCGGCGCCGGGCCGGCCGCGTCGCACGGGTCAGCGACGTGAGGCCGGGACCAGCGTCCGGCGCGCCCTGCGCCTGCGCTTCCCATCCGCCGACCGCCCAGAAACCGAGCGCAGCGAGAATCGCCCCGTAGCCCTTCATGTCCCGTCCCCCAAGATTGCGTGTCGCCGAATGACCGGTCTTGCGCCGGCTCGATGGATGAGCGGGGCGGGAGGCTCCGCGCCCGGTCGTGGATGGATCTTCGCTGTTCGAACCCAGCCGCCCACCCTATCTTGAGGTGCCGAGCAGCAGCTTCGAAGGAGATATCCAAGTATATCTGCGCCGACTGGAGCCAAAAACCCAGCCATCCGCGGCACTATGGCGCCACAGAACGAGGTTGTTGGGCAGTAGTGTTTGAATTTTCGTTTGTACGAGCGGAGATGCGTCGCGAAAATTCAGTCTAGGCCGATCACGTCGTCCGCTTTTTCAGCACGCCCACGGCGAGCGCCGTGATCGCGGTCCCGACCGTCAGCGCCAGGATCGCGCCAGGGAGGTTCGTCACCGCGTTGGGGATCGGCAGCACGAACAGGCCGCCATGGGGCACTTTCAGGGTCACCCCGAGGCCGAGCGCGATGGCGCCCGCGGTCGCCGAGCCAGCGACCATCGCGGGGATGACGCGCAGGGGGTCGGCGGCCGCGAAGGGGATCGCGCCCTCGGTGATGAAGGCGGCGCCGAGGACCGCGGCGGCGGCACCGGCCTCTCGCTCGGGCCGGGTGAAGCGGGACGGGAACAGCCGGGTGGCCAGCGCGAGGCCGAGGGGCGGCGTCATGCCGCCGAGCATCACCGCAGCCATCGGGGCGTCGACGCCGGAGGAGAGCAGGGCCGCGGCGGAGGCGTAGGCGGCCTTGTTGATCGGGCCCCCCATATCGACGGCCATCATGCCGCCGAGGATGAGCCCGAGGACGAGGGCGCTCGCGCCCTGCATGCCCTTAAGCCAACCGGTCAGCGCCGCCAGCACCGCCGCCACCGGCACGCCGACCACGTAGATCATCAGCAGGCCGGTGATCGCGGTGGCCAGCAGCGGCAGGATCAGAACGGGCTTCAGCCCCTCGAGATTGCGCGGCAGCCGGATCCGGGCGCTGAGGACGCGGGCGACGTAGCCGGCGATGAAGCCCGCCGCTATGCCGCCGAGGAAGCCCGCCTGGAGATGGGTCGCGAGCATGCCGCCGACCATGCCGGGGGCGATGCCGGGCCGGTCGGCGATCGAGTAGGCGATGTAGCCCGCGAGCGCCGGCACGATCAGCGCGAAGGCGGCCTTGGCACCGATCTCGCCGAGCGCGAAGCCCAGCGTCCCCGCCTGCCCGGGCGCCATCGCGTCGATGCCGCCGACCGCGAAGGCCAGGGCGATCAGGAGACCGCCCGCCACCACGAAGGGCAGCATGAAGGAGACGCCCGTCATCAGGTGCTTGTAGGCCCCGGCCTGCCCCTCGGCGGCGGCGGGCCGCGCGGGCCCCTCGGCCGCGTCCGGGCTCGCGCCCTCCGCGTCCTGCACCTGCGCCTCGGCGAGCGCGGTGGCGATCAGGCCGCGGCCGTCCCGGATCGCCGCCTTGGTGCTGGCGGCGTAGACGCGCTTGCCCGCGAACCGCGCCCGGTCGACGCCGGTGTCGGCGGCGATCAGCACGAGGTCGGCCGCCGCGATCTCGTCGGCCGTCAGGGTGTCGCGCGCGCCGACCGAGCCCTGGGTCTCGACGCGGACCGCATGGCCGAGCGCTGCCGCCGCGGCCTGAAGGCCCTCGGCCGCCATGAAGGTGTGGGCGATGCCGGTGGGGCAGGAGGTGATCGCCACGATGCGCTTGGGCCGGTCCGCAGCCGGCGCCGCCCCGGCTGCGGCCGCCGCGCGGTCGAGCACGGCGCCCGCGTCGGCGAGCACGTCCTCGATCGCGGCGCGGGCTCGGCTCAGGGCGCCGAAGCGTCCCTCGCCGAGATCGCCCGAGCCGACCAGCAGCACCGCGCTCGCCGTGCGGATCGCCTCCTCGGGCAGGGGCTGGCCACTGCCCGCACCGCGCAGCTCAAGGGCGATCGGCTGATTGCGCCGCCCCGCCGCCTTGCGCAGTGCCTCGAGGGCGAGGACGGCATGGGTCGAGAGGTCCGCGCCTCCGACCACCGCCAGCAACTGGGCCATGGGTGTCCTCCTGGGTGTTCGGGTGGATCGTCGTTGCCGGGCGGCGGCCCGCGCGGGCGCCTCAGTCCAGCCGCTCGATCCGGACGGTCTGAGCGATGGCGTCGACGGTGTTGCGCGGCGGCAGGTTGGCGCCGTCCCGCGTGAGTTTTCCCGCCGCGAAGGCGAGCGCGAGCCGCGCGGTCTCGGGCAGCGCGAGGGCACCGTGCAGCCCCGCGACGAGGCCCGCCACCAGGGCGTCGCCCGCGCCGACCGTACTCGACACGGTGGTGGCGGGGGGCCGCGCATGGACCGCCCCTGCCTCGCTCAGGAACAAAGCGCCCTCGGCGCCGAGCGAGACGGCCACCAGGGCGATGCCGCGCGCCCGCAGGCCGAGCGCCGCTGCATGCACCTCCGCGAGGCCGAGCAGCGGCCGGCCCGCCCATTCCTCCAATTCGTGCCGGTTGGGCTTGACCGCGTAGGGCAGGGCGTCCGGCGCTGCGGCGAGGCAGGCCGCGAGCGGGGCGCCAGAGGCGTCGACCACCACCCGGGCGCCGCGCGCCCTCAGGCGCCGGGTCAGGTCGGCATAGGTGTCGGGCGGCAGCGCCCCGGGCAGGCTGCCCGCGAGCACGACGAGACTCGCCGGGCCCGCCATGTCGAGGAGGACGGCGCGGGCGGCATCAAGGGTGCCGGACGTCACCGGCAGGCCCGGCAGGTTGATGTCGGTGGTCTCGCCCGAGCGCCGGTCGAGGAGCTTCAGGTTCGTGCGGGTCTCGCCCGGGATCCAGAGGAAGCGGTCGTCGATCCCCTTCTCGGCGAGGACCTGGGTGAAAGGCGCGGCGTTGTCGGAGCCGAGGATACCGGTGGCCGCCACCGGAAGGCCCCAGTCGGCGAGGCAGCAGGCGACGTTGACGCCCTTGCCGCCGGCATGCGCCCGGACCGAGCGCGCCCGGTGAACGCTGCCGGGCTCGAGGGCGTCGATCACCACGGTCTGATCGATCGCCGGGTTGAGGGTGAGGGTGAGAATCGGGCTCATGCCGGCTCTCCCGCCGCGTCGCCCGCGAGGCCGCCCGCATCGTCGAGGGCCCGGACCGAGGCCGCGTCCTCCTGCGCGCAGGCCCGGACGGCGAGCGCTCGCAGCGCCCCGAGGTCGGCGGCGCGCAGCCGTGCCTTGACGCCGGGCACGTCGCGCGGCGTCATCGAGAGCTCGTGGACGCCGAGGCCCGCGAGCAGGCAGGCGCCGAACGGGTCGCCCGCGATGCCCCCGCAGACGCCGACGAAGCGCTTGTGGCGCGCCGCGCCCTCGCAGGTCATGTGGATCAGCCGGAGCACCGCCGGGTGCAGAGAATCGGCCTCGGGCGCGAGGTCAGTGTTCTGGCGGTCGATCGCCAGGGCGTACTGCGTCAGGTCGTTGGTGCCGATCGAGAAGAAGTCGCAGTGGCGCGCGAGCACGTCGGCCTGGATCGCGGCGGCCGGCACCTCGATCATGATGCCGAGCGGCACGTAGGGCGCGCCGATCTCGGCCCGGATGACCTCGCAGATCGCGCGCAACCGCAGCACCTCCGGCACCGAGGTGATCATCGGCATCATGATCGAGAGCGGCGCGTGCGGGCCGGTCGGCGCGTCGGCGGCGACGTGGTCGCGGGCGGCGCGATAGAGCGCGCGCAGCTGCGGCTCCATCAGGTCCGGCCGGCGCAGCAGCAGGCGGGCGCCGCGCACGCCGAGGAAGGGGTTCTCCTCCTTGGGCAGAGCCAGATGCGCCACCTGCTTGTCGCCGCCGATATCGAGGGTGCGCACGATCAGCGGGCGCCCGCCGAGGGCCCTCAGCATCGCCGAATAGGTGGCGTACTGATCGTCCTCGGACGGGGTGTCGCCCCGTTCGAGGAACAGGAACTCGGTGCGCATCAGGCCGACGCCCTCGGCGCCCTGGTCGAGGGCGAGCGGCACCTGCTCGGGGTTGTTGACGTTGGCGCCGATGGCGATCGCGTGCCCGTCCCGGGTTTGGGCCGGCAGCGCGCGCTCGCGCGCCTCCGCCTCGGCCCGGGCCCGCTGGCGCTCGCGCCACGCCTCGGCCGCGGCGATGTCGTCCGCGCTCGGATCGAGATAGAGGCGGCCCGTGGTCCCGTCGAGGATCGCCGTGGTTTGGTCGGGGAGCGCGAGCAGGCCAGGCCCTCCGGCCACGATCGCGGGGATCCCGAGCGTCCGGGCGAGGATCGCGGTGTGCGAGGTCGGCCCGCCCTGCGCCGTGGCGAGGCCGATCACCCGGGCCGGGTCGAGCCCGGCCGTGTCGGAGGGGGCGAGGTCCGGGGCGATCAGGATGCAGGGCCGGTCCGGCAGGTCGTGGCCGCTCCTCAGGGCCGGGTCGATCTGGGCAAGCACCCGGCGCCCGACATCGCGCAGGTCAGCGGCGCGGCCGGCCAGCACCGGATTGCCGAGGGCGGCGAGCTGGCCGGCGAGGCGGTCCACGGCGGCGTTCCAGGCATAGGCGACGCCGTGACCCTCGACCATGAGCTGGCAGGCGAGGGTGATCAGGTCGGTGTCGGCGATGAGCTCGCCCTGCGCCCGGAAGATGCCGGCATCGGCCTTGCCGAGGCGGCGCTCGGTGTCGTCGGCAAGCGCCTTCAGATGGTCGGCGGTGGCGCCGAGGGCGCGGTGGAGCCGGTCGCCGCCGGTGGTCAGGGGCTCGGGCTCATCCGGCACGGCGAGCTCGGCGGCGGCCAGCACGTGGATCGGCCCGATCGCGATGCCGGGACTGGCGCCGAGGCCCGGCACGACCCGCGGCGCGTCGGCCGGGTTCCAGCCCGCGACCGGCACGGCGGCCTTCTCGGCAGCCTCCGCCGCGCGCCGCGCCGCGGCCTTCTCGCCGGCGCTAAGACCCGTCACCGCGGCGCAGATCCGGGCCAGCGCCCCGGCCTCGTCGTCGCCCTCGGCCGAGATCGTCACCGCGTCGCCGCAGCGCAGGCCGAGCTGCAACAGCCCGATCAGGCTCTTGGCGTCGGCGACCTGGGACTCGTGGCGGACTTGGATCCGGGCCGCCGAGCCCTTGGCGACATCGACCCAATGGGCAGCCGGCCGGGCGTGCAGACCGGTGGGATAGTCGACGATCCAGTCGAAGCGCTGGCGCAGGTCGGTCGCCGGTCCGGAGGCGCCGGTGCCCGCATCCTCGGAGAGCGCGGCGGCGATCTCGGAGTCGCTGTCGGTCACGCGCAGCCGCTCCAGCCGCGCCTCGTCCTGGATCAGGCGGGTGAGGCGGCGCAGCACCGTGATGTGGGTATCGGACTGGGCCGCGATGGCGACCACGAGATGGGCCATCTGGCCGTCGTGCCAGAGCACGCCGCCGGGCACCTGCAGCACGGCGAGCCCGCTCTCGCGGACGAGGTGGCGGTCGTCGACCATGCCGTGCGGGATGACGACGCCGTGGCCCAGATAGGTGTTCGCCACTTCTTCCCGGCGCAGCATGCTCACGCCGTAGGCCGCGTCGATGCAGCCGGCCGCTGTGAGGAGCTGGGCCGCCTCGCGGATCGCCGCCTCCTTGGTGGCGGGCGCGGCGGCCGTGCGGATCAGGATGCGCGGCGTGAATCTCGGTGTCGGCGCGAGCATGGCGTGCTCTCCTCCCGGGCGGGTTGCCGACTGGTTCGCCGGCTCGTCGTTGCGTGTACTGAAAACGTTTTCAGTCGGATTGTCAACGGGTGCTCGCCACGAAAGGATCTCCGCTCTCTTGCGAACACCGGCATCGGATGGCACAACCGGTGATAGATGTGTGAAAACGTTTCCGGTGCCTGCATGGCCTGCGAGAGGGGCGAGGCGTCATGAGTGTCGGCATCCGCGACGTGGCCCGCGCGGCGGGCGTCTCGACGGCGACCGTGTCCCGGGCGCTCGGGCGAGGCCCGGTGAGCGAGGCCCTGCGCGAGCAGGTCGAGGCGGCGGTCCGCGCCACCGGCTACCGGCCGAACCTCTCGGCCCGGCGCCTGCGCTCGCAATTGGCGCAGACCATCGGGCTGATCGTGGCCGACATCCGCAACCCGTTCTTCACGGCGGTGAGCCGGGCGGTGGAGGACGCAGCCTTCGCCTCCGGCATGCGGGTGATCCTCTGCAACACCGACGAGGACCCCGCGCGCGAGGCGATGTACCTGCGGCTGATGGAGGAGGAGCGGGTCACCGGCGTGATCTTCGCCCCGACCCGGGCCACCGTGGAGAGCCTCGCCCAGCGGCCGCTCGGCTTTCCGGTGGTGCTGATCGACCGGGCCGGCCCACCCGGCACGCATGACAGCGTCGTGCTCGACAATCTGGCGGCGGGCGCAGCGCTCGTCGAGCATCTGGTGGCTGAAGGCTATACGCGAATCGGCGGCCTCGTCGGCTCCACGAGTTCCACCGCCCAGGACCGGGGCGCCGGCTACGCGGCGGCGATGCAACGGCACGGCCTGCGGCCCGACATCCGCACCGTCGCCCCGAACGCCGCGGCGGCCGAGGCCGAGGCCCTGCGCTGGCTGGGCCAGCCGGACCGGCCCGAGGCGCTCGTGCTCTCGAACGGCCTGATCCTGATGGGCGCGATGCGGGCGGCCCGCGCCCTCGGCCTCGCCGTGCCGGGCGATCTCGCGCTCGCGGGCTTCGACAACGAGCCCTGGACCGAGCTCGTGGAGCCGGGCCTCACCGTGATCGAGCAGCCGGTCGCCGACATCGGCGCGCAGGCGATGCGGCTCCTGTTCGAGCGGATCGCCAGCCCCGACCAGCCGGTGCGGAAGGTCGTGCTCAGCGGCCGCACGATCCTGCGCGGTTCGACCCGGGCGCGGCGACGGGACGGCCGAGACCCGGCATAGGGCACCATCCCGCAAGGCGGCTTGCGGCTTTTCCCAAAAGACGATTCAGAACCAATCGCTTAGAGCGTCGCCCTGGATGCCGCATCCGGGGCGTCCCGTCAGGCCGGACAGGGGCACAGCGTCGGAGGATGCCGGTGAGCGAGAGCGCGGACGACCTGCCCCTGGTGGTGTTGACGAACCCGATCCATCCCGACGCGGTTGCGCATCTGGGCGCCAGCGCCCGCGTCGTCACCGCGCCCGACACCGGCGCCGACACCCTGCGGCGGCTGGCGGCGGCGGCCTCCGGCCTGATCGTGCGGGCGCAATTGCCAGACGACATCCTCGACCATGCGCCCCGCCTGCGCGGCATCGTCCGGCACGGCGTCGGGCTCGATTTCGTGCCCCTCGCCGCCGCGACCGCGCGCGGGGTGCCGGTGGCGAACCTGCCGGGCAGCAACACCCGCGCGGTGGCCGAGTACGTCTTCGCCGCCCTGTTCCGGCTCCGGCGCGACCTCGGAGGCGTGGATCGCAGGCTGCGCGAGGCCGGCTGGCTCGCCGCCAAGGGCCTCGCCGACGCGCATCCGGAGATCGGTGGCGGCACGCTGGGGATCCTCGGCCTCGGCGAAATCGGCCGCCGCGTCGCAGGCATCGCCCGGCACGGCTTCGACATGCGGGTGCTCGCCACCTCGCGCCGGGCCGACGACGCCGGCGGGCTGGTCGAGCCGGTGACGATCGAGCGCTTGTTCTCGGACAGCGACGCCGTGGTGGTGGCCTGTCCGCTGACGCCCGAGACCCGCGGCCTCGTCGCGGCCGGGCCGATCGGCCGGATGCGCCGCGACGCGGTGCTGATCAACGTCGCGCGCGGGCCGATCGTCGACGCCGACGCGTTGGCCGACGCCCTTGAAACCGGCGCGATCGGCGGCGCGGCCCTCGACGTCTTCGCGGTGCAGCCGCTGCCGACCGATCACCGGCTGCGCGCCTGCCCCAATCTGCTGATGACACCCCACATCGCCGGCACCACGGCGACCAGCCTGCGCACGATGGGCATGGGCTCCGTCGAGGAGATGCTGCGCATCCTCCGGGGCGAGCCGCCGCGCAACCTCGTCAACCCGGAGGCGCTCGCCCGGTCAGCGGGACGCTAGGGCGCCCGCGATCGCGCCCTCCAGCGCCTCGGGCTTGGTCTTCGGCGCGTAGCGGCCGATCACCCGGCCGGCGCCGTCCGCCAGGAACTTGGTGAAGTTCCACTTGATGCCCTGCGAGCCGAGGAGGCCCGGCTTCTCGCGCTTCAGGTGGACGAAGAGCGGATCGGCCTCGGGGCCGTTGACGTTCACCTTGGCCAGCACCGGAAAGCTGACGTCGTAGGTCAGGCTGCAGAAGCGGGCGATCTCGGCGGCGTCCCCGGGCTCCTGGGCGCCGAACTGGTTGCATGGGAAGGCCAGCACCGCGAGCCCACGGTCGCGGTGGCGCCGCCACAGGGCCTCCAGCCCCTCGTACTGGCCGGTGAAGCCGCATTTCGAGGCGGTGTTGACGATGAGGACCGGGCGGCCGCGATACTGGGCGAGGGGATGGGGCGTCCCGTCCGCGGCGAGCGGCGAGAAGTCGTGGATCGTCGTCATAGACATGTTCTCTCGGTCTGACGGCGCGGAGGGCTTGCGCGGATCGACACGGTCGCGCGCGTCGATCCGCGGGACGGGACGTCCGGGTCTTGCCGGTGATCCCGTGTCCGCTCAGGCCGCCGTGCGCCGCTCCACCAGCCGCGCGAGGTAGGCGCTGCCGATCGGGATGATCGTGTCGTCGAAATTGTAGCTCGCGTTGTGCAGGCCGGGCCCTGGGTTCGAGCCGATCCAGGCATAGGCGCCGGGCACTGCGAGCGTCATGTCGGCGAAGTCCTCGCTGCCCATCCGCGGGGTGGCGTTGGTGTCGACCTTGTCGGCGCCGAACAGCTCGGCGGCGATCTCGGCCGCGGCGGCGGCCTGCTCGGGGGCGTTCTCCAGCACCGAGAACACGTCCTTGATGTCGACCGCGATCTCGGCGCCGTAGGCGGCGGCGTAACCCTGCGCCAGCTCGCGGATGCGCTGCGATGCGAGCGCCCGCAGAGCGTGATCGAAGGTGCGGATCGTGCCGGCGAGATGAGCCGATTCCGGCACGACGTTGTAGGCCGAGCCGGCATGGATCTGGGTGATCGACAGCACGATCGACTTCAGCGGGTCGGCGTTGCGCGACACGATCGACTGCATGGCCTGGGCGAGCGCCGTCGCGATCAGGATCGGGTCGATGCCGTGATGGGGCTGGGCGGCGTGGATGCCGCGGCCCCGCACGGTGATGTCGAAGAAGTCGGCCGCCGCCATGATCGGGCCGGGCCGGAGCTTGATCGCCCCGTGCGGCCCGTGCGGCTGGTTGTGCAGCCCGTAGATCTCGTCGCAGGGGAAGCGCTCGAACAGCCCGTCGGCCAGCATGGCGCGGGCGCCGCCGCGACCCTCCTCGGCGGGCTGGAACACGAACACGGCGGTGCCGTCGAAGTCCCGGGTCTCGGCGAGGTAGCGAGCGGCGCCGACGAGCATCGTGGTGTGCCCGTCATGTCCGCAGGCGTGCATCTTACCCGGATTTGTCGAGCGGTAGGGGAGGTTGGTCTCCTCCTCGATCGGCAGGGCGTCCATGTCGGCGCGCAGGCCGATGCGGCGGCCGTTGTCGCTGCGGCCCTTGAGGATGCCGACGACGCCGGTCCCGCCGATCCCGCGATGCACCTCGATGCCGTAGCCCTCGAGCAGCTCGGCGACGAGGCCGGCGGTGCGCAGCTCCTCGAAGCCGAGCTCCGGGTGGGCGTGCAGGTCGCGCCGCAAGGCGGTCAGTTCGTCGGCATAGGCGGTGATGCGGTCGATCGGGCTCATGCGCGGCTCTGCTCAGGGATCTCGCTTGAAGGGAGTCAGGGTGTCGAGTTCTCCGACGAGAGCATCGACGTGAGCGCGCTCCCGTCGCAAGTAGTCGGCCACGGCGCGGCGCAATCCCGGGTCGGCGATGTCATGGGCCGAGTGCATCACGACGGGCCGGTAGCCCCGCGCCAGCTTGTGCTCGCCCTGCGCCCCCGCCTCGACGCGCTTCAGACCGCGGGCGATGGCGAAGTCGATGGCCTGATAGTAGCAGATCTCGAAATGCAGGAAGGGATGGTCCTCGATGCAGCCCCAGTTGCGCCCGTAGAGCGCCACGTCGCCGATCAGGTTGATCGCGCCCGCGATGTAGCTGCCCGCGCGCCGGGCCATGACCAGGAGCACGCGCCCGGCCATCCGCTCCGAGAGCAGCGAGAAGAAGCGCCGGTTGAGGTAGGGCCGGCCCCATTTGCGCGAGCCGGTGTCGACGTAGAAGCGATAGAACGCGTCCCAATGCGCCTCGGTGATGTCCGCGCCCGTGAGGTGCTCCACCGTGATGCCCGCGGAGAGGGCGTCGCGGCGCTCGCGTCGGATGCTCTTGCGCTTGCGCGAGGCCAGCGCCTCCAAGAAGTCGTCGAAGGTCGCGTAGCCGCGGTTCTCCCAGTGGAACTGCTGATCGGTGCGCTTGAGGAAGCCCGCCGCGCCGGCGCGCTCCCACTCGGCCTCCTGCATGAAGGTGACGTGGATGGAGGAGGCCTCGGTCTGGTCCCGCAGCGCCCGCAGGCCCGCGATCAGCCCGGCCGTCGCGGTCGCCGGATCGGCGCCCGGGCCGATCAGGAAGCGGGGGCCCGTGACGGGGGTGAAAGGCACGCTCACTTGGAGCTTCGGGTAGTAGCTGCCGCCCGCCCGCTCGTAGGCGTCGGCCCAGCCGTGGTCGAAGACGTATTCGCCCTGGCTGTGCGATTTCAGGTAGCAGGGCGCCACGCCGAGCAGCGCGCCCTCGCGCTCAAGCGCGATGTGCAGAGGCAGCCAGCCGGTCTTGCGGGAGACGCAGCCCGATTCCTCCAGCGCCGACAGGAACGCGTGGGAGACGAACGGATTGTGGGTCTCGTCGCCGGCGGCCAGCGTCTCGGCGGAGGTGGCGCAGGCGTCCCAGGCCGCCGCGCCGATCTCCTTCAGGCCGGAGAGGGCCCGCACCTGCAGCGCGGTGGCGGCCTCTGGCGTCGCGGCAGGTGTCTCCATGCGGCGTAATCTAGCCGCCCGCGGGAGAGGAGCAAGCGACACCTGGGGTCGCGCGCCGTCGCAGGCCCGCGGACGTCGTCCATCGTCCGGCCGCGTCTCACCTTGGCAGCGCCAAGCGGTGGACGCCAACGTCGCGGACACGTTCTTCGTATCGACGGCTTTCGGATCGTACGGGCCGTGGGTGAGACATTATCGGGGTCGCGACCTGCCCGGCCTCGTCGTCTCCATCGAGCCGGGCCCGCAGGCGTGCAACGACTTCCTGCCCCGCCCCGCGTCCAGCGCCGCGAGGGGTCCGGTCATCGCCCGGGTCCGGCTGGATCGGGCGACGCTGCTCGATGTCTGGGATAGCGGCGCGTCGCGAAATCGCCGCGGGTCGCGGCGTTCCGCAGCGGGTCGCAGCGTCGGCCCTGATCCGGCCTCGGCCGGGTCCGGTCCGACGCGTCAGGGCACGAATCCCTCGAACACCATCTGGTCCGCATGGGCGGCGGCGTTGGCGCGTTGCTCGGGGGTGCGCACGGTCCAGGCCATCACCGGCATGTGCCCCAGGATGCGGGCGAGGTGGGTGGCGGCGGTGGGCAGATCGTCGACCCGCCAGGACAGGAAGTCGGGCCGGGTCTCCCCGATGTGCAGCAGATTGGCGAGGGAGCGGCGCTCGGCGACCGGCAGGGCGGCGTAGGACGGGTCGTCCTGGCTCGATTCGGCGACGATGCCGCGAGGGATCCGCTCCGGCAGCCAATCGCGCAGCGCCGCGACGATGCGGGGATCGAAGGATTTCAGGGCCACCGGCCCGTCGTAGCCCGAGACGAGAGCGGCGGTGCGGCGCGCGAGCGCGAGATCACCGTCGAAGCGCGACTTGATCTCGACGACGAGGGGAACGCGGGCCCCGATCGCTGCGAGGAACTCCGTCAGGGTCGGGATCGTGCCGGAGCTGCCGCCCACCGCGAGCCGGCCGAGCTCGGCCGCGGAGAGGGCGAAGACCGCCTCGCTCCGCTCCGTCAGCCGGCCGAGGGCGGCATCGTGGAACACCATCGCCTCGCCGTCGGCGCTCGCCTGCACGTCGCACTCGATGGCGAAGCCTCGCGCTATGGCGGCCTCGGCCGCGGGTATCGTGTTCTCCGGCCGCCCGGCCGCCCGGTCGTGCAGGCCGCGATGGGCGATCGGACTCGCAGTCAGCCAAGCGGGAGCGGGCATCAGCGCACCTCGAACATCGCCTCGACCTCGACGGCGACGCTCAGCGGAAGCTCCGCCACGCCCACGGTGGAACGGGCGTGGCGTCCCCGGTCGCCGAGCAGCTCGACCATCAGGTCGGAGGCGCCGTTCATGATTCCAGCGAGCCCCGGGAAGGTCGGCACCGCGTTGATGAAGCCGCCGAGCCGGACGCACTGGACCACCGCACGGTCGAGATCGCCGACCGCTGCCTCGAGCTGGGCCAGCACGTTGAGGGCACAGAGCCGGGCCGCGGCGACGCCAGCCTCGACCGAGACGGCGTCGCCGACCTTGCCGACGTGCTCGGGAGCGACCTTGCCGTCCGGCCCGAAGCAGATCTGCCCAGAGATCACGACGAGGTTGCCCGTGCGGACGAAGGGCACGTAGTTCGCCACGGGCGCGGCCGCCTTGGGCAACGCGAGGCCGAGCCGCTCCAGACGTTCCTTGACCGTGCTCATCCGATTCTCTCCCTCAGAAGCCTGCGCGAGAGGCTCTGAGCACAGGGACGGGGAGCCCCGCAAGGTGCCCGAAATTCGGGCGACATGGCAGGCAGGCCGGCCAAATCATTGACAGAGGAGCGGTGTTTCATAGTAATCGCGCGCGTGCCGCCCGGTCGACGAGGCGGCACTTTCATTTCGAGCGACCGCGCGGTGCGCGGACGGCCGACGACCCGGCGGATGCCCCGCATCCGCGCCCCACGAGAGACGGAGATGGGATCTGTGACATCCGCCCTTCTGCCGAACTATGCGCGGGCCCCGATCGCGTTCGAGCGCGGCGAGGGCGCCTGGCTCGTGGCGACGAACGGCGAGCGATACCTCGATTTCGGGGCGGGCGTCGCGGTGAACGCTCTGGGCCACGCCCATCCGCATCTCGTGGCGGCTCTGACCGAGCAGGCCCAGCGGGTCTGGCACGTCTCGAACCTGTACCAGATCCCGGAGGGCGAGCGCCTCGGGCAGCGGCTGGTGGACGCGACCTTCGCGGACATCGCCTTCTTCTGCAACTCGGGCGCCGAGGCGAACGAGGCCGCCATCAAGATGGCGCGCAAGTATCACGCCTCCGGCGGCCATCCGGAGCGCTTCCGCATCGTCACCTTCGAGGGCGCCTTCCATGGGCGCACCCTCGCCACCATCGCGGCGGGCGGCCAGCAGAAGTATATCGAGGGCTTCGGCCCCAAGGTCGACGGCTTCGATCAGGTGCCCGCGGGCGACATGGCGGCCCTGGAGGCGGCGATCACGCCCGAGACCGCGGCCCTGATGATCGAGCCGATCCAGGGCGAGGGCGGCGTCCGGGTGGTGCCCCATGCCGAGCTGCGCCGGATGCGCGAGCTCTGCGATCAGCACGGCCTGCTGCTGATCATGGACGAGGTCCAGACCGGGGTCGGGCGCACCGGCCGGCTGTTCGCGCACGAGTGGTCGGGCGTGACGCCCGACATCATGAGCGCGGCCAAGGGCATCGGCGGCGGCTTCCCGCTCGGCGCCTGCCTCGCCACGGCCGAGGCGGCCCGCGGCATGACGCCTGGGTCCCACGGCACCACCTTCGGGGGCAACCCGCTGGCGATGGCGGTGGGCAACGCCGTGCTCGACGTGGTCCTGGCGCCGGGCTTCCTCGATCACGTCAACCGCGTCTCCCTGCTGCTGAAGCAGAAGCTCGCCGGCCTGCGCGACCGGCATCCGGGCGTGCTCCAGGAGATCCGCGGCGAGGGCCTGATGCTCGGGCTCAAGCTGTCCGTGCCCAACACCGACTTCGCCGCCGCGGCACGCGCCGCGCACCTGCTGGTGATCCCGGCGGGCGACAACGTGGTCCGCCTGATCCCGCCGCTCATCGTCACGGGGAGCGACGTGGCGGAGGCCGTCGAGCGGCTGGAGGCTGCCGCCGCGGCCACCGAGGGGGCGATGCGCGGCGCGGCCGAGTGAGGAGCCGCGCGGCGGGCGAAGGCCCCGCGCGACGCGGCAGAAGCGGAATCCTGAGAAACGACGTGTTGAGATGAAAGCCCAGACGAACGGCCACGCGCAGGCCGCCACGACCGGCCCGCGCCACTTCCTCGACCTCAAGGACATCTCCGGAGCGGAGCTGCGCGCGGTGCTCGACGCCAGCGCCGCGATGAAGCGGGACCGCCGCAAGGGCGAGCCGCCGGCCGAGCGCCCGCTCGCCGGCAAGTATCTCGGCATGGTGTTCGACCGGCCCTCGACCCGCACCCGCGTCTCCTTCGACGTGGCCATGCGCGACCTCGGCGGCGAGACCCTGATGCTCACCGGCAGCGAGATGCAGCTCGGCCGCGGCGAGACCATCGGCGACACCGCGCAGGTGCTCTCCCGCTTCGTCGACGCGATCATGATCCGCATCCTCGACCACGGGCTGATGCTGGAGCTGGCGGAGAACGCCACGGTGCCGGTCATCAATGCGCTGACCAAGGTCTCGCATCCCTGCCAGATCATGGCCGACGTGCTGACCTTCGAGGAGCATCGCGGGCCGATCCGCGGCCGCACCGTGGCGTGGTCCGGCGACGGCAACAACGTTCTGGCGAGCTGGGTGCACGCTGCCGCGCGCTTCGACTTTACCCTCAACGTCGCCACCCCGCCCGAGCTCGCGCCGCCTGCCGCCCTGATGGCCTGGGCCCGGAGCGAGGGCGCGCGCGTCAACCTGACGACGGACGCCTTCGCGGCGGCGGCGGGGGCCGACGCGGTGGTGACCGATTGCTGGGTCTCGATGGGCGACGACGACGGCGAGCACCGCCACAACCTGCTCTCGCCCTACCAGGTCAATGCCCGGCTGATGGGGGTCGCGGCCAAGGACGCGGTCTTCATGCATTGCCTGCCCGCCCATCGCGGGGAGGAGGTGACGGCCGAGGTGATGGACGGCCCGCAATCGGTGGTCTTCGACGAGGCCGAGAACCGTTTGCACGCGCAGAAGGGCGTGCTGGCCTGGTGCCTGCGCGCCAACGGGCTGTAGGGGTCGCGAATCCGGAGCTGGCGCACCATATCGCGGGAACGAGCGGTTCCCGCTCCTTCCAGATCCCCCCGGCATCGCCGACGCGCGCTCCGCCCCCGACCGGGCTCGGACGATTGCGCGCGCGGCCCGAGACGAGCGGAGCCAGCATGACCTCCGGACACGAGACGTCCCGCGCGATCCAGACCAACGGCCAGATGGGCGAGCACGAGGGCGACGACGACGCGGTGCTGCCCTTCGCCGTCGAGGCACTCGACGTGCGCGGGCGCGTGGTCCGGCTCGGGCCCTCCGTGGACACCATCCTGCGCCGCCACGGCTATCCCGACGCGGTGGCGCGGCTGCTCGGCGAGGCCGCGGCGCTCACCGTGCTGCTGGGCTCCTCCCTGAAGTTCGAGGGCCGCTTCCAGCTCCAGACCAAGACCGACGGCCCGGTCGAGATGATCGTCGTCGATTTCGAGGCGCCCGACCGGCTGCGCGCCACGGCCCGCTTCGACGCGGAGCGCGTCGCCGGCCTCGGTAGCGCGCCGCTCAGGACGCAGGATCTCGTCGGCCGCGGCCATCTCGCCATGACGATCGACCAGGGCTCGGCCGCAAGCCGCTATCAAGGCATCGTGGCTCTGGAGGGCCAGAGCTTCGAGGAAGCGGCGCACCAGTATTTCCGTCAGTCCGAGCAGATCCCGACCGAGGTCCGCCTCGCGGTGGCCGAGGCGATCGGCGCGAGCGAGGGGCGCTGGCGGGCGGGCGGGCTGCTGGTGCAGTTCCTGCCGCAATCGGTCGACCGCGCCCGGCTCGCCGACCTGCCGCCCGGGGACATTCCCGAGGGAAGCGTCCATCTCGGCGAGGGCAAGGCGCCGGAGGACGATGCCTGGGTCGAGGCTCGCTCCCTCGTCGGCACCATCGAGGATCACGAGCTCGTCGATCCGGGCGTGTCGAGCGAGCGGTTGCTCTACCGGTTGTTCCACGAGCGCGGCGTGCGGGTGTTCGACAGTCAACCCGTGCGCGAGACCTGCCGCTGCTCGCGCGAGCGCGTGATGGGGATGATCCGCTCCTTCTCCCCCGAGGACCGGCGGGACATGGTGGCCGATGACGGGCGGATCGTGATCACCTGCGAGTTCTGTTCGCGCCGCTACGATCTCGACCCGGCCGAGGTCGAGCGCGAGATCGAGGCACGGCCGGCCCAGTAGAAGCCGGCCGCAACGCGCGGCAACGCGATAACGCGTAAGCTTTCGAGCAAGCTTTGCCGTTCTCGTCTTTGCGACGATGCGCAGAACGACGTTTTTCCGGTGAACCGTTTCGCGACGTGCGGCGTTTCGAGCCCAGTCAAGATCATCCCGGAGGAAACATCATGCGCAAGATCGCAGTCGGTCTGGCCGCACTTCTGTTCAGCACCTCAGTCTACGCGCAGGGCGCCGCGGGCGGGGCCGCAGCGAATGCCGGTGGCGGCGGCCGCGGCGGTTCCGAATCCAGTATGAAGGCCGGAGGATCCGCCTCGCGCGGCGGGCAGTCCGGCGGGATGGAGCGCGGCGACCGTGGCGGCGGGATGGGCCGCGACGCGTCGGCCCAGCGCTCCGGCGGCAACGAGGGCAGCAAGGCGGATCGCGGCGGCGACACGGCCGCGCGCGGCGACCGGGACGGCGGCCCGCGCGACCGCACCGAGGCGCGCAACGGACGCGATGGCCGCGATGGCGATCGCGACATGCGCCGCGGGCGCGACGAGGCGCGAGGCGACCGTGTCCGCGACAGCCGGCACAGCGAGCGCGGCGAGTTCCGTGGCCGCACGGATGTCCGCAGCCGCACCGACGTGTCCGAGGGCGGCTTCCGCCGCGAGGGCCGCTTCGTCTTCATCGGCGGGCGCCGCGTGGTCTACGGCTCGCCCGAGTACCGCCGGCTGATCGTCACCGAGCACCGCAGCGGGCCGCGCCAGCGCTACGTCCTGATCCGGGGCCAGCGCGTCCTCTACGGCTCGCCGGAATATCGCCGTCTGGTGAGCATCCGCGAGAGCGGACCCCGCACCCGCTACGTCACCATCCGGGGCCAGCGCGTCCTCTACGGCTCGCCCGAGTACCGCCGCCTCTCGGTCACCACGACCGAGCGCCGGGGCGGAACCGTCAACGCGAACTTCAGCGAGCGCAGCCGGACCGATATCCGCAGCCGGCACGAGGACCATGCGGGGCGCGGCGACCACGGCTTCGGCCGGGACGCTGACCGTCACGAGAGTCGCAACGCCGGCATGCAGGATCGCGGCGGCCGGGACGGCATGCGCAATGCCGACACCCGGGGCCGCGGCGGCCGGGATCAGGACGGCATGCGCAACGTCTCCGACACGGGCGGCGCCAAGAGCGGTATGAACGGCGCCATGGACAAGGGCGGCAAGGCCGGCGGCGCGGACCGCGGCGGCATGGGTGCCGGCACGGGCGGCGGGCGCCAGGGCGGCAGCGGCCGTGAAGGCGGCATGGGCGGCGGCAACGCCGGAGCCCGCAACTGACCTGACCGGATCACGGACGTCCGCCCCCGCCGGGGGTGGACGTCCCGCTTAGAAACTCCCACAAAGCCGGGGCGCGGGCATCGTCGGATGCACCGCGCTCCGCGCCGTTTCGAGGATGCCTGCCGCGTCGAGCGGGCGAACCCGACCCGATCCTCAACCGCGCCTCGTAGGCCCTCGTTCGTGAGCCCGGGGTCAGGTCTTGAGAACGGGCTCCGCGATGTCGCCACCGCCGCGCTGGGCCAGATAATCTGGCTGGAACAGACACATCCGAACCGCGTCCCGGTAACGTCCGTTGACGAAGAACTCGTCTCGCAGAACGCCCTCGGGTCGGAAGCCGCAACGCTCGTAGATCTGGACCGCGCGCTTGTTGTCCTTGTCGACGTGCAAGTAGAGCTTGTGGATGTTGAGCACGCTGAAGGCGTAGTCGATCGCGACGCGCGTGGCCTGCCACGCATAACCCCTGCCCTGAAAATTCGGGTGGATCGCGATCTGGAATTCGCAGCGCCGGTGCAGGTGGTTGATCTCCACCAGTTCGACCATGCCGGCATTCTCGTTGCGGGCGGTCGCGATGATGAAGCGCCGCTCGGTCTGGTTGTGGATGTTGCGCTCGTAGAGCTGCGCCAGCTCGGCGTAGGATTCGTAGGCCTCCTCGAACCAGTAGCGCATGATGCTGTCGTTGTTGTTGAGCTGGTGCACGAAGAGCAGGTCCTCCCGCTCCAGCGGCCGCAGCTTGACGCGATCGCCGGGCTCGCTCATCGGGCGCATTCCACGATCAGGCGGCGCAGGGCCGCCTCGCCGTCCGCGAGCGCCTTCAGGGTGATGTACTCGTCGGGCTGATGCGCTTGGTCGATCGAGCCGGGGCCGCAGACGATGGTGGGCAATCCGGCGCCCTGGAAGCGTCCGGCCTCGGTGGCGTAGGGCACCGAGATCGTGCGATTGCGGCCCGCCACCCGGAGCGCGAGGCGTTCCGCTTCCGAGCCCGGCTCCGGTGCGAGGCCCGGCACCGCCACCTCCTCCACGGTCTCGATGCGTCCGTACTCGCCGTGGCGGTTGAGACGCTCCCGCACCACGCGCTCGCTGGCGCGGGCGAAGAGCGCCGGGATCTCGGCGGCGTCGAGATCCGGCAAGCCGCGATACTCCCAGTGGAAGCTGCAGAGCTTGGGCAGGATGTTGCGGGCGGTGCCGCCCGCGATCGTGCCCACATGCACGGTCGTGTAGGGCGGGTCGAACCGACCCGAGACATCGCCCCGGGCGATCATCGCGTCGGCGATGCGATTGAGTTCGGCGACGAGATCGCAGGCCGCCATCACGGCGTTGGCCCCCAGCATCGGCTTGGAGGAATGGGCCTCGTGCCCGTGCACGGTGGTGGTGAGCGTGACGACGCTCTTGTGGGCATCCGCGACCTCGAGATCGGTCGGCTCGCCGACGATCACCGCGCCAGGACGCGGCAGGTCGACCCCGAAGCGCGCGATCGTATCGAGCACGCCGAGGCAGGTCGTCTCCTCGTCGTAGGAGAACAGCAGGTGGATCGGCCGCTTGAGGTCGGCCCGCAGCATCTCCGGCACCAGGGCGAGGCAGAGGGCGCAGAAGCCCTTCATGTCGACGGCGCCGCGGCCGTAGGCGCGTCCATCCGCGACCCGCAGCGTGAAGGGGTCGGCGCTCCAGCTCTGGCCGGTCACCGGTACCACGTCGGTATGGCCCGACAGCACCACGCCGCCGTCGATCGCCGGACCGATCGTGGCGAACAGAGCGGCCTTGTCGCCGGCCGCGTTGGGGATCCGGATGGACGGTACGCCCCAGCCGTCGAGATAGGCGCAGACCCAGTCGATGAGGTCGAGGTTCGAGCGCGCGCTCTCGGTGTCGAAAGCGACGAGGCGAGCAAGCAGGTCGAGCGGCTCCAGCCGCTCACCGGTCTCAGGCATGGTTCGGCTCACGGGTAGCGCCCGGCGCGGCGCCCGCCCGTTCTAGCTCAGTGGAGGCTGCGGCGCACGTGCGGGCTGTCGAGAGAGAAGGCCGGGATCTCGGCCTCGAAGCTCTCGCCGGCGACGGTGGCCATGGTGTAGCTGCCGGCCATCAGGCCGTCCGGCGTGGTGAGCGGACAGCCACTGGTGTAGCTGAACGATTCGCCCGGTTCGAGCACGGGCTGCTTGCCGACGACGCCGGTGCCGCGCACCTCCTGGCACGAGCCGTGCCCGTCGATGATGCGCCAGTGGCGCGAGCGGAGCTGGACCTGCTCGTCGCCGTTGTTCACGATCTCGACCGTGTAGGCGAAGAAATAACGGCTCTCGCCCGGAGAGGATTCCTCCTCGACGAACCGGGGCATGACCGTCACGCTGATTCCGCGCGTCTGTGCCGTGTACATGGTCCTGACTGGCCTCTTCCGAGCGGGACCTCCACCGGCCGCACCCGATTCGGCTCGGCTTCTCGGACCGGTGGCCCACGTGGTAGTGGGCGGCGGAATCCGCGTCAATCGCGGGCGAGTACGGCGCGGGGCCGACCGCCGCGGCCTCGGGCGAGCCGCTTAACCGGCCCTTTAGGCGATCGGGCGGACAAGGATCGATCCTCGGACAGGGGCGCTCCGCCACGGCGGCGTCCCCCGCCCGACCGCCACGAGCCGCAGACAGGACGGGAACGCGCGATGGAAGCGAGCACGACGCGGGATCCTGCGGCCCGCCCGTCCGGAGACCGACCCGAGGGTATCCTGCCGGCCCAGGCCATCGCCGCGCTCGCGGAGGCTGGCGCGATCAAGCCGGCCGCGCCGTTCGCACCCGACCAGATCCAGCCGGCGAGCCTCGACCTTCGCCTGGGGCGGCGCGCCTTCCGGGTCCGCACCAGCTTCCTGCCCGGACGGGACCGGACGGTCGACGCCTGCGTCGCGACGCTCTCCCTGCATGCCATCGATCTCGGCCCCGGCGCCGTGCTGGAGACGGGCTGCGTCTACATCGCGGAGTTGCAGGAAGACCTGGCGCTGCCGGAGGATCTCGCGGCGAGCGCCAATCCGAAGAGCTCGACCGGGCGGATCGACGTGTTCACCCGCGTCATCACCGACCGCGCGGCGGCCTTCGATCAGGTCGAGGCCGGCTATCGCGGACCGCTCTATGCCGAGATCTCGCCCCGCACCTTCCCGGTGCTGGTGCGCACCGGCTCGCGCCTGTCGCAGATCCGCTTCCGCCGCGGCGAGCCGCGGCTGCGGGAGGCGGAGTTGCTGGCGCTCCACGCGCGCTCCCCCCTCGTCAGCGGCAGCGCCGGATCGTTCCTCGGCGGCGTCCCGGTCTCCGTCGATCTGGCGGGCTTCGACGGGCTGATCGGCTACCGGGCCAAGCGGCATACCGGCCTCGTCGACGTCGACGCGCCCGGGTGCCACCGCGTCGCCGCGTTCTGGGAGCCTCTGCCCTCCGACGGGTCGGGCACGCTGATCCTCGATCCCGGCCAGTTCTACATCCTGGCCTCGAAGGAAGCGGTGCAGGTGCCCCCCGACCATGCCGCCGAGATGGTGCCGTTCGACCCGCTCGTGGGCGAGTTCCGGGTGCATTACGCCGGCTTCTTCGATCCGGGCTTCGGTTACGACGGCGCGGGCGGCAGGGGCGCGCGCGCCGTGCTGGAGGTGCGCTCCCGCGACGTGCCGTTCCTGCTCGAGGACGGCCAGCTCGTCGGACGCCTCGTCTACGAGCGCATGGCGGAGCTGCCGCGCACCCTCTACGGGGCGGGCGCGGGCTCGAACTACCAAGCGCAGGGGCTGAAGCTCTCCAAGCACTTCGCCTAGCATCGCGGCCTCCTCGGCGGGAGCCCGCGCACGGCTCGGAATTTACCCGTCAGGTCCCGGCCACGGTCTGCGCGAAGGCGCGGACGAGGGGCATGTCGAGCTTCCCGGTCATGCCGAGCAGGATCTCGACCGCTTGGTCGCTCCGCATCGGCATGCGGTAGGGGCGGCTCTCCACCAGGGCGGCGTAGATGTCGCAGATCGTGGCGAGGCGCACCGGATCGCTGATCGCGCTGCCCGACAAGCCGTCCGGGTAGCCCGACCCGTCGAGCATCTCGTGATGATGGCGCACCACCGCGAGCGTCGGGGCGTCGAACCCTCCGGCGGCCACCAGGATTTCGTGGCCGATCGCCGCATGGGTGCGCATCACCGCGAATTCCGCCTCGTCGAGCCGACCCGGCTTGTTGAGGATCGCGAGCGGGATCCGCGCCTTCCCCACATCGTGGACGAGGGCGGCGCGCACCAGCTGCTGCCGGTCGCGATCGGAGAAGCCGAGTCCGATCGCAACGGTGGCGGCGAGCCCGGTGACGAGCAGGCAATGCTGGTAGGTGGCGTCGTCGTAGTTGCGGACTGTGGCGAGCCAGCGCTCCAGCCCCCCCGCTTCGACCGCGGTGAGCACCGGGCTCAGGCCGGCATCGATCGCGCCGGCATCGACGGCGCCGCCGCTGCGCACGGCGTCGAGCAGACCGGTGATCACCGTGCCGGCCTCGTCGGCCGCCTGCGCCACAACCGTCTCGACCGTCGCGGCGGCAGGGCGGAGATGCGCGAGCACGGCCTGTGCAACGGTGAGCGGAGGCGTCGCGCCCGGCAGGCAGAGCCCGGCGCCGAGGTTGCGCGCGATGCCCAGGCTGCGGCTCCCCATGCTGCGCATGAGGCAGATCAGGGGCGTCCGGCCGCTGCCGAGAGCTGCCAGCAGGCCGCGCAGGGTCCGCTCGGCGTCGGGCTGCATCAGGTCGATATCCGCAACCAGCCCCATCGCCGCGTCCGCGGTCGCGATCGTGCGACCCCGGATCGTCGTGACGTGGCACGGGGCGATCTGCTCCAGGAGCTGCGAGAGAGCGATGCTGCGGTCGGGACGATCGGTGAGAAGGACGAGCATGCCCGGCACAATTCCGCTGTGACGAAGGGCGTGACCGTTGGCGACGGCTCAGACCTACGTCTCCCACTCCGTCTTACGCGAAGGGATTTCCCAATTACCTAACGCGATACTGGACGGCGCCCCGGAATCTCATCATCGCCCCGTACGGAGGCCGCGGCGGTGGGTGGGCACGGCACGGCTCCGACGCCCTGGCCGCAGCGCGTCGCGCGGTCGACAGGGCGACGCTGCGCCGCCCGCGCCCGGCGAGGGGCGGTCAGGGGCGAATCGAGGGTCGGATCGTCGCTGCTGAGCGCCGGCAACGGTTCGAGCGCCAGGGCGACCGCGGCGGTGGCCGGCGGAGGATCCGGCACCCGGTCCACGGCTACGACGGGCTGAGGCGCAGCGGGAGGCGATCGGCGGCTGTCCTCAGAGTGTGGGATGGCGACGGCCGGCACCTCCGCGCGATCCGACTCGGTGCGGGACCTTGAGAACGGCTGGATCAGGGGAAGTGCGAAGGCCGAGAGCACCGCGAGGCCGAGCAGAGCACCGGTCGCCATCCCGGTCGCCACGCCACCGCGGCCTCCGGCCGAGACCGCACGCAGATCGCCCGGGACGAAGCGTCCCCGCCGCCGGAACAGGAGCATGCGCTCTGTCGAAGAGCGGAAGCGCGCGAGGTCGTCGGTCATCGCCTGAGCCGGCCGTGGGTCGTGCTGCCGAGCGGAGCGGTCATCTGCAGCGAAATCAAGGCGCTCGACCGCAGACCGCCGATTTTTCTCGCGACCGTTGCCTTCGCGCCGGACTCAGCGGCCGGCCGCCTCCGCGTCGACGAGCCAGACGAGACGCCCGAGGCTGGTCACCCGCCCGGCCGGCAAGGCTTCCCCCGCAGCGAGGCGGGTCAGAGGCCCGCGCTTGCCGGCTCCGGTCACGAGGAACAAAGCCCATCGCGAGGAGGCCAGCGCAGGAATGGTCAGGGTGATCCGCGGCACGAAGGGCGCGAGCCCGGCCTCCGGCACCGGGGCGACGAGCGCCTCGGTCTCGTCCAGGGCCGGCTTGCCAGGAAACAGCGAGGCGGTGTGCCCGTCCTCGCCGAGGCCAAGCAGCACGAGATCGAAGAGCGGCCGGGCGGGATCGAGCCGCTCGGCTCCATAGAAGTCGAGCAGGGTGCGGGCGTAGGCGCGGGCGCCCGCGTCGGGTCCGGTCTCGGACGGGATGGGATGCAGGTTCGACGCCGGCACGGGCGCATCCAGCCCGAAGGCGTCCCGCACCATGTGGAGGTTGCTGCGCGGGTCGTTCCGGGGCACCGCGCGCTCGTCGCCGAAGAACCAGTGCAGGCGCGCCCAGGGCAGACGCCCGACATAGTCGGGACCGGCGAGGAGGGCGTAGAGCCTCTTCGGCGTCGATCCCCCCGAGAGACACACGGCGATCCGCTCCGCCGGGGCGTCCCAGCAGAGGGCGACGAGGTGGTCGGCGGCGGCGCGCGCCACGGCGTCCGGATCGGCGAGAACCTGCGAATCCGGGGGGAGGGGGATCACCATCGCGCCGCTCACATCTTGGGCTGCTTCGGCTCGAGATGACCGCCGAAGCCGTGCCGCATCGCCGAGAGCAGCTTGTCGGCGTAGGAGACCTGCTCGCGCGAGCGGAAGCGCCGGTACAGCGCGTTCGACAGGACGGTGGCCGGCACCGCCTCCTCGATGGCCGCGTTGATGGTCCAGCGGCCCTCGCCCGAATCCTCGACGAAACCGGAGTAATCCTCCAGCTGCTCGTCGCCGGCCAGTGCGCTCGCCGTCAGGTCGAGCAGCCAGGACGAGACCACGCTGCCCCTCCGCCAGACCTCGGCGATGTCGCCGAGGTTGAGATCGAAGCGGCGCTCCTCCGGCAGGGACTCCGCCCCGGCGTGCCGGAGGATATCGAAGCCCTCGGCATAGGCCTGCATCAGCCCGTACTCGATGCCGTTGTGGATCATCTTGACGAAATGGCCGGCGCCCGAAGGCCCGGCATGAATGTAGCCATGCTCCGCCCGCGGGTCGCGCCCCTCGCGGCCCGGCGTCCGGGGGATCTCACCGAGGCCCGGTGCCAGGGTGGCGAAGATCGGGTCGAGCCGGTCGACGGTTTCCTTGTCGCCGCCGATCATCATGCAATAGCCGCGCTCCAGGCCCCAGACGCCGCCCGAGGTGCCGACATCGACGTAGTGGATGCCCTTGTCGCGCAGCTGGATCGCCCGCCGCACATCGTCGCCGTAGAACGAGTTGCCGCCGTCGATGATCGTGTCCCCGGAGGCCATCGAGGCGCCCAGCGCCTTCACGGTCTCCTCGGTGATCGCACCCGCCGGCAGCATCACCCAGGCCGCACGCGGCACCTCAAGCTTGGCCACGAGATCGTCCAGGCTGTCGGCGCCGATGGCGCCCGCCTCGACGAGGGCTGCCACCGCCTTCGGGTCGCGATCATAGACCACGGCCGTATGCCCGTTGCGCAGCAGGCGGCGCACGATGTTGCCGCCCATCCGCCCCAGTCCGATCATTCCGAGTTGCATCGCAGCCGATCCTTCCGAATGCCCCGTCGAAAACCTCCCCGGGCGCGGCGCCCGGGGTCGGACGTGCCGGCGCTCAGGCGAGCGCGGCCTTGAGCGCCGCGGCGACGCGCTCCAGCCCCGCCGGGAGATCACCCTTGAGGTGAACCCGCAGAGCGCGGCGCCCGCGCTCGGCCAGGACCGCGAAGTCGCCGCGGGCCTGCGCGGCAACGACCGTGCCGAAGCCCAGCTTGCGCCCCGGGATCGCGAGGTCGGCGCTCGGCTCGGCGGTGATCTGGACGAACACGCCGGTATCGGGACCGCCCTTGTAGGCCTGCCCCGTCGAGTGCAGGAATCGCGGCCCGAACTCGAGGCAGGTGGCGACGTGGCGCGCGTCGCGCACCGCGAGCCGCGCGGCCTGCAAGGCATCGTGCGTCTGCGCGTTGCGGGGCACATAGGCCAGGAGCGCGAGGTAATCGGACGCCTTCAGCCGGCCGAGATGGGCCTTGAGGGCCGCGTCGAGCCCATCGCGTGCCTGCGGCAGGGCCTCGGCATTCGCCGCGTCGGCGTAGAGGGCGACGCCGTCGTCCTCGTAGAGCGGCGTCTCGTCGGGGAGCGCCCCGCTCGCCTCGGCCGCCGAGAACAGCTTCTTCGTCTCGATCTTGCTCGCCTCGACATCGGGCTGGTCGAACGGGTTGATCCCGAGGATCGCGCCGGCCACGGCCGTCGCCATCTCGAAGCGGAAGAATTCCTGCGGCAGTTGCTCGACGCGGTCGAGGGTGATGCGTACCACCGGGTGCCCCTCGCGCTCCAGGCTGCGCAAGGCCTCGTCCTGCTGCGTCACGGCATGGCCGTCGACGCGCAGGTAGACGAAGATCCGGTCGTGGCCGTAGGCCGCCGGGACGTCGACGGGCTCGCCGTCGATCGGGATCAGGCCCTTGCCCTGCTTGCCCGTCGATTCGGCGATGAGCTGCTCCGCCCAACCGCCGAAGCTCGCGATGTCGGGCGAGGCGACGAGGGTGACCTTGTCGCGCCCGTTGCGCGCCGCCGTGCCGAGCGCGGCGCCGAGCACCACGCCCGGATTCTCGGAGGGCGGCACGGCCGGGCCGCAGGAGCGGACCATGGTGCGGGCGGTGTCGAGGAACTCGGCGACGTCGATCCCGATCGCGGCGGCCGGCACCAGCCCGAAGGCCGAGAGCACGGAGTAGCGCCCGCCGATCTGCGGCACACCATGGAAGATCTTCGCGAAGCCGTCGTCCCGGGCGGCCGTCTCCATCGCGGAACCCGGATCGGTGACGGCGACGAAATGCGCGCCGGCCTTGTCGCCGACGACCGCTTTCATCCGGCCGAGGAAATAGTCGCGGAAGACGTTGGGCTCCAGCGTCGAGCCGGATTTCGAGGCGACGATGAACAGGGTGCGCTTCAGGTCGATCGCCGCCTCGACGGCGCGGACCTCATCCGGATGCGTCGAGTCGAGGATGCGCAGCTTCGGGAAGCCTTCCCGGCTGCCGTAGGTCAGGCTCAGCACCTCCGGCCCGAGGCTGGAGCCGCCCATGCCGAGCACCACGGCGTCGCTGAAGCCCTGCGCCTTCACCCACTCGGCGAACGCGGCGTAGCGGTCGGCCTGCTCGCGCTCGTCCTCGACGATCCGGAGCCAGCCGAGCCACTTGTTCTCGTCGGCGCCGGACCAGACGGAGGTGTCGTGGGCCCAGAGCCGCCGGATCGCGCCGCTGGCGCGCCAGGATTCGACGGCCTTGCCGGTCTCGTTCGCGAGCGCCTCCGGCATGGCGAGGCTCTGGGCGTTGAGGCGATGCCCGAGAAGGCCGGCGCGCTTGCCCGCGACCGCGCCGAGCAGCTTGTCGGCGGCGTCGATGAAGAGCTGCACGCCCTCCTCGACGAGCTGCCGGGCGACGGCCTCGATGTCGATGCCGGCCTTGGCGAGGGCAGCCATCACCGTGCGGGCGCCGTCGACATCCTGCTCAATCGTGGCCCGCACCACCCCGTGGTCGCGGAAAGCGTCCATGGTCGCGGGCGGCATGGTGTTGACGGTGTTCGGTCCGATCAGCTCCTCGACGTAGAGGACGTCGCGGTAGGCCTTGTTCTTGGTCCCCGTCGAGGCCCAGAGCAGGCGCTGCGCCTTGGCGCCTTTCTCGGCGAGCGCCGTCCACCCGGCCTCGGAGAAGATCGCCTTGTAGCGCTGGTACGCGAGCTTGGCGTTGGCGATCGCCACCTTGCCCTTGAGGGCTTCGAGCGCGGCCTTGGCCTCCGGATCGTTGAGGGCGGCGGCCTTCTCGTCGATCAGCTTGTCCACGAGGCTGTCGATGCGGCTGATGAAGAAGCTCGCGACGCTGGCGATGCGTGAGACGTCGCCGCCGTTGCGCGCGCGCTCCTCGAGCCCCTCGACGAAGGCGCGGGCGACCTTTTCGTAGGCGTCCTGCGAGAACAGCAGCGTGACGTTGATCGAGATGCCCTCCGCCGTGAGCTGGCGGATCGCCGGGATGCCCTCCGGGGTGGCGGGCACCTTCACCATGAGGTTGTCGCGCTGGACCATCCCGTGCAGGCGGCGTGCCTCGACGAGCGTCGCCTCGGTGTCGAGAGCGAGATAGGGGGAGACCTCGAGGCTGACGTAGCCGTCGGCCCCGTCGCTCGCCTCGTAGACCGGGCGGAGCACGTCGGCCGCCGCCTGGATGTCGGCGATCGCCAGCCCCTCGTAGAGGTCGATGACGCGGCTGTCGCCGCCGTCCATCACGCTCTTGAGGCTCGCATCGTACTCGTCCGAATGCCCGATCGCCTTCTCGAAGATCGACGGGTTCGAGGTGACGCCGCGCAGGCCGTCGCGTTCGACCAGGGTCTTCAGCTCGCCCTTGGCGATGAATCCGCGGGCCACGAAATCGAGCCAGACCGCTTGATCCTGTTCGGTGTGCAGGGCCTTGAGCGCGTTCATGTCGAATCCTCGCGAAGTCTCCGGCGCCAGCGGGCGGGTCGGCGCCGATCCGGACCGTCGTCCAGAGAATGTAGGGGCGCGGACCGCCCGCTCACACGGGGGCGGTCCGCGCCGGGACGCCTATTTCTTGTGCTTGGCGATCTGGGCGCGGGCGGCCAGCAGCACCTTCTCGGGGGTGAAGCCGAACTTCGTGAGCAGGTCCTTCAGCGGCGCGGACGACCCGAAGGTGTGCATGCCGATAATGGTGCCGGCCGAGCCCGCGTAGCGGTCCCAGCCGATCACCGAGCCCTGCTCGACTGCCACGCGGGCGAGCACGCCCGGCGGCAGCACGCTGTCGCGATAGGCCTCGTCCTGGCGCTCGAAGAGGTCCCAGGACGGCATCGAGACGACACGGGCCTTCACGCCCTCGGCTTTCAGGGTTTCGTAGGTCGAGACGCAGAGCTGCACCTCGGATCCAGACGCCATCAGGATCACCTCCGGCGTGCCCTCGCAATCGGCGAGCACGTAGCCGCCCTTGGCCGTGCCGGCGGCGGCCCCGTACCGGGCGCGGTCGAAGGTCGGGAGCGGCTGGCGGGAGAGCGCGAGCACCGCGGGCTGGTTCTTCAGGGAGAAGATCACCCGGTAGGCCTCGGCCACCTCGTTGGCGTCGGCCGGGCGCAGCGTCACGAGGCCCGGGATGACGCGCAGGGAGAGGAGCTGCTCCACGGGCTGGTGGGTCGGCCCGTCCTCGCCCACGCCGATCGAATCGTGGGTGAAGATATGGAAGACCGGCAGCTCCATCAGCGAGGCGAGCCGGATCGGCGGCCGCATGTAGTCGGCGAAGACCAGGAAGGTGGCGCCGTAGGCGCGCAGGCCGACGAGGCCGAGCCCGTTCACGATCGAACCCATCGCGTGCTCGCGCACGCCGAAATGGATGTTGCGCCCGCCCGGCTCGAACGGGGTGAGCGAGCCCGCGCCCTCGAAGGTCAGGTTCGACTTGTTCGACGGCGCGAGGTCGGCCGAGCCGCCGAGCAGGAACGGCACGTGCTGGGCGATCGCGTTCAGCACCTTGCCGGAGGATTCGCGCGTCGCGAGGCCCTTGGCGTCCGCCTCGAAGACCGGGATATCCTTGTCCCAGCCCTCGGGCAGCCGCCCCTCGAGGAAGGCATCGAGATCCTCCGCATGGGCGGCATCAGCCTCCCGGGCGGCCGTGAAGAAGCCCTGCCATTGGTCGAAGAGCGCGGCGCCGCGCTTGCCGATGCCCGCCCGGAAGGTCTCGTGCACGCCGTCGGGCACGAGAAACTGCGCGTCCTCGGGCCAGCCGTAGGCGCGCTTGGCGCCCTTCACTTCCTCCTCGCCGAGGGCATCCGAGTGGGCCTTGGCGGTGTTCTGCTTCTTCGGCGCGCCGTAACCGATGATCGAGTTGACGATGATGATCGTCGGCCGGTCGGAGGATTGCAGGAAGGTCTCGAGGGCCCCCGAGATCGCGTGGACGTCGTTGGCGTCGGCGACGCGCAGCACCTGCCAGCCATAGGCCAGGAAGCGGGTGGCGACCTCCTCGCCGAAGGCGAGTTCCGTGTGGCCCTCGATGGTGATGGTGTTGTTGTCGTAGATCCAGCACAAGTTCGACAGGCGCAGGTGCCCGGCGATGGAGGCCGCCTCCGAGGCCACGCCCTCCATCAGATCGCCGTCCGAGCAGATCGCGTAGACGTTGTAGTCGAACAGCGGCAGCTCGGGCCTGTTCAGGCGCTCGCCGAGGTAGCGACCGCCCATCGCCATGCCGACCGAGTTCGCCACGCCCTGGCCGAGGGGGCCGGTGGTGGTCTCGACGCCCGTGGTGAAGTGGTACTCGGGATGGCCGGGGGTGCGGCTGTCGAGCTGGCGGAACTGCTTGATGTCGTCGAGCGACACCGCGGGGCTGTTGCCGCCATCCGTCTCCGCGACCTCCGCGAGGTGCAGGAGCGCGTAGAGCAGCATCGAGGCGTGGCCCGCCGAGAGCACGAAGCGGTCGCGGTTCGGCCAGTGCGGGTGGGCGGGATCGTAGCGGAGATAGCGGTTCCACAGGGTGTAGGCCACCGGCGCAAGAGCCATCGGGGCGCCGGCATGCCCGGAATTGGCCTTCTGCACCGCGTCGATGGCGAGCGTCCGGATGGTATCGACCGCGCGTTTCTCGGCCTCGCTGAGGGCCGCCCTGGCGACCGTGTCTGCTCCGCTCATGGTGCTCGTCTTTCCACGTTTCTGGCGCCTCGAACCGAGTCCGGACGATCCCGTCGGGACGGCGGATGGGGACCTAGCTCAAGCGCCGCGCAGGCTTTCCGATGCCAACGCCGCGCGATCCGAGCGGGTTGGTATCAGAGCGCCGCCGCGGCGGCGACCCGTGCGCTGAGCGGGGTGCCTCCGCCCGCTCCCCGGTCCTCGGACCCGGACCCGCGCTCCTTGGCCGGGCCTTCCGTGCGGCTGTAATTGAGGATCGTGTTCACGAGCGCAACATGCGTGAAGGCCTGGGGGAAGTTGCCCACCTGTCGTTTGGCCTCGACGTCGTACTCCTCGGAGATCAACCCGACGTCGTTGCAGATGGCGATCAGGCGCTCGATGAGCGCGCGGGCCTCCTGCCGGCGCCCGAGGCAGATCAGGTTGTCGGCGTACCAAAAACTGCAGGGCAGGAACGCGCCCTCGCCCCCCGGCAGGCCGTCGGTGGACTGGTCGTGCGTCTCGTAGCGCAGGATGAAGCCGTCGCGCATCAGTTTCCGCCCCACCGCCTCGACGGTGCCGACCACCCGCGGGTCGTCCTGGGGCAGGAAGCCCATATGGGCCATCAGCAGCAGGCTCGCGTCGAGATCGGTCGAGCCGTAGAACTGCACGAAGCTGTTCTGGGCGCGGTCGAAGCCCTTCTCGCAGACCTCGGCATGGATCTCGTCGCGGGTCGCGCGCCAGCGCGCCACCGGAGGCTCCGGCAAGCGATGCCCGGCGAGGAGCCGGCTGGCCGAGCCCGACTCGGCGATGGCCTCCCAGCTCCGGATCGCGCGATCGTAGGCGACCCAGGCCATCACCTTGGAATGGGTGAAGTGCTTGCGCCCGCCGCGCACCTCCCAGATGCCCTCGTCGGGCTCGCGCCACGCCGTCTCGAGGTGGTTCATCAGCGCGCGCCCGACCCGGAAGCCCTCGCGATCCTCCGGCATGCCGCGCTGTCGGGCCTGGAATAGGGCATCGAAGACCTCGCCGTACACGTCGAGCTGGAACTGGTTGACCGCGGCGTTGCCGACGCGCACCGGCTTCGAGCCCTCGTAGCCCGGCAGCCAATCGAGCTCGATCTCCGGAAGCAGGCGCTCGCCCGCGATGCCGTAGAGGATGTGGGCCTGCTCCGGGTTGCCGGCGACTGCCCGGGTCAGCCAGTCGCGCCAGGCCCGCGCCTCGTCGAGGTAGCCCGAATCCATCAGGGCGAGCAGCGTAAACGTCGAGTCGCGCAGCCAGCAGAAGCGGTAGTCCCAGTTGCGCACGCCGCCGAGCTGCTCGGGCAGCGACGTCGTCGGCGCGGCGACGATTCCGCCGGTCGGCCGGTAGATCAGCGCCTTCAGGGTCAGGAGCGAGCGCTTGAGGATTGCGTCCCAGGGGGTGCCCTGGGCGCAGTGGTCGGACCAGTCGCGCCAAGCGCGGTCCGTCGCGGCGAGAACCTGCCGCGGCGAGATCGGCGGCGGATCCTCCTCGTGCGAGGCGCCGTAGCTGAGGACGAACCGCATGGTCTCGCCCGCGTGCACGGTGAAGTCGGAGACGGTCGTCTGATGCTTGGAGCCGTGCAGGGGCGCGTTGGTGCGCAGCACCACCTTGTGCGGTCCGGCAATCATGCGCAGATCGTCCAACTCGCTGCGCGAGACCCAGGGCACGGCCGATCCGTAATCGAAGCGCACCGCGATCTCCATGTGCATGGCGACGCGCCCGCTCACCCCCTCCACGAGCCGGATGAGGTGCGAGCCGTCGCCGGCCGGCATGAAGTCCGTCACCAGCACCTCGCCCTCGTGGGTCCGGTGGCGGGTCTCGAGCACCAGCGTGCCCTCGCGGTAGGCCCGGGTGGTCTGCGCGCCCTCCGCCACGGGGCCGAGCTGCCAGAACCCGTGCTCGCGGGTGCCGAGAAGCGCGGTGAAGAGCGCGGCGGCATCGAAGCGCGGCCAGCACAGCCAGTCGACGCTGCCGTCCCGGCTGATCAGCGCGGCGGTGCGTCCGTCGCCGACGAGCGCGTAATCCTCGATGCGTGCGGCCATGAACGAAGCGGATCCCGGGGCGGCAGGCCCTTGATGCACCGCACCTAGTTCGCGGGCAGTGCGGGTCCAGGGCCCGGTCAGCGCATCCGGTCGACGATCACCGACACAGAGCCGCCGATGCCGCTCATCCGAGCCCGGACGAAGGAGGCCGCTCCGTCCACGGCGCGCACGGCCGGCTGGATCATCGGCGCGAAGGGCAGTGAAAGGTCGGGCAGGCTTCCCTCCTCGGCGTCCGCGACGCCGTCCGGCGTCCGCTCGTCCGTCGCGCGGATGACCGCGACGGGGGCCTGACGATGCTGCGTCTCCGGGCAGCGCGGGGCCGGGCAGGGCCGCCGCGCCGCACTGGCCGCGATCCGCGTTGCGGCAGGCGGCCGGCCGGCCGCGATCGATGGCACCGCGGCGAGCGCGGGATCCGAGGGACCGCCCGCGACGGAGGAGCCGGCGGGCACGAGCGGGTATTGCGCGGCGAACATCAGGGCGGCCGGCAACCGGGCCGGCGGAGCGTCGAGGGCGGCGGCCGCGTGGAAGGCCTGGGCATCGATCGCCGGCGCGGTGGGCGCGGCGGGTTCGCGGCAGATCAGGGACCCGAGCCCGATGAGCACGGCCGTGACGAGAGTGGGCAGGAGCGGCAGGGACAGGCGCGGGTCCGACCGGGCGGTCATCCTGTCTCGCACCGTGAGCGGGTCTCGCCTGAGCATCCGTTGCACCGATCTCGTTGCCATCCCGTCGTCTCAGAATGGCGGGCGCTTTGCGGCGGAACCGGGGCCGTCCGCTTTCGCCCGTGTAACAGTGTCGGATCGGCGCGCGCCCGGGGATATCGGCGCGGAGGCGGCGGGCATGCACCTTGCGTCCGGTCCGGCAACGCCTAAGACACCGGCCTTCGCGCCGGGAATGGGGCTCACGGGGTCGGCGCGGCTCCGGAGCGGGCGGCGCGGGTTCGAAGAATGCTCGAGGGGTCGCCCGAAGCCGGGCCGCGATGACCGAATCCAGCCTGACCGTTGCCGTGATCGATCCGAGCCAGGCGCGCGCCGCCATCTTGGAGGAGGGCCTGCGCGCCGCCGGGATCGGCCGTGTCGTGGTCATCCCGGATACCGCCGACCTGATGGAGCGGGTCACCCGTCTCGCGCCGGACGTCGTCGTGATCCATCTGGAGAGCCCGAGCCGCGACATCCTCGAGCAGATGTCGAGCGTCACCCGACAGGCGGAGCGGCCGGTGGCGATGTTCGTCGACCGCTCGGACGCCACGATGATGCAGGCGGCCGTCGATGCGGGGATCTCGGCCTACGTGGTCGACGGGCTCAAGGCGGAGCGGATCAAGTCGATCCTCGACATCGCGATCCTGCGCTTCAACGCCTTCGCGCGCCTGCAGCGGGAACTCTCGGAGGCCCGGGGCGAGCTGGCCGACCGCAAGCTGATCGAGCGGGCCAAGGGGATCCTGATGACCTTGAAGGGCCTCAGCGAGGAGGAGGCCTACAAGCAGCTGCGCCGCAAGGCGATGAACGAGAAGCGCAAGATCGCCGACATCGCCCGCGCCATCGTGACCACGGCGGACCTTCTGGGATGAGGCGCAGATGAGGCTCCATCTCGGATATGTGCCGCTCTGCGACGCGGCCCCACTGATCGTCGCGCATGAGCTCGGCTTCGCCCGCGCCGAGGGGCTCGACATCGACCTCTCGGCCGAGCCGTCCTGGGCGACGCTGCGCGACAGGCTGGCTTTGGGCCATCTCGACGCCGCGCACATGCTGGCGCCGCTGGCGCTCGCGAGCGTCCTCGGCCTGTCGGGCCCCCCCTCCGACATCGTCGTGCCGCTCTCGCTGAGCCTCAACGGCAACGCCGTCACCGTGACGAACGCCCTCTGGGCCGAGATGGCGCCGGAGGCCGACGATCTCGCGAGCGTGGCCGGCGCCCTCGCGCGGGCCGCTGTCGCCCGCCGCGCCGCCGGGCGGCCCCTCACCCTCGGCACCGTCCATCCCTTCTCCTGCCACACCTATCAGCTGCGCCTGCTCGCCGAGCGCGGAGGCCTCGATCCGGCCGCCCTGCGCCTCGTCGTCGTGCCGCCCCAGCACAGCGTCGAGGCGCTGCGGCGCGGCCTCGTCGACGGGTTCTGCTCCGGCGCGCCCTGGAACGGGGTGGCGGTCGCGGCGGGGATCGGCCGGATCGCCGCCCTCGGCTGCGAGATCGCCCCGGACACGCCCGAGAAGGTGCTGGCCGTCTCGGCGCGGCTCGACGGGGCGACGCGGCCGCTGGTGCGAGCGGTCGCCCGGGCCGGCCTGTGGTGTGCGGACCCGGCCAATCGCGGCGAGCTCGCGCATCTCCTGGGACGCCGGGCCTATCTCGACGTCGATGCCGAGCAGATCGCCCGCTGCTTCTCCGGAGACATCGTCCTCGACGGCGACGGAACGCGGCGGTCGGCGCCGCACTATATTCGCCTGGGCGCTCCGGCGCAGGCACCCCGGCCGGCGCAGGCGCTCTGGCTCGTCGCGCAGATGCGCGCGACGGGTCAGATCCCGGCCGGCCTGGAACCCGACGCGGCGGCGGGCGCGGTGTATCGGCCGGACATCTTCGCCGAACTGGATCCGACCGCATGAGCCGCGGACAGCGCCCGCCCGCCCGCGGACCGGGAACGCGATCGGGGATCGGGCGTTATGGTGTCGCCATGCCCGGATGCCGCAAGCTCGATACCACCTCGTCAGCGCCGGTTCGTGGCGAGCGCCTCGCCCTGTCGCATTACGTGCGCCTTCGCGCCCGTCCGCCCCGCCCGGCCAACGACAACCGCAGGCTCGCTGGCCCCGCCCTCTGGCATTGGGCCTTGGTGATCGGGGCCGCGCCCACGATCGGGCTGCTGGCGGCACTCTCCCTCCTGTTCTGATCCGTCCCATCCGGCGGTCCCGCGGGTGACCGTGGCCTGAGGTCCGGCTGCGCCAAGCGCGACCGCGGCACGCATAGGGCCGCCGCGCGGCTCGGCTCGGGCCCGCTGCCCGTTTCGCTTACATTCGCCTCTTCTTTGTGCAGCGCACACGCGCCTGGATGCACTCAAGCGTGGCCGCGCGAAAACTGCGAATTCCCCTATCCGGTCCGTGCCTTAGAGGCGGTGCGCACGGCATGGCACGGAACCTGCTCTGAACTCGAGGTCCGTCAACGGCGACGGGCAGCACCGTCAGCGAGGCCGCTGATCCGGTTCGCTCGCAGGCGGTCACCGCCGCGCGGCAGCGAACGGAAAGCGGCTTTTTTCGTGGCGTTCCGCCAGCGACTGTTTTCGGGAATCGAGATTCGTCAGACGATGGTCACATACCGGACGGACCCGGCGGCCGGCCCGACGCCGCCGCGCGAACGCCTCGTCGTCGTCGGCAACGGCATGGCGTCGCTGCGCTTTCTCGAACGCCTCACCGAGGGTTCGCCCGGCCGCTACGACGTGACCTGCGTCGGCGCCGAGCCGGTGGCGGCCTATAATCGGGTGCTGCTCTCCTCGCTGCTCGGCGGCGAGGTCGACGAGGCGGCCTGCAACTTCCGCGGGCTCGACTGGTACGAGAGTCACGGCATCCGCCTGATCACCGGCGCGCCCGTCACCGCGATCGACCGGGAGAACGGCCTCGCGATCGTCGGCGAGGCGCATGTTCTTCCCTTCGACAAGCTCGTGCTGGCGGTGGGCTCCCTGCCGATCCGCCTGCCGAAGCCCGGCATGGATCTGCCCGGCGTCATCACCTTCCGCGACCTCGCGGACGTGGCGGCGATCCGCAAGGCCGCCGTCCAGCACGCCAAGGCGATCGTGATCGGCGGCGGGCTTCTCGGGCTCGAAGCCGCGGTCGGCCTGGCCCGGCTCGGCGTCGACACCACGCTGCTCCACGTGATGGACCGCCTGATGGAGCGCCAGCTCGACCACGAGGCCGCGGGCTTGGTGCGGCGCGCGATGGAGTCCCGCGGCGTCAAGGTGTTGCTCAAGGCCGACACCGCCCGCATCGAGGGCGATGGTCAGGTCGAGCGTCTCGTCCTCGCCGACGGCACCGTGCTCCCGGCCGATCTCGTGGTGATGTCGGTGGGTGTGCGGCCCTCGCTGGCGCTCGCGCAGGGCGCCGGGCTCGAGACGGGACGGGGCATCAAGGTCGACGACCGGATGACCACCTCGGATCCGCGCATCTTCGCGCTCGGCGAGTGTGCCGAGCACCGTGGCATGATCTACGGCCTCGTCGAGCCAGCCTACGAGCACGCCGAGACCCTGAGCCGGCATCTCGCGGGCGAGGAGGCGCGCTACACCGGGACCGCGCTTTCCACGAGCCTGAAAGTCTCGGGCCTGCCGGTCTTCTCAGCGGGCGTGGTGGACACGCCCGAGACCGCAGAGGCGATCGTGCTGCGCGATCCCGGGGCCGGCCTCTACCGCAAGCTCCTCGTGGAGGACGGGCGCCTGATCGGCGCGGTCTTCGTCGGCGACATCGGCGAGCAGGGCTGGTGCAAGACCCTGATCCGCACCGGCGAGCCGGTCTCCGAGCACATCGACGACCTCATGTTCGGGCGCCCCGCGCCCCAGTCCCTCGCCGCGTGAAGGAGGCAGATATGGCTGAAGACTTCAACGCCGAGCAGAAGCGCTATCTCGAAGGCTTCGCCTCCGGCATCGCCGCCGCCCGTCTGACCGGCGGCCTCGCCCTCGGCGGCGCTGCCGCGGCCGGCCCGGCGCCCGAGCCCACGGGGACGGACGCGATCCACATCAAGGCCCAGGACGCCACCGTGAAGGCGGGCGGCAAGCTCTGCGAGCAGGAGAAGTGGAAGCGGGCCGAGAACCCGTTCGAGGGCCATAACCGGCTGATCGAGGAGGCCGCGACCGGCAAGGCGCCCAAGCCCGAGGACAATTTCCGCTGGCGCTACCACGGCCTGTTCTGGGTCGCCCCGAACCAGACCTCGTACATGTGCCGCCTGCGTATCCCGAACGGCATCCTGCACCACTGGCAGTTCGCGGGGATCGCTGACCTCGCGGACGCGCATGGCGGCGGCTACAGCCACGTCACCACCCGGGCGAACCTCCAGGTTCGCGAGATCGCGCCAGAGCACGGGCAGCCCTTCCTCGACGGGCTCGCGGATCTCGGCCTCACCGCCCGGGGCTCGGGCGCCGACAACATCCGCAACGTCACCGGCTCGCCCACCGCCGGCATCGACGCGCAGGAATTGCTGGACACCCGCCCGCTCGCCAAGTCCTGGCACAACTGGATCATCAACGACCGCTCGCTCTACGGCCTGCCGCGCAAGTTCAACGTCGCCTTCGACGGCGGCGGCGTGATGCCGGTGCTGGAGGAGACGAACGACATCGGCTTCCAGGCGATCCAGGTGCTCGAGGGTGCGTCCGTCGCCCCGGGCGTGTGGATGCGCCTCGTCCTCGGCGGCATCTCCGGCCACAAGGACCTCGCCCGCGACACGGGCGTGGTGCTCAAGCCGGAGGATTGCAACCGCGTCTCGGACGCGATCATCCGGGTCTTTATCGAGAACGGCGACCGGACGAACCGCAACAAGAGCCGGATGAAGTACGTCCTCGACGCCTGGGGCTTCGACAAGTACCTCGCCGCCGTCGAGGAGAAGCTCGGGCGCAAGCTCGACCGGGTCGATCCGGCCCACGTCGCGCCGCGCAAGCCCACCGACCGCTTCGCCCATGTGGGCATCCACAAGCAGGCCCAGGACGGCCTGAACTGGATCGGCGTGGTGCTGCCCGTCGGCAAGATGACGACCGACCAGATGCGAGACTTGGCCCGGATCTCCGCCGAATGCGGCGACGGCCAGATCCGCCTCACCGTCTGGCAGAACTTCGTATTCTCGGGCGTGCCGGACGCCAAGGTCGCCGAGGTCGAGGAACGGGTTCTGGCCCTCGGGCTCACCACCAAGGCGGCGGGCATCCGCTCGGGCCTCGTCGCCTGCACGGGCGCCCGTGGCTGCAAGTTCGCCGCCTCCGACACCAAGGGCCACGCGATGATCATCGCCGACCACGTCGAGGCGACGGTGACGGAGCTCGACGTGCCGGTGAACGTCCATCTCACCGGCTGCCACCATTCCTGCGCGCAGCACTACATCGGCGATATCGGGCTCATCGGCGCCAAGGTCGTCGTCTCGGAGGAGGGCGACACCGTCGAGGGCTACGACATCGTGGTCGGCGGGGGATTCGCCGAAACGCCCAAGATCGGCACCGAGATCTGGAAGGCCGTGAAGGCCGAGGATTGCCCGGGCCGCGTCGAGGCCCTGCTGCGCACCTATCTCGCCCGCCGCGAGAGCCCCGCCGAGAGCTTCCAGGCCTTCACCGCCCGCACGGGGCCGGAAGCGCTCCGCGATGCCGCCGAGGAACAGCCCGCCCTGAAGGCCGCCGCATGACCCAGCATGTTTCCCCCCCGCTCGTCCTGATCCCTGAGGGCGCCCCCTTCAACGAGGACCAGCGCGCCTGGCTCTCGGGTTACTTCGCGGCGCTGCTCGGCCCCGCCGTCGAGGGCGCCACCGCCCTCGCGCCCGGCTCGGTGCCGGGCGGCGGCCCCCAGCTCGCCGACAACGACGACGCGCCCTGGCACGACCCGTCGATGCCGATCGGCGAGCGCATGGACATGGCGCGCGAGCGCTCCGAGCCGCAGAAGCTGATGGCCGCGATGGCCCAGCAGGATTGCGGGCAGTGCGGCTACAATTGCGCCGACTACGCCAACGCCATCTTCCTCAAGAACGAGGAGCGCCTGAACCTCTGCCAGCCCGGCGGCAAGGACACCATGCGCATGCTCAAGAAGCTGGAGGAGGAATTCGGCACCTCCGGCGGCGCCGCGCCGGCGAAGACGGGCGATGCAGGGGCGCCGAAGGCTGCGGCCGATCTCGGGCCGCTCGGCTATTGCCGCGAGAACCCCGTCCACGCGACCTTCCTCGGACGGCGCCGCCTGAACGAGCCGGGCGGCGAGAAGGAGACGTGGCATATCGAGATCGACCTGAAGGACACGCCCATCCAGTACGTGGTGGGCGATTCCCTCGGGCTGTTCCCCGCCAACGCCCCGGCCCTGGTCGACGCCGTGATCGCCGAGCTCGGCGCGCGCCCCGAGCGGATCGTCAACGGCCGGACCCTGCGCGACGCGCTGCTCACCGACTACGCCCTGGGCGCCGCTCCGGATGGGCTCTACCAGCTCCTATCGCTCCTCACCTCGGGCGAGGCGCGCAGGAAGGCGCAGGCCCTCTCGGCCGGCGAGGATCCGGACGGCGACGCGGCCTATCTCGACGTGCTCGGCGCGCTCCACAAGTTCCCCGGCGCCCGGCCCGACGCCGAAGTCTTCCTCGAGGCCCTCGACGAGCTCCAGCCGCGGCTCTACTCGATCTCGTCCTCGCCGAAGATGGATGTCGGCAAGGTCTCGCTCACCGTCGACGCGGTGCGCTACAATCACCGCTCGCGCCTGCGCCTGGGCGTCGCCTCGACCCATCTCGGCGAGCGCCTGCCCGAGCAGACCAAGGTCAAGATCTACCTCCAGAAGGCGCACGGCTTCGCGCTGCCCGAGGATCTCTCGAAGGACGTGATCATGTGCGGCCCCGGCACCGGCATCGCGCCGTTCCGGGCCTTCCTGCGCGAGCGCGCTGCCACGCAGGCGCCGGGCCGCAACTGGCTGTTCTACGGCCACCAGAAGCAGGCTTCGGACTTCTTCTACAAGGACGAACTGAACAGGATGAAGGACGACAAGGTCCTGACCCGCCTGTCGCTCGCTTGGTCGCGCGACGGTTCGGAGAAGACCTACGTGCAGGACCGCATGCGCGAGAACGGCGCCGACCTGTGGAAGTGGCTGGAGGGCGGTGCCCACTTCTACGTCTGCGGCGACGCCAAGCGCATGGCCAAGGACGTCGAGCGCGCGATCATCGACGTGGCCGCCCAGCACGGCGGCAAGAGCGCCGACGAGGCCGTGGCCTATCTCGCCGCGCTCAAGAAGTCCGGGCGCTACCAAGCCGACGTCTACTAGGGCGCGGGGATCGCCCTCCGGGCTCGCGCCTCGACCCATCGCGGATGAGGCTCGCACGTCCGTCCCTTCCGCCCCTGCGGGGGAAGGACGGACGCGCGCCTCGCTGGAACGTCACTCGAGCAACCGGCGGCGCCGCGCGCCTCCGAAACCCGCGGCGGGGCGGCCCGACTCTTGCTGCCGCGACCGAGAACAGAGGCCTGAGGAACCGGCCATGAGCGCGCACGTGCCCGAGCAGACGGTCCGTACCACCTGCCCATATTGCGGGGTCGGCTGTGGCGTGCTCGCGACGCCGGACGGCAAGGGCGGCGCCAGCATCGCGGGCGACACCGAGCATCCGGCGAATTTTGGGCGCCTCTGCTCGAAGGGCTCGGCGCTGGGCGAGACGCTGTCGCTGGAGAACCGCCTGCTGCACCCGCAGGTCGACGGGGTTCGCCAGAGCTGGGAATCCGCCCTCGGCACGGTGGCGGGGGGCCTGCGCAAGGTCGCCGAGGCGCACGGACCGGACGCGATCGCCTTCTACCTCTCGGGCCAACTCCTCACCGAGGATTACTACGTCGCCAACAAGCTCGCGAAGGGCTTCATCGGCACGCCCCACGTCGACACCAACTCGCGCCTGTGCATGTCCTCCGCGGTCGCCGCCCACCGGCGCGCCTTCGGCTCGGACACGGTGCCGGGCTGCTACGAGGACCTCGACGAGGCCGACGTGATCGTGCTGGTCGGCTCGAACACGGCGTGGTGCCACCCGATCCTGTTCCGCCGCATGGTCGACGCGCGGGCCAAGCGCGGCACCAAGCTCGTGGTGATCGACCCGCGCCGGACCCAGACCGGCGAAGAGGCCGACCTGTTTCTCGGTCTCAGGCCGGGCTCGGACACCGCCCTGTTCTCCGGCCTGCTCGTGCACCTCGCCGAAGCCGGCGCCCTCGATGCCCGCTTCATCGCCGACCACACCGCCGGGTTCGAGGCCGCGATCGACCGCGCCCGTCTGGTGATGCCCGACCGCGCGGCGGTCGCGACGGCCACGGGACTCCGCGAGGACGAGATCGGCCGGTTCTACGACCTGTTCACCCGGACGACGCGGGTCGTCACCGCCTTCTCGCAGGGCGTGAACCAGTCCGCCCAGGGCACCGACAAGGGCAACGCGATCATCAACTGCCATCTCGCCACTGGGCGGATCGGGCAGCCCGGGATGGGTCCGTTCTCGCTGACCGGGCAGCCGAACGCCATGGGGGGACGGGAGGTCGGGGGGCTCGCCAACATGCTGGCCGCCCACATGCATTTCGCCCCCGAGGAGGTTGATCGCGTGCGCCGGTTCTGGAGCGCGCCCAACATCATCACCGGGGAGGGCATGAAGGCCGTCGCCCTGTTCGAGGCGATCCGGCGCGGCAAGATCAAGGCACTGTGGGTGATGGGAACGAACCCGATCGTCTCGATGCCGCGCGCCGACGTGATCCGCGAGGCGATCCGGGGGCTCGATCTCTACGTCGTCTCCGAGGTGATGGCCGATTCCGATACCGCCCGCGCCACCGGCCGCCGGACCGTGCTGCTGCCCGCGCTCGGCTGGGGCGAGAAGGACGGCACGGTCACAAATTCCGAGCGCCGCATCTCGCGCCAGCGCCGCTTCCTCAAGGCGCCCGGCGAGGCACGGCCCGACTGGGCGGTGCTCGCCGATGTCGGGCGCCGCCTCGGGCACGGGCCGGCCTTCGCCTTCACCAGCGCGGCGGCGGTGTTCCGCCAGCATGCCGGCCTCTCGGCCTTCGAGAACAACGGCAGCCGCGATTTCGACCTCGGCGGCCTCACCGAAATCAGCGACGCCGCCTACGAGTCCAGCCTGCCGCTGCAATGGCCGCTGACGAAGCGCGGCGGCCCGAAGGGCCGGGCCCGCATGTTCGCGGACGGGCGGTTCTACACCTTCGACCAGCGCGCCCGCTTCGTGGCCGTCCAGGCCCCCGCCCTGGCGCAGCCGGTGAGCGCGGCCTTCCCAATGGTGCTGAACACCGGCCGGGTGCGCGACCACTGGCACACGATGACGCGGACGGGAAAGAGCCAGCGTCTCTCGGCCCACCGCGCGGTCCCGTTCGTGGAGATCCACCCCGACGATGCCGAGCGCTTCGGCCTCACCGAGGGCGCCATCGCCGCCGTCTCGACCGAGCACGGCGCGGCGGAACTCGAGGCGATGGTGACGCCGGGGATCACCCCGGGCAGCCTGTTCATGCCGATGCATTGGAGCGACGCCACCGCCTCGAAGGCCCGCGTCGGCGCTCTGGTGCGCGGCGTGCCCGACCCGGTCTCGGGCCAGCCCGAATTGAAGGCGACGCCGGCGCGGATCGAGGCCGTCGCCTACCGCGCCCGTGGCTACCTGCTCAGCCGCGAGCCGGTGACCGCCCCGGCCGGCTGGTGGTGGGCACGGGCGGCGGTCGCAGGCGGCTCGGGCCTGCAATTCGCGACGCAGGAGGGCTCACGCGAGATGGCGCTGCTGATGCGCGGCTTGTTCCAGGGCCTGGAACTCGCCGAGTACGCCGACCACGCCCGCGGGCGCTATCGCTGCGCCGTCTACGACGGGGCGCGGCTCGTCGCCTGCCTCGCCTACGCACCGAGCGCGGCCAAGCCCGATTGGGAGGCCGCCAAGGCGCTGTTTGCCGGTGAGGCGCCGGAGGCGCCGGAGCGGCGCGCCCTGTTGTCGGGCCGGGCCGCCACCGCCTCGGCCGGTCCCGTCGTCTGCGCCTGCCACGGCGTCGGGCTCGACGTCATCGCGGCCACGATCGCCGCGGGCGCGGGCACGGTGGAGGCGGTCGGCGCGGCCTGCAAGGCGGGCACGAATTGCGGCTCGTGCATCCCGGAGATCCGGAAGCTGCTGCCGCAGGCGCTTGCGCGCAGCGCGGCCTGATCGCACTTTCACCGGAATCGCGTGCCCAATCCCGGGCCCGCCCGCTGCTCGTCCTCGCCGGGCGTTCGACCGGAACCAGCGTAGCCGAATCCCATGCGTTCTCCCCGTGAACCTCGCGAGACCAAGGCCGGGCTCGATCCGCTGGCGGTCCTGCCCGTCTTCGTGCCGCTGCAGGGCAAGCGCGCGGTGCTCGCCGGCGCCAACGGCGGCGCGCCCTGGAAGGTGAAGCTGCTGGCCGCGGCCGGCGCGCGTGTCGACGTCTACGCCGAGGATCCGGGCGACGAGTTGCGCGCGGTGCCGGACGAGGTGGTCGCCGGCCACGTCACGCTTCATGACCGGCGCTGGACCCCGGACGACCTCTGGGGCGCGGCCTTCGCCATCGGGGCGATGGAGGACGAGCGCGACTGCGTGGCCTTCGTGGCCGCCGCGCGCGCGGCCGGCGCCATCGTCAACGCCGTCGACCGGCCCCATCTCTGCGACGTCAAGTTCGGCGCCATCGTCAATCGCTCGCCTCTCGTCGTCGGGATCTCGACGGAAGGCGCGGCCCCCGTCTTCGGTCAGACCGTGCGCGCCCGCATCGAGGCGATGCTGCCGCGCGGGTTCGCGCGCTGGGTCGGGGCGGCGCGCGACTGGCGCGACGGCGTCACCGAGCGCTTTCACGGCTTTTCCGAGCGCCGCGGCTTCTGGGAGCGCTTCACCGAGCGCGCCTTCGCCGAGCCGGACCGGGCGCCCTCCGAGCGGGACCTCTCCGAACTGCTCGCCGAGACCGAGGCCGCGCCGCGGGGCGGCGCCGTCACCCTCGTCGGGGCCGGGCCGGGCGACGCCGAATTGCTGACGCTGAAGGCGCTGCGGGCCCTGCGCAGCGCCGACGTGATCCTCTACGACGACCTCGTCGCGCCCGAGATCCTCGACTACGCCCGGCGCGAGGCCCGCACCATGCTCGTCGGCAAGACCGGGCACGGGCCCTCCTGCCGCCAGGACGACATCAACGCCCTGATGGTGCAGCTCGCCCGCTCGGGAAAACAGGTGGTGCGTCTCAAATCCGGCGATCCTCTGGTCTTCGGCCGGGCCGGCGAGGAGATCGAGGCCTGCCGGCTCGCCGGCATCCCGGTGACGGTGGTTCCCGGCATCAGCGCAGCGCAGGGCGCGGCGGCCACGCTCGGCGTCTCGCTCACCCACCGCGACGCGGCCCGCCGGCTCCAGTTCGTCACGGGGCACGACCGCCGTGGCGCCCTGCCGGACGACCTCAACTGGGGTGCGATCGCCGACCCGAGCGTGACGAGCGTGGTCTACATGCCCAAGCGCACGCTGCGCGCCCTGCTGGCGCGGGCGGTCGCGGAAGGCCTTGCGCCGACGACGACGGCGCTCGTGGTGTTCAACGCCACCCGCCCGACCCAGGCGAGCGTGCGCGGCAGCGCCGCCGACCTCGCCGACCGGGTCGAGGCCTCGGGCCTCGAGGGGCCCGCGATCCTGCTGATCGGCGAGGCCCTGGCGGCCGAGCGTGCCGCGGTGCCCGGCGCGGCGGTAGAGGATCGCCGCGTCGGCTGATACATTCGGGCGCGGGCGATCCCGACGCGACCCGCAGGGAGCCGAGCGGTGACAACGGTCTTCGACGCGCATGGCTTCGCGCTCGCGGCCCATGCCGGGCAGATCGACAAGGGCGGCCAGCCCTACATCCGCCACCTGGAGCGAGTCGCCAACGCGGCGCTGGCGCGGGCGGGTCACGCCCGCCTGGTCGACAGGCTGGAGATCGAGCCGATCGCCGTGATGCAGGCCGCCATCCTGCACGACGTCCTGGAGGATACGCCCCGCACCGCGGCGGATCTGCGCGCGGCGGGCTTCTCCCAGGAGATCGTCGACACCGTGCGGATCTTGACGAAGCCGCCCGCGCGCATCGCCTATTCGGAGCGGGTCGGGCAGCTGATCGCGAGCGGCAGCCTGGCGGCGATCCTGATCAAGATGTCGGACACCGAGGACAACCTGAGCCCGGACCGGACCTTGCCGGACGCGGGATTCCTGCGCGAGCGCTACGCGGCGGCCTTCGCGCGGCTGGCCGAGGCGGCGGCGGCGATGGGCTATACCGGGCGCTGACGGTCCCGATGCAACCGGGAGGCCGCCCCCGGCATTGCCGGCCGAAGAGGAGAGCCGCCCATGCCCCCGAGCGACCCGGCATCCGAGCTGCCCGAACTGCCCGTCGGCGCCTTCCTGAAACACGATCCGGCGCCCGATACCGAGTTCTACGCCGAGCCGCGCTTCGTCACCCACATCGATGCCGGGGCGATCGCCGCGGTGACGGACCTCTATCGCCGGATGCTGCCCAAGGGCGGCCGGATTCTCGACCTGATGTCGAGCTGGATCAGCCACCTGCCGGAGGAAGCGGCCTATGCGGAGGTGGTGGGCCAGGGGCTCAACGCCCGGGAGCTCGCCGCCAATCCCCGCCTGACCCGCCGCGTGGTGCAGGACCTCAACGCGAATCCGGTCCTGCCCTTCGACACGGCGGAGTTTGACGCGGCCGCGCTCTGCGTGTCGGTCCAGTATCTCCAGCGCCCGGTGAGCGTGATGCGCGAGGTCGCTCGCGTGCTGCGGCCCGGCGCCCCGGTCATCGTCACCTTCTCGAACCGCTGCTTTCCTACCAAGGCGGTGGCGATCTGGAGTGCGATCGGCGGCTCGGACCACGCACGGCTGGTCGGGCTCTACCTGCAGCGGGCCGGGTTCGCGGGCATCGAGGCGCAGGCCCTGGTGCCGATGGGGGGGCCGGGCGATCCGCTGACGGCCGTGATCGGGCGCGCGCCGCAGGCGGGACTGGCGCCGCAGGCCGAGGGAGCGTCGCAGGCTGACGAGGCGCACCGGAACCGGGACGGCGCCGTCCGAATGCCCGGATCGGAGGAGGCGCGATGACGCCCGACGCCTTCGCGGGCACGCTGGGCGAGGCGACGCCGCCGGCCGACCTTTCGCCGCCGCTCGCGGCCCTGTGGTGGGCGGCGCGGAGCGACCGGGACCGGGCCCATGCCCTGGTGCAGGATGCGGCCGGGGCCGACGCGGCCTGGGTGCACGCCTACCTGCACCGGGTCGAGGGCGACGCGGGAAACGCGCGCTACTGGTACGCCCGCGCAGGGCGCGCCCCGGCGACGGACGATCTCGAAGCCGAGTGGCGCGGCATCGTCGCGGCCCTCCTGCCGGCATCGTGAGGAGGTCCGTCGCACCGAAGCGGACCCGCGGTGGTTGACAGCGATAGGGCCGGCGCGATCGGCCGAACCGCACGGATGCCCGTCATGAATGATAATCCGGTCTGGCTCATCACCGGCTGCTCCACCGGCTTCGGCCGCGACCTCGCCCGGCTCGTCGTCGCCCGCGGCTGGCGCGCCGCGGTGACGGCGCGCCAGCCGGACCGGGTAGCCGATCTCGTCGCGGGCGCGGAGGACCGCGCCGTGGCGTTGCCCCTCGACGTGACGGACGCCGCCCAGATCGCCGCCGCGGTCGAGACGGTGCACGCGCGCTTCGGCGGGATCGACGTCCTCGTGAACAATGCAGGCTACGGCTACCAGAGCTCCGTCGAGGAGGCCGAGGAGGACAAGGTCCGCGCGCAGTTCGACGCCAACGTGTTCGGGCTGTTCGCGCTCACCCGCGCGGTCCTGCCAGGAATGCGAGCACGGCGGCGCGGCCACATCCTCAACGTCACCTCGGTGGCGGGCTTCATCGGATTTCCGGGCTCGGGCTATTATTCCGCGAGCAAGCACGCGGTCGAGGGCTGGTCGGACTCGCTCGCCGCCGAGGTGGAGGCGCTCGGGATCCGGGTGACCTGCGTCGAGCCGGGTCCGTTCCGCACCGACTGGGCCGGGCGCTCCCTCATCCAGACCCCGAGCCGCATCCCCGACTACGCGGAGACGGCGGGCGCGCGGCTGCGCGCCACCGCCGAGAAGAGTGGGACGCAGGCCGGGGATCCCGTCCGGGCGGCCGAGGAGATGATCCGGATCACGGAATCGGCCGACCCGCCGCGCCACCTCGTCCTCGGCGTCTGGGGCTACGAGGCGGTGACCGAGCGGCTGCGCCGCCGGCTCGCCGAGATCGAGGCGTGGCGTGAGACGAGCCTCGGGGCGGATTTCCCGACCGGCTGATCCGGAGCCCGCCCTGGACGGCGGCGCCATACGGCCGTCCTCACGAGAGGCGAGATGAGAGGTGCGGGGTTCGTGCACCGGCAATCGGCCGGGCGCCATTGCCCGTGCACTGCGCCTGCTGGCACAACTTCCGCATCACCCTCGCCGCCCGGCGGCGGGCGACCTCTCACGATGGATGCGTGGACACGATGCGAGCGCGGTGTGATGCTGGACGGATGCGCTTCAAGATTGCACTGCTCGGCCTCGGCCTGATGCTCGGAGTCTCCGCAGTCCCGTCCGGGGCGAGAGCGGAGAACACCTTCCGGTTCGCGTTCCAGGGCGACATCAAATCCCTCGATCCCTACTCGCTGAAGGAGAGCTTCACGATCGGGATGCACGGCGCGGTCTACGAATCCCTCGTCACCCGCGACAAGAATCTCAAATTCGCGCCCCAGCTCGCCGAATCCTGGGAGACGCCCGAGCCGACGCGCTGGCGTTTCCATCTGCGCAAGGACGTCAAGTTCCACGACGGCTCACCCTTCACCGCCGCCGACGTGATTTTCTCCGCCGAGCGGGTACGGGCCCCGGGCTCGAACTTCCAGACCAACGTGCCGTCGGACGCCACCTTCGTGAAGGTCGACGACCACACCGTCGACATGGTGCTGAAGAAGCCCAATCCCATCGCGATCTACCAGTTCTCGACCTGGTACATCATGTCGAAGGCCTGGGCCGAGAAGAACGGCGCCGTCGCGCCCTCGCCGGCGACGGCCACGACGCCGAGCTACGCGGCCCTGCACGAGAACGGCACCGGGCCGTTCGTGATCACCGAGCACCAGCCGGGCGTGAGGACCGTCTTCAAGAAATTTCCGGGGTACTGGGGCACGGTCGAATCGAACCTCGACGAGGCGGTCTTCACCACGATCGGCAACTCGGCGACCCGCGTCGCGGCACTCCTCTCGGGCGAGGTCGACTGGATCGACCCGGTGCCGCTGCAGGACCAGCCCCGCGTCGAGGCGAGCGGGACCGCCGTGGTGATGGCGGGACCGGAACTGCGCACGATCTTCCTCGGTATGGATCAGTCGCGCGACGAACTGAAGGATTCGAGCGTCAAGGGCAAGAACCCGTTCAAGGACAAGCGCGTGCGCGAGGCCTTCTACCTCGCCATCGACGAGGACACGATCGCCAAGCGCGTCATGCGCGGACAGGCGACGCCCTCGGCCCTGCTGATCGCGCCCTCGCTCTACGACCGCTCGGGCGAGTTCAAGCGCCCCGCCGCCGATCCCAAGAAGGCCAAGGCGCTGCTCGCCGAGGCCGGCTACCCGGACGGCTTCGCGCTGACGATGGACTGCCCGAACGACCGCTACGTCAACGACGAGGCGATCTGTCAGGCCGTCGTCTCGATGCTCGCCCGCATCGGCGTGAAGGTGAACCTCAACGCTCAGCCCAAGGCCAAGTTCTTCGCCAAGGTGCTGGCACCGGCCTACGACACCTCGTTCTATCTTGTCGGCTGGACGCCGTCCTCGCAGGACAGCCACAACATCCTCTACGAGATCTCCGGCTGCCGGACCGATCCGAAGACGGGCCGCGGCGGCTGGAACCTCGGCAATTACTGCAACCCGAAGATCGACGAGATCGCCGACAAGGTCGAGGCCGAGACCGAACCGAAGACCCGCGACGCCCTGATCAAGGACGGGTTCGACACGATCTCCGCCGATTGGGGCTACATCCCGCTCCACCAGCAGGCGCTGGCCTGGGGCGTCTCCAAGAAGGTGACGCTGGTGCAGCGGCCCGACAACATGCTGATGCTGTACTGGGTCTCGAAGCAGCCCTGAGGCGCGCGGGGTGCTCGCGTTCCTGATCCGCCGCCTGCTCCAGGCCGCCGCGGTCCTCGCCGTGGTCGGGCTCATCGCCTTCGCGATGTTCCGGTTCGCGGGCGATCCCGTGAACCAGATCGTCGGGCCCGACACCCCGGTCTCAGAGCGGGCGGCGATCCGCAAGAGCCTCGGCCTCGACGACCCGATGCTGGCGCAGTTCGGGCGCTACGCCGCCAACGCCGTGCGGGGCCAGTTCGGCATCTCCTACCAGTTCCGGCAGCCGGTGACGGCGCTGCTCGCGGACCGGATGCCGGCCACGCTCGAACTCGCCTTCTGCGCCACGCTGTTCGCCCTGACGGTGGGCGTCCTGATGGGCGTCTACTGCGCCCTGCGCCGCGAGACCCTGCTCGCCAAGCTGTTCCAGGCGATCTCGCTGATCGGCATCAGCCTGCCGACCTTCCTGATCGGCATCCTCCTGATCTTCCTGTTCTCCGTCACGCTCGGCTGGCTGCCCTCCTACGGCCGCGGCGACGTCGTCCGGATCGGGGGCTGGACCACCGGCTTCCTCACGGTCTCCGGCCTGAAGGCCCTGATCCTGCCCTCGGTCACCCTCGGGCTGTTCCAGATGACGCTGATCATGCGGCTGGTCCGGGCCGAGATGCTGGAGGTGCTGCGCACCGATTACATCCGCTTCGCCCGCGCCCGCGGCCTCTCCACCCGAGCCATCCATTTCGGGCATGCCCTGAAGAACACGCTGGTCCCGGTGATCACCGTGGCGGGCCTCCAGCTCGGCTCGGTCATCGCCTTCTCGATCATCACCGAGACGGTGTTCCAGTGGCCCGGCATGGGACTGCTCTTCGTGCAGGCGGTGCAGAACGTCGACATCCCGATCATGTCCGCCTACCTGCTCCTCGTCGCGGCGATCTTCGTCACGATCAACCTCGTGGTGGATCTGCTCTACACGGTGGTCGATCCGCGCCTGCGCGCCAGCGTCGGACGCGCCGCGTGAGCGCCGCTCTCGACGACACCGCCGAGGCGCCCGAACCGCCGAAGCCCGCGCCCTCGCGGATCGCGCGCTTCCTCGGCTCCGACCTCTGGGCGAGCTTCAGCCGCTCGAAGCTCGCGATCGGGGCGTTCCTCGTCACGCTCCTGATGTTCGGCCTCGCCTTCGCGGCGCCCTGGATCTCGCCGCAGAACCCCTACGACCCGGCCCAGCTCGACCTGATCAACTCCAACCTGCCCCCGCTCTGGAGCGCCGACGGGCATGCGCCGTTCGTGATCGGCACCGACGACCAGGGCCGCGACGTGCTCTCGGGCGTGCTCTACGGGCTGCGCCTCTCGCTCATCGTCGGGGTGCTCGGCGTCCTCGTCTCGGGCACGCTCGGCATCGCGCTCGGCCTGATCGCCGGCTATTTCGGCGGGTTCCTCGACACGCTGATCATGCGCGTGGCCGACGTGCAGCTCACCTTCCCAGCGATCCTGATCGCGCTGGTCGTCGACGGCGTCGCCAAGGCGGCCTTCGGCAGCGCCCTCGACCCGAACGCGACGATCGGACTGATCGTGGTCTCGATCGGGTTGTCGTTCTGGGTGCAATATGCCCGCACCGTGCGCTCCTCGGTGATGGTGGAGCGCGGCAAGGACTACGTGCAAGCCGCCCGCCTGATCGGGCTGTCCTCGCCGGTCATCCTGGTGCGCCACGTCCTGCCCAACGTCACCGGCCCGGTCTTCGTCATCGCCACCATCAACCTCGCGCTGGCGATCATCACCGAGGCGACGCTCTCGTTCCTCGGCACCGGGCTCCCCGAGACCATGCCCTCGCTCGGCACCCTGATCCGCACCGGCAACCGCTTCCTGTTCTCGGGCGAGTGGTGGGTCGTGGCCTTCCCGGGCCTCGCGCTGGCCGGGCTCGTGCTCGCGATCAACCTGCTGGGCGATTGGCTGCGCGACGCCCTGAACCCGAAGCTGCAATGAGCGACCCGATCCTCTCCGTCCGCGACCTGCGCGTCGCCTTCGAGACGCGGCGGGGCACGCTCACCGCCATCGACGGCGTGTCCTTCGAGATCGGGCGCGGCGAGATCCTGGGCGTCGTTGGCGAGTCCGGGGCGGGCAAGTCGGTGACGGGCTCGGCCGTGATCGGCCTGATCGACCCGCCGGGCCGCATCGTGGGCGGCGAGATCCGCCTCGGGGGCGAGCGCATCGACGACCTGCCGCCCGAGCGCATGCGCCGGGTGCGGGGCCGCCGCATCGGCATGATCTTCCAGGATCCGCTCACCTCGCTCGACCCGCTCTACCGCGTCGGCGAGCAGATCGTGGAGACCATCCGCACGCATACCGACCTGTCGGCGCGGGCCGCGCGGGCGCGCGCCGTCGACCTCCTCACCGAAGTCGGCATCCCGGCGCCCGAGCGGCGCATCGACGGCTACCCGCACGAGTTCTCGGGCGGCATGCGCCAGCGCGTCGTCATCGCCCTCGCCCTCGCGGCCGAGCCGGAGCTCATCATCGCCGACGAGCCGACGACCGCCCTCGACGTCTCGGTCCAGGCGCAGGTGATCACGCTGCTCAAGCGCCTCTGCCGCGAGCACGGGACCGCCGTGATGCTGGTGACGCACGACATGGGGGTGATCGCAGAGGCCGCCGACCGGGTCGCGGTGATGTATGCCGGCCGCATCGCGGAGATCGGACCGGTGGCGCAGGTGGTGCGCACGCCCCACCACCCTTACGCCCGCGGCCTGATGGGAGCGATCCCGACCCTGAGCCAGGGCGACGCGCGCCTGGCCCAGATTCCCGGATCGATGCCGCGGCTCACCGCGATCCCGCAGGGCTGCGCCTTCAATCCGCGCTGTCCGCAGGTGTACGGGCGCTGCCGGAGCGAGCGACCGGACGCCATCCCCGTGGGCGAGGGACGGGTCGCCTGCCATCTCTACGACACTCGCGGGGCGGCGGCATGAGCACGGCCCCGATCCCGAGTGCCGGTGCCCCCTACGTCGAGGTCCGCGATCTGCGCCGGGTCTTCGACGTGTCGAAGCCATGGCTCAACCGGATGATCGAGCGGGCGCCGCGCCAGAGCCTCAAGGCGGTGGACGGCGTCGCCTTCGCGATCAACCGGGGCGAGACCTTCGCGCTGGTCGGCGAGTCGGGCTCGGGCAAGTCGACGGTCGCCCGCATGGTGGTCGGTCTGCTGCCGCCCTCGTCCGGCGAGGTGACGATCACCGGCATCTCGATGACCGACCCGCGCCAAGCGGCGGCGCGGCGGCGCCTGCGCGCCCGGATCCAGATGATCTTCCAGGATCCCTACGCCTCGATGAACCCGCGCTGGCGGGTCGGTGCCATCGTCGCCGAGCCGATCCGCGCCTTCAACCTGATCCAGGGCGAGGCCGCGACCCGGGCGCGCGTCGGCGAGCTGTTGCGCCTCGTCGGGCTGCACCCGGACGATGGCCGCAAGTATCCGCACGCATTCTCCGGCGGGCAGCGCCAGCGCGTCGCCATCGCGCGGGCGCTCGCCAGCCAGGCCGCGTTCCTCGTCGGCGACGAGCCGACCTCGGCCCTCGACGTCTCGGTTCAGGCCCAGATCCTCAACCTGATGCGCGACCTGCAGGACCGCTTCGGGCTGACCTACCTGTTCATCAGCCACAACCTCGCCGTGGTGCGCCACATGGCGACGCGGATCGGGGTGATGTATCTCGGGCGCCTCGTCGAGGTGGGCGACCGGCACGCGATCTTCGAGCGCCCGCGCCATCCCTACACCCGCATGCTGCTCGATGCGGTGCCGGACCTCGCCCATATCGGCCGCGCCCGCACCCCGGTCTCCGGCGAGATCCCGAACCCGATCGACCCGCCGCCGGGCTGCAGCTTCAACCCGCGCTGCCCGCTGGCGAACGGGCGCTGCCGCAGCGAGGTGCCGCGCCTGATCGACGGCGTGGCCTGCCACGCGGCGGAGGAGGGGCGTCTGCCGGGCTGAAGCGCGGCGGCTCGCGCGCGAGGACGCACACGAAAAAGGGGCCGCCCGGAATGGCGGCCCGAGGTGAGGAGGACACACGCGAGCGCGCGCGACGACGCGGTTCACGTGAGGCCAACCGGCCCCGGCGCGGGATGTTCCGGCGGAGCGGCAAGCCGGGGCGCCCGATCAGCGCAGCAGGTAGTTCTCGGGCTCGATCGGCCGGGGGAGCGGCTCGCCCAGGGCCGCGTGGACGATGCGGTCGACCACGCGCAACAGCGCGTCGAGGGGAAGGTCGTTGGCCGCGAGCCCGAAGGGTTCTTCCAGTTCGTCGCCGAGCGCGTCGAGGCCGAAGAACGTGTAGGCGACGAGCGCCACGGCGGCGGGCGTCGCCCAGCCGAGCGAGCCGGACAGGCCCACCGGCAGGAACAGGCAGTAGAGCCACGCGGTGCGATAGAGGAGCAGCGTGTAGGCGAAGGGCAGGGGCGTCGACTCGATGCGCTCGCAGGCCGTGTGGATCGCCGAGAGATCCGAGAGCTTGCGCTCCAGCAGGCCGAACAGCACGTCGGTGAGGATGCCCGCGCGCAGGGATGCGGCGAGCCGGTGCGTGAGCGCGGCGAGCACCGCGTCGGTCGGACTCGGGACGCCCGGCGCGTCGAAGGCGGGAAGCCAGGTCCGGATCGCCACCACCTCGTCCTGGCCGCGCAGGCGGGCGTGCAGGCCGTGCGCGAAGGCGCCGAGATGGCGCAGCCCGGCTTGGCGCGCCTCCGCGTGCTCCGGCCCCGGCAACAGCGCCGCCAGCGTCCGGGCGAGGCCGCGGGTCTCGACGATCAGGCTGCCCCAGACCTTCCGGGCCTCCCACCAGCGCTCGTAGCAGGCGTTGTTGCGGAAGCTCAGGAAGATGGAGAGCGCCAGCCCGATCAGCGTGAAGGGGCCGATTCCCGCCGACACCGGGAAGGCCTCGGGCCAGCGCCGCTCGGCCGCGACGACGAGCGCGGCGAAGACGGCGAGGCCCGCCACCTTCGGGGCGACCTGCGGCAGGATCGAGCCGCGCAAGGTGAACAGGATGGCGAGCAGGCCGGGACGGGGGCGGACGATCATGGATGCGAGCCGATGGGGGAAGCGGATCGCCATATCGCATCCGGGACGGACCTGTCAGGCCGCCGACGGATCGAGCCGCGGAGGTGGGACGATCCCCACCCGCGTCATGATGCGGTCAATATCGCGGCGGATTGCGAGGCACGAGGGGCGGTGCGGCCCCGCCGCGCCGCGGCGGGATCTGCCGGACCGCGCGCGAACGCGTCGGTGCCGAGGGACGCGGCACCGGAGCTGCCGGACGAGGTCGCGGCGGCGCATGGGAGTAATGGCATGACGTTTCGACTGAACACGGCAGGCCGGCGGGTTCGCGCCGCCGCAGCCCGGGCGGCCCTGCCGCTCACGGTGCTGGCGGGCCTCGCGGGTGCGGCGCACGCGGCCACGCCGGCCGATCCGAGCGGCACCTACCTGACCGAGGACGGGCGCGCCCGGATCCGCCTCGAGAAGTGCGGACCGGCCGAGAAGAACCTCTGCGGCTACGTGGTCTGGCTCAAGGTCCCGCTGAACGACAAGGGCCAGCCGCGGATCGACTTCAAGAACCCGGATCCCAAGAAGCAGGCGCGGCCCTCGCTCGGCCACCAGCTCATCCTGGGCCTGAAGCCGAACGCCGATGCGCGCTACGAGGGCCGGATCTACAACTCGGAGGACGGCAAGTCCTACGACGTGACGATCTGGACCGAGGCGCCGAACGAACTCACGGTGCGCGGCTGCCTGATCGCCTTCCTGTGCAAGTCGCAGACCTGGAACAAGGTCGTGGATGTGGTGCCGGGCCAGCTCACGGCGGCGACGAACGCTCCGGGCGGCCCGCGATCCGATCCCGAATGGGCGTCCCAGAAGCCGGCCGCCACCGGCTCGACCGGATCCGCCGCGGGCAAGCCCGCGTCGAAGGCCCCGGCCAAGGCCGGTGCGGCGCCGGCCCCCGCGGCGGCGGCCCCCGCCGCGGACGAGTAGGGGCGAGCCCAGCGGTGAGCGCCGACGCGCCGCCGCCCTATCCGGGCGGCTGCCTCTGCGGCGCGGTGCGCTACGTCGCCACCGCCCGCAGCCTCGGCACGCGCATCTGCCATTGCGCCACCTGCCGCGCGGCGACCGCGGCGCCCTACCTCGCCCACGCCCAGTTCGCGCGGGCGCAACTGCGCTGGCAGGGCACCACGGCGCGCTGGCGCTCCTCGGAACGGCTGTACCGGCATTTCTGCCCGCGCTGCGGCACGCGTCTGTTCCTCGAGCCGCGCGACGCGGCCCGGATCGGCGTGCCACTGGCGACCCTCGACGATCCCCTGACGATCAGCCCGGAGATGCATGTCTGGACGTCGCAGGCGCTGCCCTGGGCGCTCCCGGCGGATGCTCTGCCGCGCTTTCCGGGAGCGGCGCCGCTGCCCTATCGCAAGCCCGGGCCGGCGGGCTGAGGCCGGCCCGGGGCCGCCCTCAATCCACCAGCGCCGCGTAGGTCATCACCCGGAGCTGCTTGCGGATCGGCAGGGCGGAGGAGGGGATCAGCTGGGTCAGCAGCACCACGGCGAGTTCCTCGGCCGGGTCGATCCAGAAGGCCGTCGAGGCGAGGCCGCCCCAGGCCACCTCGCCCGGCGTCCCGATGATCTGGGCGCGCGCCGGATCGAGCATCACCGAGAAGCCCAGGCCGAAGCCAATGCCGTCGTAGGAGGTTTCGGCAAAGCGCGGCGTGCCCATCGCCGCGAGATCGCCGCGCAGGTGGTTGGACGTCATCAGCGCCACCGTCTTGCGGCCGAGCAGGCGGACGCCGTCGAGCTCGCCCCCGTTCAGGATGAAGCGGCAGAAGCGCAGGTAATCCGCCGCCGTCGAGACCAGGCCGCCGCCCCCGGAGACGACGGCCGGCGGCGCGGCGAAGGTGGTGTCGACGGAATCGTCGTAGAGCTTGAGCCGGCGCTCGCGGTCGTACACGTAGGTCGCGGCGAAGCGGTCGAGGTTCTCGGACCGGACGTGGAAATCCGTGTCGCTCATCCCGAGCGGCGCAATCACGCGGGTGCGCAGGTACTCGGCGAAGTCGAGGCCCGAGACCACCTCGACGAACCGGCCGAGCACGTCGGTGGCGACGCTGTAGTTCCAGGCCGCACCGGGATGCGCGAGGAGCGGCAGGCCGGCGACGATCCGCGTGACCTCGGCGAGGCTCGAATCCGGACGCAGGAAGTCGGCGCCCTCGGCGCGGTAGAGCGCGTCGACGAGCGTCGCCTCCATGAAGCCGTAGGTGAGGCCCGCCGTGTGGGTGAGAAGATCGCGGATCGTGATCGGGCGGCGGGCCGGCTCGGTCTCGAGCTTGGCGCGGTTGCCGCCGGTGGCGACCCGCATCGCGGAGAATTCGGGCAGGACGCCGGCCACCGGGTCGTCGAGCTGGAACCGCCCCTCCTCGTAGAGTTGCATCACCGCGACCGAGGTCAGCGGCTTCGTCATCGAGTAGATGCGCGCCACCGTGTCCGTGGTGAAGGGCTTGCCCCGCGCGAGGTCCGAGAGCCCGTGAGCGCGCCGGAAGGCCGTCCGGCCGCGGCGCGAGACCGCGACCGAGAGCCCGGCGAGCTTGCCGGTCGCCACGAGGTCGCGCATCCAGCCGTCGATGCGCTCCAGCCGCTCCGGGCTGAAGCCGAGGGAAGCCGGGTCGGTCTGGTCCTGCATCGGGGATCCTGTCTCGTCACGTCCGCGCAGGAGGTATAGCGGGACCGGGCGCCGCGGCGAGCCGGATCACCAGCCCATGCTGCCGGGGCCACCCTTGAAGGGGCCGACGATCCCGGGGGTGATCCAGCCGCCGTAGAAGCCGCCGGGCTGCGGCTCGGCCCGCGCGTCGCCGACCCAGCAGGCCTCCATCGGCGCGGCATAGAACGCGACGCAGCCCGCGAGGGCGCGGAAATCCGGCGTCGGATCGGGATAGGCCCAGGCGGCACCCGGCGCGCTCCGGCCGCCGGCCGCGACGTCGAACAACACGGCCTGCCCCTTCCACTCGCAGATCCCGGCCCGACGCGGGGGGCCCAGCGCATCCGCCGCGACGTCGCCGGGCGGAAAATAGTAGGTCGGCGGATGGCTGGTCTCCAGGACGCGCCAGCCCGCCACGGTGTCGGCGACGGTCACGCCGCCGAGCACCACGCGCAGGCGCCGCGCGACGCGCTCGAGGCGCGGCGGGCGGGGATAGTCCCAGACGCTCTCCTCGCCGGGCTTCGGGGGGATGGGGGTCGGATGCATGGCCGCCATCCTGCACGGGCGGGCGAGGGCTGGAAAGGCCAGCGGCCGCGGCGGTTTGCCGGGGGCGGGGGTGCGTGCTAGCTCCGGCGCCGGAACCGGTGCCGAGGCGCCGCCCGACCCGCGCCGAAGCGGGTCTCCGCACCGACCGGAGTGAAGCGGTGAGCGCGATCGCCCTGTTCCTGGATTTCGACGGCACCCTCGTCGAGATCGCGCCGCGGCCCGATGCTGTCCGGGTCGATCCCGACCTCGTCGCGATCCTCGAGCGCCTGCGGGCCCGGCTCGACGGGGCGCTTGCCATCGTCACCGGCCGGCCGGTGACGGTGATCGACGATTTCCTGGCGCCGGGCCGGTTCGACGTTGCCGGCCTCCACGGGGTCGAGCGGCGGGTCGGCGGCGTGCAGGCGGGCGGACGGGCCGAGGACCATCCGGACCTGCGGGCGGAGGTGCCCCGGCTGCAGGCGGCGGTAGCTGATCTCGACGCGATCCTGATCGAGGACAAGGGCGCCTCGGTCGCCGTGCACTGGCGCCTCGCCGCGCCGGCCGACGCGGTGCGGGCCGAGGAGGCGGTCAAGGCGGCGGCCGCCGCGTTGGGCGGTGCCTACCGGCTTCAGCTCGGCAAGGCGGTGGGGGAGATCGTTCCGGCCGCCGCCACCAAGGGCCACGCCATCCGGGCCTTCCTCGAGGCCGCTCCCTATGCCGGCCGCCGCGCCGTCTTCCTGGGCGACGACCGCACCGACGAGATCGCCTTCGCGAGCGTCAACCAGGATGGGGGCGTCTCGGTCCGGGTCGGCCCGGGCGAGACCGCCGCGCCGCGCCGCCTCGCCGACCCGGAGGCGGTGCGCGCCCTGCTGCGCGCCTGGGCCGAGGGCGGCCCGATCGATCCCGAGGCGCTGCCGCTCGCCTGAGGCGGCTTCCGCGGGCCTGTGCGCCGGCCCTATCCTTGCTCCCGGCGCGGTGAGGGCGCCCGGCCCGCAGCCTCCGGCCACCCGTGACACCGGAACGATTCGAGGGGAGAACGGCCCGCATGTTCGAATTCCCGGTCCTCGTCGGCGATATCGGCGGCACCAACGCGCGCTTCGCGATCGTGCCGGAGCGGGGCGGAGCACCCGTGACGCTCTCGCACGAATCCACCGCCGCCCATGCCGACCCGTCGAGCGCGATCCGGGCGGCCCTGACAAAGGGCGCGGCGGCGGCCGGCTGCCCGGCCCCGCGCTCGGCGATCCTCGCCATCGCCGGACGGGTCGACGGCCCCGAGATCCAGCTCACCAACGCCCATTGGGTGGTCGCCCCGGCGCGGATCGGCGCGGATTTCGACCTCGCGAGCACGGTCGTGGTCAACGATTACGTCCCGGTCGCCGCGGGCGCGGCCGGGATCGCCCCGACCGACCTGACCCCGGTCGGACCCGCCATCGATGCCGCGATCAGCGCGCCCGCGGGCGCCCGCGTGGTCCTCGGGCCCGGGACCGGCTTCGGCGCCGCCGCGCTCGTACCCTATGCCGAGCATTGCGCCATCGTCTCGACGGAGGCGGGCCACACCGATCTCGGGCCGACGACGTCCGACGAGGAGCGGATCTGGCGCGTGCTGGAACGGTCGGAGGGCCGCATCACGGTCGAGACGGTGCTCTCGGGCCCCGGGCTCGCCCGGCTGCACGCCGCGGTGCGGCACGTCCGAACCGGGGTGCCGACGCAGAAGATCGATCCGGCGGCGATCACCGAGGCCGGGCTCTCCGCCGCGGATCCGCACGCCGCGGAGGCGCTCGGCCTGTTCGCCCGGCTGCTCGGCCGGGTCTGCGGCGATCTCGCCCTGACCTTCCTGGCGACCGGCGGCGTCTATATCGGCGGCGGCATCGCCCCGCGCATCGTCGGCGTGCTGAAGCAGGGGGGATTCCGCGCGGCCTTCGAGAACAAGGCGCCGTTCGCGGCCATGATGCGCGCCATTCCCACCAGCGTCATCACCGTGCACGACCCGGCCTTCACCGGGCTCGCGGTCCTGGCGAGCGAGGGAACACGCTTCGTCTATCACGGGCAGGTCTGGCGCCGGGACGTTACTGGGTGAGGCGTAGCGTCCCGATGCTCGCGGCGATCTGATTGAAGGCGCTGATCAGCCCGTTCGAATCGTTGGCCACGAAGAACTGGTTCGTGGAGCTGGCGCAGGCGCTGAGCAGGTTCAGACCCTGCTGGTCGATCGGATCCGAGGCGATGCTGAAGCCGATCGTGTAGACCGAGATGCCCGCGTTTTTGGCGTTCGAGCAGGCGAGCCGCGTCAGCGCGTCGAGAGCGTTGCGGGTCGAGGTGGTGTCCGTCGTGGTCAGGTTCTGGTTCGTGGGGGGCAGACGGCTGTTCGGCCCCGAGCCGTCGGCGTTCTGCAGGTAGCCGGCGGCAAAGTACATGGTCTGGTTGTAGGGTGAGTTCCCGTTGATCGGCCAGCTGTTGGCGCCGTCCGTCATCAGAATCAGGATCTTGTTGACCGTGCTCGAGGAATAGGCGGCCGGAGAGCTGCCGGTGGCGAAGACGCTGAGCGGCGACAGGGTGCGCCAGCCCCACATGAAGCCCTCGTGGATGTTGGTCGAGCCGAGGGGCGCCATGGCGTTGATCAGGGTCTTGAGCGCCGTGGTGTCGCTCGTCAGCGTCTGCAGCGGCTGCGTGGTGCAGCCGAAATTCGGCCCGTTCGGCACGCCCGTGTAGGGGTTCGACGTGGTCGGGGAGGGCGTGCGTGCCGAAACGTACTTGCAGGCCCGTCCCTCGGCCTGGGCGAAGGTCAGGCTGCCCGAGTAGGCGCATCCGCTCGCGTTGGTGTAGTCGTCGATGTAGCTGTTGAAGCTGTAGTTTCCGGCCCAGCTGCCGTACTGGGTGCTGCCGTTCCCGGGCTCGTCGGGCGCAAACATCGGGACGAAATAGGAATCCTTGTTGCTCGAACTCGGCGCCCCGTCCTGCACGTTGAGCGGGTAGGGCAGCGTTTCCAGGCAGCCCGCCCAGCCCCAGCCCGAATAGGCGCTCTGCAGTGCCTGGAAGATCTGCAGCCGGTTGGTAAAGTTCGCGCTTCCGGGCGAGAGCACGTTGGTCCAGTGATAGGACGACTTGCCGGTCAGATCGATCCACGAGGCGGAGCGATAGCTCGCCGGCATCGCCACCGAGGAGGCGAAGGGCACGATCGAGATCTGTGTGCCGGTGGCGAACGAGGGGTTGGTGTAGACGTAGTCGACGAAGTTCGTGGCCGCGGTCCTGAGGGCCTGGATCTTGGACTGGCCGCCGCTGGAGGCCGACATCGAGCCGGTGTTGTCGAGGACCAGGGCGATCTCGAAGGTCTTCGGCAGCGGCGTGGCACAGCGCGCCGTGGCGTGCGGCCTGATCGTCGTCACGCCGGTGATCTTGCCGAAGAAGATGGCCGAGGGAATGCGCGCGCTCACGGTGATCTGGCGCGGGTTGGAGGTGATCGTCAGCGTATCCACGGTGACGGCGCCGCCCATGTAGCCGCCCAGCATGGTGTTGGCCTGGAGCTGCAGGGCGGCGGTGGTCGTGGCCATCGGCGTCTGGCAGAGCGCGAGCGCGGTGGCGTCGGTGGCCGCCTGCAGCTTGGTCTCCAGCCGCGTGGCCATGCCGTAATCGATCGCCGCACCCGTGAAGCCCAGCAACGGCAGGCTCAGGAAGGCGAACAGGATCGCGACGTTGCCGCCCCGCGCGCGGCCGAAGCCGCGCAGGCGAGGCGTCAGGTGCCGCAGGGATCCGCGCGCCCTCACTTGCACTCCGCCCCGCCCGGCAGAACCACCTCGGTATAGGCGTTGCCGTTGTATTTCTGGCCGCCGCGCGCCGGCCAGGGCAGGCTCACCTTGAGGTTGATGGTGCCGGCCGTGTTGCCGAACAGCTTGACCAGCGCGCTGCCGATCATGGGCCTGTAGGCCATGCTGACCTCCGTCAGAACGTAGCGGACGCCGGTGGTCTGGAACCCGGCCGGCACCGCGAGGTCGCTCGCCGCGCCGAGGGCGCGGGCGCTGCCGTTCTGGTTCGCGAGACTCGAGCACACCTTCGGCACGAGGTTCAGGTTCTTCAGGTCGACGCCGAGGGCGCTGACGACGATCGTGGTGCTGGTGGCATCGAACGGACGCAGCACCGCCGCCGACGAAGCCAGGATGTCGCTCATCAGCGTGGTGCCGATCGGGTTCTGCGCGTCGCCCTGGGCGGTGAGATCCGAGACGGTCCGGGCGAGCAGGGTCAGCTTGCGCCAATTGTCGATCGCATGGGCGTATTCGGACATGCCGACGAGGATCAGCAGCAGCACCGGCAGCAGCATGGCGAACTCGGTCGCGGCGTTGCCCGCGCGCGCAGCGACCAGCCGGGAGAGGAACGCTCGGACGGGAGCCGTGCCCGAGCGCGCCGCGGCAGGCCCCAGCTCCAGGCTCCCGTCGTGCCGCGCTGTGTCGCGCCGACCCGGCATCCCCTTCGCCGGACGGCACGCGAGGGGCCGGATCAACTGGCGCATGCCGTCGTCCCGGTGGTCTGGTAGGGCTCGGTGCGAAACACCGCCGTCGACATCAGCAGGTGCGAGCCGTTCGAGAACGTCTTGAGATTGAGGCCGAGCAGGCCGAAGATCGCCGGGATCTGCACCGCCGCCGTGACCACCACGATCGAGCCGGGCTTGGGGCAGCTGTAATTGGTTCCGAAGCCCGAGCTCCACGTGCCGGTGTTGGGATCGAATGGCGTGGCCGAGGCCGATCCGCCGAAGCTGCTCGCGGTCGAGACGTCGATCTTCACCGCGCTGCAATCGAACAGGGTCAGGACCTTTGCGGTCGCCGTCCCGCACATCGTGGTCTTCAGGCTCGCCAGCAGCGTCGCCGCATCGGTCTGGCCGGCCGAGCTGAGCTGGAACTGACCGGTGAACAGCGACCGGACCGCGTTCTGCAGGGTGCGATCGAAGTTCTGCGCCGCCCAGATCAGGAAGGCGATCTGGATGATGCCGCCGCAGAGCGCCAGGAAGGGCAGGGAGACGAGCGCGAACTCGACCGCAGCGGCTCCCCGCGCATCGGCGTGGAAGCGCCGGACGAGGCCGCCGCGCGGATACGGGAAAGGCCGAGCCATCGGATGGCGGAACCGGGTGACCATACAACTGGTGATATGCGTTCGCGAAAGTTAAAACTTCGTATTGCATCAGGCAGAGGCAGCGTATTCTCCCCTGCAGGCGGTATCGCGAATCCAAGATTGCTAGGTCGAGCCTTGGCCCCATCTTGATCGTGAATAATCACGCCGAGTTTATCTCATGATCGCGCTCAATTTTTAGACATCCGGACAACCTTGCGTCTTCCAGTGGCGTTCGCGGCGATACGTTCGAGGCGATGCGTTCGCAGCCGGATCCGGCCGCTTCCAGGCGTTCGTTGCGTCCGTTATCCCGATCACCGGGCGGGGCCGGTCCAGGGAGATGCGCATGGAGACCAGCGATACGGGGACGCGCGATACGGTGACGGATCTCGGCGCGGTCGCGCTGTCGGCGGCGATCCATGACAGGACCGTGTCCTGCGCCGCAGTGATGCGGGCCTATCTCGACCGGATCGAGCGCCTCAACCCGGGCGTCAACGCCATCGTCGCCGTACAGGAACGCGGCCCGCTGCTGGCGCAGGCGGAGGCGCGGGACGCCGAACTCGCCCGGGGCGAGAGCCGCGGTCCGCTCCACGGCTTCCCCCTCGCGGTCAAGGATCTCGACCCGGTGCGGGGCCTGCCCTTCACGCAAGGCTCGCCGATCTTCCGGGACCGCGTCGCCGAGACCGACTCGATCATGGTCGCGCGGCTGCGCGCGGCGGGGGCGATCTTCATCGGCAAGACCAACATCCCGGAATTCGGTCTCGGGTCGCACAGCTTCAACCCGGTCTACGGCGCCACGCGCAACGCCTACGACCGCAGCCTCACCGGCGGAGGATCGAGCGGGGGTGCCGCCGTCGCCGTCGCCCTCAGGCTGCTGCCCGTCGCGGACGGCACCGACCACGGCGGCTCGCTGCGCAACCCGGCCGCGTTCAACAACCTGTTCGGCCTGCGCACAGGTGCCGGGCGGATCCCGATCGAGACGGCCGACCCGTTCAGTCCGGGCCTCGGCGTGTCCGGCGCGATCGGGCGCTCGCCGGCCGATATCGGCCTGATGCTCTCGGTGCAGGCGGGCTACGATCCCCGGGTGCCGGCCTCGATCCGCGAGGATCCGGCCGTGTTCGCGCGGCCCCTGGAACGGGATTTCCGCGGCACCCGGATCGCGTGGCTCGGGGATTTCAACGGCCATGTGCCCTTCGACCCGGGCGTGCTGGAGCTCGCCCGGTCAAGCCTCGCCACCTTCACGGCGATCGGCTGCGTCGTGGAGGAGGCCTGTCCCGCCTTCGACATGGAAGCCCTGTGGCGCGACTGGATGACCCTGCGCGCCTGGACCTTCGCCGCGAGCTTGCGCACGCTCTACGACGATCCGCAGCGCCGCAAGCTCCTGAAGCCCGAGGCGGCCTGGGAGGTGGAGCGCGGGCGCGCGCTTGGGGCGGACGAGGTCACGGCGGCGCAGGAGGGTCGGGCGCGCTGGTATCGCACGCTGCTGCGCTTCATGGAGGACGTCTCGTTCCTCGTGGCTCCGAGCGCTCAGGTCTTCCCGTTCGCGGTCGGCCTGCGCTATCCGGAGACGGTCGGGGGACGCGCGATGGACACCTATCACCGCTGGATGCAGACGGTGACCCCCGTGACGATGTCGGGGCTTCCCGCGCTCAACGTCCCGGCCGGGTTCGGGCCTAACGGTCTGCCGACCGGCGTGCAGATCGTGGCACCGAACCAGTGCGAGCGGGCCTGCCTCGAGCTCGGCGCGGCCTACGATGCAGCGAGCGGCTGGGTCGAGCGCGCGCGGCCGCCCGGCTGCTGAAGCCGCGCGGCGGAAGGCCCGACTCGTCGACGTGTCACTCGTCGGCGGAGGAATCTTGCGCCGCAGGCGTGTCGCTATCGGTGGAAGCCTCGGCGGCGGGCCGCGGTGGCTTCGGGGTCTTGTTGAAGCTCTTGCGCCGATCCTCGGCTTTGCGCGGATCGGGCTTCTCGGCCATCAGCCGCTTCACCCGGGCGTTGAAATCTTCGGTCGTGACGGCCTGGGCTTTGCCGGTATTGCCACTGCGTGCCATGGCGGCCTCCGCTCTCGTTGCCCAGGGCACGGGATCGCGCGGAGGGATCCTGCTGATGTGGGAAGCCGACCCCGCATTACCAGACGCGCGCATGACCAGCCGCGGACGGGTGCGGGCCGCGCGCGGCGGGCGGCGATATCCTGCCGAAGGCCGTTGACCGTCCCTGCGGTCTCCGCTATGACGCCCGACACTTTCAGGCAGGTTCGCCGTGTCGGCGCAATCACCTCGGAAGCGGATCCGGATCGAGCGTTCGATGCACACGGCCCTTATTGTAGCGGAAGCGCCACTGACGGGGCGGCTCTAGCAGGAGCCGCGATCCGGGCGGTGGCGCATGCGGGGTCCCTAGCGGGGCCCTTTTTTGTTGCCCGCGCCCGGCCGGACGCCGAGGTCCGAAACGATCCGCGAGACGAGACGAGACGAGGAGGAACACGATGGGCGGCGAGGTCATGACCGGGGCCGAGATGGTCATCCGGGCGTTCCAGGATCAGGGTGTCGACACGCTGTTCGGCTATCCGGGCGGCGCGGTGCTGCCGATCTACGACGCCCTGTTCCACCAGAACACGATCAAGCACGTGCTGGTGCGCCACGAGCAGGGCGCGGTGCACGCCGCGGAGGGCTACGCGCGCTCGTCCGGCAAGGTCGGCTGCGTCCTCGTCACCTCGGGCCCCGGCGCCACCAACATCATCACCGGCCTGACCGACGCCCTGCTCGATTCGATCCCGCTCGTCTGCATCACGGGCCAGGTCCCGACGCACCTGATCGGCACCGACGCGTTCCAGGAATGCGACACGGTCGGCATCACGCGCCACTGCACGAAGCACAATTACCTGGTCAAATCGATCGACGACCTCCCGCGCATCCTGCACGAGGCGTTCTACGTCGCGGCCAACGGGCGGCCCGGCCCCGTCGTCGTCGACCTGCCCAAGGACATCCAGTTCGCGAGCGGCCTCTACGAGCGCCCGACCTCCTCCGAGCACAAGACCTACCGCCCGGCCGTGAAGGGCGACCAAGAGCGCATCCGCGCGGCCGTCGAGCTGATGGCGGGCGCGCGCCGGCCGATCTTCTACACCGGCGGCGGCGTCATCAACTCGGGCCCCGAGGCCTCGCGGCTCCTGCGCGAGCTCGTCGCCGAGACGGGCTTTCCCGTCACCTCGACCCTGATGGGTCTCGGCGCCTTCCCGGCCTCCGACGACAAGTTCCTGGGCATGCTCGGCATGCACGGGACCTACGAGGCCAACCTCGCGATGCACGAGTGCGACGTGATGGTCTGCGTCGGCGCACGCTTCGACGACCGCATCACCGGCCGCCTCGACGCCTTCTCGCCCTTCTCCAAGAAGATCCACATCGACGTCGACGCCTCCTCGATCAACAAGGTGGTCAAGGTCGATGTCGGCATCGTCGGCGATTGCGCCTCGGTCCTCGCCGACATGCTGGAGGCGTGGCGCGCCTTGCCAGAGAAGCCCGAGGCCTCGAACCTCGAGGGCTGGTTCTCGAAGATCGCCACCTGGAAGGCGCGCGAGTGCCTGAACTACTGGCCGTCGGGCACGATCATCAAGCCGCAATACGCGGTCCAGCGCCTGTACGAGGCCTGCAAGACGCGCGAGACCTACATCACCACCGAGGTCGGGCAGCACCAGATGTGGGCGGCCCAGTACTTCAAGTTCGAGGAGCCGAACCGCTGGATGACGTCCGGGGGCCTCGGCACCATGGGCTACGGCCTGCCCGCCGCCATCGGCACGCAGCTCGCTCATCCGAACGGCCTCGTCATCGACATCGCCGGCGAGGCCTCGATCCTGATGAACATCCAGGAGCTGTCGACGGCGGTGCAGTACCGCCTGCCGGTGAAGATCTTCATCCTCAACAACGAGTACATGGGCATGGTGCGCCAGTGGCAGGAGCTGCTGCACGGCTCGCGCTACTCGCAGAGCTACTCGGAGAGCCTGCCGGATTTCGTGAAGCTGGCCGAAGCCTACGGCGCCAAGGGCATGCGCTGCGAGAAGCCCGGCGACCTCGACGCGGCGATCGCCGAGATGCTGGCCTATGACGGGCCGGTGATCTTCGACTGCGTCGTCGACAAGACCGAGAACTGCTTCCCGATGATCCCGTCGGGCAAGGCGCACAACGAGATGCTGCTCTCCGACTATCTCGGCGAGACCGGCGTCGAGCTGGGCGATGTCATCTCGGAAGAGGGCAAGATGCTGGTCTGAGGTTCCGGACGGGGGCTCAGCCGTGCCGATCGGCATCGATCCCGCGGGTGCTGCCCGTGCGCAGCACCCGGAGCGCCAGGGCGAGGCGGGCGCGCAGGCTCCCGGCGGGCCCCGCCTCGGGAAGGTCGTGATGCGCCCGCGGGTCGAGCCGCGGCGTCGCCGCGGCGCGCTCGGCCGGGCTCGCCCCGGCGCGCTTGCGCAGGGTCACGAAGAATTCCAGGGCCTTGGGCGCGGTCGGGACGATCTCGGCGACCTCGAACGGGATGAGGTCGAGGGCGATCAGCTCCGCGAACACCGCCAGGAAGCTCACCGGGGTGTAGACCGTGCAATGCACGTCGATATAGGCCCCCTCGGCGGCGACCAGGCGGGCATGCGCCAGCGCCGTGTCGAGCTGGTTCTCGAACATCGGCGGCGGGTTCCGGCCCGCTCCGGCCCAGACCGCCGGGACATCGACGGTCGCGGTGCGGGCGATGTGCTCGAAGACCTGCGCGGGGCTGGCGACGCCCGGCCCCGCCAGATGCTGCGCGACCAGTTCCCCGGTGGTGGAGGGCGCGCGGCGGAAATCGAAGGTGAAGCGCTTGTCGGGCACGGCCAGGAACAGCACGCCGCCCTCGCGCAGCACCGCGGCGAGTTCGACGAGCCAGCCGACCGGGTCGGCGATGTGCTCCATCACGTGGCTCGCCACGATGTAATCCACCGGGGCACGGGGCCCGAGCGCCTCGGCGAGGCCCTGGTGCTCGAGGACGAGGTCGACGTCCACGATCGGCTCGGCGCCCGGGCCGGACACCGCCTCGTGACCCGCGTACTTGGCGCGCAGGTCCTCGGTGGAGCGGTGATCGGCGTAGAGGACCTCGCCGTCCTCGCGTCGGATCAGGGGCCGGTTGAGCGGCCCGAGTTCGACGCCGACGCGTCCGCGGGGCTTCACGGCATCGAGGGCACGCTGTCGGGGGGTCATCCGGCGGCGGATATCACGCACCCCGGATGCGGTCCAGAGAAGCGGTAGGACCCGGGCACGGGCCGCCGTCAACGACGAGCACAGGCACTAGCGGGAGACGAGGGCATGAACGCGATGAACACCCACTACCCCGATCCGGTCCGGGTCGAGGCGGTCAACCGCCACACCCTGGCGGTGATCGTCGACAACGAGCCCGGTGTGCTGGCGCGCATCTCCGGCATGTTCTCGGGGCGCGGCTACAACATCGAGAGCCTGACGGTGTCGGAGACCGAGGCGGCCCGCCACATCTCGCGCATCACCATCGTGACGACGGGCACGAACGCCGTGATCGAGCAGATCAAGGCGCAGCTCGACCGGCTCGTCCCCGTGCACCGGGTGGTTGACCTGACGCTGCAGGGCAACGCCATCGAGCGCGAGATCTGCCTCGTGAAGGTCGTCGGCCACGGCGAGCACCGCAGCGAGGCCCTGCGCCTCGCCGCCGCCTTCGGGGCCAAGACCCTCGACGCCACGCTCAATTCCTTCGTCTTCGAGCTCACCGGCACCACCGAGGAGATCGACCGTTTCGTGCGCCTCCTGACGGTGATCGGCCTGGTCGAGATCTGCCGCACCGGCATCTCGGCGATGGGCCGCGGCGCCGAGCCGCTGTAGCCGCGAGCCGGCGCGGATCCGTGCCGGCACGCCCCCGCGCTGGGAATGGGAACGCGCCCGCGCAGGGAACGATCGACGACCGCGGCCCCTTGGCCAGTCCATCGACACGGACGGATCCGCACCATGACAGCGACCCTCTACTACGCCCCCGGCGCCTGCTCACTGGCCTCGCACATCGTGCTGGAGGAGGCCGGTGCGGATTACGGGACCGAGCGCCTCAACCTCCAGGCCGGGGACCAGCGATCGGGCCGCTACCTCGCGGTCAACGAGCGCGGGCGGGTGCCGGCGCTGGTAGAGGGGGATTGGGTGCTCACCGAGAACACCGCGATCCTGCGCCATGTCGCCCGGACCCATCCCGAGGCTGGTCTCTGGCCGGAGGAGACGCGCGCCCAGGCGGAGGCCGACGAGTGGCTGTGCTGGCTCTCGACGAACCATCACCCGGCCTTTGCCCATATCCGCCGGCCCGAGCGCTACGCCGGCGACGAGGCGGCCTTTCCCGACATCAGCGCGAAGGGCCGCGACACCTACGGCGACCTCTGCACCATGACGGAGGTGCGCCTCTCGAACGGCGGCTGGGCGGTCGCCGGCCGCTACAGCGTGGTCGACCCCTACCTGCTGCTGTTCTGGTTCTGGGGCCGCGGGCCGGCCTGCAAGTTCGACATGGCCGGGCGCTTCCCGGCCTGGACGGCGCATGCCCGGGCGATGGCCGAGCGCCCGGCGGTCCGCACTGTCTTCGCCCGCGAAGGGCTCGACCTGCCGGCCTGAGGCGCGGGCTGGACGTCTGCCGGCCCCCGATCGGTCGGCGCAGGATCGCGGTGCCGACCGAGCTCCGATCGACGCCAGCCCTTGTCCCGGCGGGCGAATCGGCTTAGTGAGCCGCCGTACCGTACGGTACGGTACTATCGAAAAGAGCCATGCAGCCGACCTCAGCGTCCCGCGGCGCGGCGCTTCCCGGAGCGCCGGCCGGCGCACGTTCCGACACCCGCGCCGACACCCGCGTCGAGCCGCCCTCGGCCCGCCAGCAGGCGGTGCTCGACGCCGTGCTCGCGCTCCTGGTGGAGGAGGGCGACCAGCTGACCATGGACGCGGTCGCGCGCCGGGCGAGCTGCTCGAAGGAAACGCTCTACAAGTGGTTCGGCGACCGCGACGGACTGCTCATCGCGACGGTGCGCTGGCAGGCCTCCCGCGTCCATGCGGGGCGCTACGAGCCGAGCACGCTCGACGGGACGGCCCTGCGGGAGACCCTGCGGGACTTCGCGGCGACGTGGCTGGAGGTCATCGCGAGCAGCACCTCGGTGGCGCTGAACCGCGTCGCGATCGGGCATGCCGGCTCCCGCAAGAGCAACCTCGGCGCCATCGTGCTGGCGAACGGGCGCCTCGCCATCGGCGAGCGGGTGAAGCCCGTGCTCGAGGCGGGCCGCGTCGCGGGGCTCCTCGCCTTCGAGGATGCCGAGACGGCGTTCCGGACCTTCTTCGGTCTGGTCGGCCGCGATATCCAGATCCGACTTCTGCTCGGCGACGCGCTCAGCCTCGACGCCGCCGAGCGACGGCGCGACGCGACCCGCGCCGTCGAGCAGTTCCTGGCCCTGTACGGCCGGGGAAGAGACCCGAACACCGACTGAGAAGGGATGACTGACATGCGGGTGTATTACGATCGCGACGCCGACCTGGGCCTGATCAAGGGCAAGAAGGTCGTCATCGTCGGCTACGGCAGCCAGGGCCACGCCCACGCGCTGAACCTGCGCGATTCGGGCGTGAAGGACATCGTCATCGCCCTGCGTGAGGGCTCGGCCACCGCCAAGAAGGCCGAGCACGAGGGCTTCCGGGTGATGTCCGTCGCCGAGGCCGCCAAGTGGGGCGACGTGGTGATGATGCTCACCCCCGACGAGCTGCAGGGCGACATCTACCGGGAGTCGCTCGAGGGCAACATGAAGCAGGGCGCCGCGCTGCTGTTCGCGCACGGCCTCAACGTCCACTTCAACCTGATCGAGCCGCGCAAGGACCTCGACGTGCTGATGGTCGCCCCGAAGGGCCCCGGCCACACGGTGCGCGGCGAGTACCTCAAGGGCGGCGGCGTGCCGACCCTGATCGCGATCGCGCAGGACGCCTCCGGCAACGCGCACGACCTCGGCCTGTCCTACGCCTCGGCCAACGGCGGCGGGCGCGCGGGCATCATCGAGACCACCTTCAAGGAGGAGTGCGAGACCGACCTGTTCGGCGAGCAGGCCGTGCTCTGCGGCGGCCTCGTCGAGCTGATCAAGGCCGGCTTCGAGACCCTCGTCGAGGCGGGCTACGCCCCCGAGATGGCCTATTTCGAGTGCCTGCACGAGGTGAAGCTGATCGTCGACCTCATCTACGAGGGCGGCATCGCCAACATGAACTACTCGATCTCGAACACCGCTGAGTACGGCGAGTACGTCACCGGTCCGCGCATCGTCACGCCCGAGACCAAGGCCGAGATGAAGCGCGTCCTGAACGACATCCAGTCGGGCATCTTCACCCGCAACTGGATGCTGGAGAACAAGGTCGGCCAGACCTCGTTCAAGGCCACCCGCGCCAAGCTCGCCGCGCACCCGATCGAGGAGGTCGGCGCCAAGCTCCGCGGCATGATGCCGTGGATCTCCGAGAAGGCGCTGGTCGACAAGTCGCGCAACTGATCCGCGACGGCGGGCAGGCCGGGCGCAGAGCCCGGTCTCCCTGCGGCGAAGGGCCGGTCCCACACAGGCGGGGCCGGCCTTTTTCGTGCGCGCCGCGGTTGCACGCCCGGGCCGATCCCGCGATCATCCGAGCGGAGCCGTCCCGGAGAGGACGGAGGCGGACGAGGACACCCCATGGCATCGCTCTACTCGGAGGCGCACCGCGCGCTGCAGGAGGAGTTCGGCACCGTCAAGCTTGCGGACCGTCTCGACACCGATTGGGTGCACGAGGCGATCCAGCCCGAAGAGGAGGCCTTCATCGCCTCGCGCGACATGTTCTTCCTCTCCACCGTCGATCCCGACGGGATGCCGACCGTGTCCTACAAGGGCGGACCGACCGGCTTCGTGAAGGTGACGGACGCGCGGACCCTGGTGTTCCCAGGCTTCGACGGCAACGGCATGTTCTACTCGATGGGCAATGTTGCCGGGCAGGCCAAGGTCGGGCTGCTGTTCATCGACTTCGAGACGCCGCACCGGATCCGCGTCCAGGGCCACGCCACGCTGCTGCGCGACGACCCGCTGATGGCCGCGTACACCGAGGCGAAGTACCTCGTCCGGGTGGATGTCACGAAGATCTGGGTCAATTGCCCGCGCTACATCCACAAGTACCGCAAGCTCGAGCAGAACAAGTACGTGCCGCGGCCCGACCGCGAGACCCCGCTCGCCGCCTGGAAGCGCCTCGACCTCGCGGGCGACGTGATCAGCGACGCGGACAAGGCGCGGGTGGCGAAGGAGGGCAAGCTCGCGGTGGCTGAGTACGAGGCGCTCGTCGCGCGCGGCGAGGCCTGAGCGTCGCGCCCTACGCGTCGGCCCAGCTCTGCGCGGCGCCCGCATCCAGGGGCGCGTCCACCCGGCACACCACGCCCGACGGCGCGAAGGCGATCTCGACGGTGCCGTCGAGGTCGCGGGCGAGGTTGCGCTCGATGAGGCGCGAGCCGAACCCGCGGCGGCGGGGCACAGACACCGGCGGCCCGCCGATCTCGCTCCAGGTCAGGCGCAGGCGTGGTGCCGCGCCACCGTCCGCCGTCCGGCCGGTCTCGCAGCCGGCCCCGCGCCCGATCTCCCAGCCGATCTCCACATGGCCGGTGCGGTTGGACAAGGCGCCGTACTTGACCGCGTTCGTCGCCAGTTCCTGGAAGGCCATCGCGAGCGCCAGGGCCATGCGGGGCGAGAGCCGCACCTCCGGTCCGCCGGTCCGGAAGCGGCCGCCCGATCGGGGGTCGTAGGGGGCGATCGCCTGCCCGACCACGTCGGAGAGGTTGGCGCCGTCCCAGTTCTCGCGGGTGAGGACGTCGTGCGCCCGCGACAGCGCCAGCAGGCGGGTTTCCAGGGCGTCCTGCGCCTCCGCGGTGGTCGGCGCGTTGCGCAGGGTCTGGGTCGCGATCGACTGGACGGTGGCGAGCGTGTTCTTCACCCGGTGGTTCAGCTCGTCGATGAGCAGCCGCTGATGATCGGCCCAGCGCTTCTCCGCTGCCAGCGCCTTGATCAGGCGCTGCTCGCCGGTGCGCAGCTCGACGAGGCGGGCGCGCGCCTCGTATTGCCGCCGCCGGCCGCGCAACGCGGTGCGGACCACGCTGACGAGGGTGGTCGGATGGAACGGGCGCTCCAGGAAGGTGACGTTGCCGAGCACCTCGGACAGGCGCTGCGCAGCCGGGTTGCGCTCGATCCCGCCCCGTCCCGTGAGCAGAACGAAAGGAAGGTCGGACCAGGGCGGCTGGTTCGCCACCCAGCGGTTGATCCGGCTCAGGTCCGCATCGTGGACCGCCTCCTCGGCCAGGAGGACGAGCCCCGCTCCCTCCGCCATCCCGGCATGGAGCGCCGCGAGATCGCGGCAGACCGCCGAGGCGATCCCGGCCTCGCCGAGCAGCGCCGCCGCCAGCCCGGCATCCCGCCCGACCGGCGCCAGGATCAGCGCCCGCTCGGAACTCTCGACCTCCGGCATCAACTCAGCTCGGTTCCCAGCACGGCCTTGTCGATACCCACATAGGTCGGGATGCCGCGCAGGACGCCCTGGAACTCCTCGAGGGGCGCCCCGACGCGCAGGCCGGTCGAACCGATCCGGTACTCCCGGATGGTGTCCTCGTGGCTGCCCGTGCGCTTCTTTATAATCGAGATCGCGCGCCGGACCCGGCCGCCGGCCTCGAAATAGCGCAGCAGGACGACGGTATCGGCGAGATAGGTCACGTCGACGGGCGAACGCATGTCGCCCACCAGCCCGTGCTGGGCGACGGTGAGATAGGTGGAGCTGCCTCGGCGATTGAGGTACTGCAGCAGCTCGTGGATGTGGAGGATGAGCGCGTTCTCCTCCGGCATCGCGGCCTGGTAGCCGTTGAGGCTGTCGATGATCACGGTCTGCACCGCGTGCTCGTCGATGCAGACCCGGACCCGATGGCTGAACTCTCCGGGCGACAGCTCGGCCGCGTCAACCTGCTCGAGGAAGAGCCGCCCCTCGTCGCGCAGCGCCTGCAGGTCGTGCCCAAGGAGCCGCATGCGCTCGATCAGCAGCCCGATCTCCTCGTCGAATACGAACAGGGCGGCCCGCTCCCCGCGCGCGATGGCGGCCAGCGCGAACTGGAGAGCCACCAGCGACTTGCCGGTGCCGGCCGGCCCGAGGATCAGGGTGCTGGAGCCCTGTTCGATCCCGCCGCCGAGGAGGGCGTCGAGCTCGTCGACGCCGCTCGAGGCCCGGCCGCGCGCGAAGCTGGTCTTGTGCTCGAGGGCGACGAGGCGCGGATAGACGGCGACCCCGCCGGTCTTGATCGCGAAATCGTGGTAGCCGCCGCGGAAGCGCTGGCCCCGGTACTTCACCACCCGCAGGCGGCGGCGCTCCGCGCCGTATTCTGGTGCCAGCTCCTCCAGCCGGACCACGCCGTGCGCGACGCTGTGGACGGTCTTGTCGGCCGCGTCCGTGGTGAGATCGTCCAGCATCAGCACCGTGGCGCCGTGTCGGGAGAAGTAGTGCTTCAGCGCGAGGACCTGCCGACGGTAGCGCAGGGAGCCGCCCGCGAGCAGCCGGATCTCAGACAGGCTGTCCAGCACGATGCGGGCCGGTCGGTGCGCCTCGACCGCCTGGAAGATCAGCTTGGTGGTCTCGCCGAGTTCGAGGTCGGAGGAGTAGAGCAGGCTCTGCTGCTGGCCGGCGTCGAGCAGGCTCTCGGGCGGCACCAGCTCGAACACCGTAATCCGCGCGTCGTCGAGATCCCAGCCATGGGAGGACGCGCTCTCGGAGAGCTCCTCCCGGGTCTCCGACAGGGTAATGTAGAGGCCCGTCTCGCCGCACCGCGCGCCCTCGAGCAGGAACTGCAGGGCGATCGTCGTCTTGCCGGTCCCCGGACTGCCCTCCAAAAGATAGAGCCGGTCGCGGGCGAGGCCGCCGACGAGGATATCGTCCAGGCCGGACACGCCCAGGGCCGCCTTCGGCCTCGTTCCGGTAAGCGTAGCCATGGCAGCCGATTCTCTGCTCGCGCGGCGGACGGACCCGGCGATCCCGTCCCCGCGGACGGACCACGAATCCGCGGTTTTATGCAACCAGGGATTGTATCACCAACCCTCTGTGCCCTCCCTCCCTAAGGAAACGGTTGCGGGATGCCAAGTCGCAGGCCGGTCCGCCGGGGGCCCCGGGACTGGGACGCTTCGACGCCCGCCGGGGGGCGAGGTCGGGACAGATCCGCGCTGGCGCGAAGCCCCAGGCGGCGTCACGGACGAGTTCGAGCCGGCCGCGGCCGGACGCTCAGCAGCCGAGCCGGTCGGCGAGATCGGCGAGGTCCCGGGCCGCGTAGGTCACCGCCGTCGCCGGAGCCGTCTCGCCGCCCGCGGGGCCGTGCTCGCGCGGGCGGGCGACATGCGCGGTGACGAGGCCCTCGGCGGCGGCGGCCGCCAGGTCGTTCGAATGCGCCGCGACCATCACGGTCTCGGACGGCGCGAACCCGAGCGCCGCGACGGCGTCGCGGTAGACCCGCGGAACCGGCTTGTAGGCGCGGGAGAACCCCGCACCCAGGATCGCGTCGAACGGCAGGGCGTTGCGCCGGGCGAGGTCGACCATCAGGCGCACCGGGCCGTTCGAGACCGGGGCGAGGATGTATCGCGTGCGCAACCGCGCCAGCGCCTGCGGCACCTCCGGCCACGCGTCGAGCCGGTGCCAGGCCTGGACGAGATCGCGCGCGGCCTCCGCCGGAAGAGGGGCGAGGCCGAGCTGTGCCAGGACCGTGGCCAGGGATTCGCCGTGCAGCGTATCGAGATCGACGTAGGCGCGCGCCCCGGACCGGACCGCCTCCATGCCGGGCTGGTAGAGGGCCCGCCACGCATCCGCGAAGGCGCCCCCGTCCACGCCCGGGATCAGGCGCTCGGCCTCCCGGGCGACGCCCGAGCGCCAGTCGACCAGCGTCCCGAAGACGTCGAAGACGAGCGCGCCGACCGGCATCAGACCGCCTTCAGGCGCGTGCGCCGCACGAAGCCGACGATGTCCTTGACGGCGTCGAGCGTCGGCGCGGCGATCGCCTCGGCGCGCTCGGCGCCGTCGGCCAGCACGGCGTCGATATGGCCGGGATCGGCGCTGAGGCGCTTCATCTCGGCGGCGATGGGCGCGAGGCGCTCCACCGCGAGATCGACCAGCGCCCCCTTGAACGCGGAGAACTGCGCGCCGCCGTACTGGGCCAGCACCTGCTCGCGGGTGGTCTCGCCGAGCGCGGCGTAGATGCCCACGAGGTTGTCGGCCTCCGGGCGGCCGGCAAGGCCCGCCGTCTCGGAGGGCAGGGCGTCGGGATCGGTCTTGGCCTTGCGCACCTTCTGGGCGATGAGGTCGGCATCGTCCGTGAGGTTGATGCGCGAATTGTCGGAGGGGTCCGACTTCGACATCTTCTTCGAGCCGTCGCGCAGGGACATCACCCGCGCGGCCGGTCCCCCGATCAGCGGCTCGGTCACCGGGAAGAACGCCTCGCCGTGGCCGTGCGCCGCGATCGAGCCGGCGAAGTCGGTGTTGAACTTCTGAGCGATGTCGCGGGTCAGCTCGAGATGCTGCTTCTGGTCCTCGCCCACCGGGACGTGGGTGGCGCGGTAAGCCAGGATGTCGGCGGCCATCAGCACGGGATAATCGTAGAGCCCGATCGAGGCGTTCTCGCGGTCCTTGCCGGCCTTGTCCTTGAACTGGGTCATGCGGTTGAGCCAGCCGAGGCGGGCCACGCAGTTGAAGACCCAGGCGAGCTCGGCGTGCTGGGGCACTTGGCTCTGGTTGAACACGATCGATCGCGCCGGGTCGATCCCGGCGGCGAGGAACGCGGCGGTGACCTCGCGGATCTGGCCGCGCAACGCCTCCGGGTCCTGCCAGAGCGTGATCGCGTGCAGATCGACCACGCAGTAGAGGCACCGCGCGTCGCGCGCCTGCATCTCCACGAAGCGCTTGATCGCCCCGAGATAGTTGCCGAGATGCAGGTTCCCGGTCGGCTGCACGCCGGAGAAGACCAATTCCTCGAACGCGGCCATCGGCGCCAATCCTGGGACTCGAAAGAAGCCGGGCCCGTCGCCGGCCCGACGCGGCGGTACTGGCACCTGCGATCGGGACTGGTCAAGGATGGCGCGATGGGGGCGCGCCTCCGTGGCCCGGCCAATCTGAGGCTTATCGCGGACGGAGGTTTCAGTCTCATCGCAGTCGAACCGGGGAGCGGGCCCCGGTTCCGGTCCGCCAAATCAATCCTCGTCCGCGTCCGGCCGCGACATCGGCACGCCGCCGAACACCGTGATGCCCGAGACCATCCCGCGCGACCCCGCGCCTCGACATGAGCGCGCGGCCGCGGAAGCTGCGGAGATTGCAGAAGGCCTTTCCGCCCACGCAGGGCAACGACGCCAATGGCTCGCCGGCCGTGCAGCCCGGCCGCAGCGCCGACGGGAAGCGGGCGCTCCTCGCATAGCTGAAAGCGCTCCGATCCCGGCCGATGCGGGCCGGGGGCGTATGGCCGATACGCGGTCGACCGCGGCGCGCTAGGCTCCGGAGGCGCCGGGGCGGGCGCCCGCTCCGCCGGAGAGCGTCGCGCTCGGGCAGATATCGGCCAGCACGCAGGCGCTGCAGGCGGGCTTGCGGTGGTGGCAGATCCGCTGGCCGTGCAGCATCAAGATCTCGTGGTTGTCGTAGAGATCCTGCGCGCTCCAGTCGGCGGGCAGCTGCGCCCGCAGCACCGGGTGGGCGGGGCCGACATCGACCCGCGGGCCGATCAGGCCGAGACGCTGGGCGACGCGATGGTGGTGGCTGTCCACCGGCAGCGCCGGCATGCGCAGCACCGAGAAGGACAGCACGGCCGCGCTGGTCTTCGGGCCGATCCCCGGAATCGCCTCGAGCCAAGCCCGCGCCGCGTCGACCGGCATCGCGCCGAGGAAGCCGAGATCGAGGCAGCCTGCCCGCTCGGCGACAATGCGCAGCACCGCCTGGATCCGGGGCGCCTTCAACTCGGGCCAGGTGACGCCCGCGATCAGGGCCTCGACCGCCTCGGTCGGCGCCTCGATCACCGCCTGCCAATCCGGATAGCGGGCGCGCAGAGCCTTGAAGGCGCGGCCCGATTCCGCGTTTCGGGTGCGGTGGGACAGGAGCGAGGAGACGAGCTCGCTCAGCGGATCGAGGCTATGGAAATACGGGATCGGGCAGCCGTAGACCGGGCAGAGCCGCCGATGCACGGCGAGCGCCTTCTCCGACAGATCGACCCGCAGATCGGGCTCGACGCGGGATCCGGGTTTGCGCCGGGGCGCTTCGTGTCGCGAGAGGACGGCCATGACGGAGCGAATCCGCCCCGGCCATCCCGGGTTCCGGGCCGGGGCGCGACAGGTCGCCCCGGCCCGCCGCCTCAGCGCACCAGCGCGTAGATGTTCACGTCGAGCCTGTCGTCGGTCCCGTCCTTCAGATCGGTGAGGTATTCCTCAATGAACCGGTCTTGGACCATGACGTCCTTGGCATCGAGATAGGCGGTCAGGGTCTCGTAGGTGCCGTCGATCGACTCGTAGGAGCCGCGGTGGGGGAAGCGCAGGGCCTTGCCGCTCGGCGTAGTCCCGAAGCGGACGCCCTCGGCCTCCGGCTTCGCCTCGGCTCCCTTCGTTTCGGGCCCCCGAGAGTCCGGCACCTGCCGCACCGGGATCATCGCCTCGTACTGGAAACCGTCCTCCTCGGTACGGGTGAAGACCGCGAGCGGGCGCCCGGCGGGCGTTACGCCGAGCTTGGCGAGTTCGGCCTCGATGCGGGCGAAGCTCTGGCGCAGGCTCGGCACCGCCTCCTCCCATTTCGTCCGGCCCGCCAGGATCGCGGCGGGCTTGGCCGGAAGCGAGACCGCGTCGACGTCGTTGGCGTCTCCCGGCGCCTCGACCAGGGGCGGCCGGCTCGTGGCCGCCTGGGGTTTGGTGTCGGCGGGTGGCGCGGTCGGCGGCGCGATCGCCTTCTCGGGCGCCGGCGCGTTGGAGCGGGTCGGGTCCTGCGGCGGGTTCGGGGCGGTGGTCGTCGGCAGCGGGCTGGTCTCGGCCGGGGAGGGCGCCGTGGAGGGCGGCGGGGGAGGCTGCTGCTGGGCGAGGCCCGGCGAGAGACCGGCCGCCGTCAGGGCGAGGCCGGCGAGGAGCAGGGGACGAAAGCGGATCACGGATGCGCTCCGGCAGGGTGGGCGGCCGTCAGAGTAATGGGGCGGCGCGCTGAGCCGCCGCACCGTAATCGCGAAGCCGGTGCCCCGCGAGGGCGCCGAGGCCGCACTGCGTGCGAACTTCGCGCGATCGTCGCGCAATCGTGTGAGCGATCGTGCGCGCGACGCGGGCCGGAGCCGCACCGCGCGGGGTACCGGCCCCTCGCGCCGCGCGGCGGAGTTTGCCATATAGCCGGCGCGTCGCGCCGCGGCAGAGTCCCTCGCCCGAGCCGCCCGGAGGGGTTCGCCGCACCACGGGGTCTTTCGTGCCCTTGCCGAGACCGAGACCGTCAGAGAGAGCCCCCGCACCCGGCATGAGCGCACTCGCCCACAAACGATTCCTGAAGATGCATGGAGCCGGCAACGCCATCGTGGTGCTGGACCTGCGCGGCACGGATCTGCGCGTGGCTGCCGAGGAGGCGCGCGCCATCGCGGAGGACGCGCATTCGCGCTTCGACCAGCTGATGGTCGTGCACGATCCCGTGAGCCCCGGCACGGACGCCTTCATGCGGATCTATAACGCCGACGGCTCGGAATCGGGCGCCTGCGGCAACGGTACCCGCTGCGTCGCCTTCGCGATGTTCGATGACCCCGCCATGGCGCGCCCGGCCGAGGGCGGGCGCCTCACCCTGGAGACGGTCGCGGGCAAGATCGACGTGCGCCGCGTGGCCGACCGCTCCTTCACCGTAGATATGGGCCGGCCGCGGCTCGCCTGGAACGAGATCCCGCTGCGCGATCCCTTCCCCGACACCCGCCGGATCGAGCTGCAGATCGGTCCGATCGACGATCCGATCCTGCACTCGCCGGGCGCCGTCAGCATGGGCAACCCGCACGCGGTCTTCTTCACCGAACTCGACCCCGACACGTTCGACCTCTCGCGGATCGGGCCGCTGCTTGAGAACCACCCGATCTTCCCCGAGCGGGCCAACATCTCGATCGCCCAGGTCACCGGCCGCGAGGCGATCAAGCTCCGGGTCTGGGAGCGCGGGGCCGGGCTGACGCTCGCCTGCGGCACCGCCGCCTGCGCCGCGGTGGTGGCCGCCTCGCGCCTGAGGATGATCGGGCGCCAGGCGAGCGTCAGCCTGCCCGGCGGCACCCTGTTCGTGGAGTGGCGGGCCGACGACCACGTGCTGATGACCGGCCCGGTCTTCCTCGAGGCCGAGGGCACGCTCGCCCCGGAGCTGTTCTCCGGCGCGGCCTGATGCCGGTCGAGACGCTCACCTTCGGCTGCCGCCTCAACACCGTCGAGTCCGAGGTGATGCGCGGCGCCGCTGCCGGAACGGAGGACGATCTCGTCATCGTGAACACCTGCGCGGTCACGGCGGAAGCCGGGCGGCAGGCGCGCAAGGCGATCCGCCGCGTGCACCGGGAGCGTCCCGGCGCCACCATCGCGGTGACGGGATGCGGCGCGCAGGTCGAGACCGCCGCCTACGCGGCGATGCCCGAGGTCGCCCGGCTCGTCGGCAACGCCGAGAAGCTGCGCCCCGAAGCCTGGACCGCGCCGGCCTCCCGCATGGTCGGCGACGTGATGGCCGCGCGCGAGCAGGCGGGCACGCGCATCGACGGGCTCGCCGGGCACACCCGCGCCTTCGTGCCGGTGCAGAACGGCTGCGACCACCGCTGCACCTTCTGCGTCATCCCGTTCGGCCGCGGCCATTCCCGCTCAGTGCCGGTCGCGGCGGTTGTGGAGCAGGTGGCCCGCATCGTCGCGCAGGGCGGCCGCGAGGCGGTGCTGACCGGCGTCGATCTCACCGCCTACGGCCGGGATCTGGGAACACCGACCCTCGGCACCCTGGTGCGGGCGATCCTGCGGGGGGTGCCCGATCTCCAGCGGCTGCGCCTGTCGTCGATCGATTCGGTCGAGGCCGACGCCGACCTCGTGCGGGCCTTCGCCGAGGAGCCGCGGCTGATGCCCCATCTCCACCTCTCGCTCCAGGCCGGCGACGATCTCGTGCTCAAGCGCATGAAGCGCCGGCACGGGCGCGCCGACGCCATCCGCTTCTGCGCCGAGATCCGGCGGCTGCGGCCCGGCACCGTCTTCGGCGCCGACCTGATCGCAGGCTTTCCCACCGAGACCGAGGCGCAGTTCGCCCGCTCCCTCGACCTCGTGGAGGAATGCGGCCTGACGCACCTGCACGTCTTTCCCTACTCGCCCCGCCCCGGCACGCCGGCCGCCCGGATGCCGCCGGTCGCGCCCGAGGCGATCCGGGAGCGCGCCGCGCGGCTGCGTGCGGCCGGCGCCGCGGCGCTGCTGCGCCATCTCGACGGCGAGGTCGGCCAGGGACGCCGGGTGCTCGCCGAGCGCGGCGGCCTCGGCCGGACCGAGGCGTTCACCCCCGTGCGCCTCGCGGCCGAGCCCGGCGAGATCCACACGGTCACCATCGCGGGCCATGACGGGCGGACGCTGATTGCCGCCTGAGCCGGATCAGGCCAGCCCGCACCCCGCGAGGACCGACCGCATGTGGGGCGGCGGCGGCGCCTCGACCCGGATCGGATCGCGCTTCGGATAGAGCGGTAGCGCGAGCGCGCGGGCGTGCAGGTGCAGGCTGCCGCCGCGCGGCCCCGGCCCATAGATCGGATCGCCGAGGATCGGCCAGCCCGAGGCGGCGCAGTGGACACGGAGCTGATGGGTGCGGCCGGTGACCGGGTTCAGTTCGAGCCAAGTCCGGTTCGCCGCCCGGTCGCGCCCGAGCACGCGCCAGCGCGTCAGCGCCGGATCGCCCGCGGGATCGGCCTTCATCCACCACGAGCGCGGATCATCGGAGCGGCGGGCGAGGGCGAGGTCGATGCTGCCGGCTTCGGCCTCGGGTCCGCCCTCGACCAGCGCCCAGTAGGTCTTGTCCACCGCACTCGTGGCGAACAGCTTGCCGAGACGCGCCAGCGCCTTGGCGTGGCGCCCCAGCGCGAGGCAGCCCGAGGTGTCGCGGTCCAGCCGGTGCACAGCCTCGGGTCGGCGCGGCAGGCCGAAGCGGAGCGCGTCGAGATGGTCGGTCAGGGTCTCGCCGCCCTTCGGTCCCGGATGGACCGGTAAACCCGCCGGCTTGTCGATGACGAGCAGCAGGGCATCGCGGTAGAGCAGGCGTGCGCCTATGTCAGGCAGGATCGGGGCGGACATCCCCGTCCGCTAAACCATTTCGGCCCGCGCCGGTATCCGGCGCGCGCCATCGCCAAGGACGACACGATGAGCGAGGACAAGCCGGGCTGGTTCGGCCGCCTGTTCGGGCGCAAGGCCGCGCCGGACCCTGCCGAGGCGCCGACGGAGACCACCGCCTCGCCCGAGGAGGAGGTCTCGCCCGCGCCGGGCGCTTCGCCCGCAGAGGGGCAGCCCGACTTCGCCACGGGGGCCGACGACGTCGCGCATGTGCCGCCGCCGCCGGGCGAGCCGGATCCGGAGCACCCGGAGCGCAACGCGATCCCCGACGAGATCGAGGGCGCCGACCTGCAGCCGATCGAGGGCGCGGCCGAGACCCCGCCGGCCGGCACCGCCGGGGACGACCCGGACCGCGGCGCCGAGCCTGCCGACACCACGAGCCGGGCCCGCGAGCCCGTGGTCGAGCCCATCCCGGAGCCCGAGCCCGAGCCCGAGATCCAGCCCCTCGACGCCGCGGCCGCACTCGCCCACGATGCGGGCCCCGGGCCGCAGCGCGAGCCGGAGGCCCGCGGCTGGTGGAGCCGCCTCACCTCCGGGATGAAGCGCACCTCGACGGCGCTGTCCGACCGGGTGACCGGCCTGTTCACCAAGCGCAAGCTCGACGCGAACACCCTGGAGGATCTGGAGGACGCCCTGATCCAGGCCGATTTCGGCCTGGAGACCGCGACGCGGATCTCCGAGGCCGTCGGCAAGGGCCGCTACGAGAAGGGCATCTCGCCCGACGAGGTGCGGGCGATTCTGGCGACCGAGGTCGAGCGTGCGCTGGAGCCGGTGGCGCTGCCGCTGCGAATCGATACGGCGCACAAGCCCTTCGTGATCCTCACGGTCGGGGTGAACGGCGCGGGCAAGACCACGACGCTCGGCAAGCTCTCCCTGAAGCTGCGGGCCGAGGGGCGCAGCGTGATGCTGGCGGCGGGCGACACCTTCCGAGCGGCGGCGATCGAGCAGCTCAGGGTCTGGGGCGACCGCACCGGAACCCCGGTGGTGAGCGGGGCGCAGGGCGCGGACGCGGCGGGCCTCGCCTACGAGGCGCTGCAAAAGGCGCGGGCGGCGGGTACCGACGTGCTGCTGATCGACACCGCGGGCCGGCTCCAGAACAAGGCCGGGCTGATGGCCGAGCTGGAGAAGATCATCCGGGTGATCCGCAAGCTCGACCCGGAGGCGCCGCACGCCACCTTGCTCGTCCTCGACGCCACGGTCGGCCAGAACGCGCTGAGCCAGGTCGAGCTGTTCTCGCAGGCCGCTCCCGTCTCGGGGCTGGTGATGACCAAGCTCGACGGCACGGCGCGCGGCGGCATCCTGGTGGCGCTCGCGGCGAAGTTCGGCCTGCCGGTCCACTTCATCGGCGTCGGCGAGGGGGTGGAGGACCTGGAGCCCTTCGCGGCCCGGGACTTCGCCCGCGCCATCGCGGGTCTGGAGAAGGACTGAAGGGGCCGCTCGCTACGGCCGCCGTGCGATCCTATATCAGGCCCGCATGCAGATCGAATCCGTCCCCCCGCGCCGCCACCTCCCGCCGCTGCTCAAGCTCGCCCTCGAGATGGGGCCGCTGGTGCTGTTCTTCCTCGGCAACGCCTATTCCGAGCGCTTCGGAGTGGCGCCCGAGCAGAAGCTGTTCGTGGCGACCGGCGTGTTCGTCGCCGCGACCGTGGCGGCCCTGGCGGTCCACTACGCGCTGGTGCGGCGGCTGCCGATCATGCCGCTGGTCTCCGGCGCGGTGGTGATCGTGTTCGGGGGGCTGACGCTCTACCTGCAGGACAAGACCTTCATCATGGTGAAGCCCACCATCGTGAACACCCTGTTCGGCGTCGTGCTGCTGGGCGGCCTCGCCTTCGGCAAGTCGCTGCTCTCGGTGGTGCTTGATTCGATGTTCGCCCTGACCGAGGAGGGCTGGCGCAAGCTCACCTTTCGCTGGGGCCTGTTCTTCCTGGCGCTCGCCGTCTTGAACGAGGTGGTCTGGCGCACCCAGACGGAGGATTTCTGGGTGAACTTCAAGGTGTTCGGCATCATGCCGATCACCGTGCTGTTCGCCCTCGCCCAGACGCCGCTGCTGTCGCGCTACGAGCGCAAGGGATCCGGGGTCTGAGGCACCGCGCGCTCAGCGGGCCGCCGCGAGCTTGCCCGCCGCGCGGATCTTGCCCAGCACGGCCTCAAGGTTCTCGGGCGTGACGATGCCCACGAGCTTGTCGCGGATCACGCCGTCCGGGCCGATGATGAAGGTCTCGGGCACCCCGTAGACGCCAAAATCGATGCCGACCCGGCCGCTCTCGTCGCGGCCGACCGCCTGGAACGGCACGCCGTTGCGGGCGAGGAAGGCGCGGCCCTTCTCGGGCGCGTCCTTGTAGTCGATGCCGACGAGGCGGATGCCGGGCTCGCGGGCGAGCCGCATCAGCATCGGGTGCTCGATCTGACAGGGGGCACACCACGAGGCCCAGAAGTTCAGGACCGTGACCTGACCGCGGAAGTCGGCGCTCGACAGGCCGGGCACCGGCTTGCCTTCGTGGGCGAGGCCCGGCACCTCGGGCAGGGTGAAAGCCGGTGCCGGCCGGCCGATCAGAGCGGAGGGCAGGGCGGCCGGATCGACGCCCGAGCGCAGGCGCAGGAAGAAGACACCGGCCAGCACCGCGAAGGTGACGACCGGCAGGATCAGCAGCAGCGAGCGCGAGGCCGGCCGCGGGGTCTCGGCGCTCACCGGCGCTCCTCCCCGAACTGCCGCAGCGCCCGCTTCTGGGCACGCTGGTCGCGCAGGGCGTTGAGGACCAGCGCCCCCATCACCAGCGCCGTAAAGGCGTAGGCCCCGAGGATGAAGCCGGCGTGGTTTCCGAGATCCATGATCGGCGCCCTCAGAGCGCTTGGCCGAGGGGGAGGGGGCCCGACGCGGCCAGGGCGGGCCGGCCGGCATCGAGGCGCTCGGCCGCGCGGATCGTCAGCGTGCGCACCCGGCGCCGCATCACCTCGGTGCGCATGGCGTAGAGATGGAGCGTGCTGCTGCCCAGCGTCGCCGCGAGGATCATCACCAGGAGCGGGTAGAGCATCGACGGGTCGATGGTTGGGCCGCCCATGCGCAGGATCGAGGCCGGCTGGTGCAGCGTCGACCACCAGTTCACCGAGAACTTGATGATCGGCAGATTTACGGCGCCGACGAGGGTGAGGATCGCCACCGCGCGCGCCGCCCGGTTCGGCTCCTCCATCGTCCGCCACAGGGCGATGATGCCGCAATAGATCAGGAACAGGATCAGCATCGAGGTCAGGCGCGCGTCCCAGACCCAGTAAGTGCCCCACATCGGCTTGCCCCAGAGCGAGCCGGTGACGAGGCAGATCAGGGTGAAGGCCGCCCCGATCGGCGCACCGGCGCGCTGCGCCACGTCGGCCAGGGGATGGCGCCAGACCAGGGTGCCGATCGCCGACAGGCTCATGGCGCCGTAGACGAAGACGCCGAGCCACGCCGCCGGCACGTGGATGAACATGATGCGCACGGTCTCGCCCTGCTGGTAGTCGGGCGGCGCGACGAACCAGGACAGGTAGAGCCCGAGCGCGAGGCTCAGCACGGAGATCGCGGCGAGCCAGGGCACGAGCGCCCCCGACCAGCGCATGAAGTGGCTGGGATTGGACAGCCGGGTCCAGAGGGAGATCGGCTGCGGGATCGGCGTGGCCTCGGACATGCCCGACGCTTTAGCGCGGGGTGCGGTGCAGCATCAATGCGGGCCGAGGGCGCAGGGCGGGGCCGATCCCCAGGCGAGCCGCCGCCCGCCTCGCGCGGCGGGACCGGGGTCGTCAGGGGGCGTCGCCCAGGCGCCCGTGATCGCAGCGGCAGCGCCGCGGTCGCGGTCGAATGCGGGGGCGCCCCGGGCGGCCGAGGGTGGTCGCCCGCTACTCCGACCAGCGCAGGGCGGCGGCGGCCGCAAGGGTGCCGGTCACCGCCGCGATCAGGCTCAAGGCCGCCAGGATGGTGAGCGGCGTTCCGAACGGCACCGTGCCGCCCGAGGCCGATTCCGTCGCCGAGACACCGAAGATCAGGGTCGGCACCATCAGGGGCAGGACGAGGACCGCGAGGATCAGGCCGCCCCGCCGGATCGAGGCGGTGAGCGCGGCTCCGACCGCCCCCACGAAGGTGAGGGCCGGCGTGCCGGCGAGCAGCGTCAGCGCGGTGGCGCCCATCTGGGTGCCGTCGAGAGCGACGAGGAGGCCGAAGAGCGGAGAGGCCAGCGCCAGGGGCAGGCCGGTGGTCAGCCAATGCGCCGCGACCTTGGCGAGCACCACGAGTTCGAGGGGGACCGGGGCCGCGCTCATCAGGTCGAGGGAGCCGTCCTCGTCGTCGGCCTGGAACAGGCGGTCGAGGCCGATCAGCGTGGCGAGCACGGCCGCGAGCCAGAGGATGGCGGGGCCGATGCGCGCCAGCAGGTTGAGGTCCGGCCCCAGCGCGAAGGGCACCAGCGCCACGATCATCAGGAAGAAGACGAGCGAGAGCGCGCCGGAGCCGCCCACGCGGGCGGCGAGGGCGAGGTCGCGGGCGACGAGGGCGGAGAAGATCCGGATCACGCCCAGTCCTCCGCGTCGTGTGCGGGCAGAGACGCCACGGCGAGCGCCGGGGCGGCGATCGCGAGCTCCCGCGCGTTCTCCAGGCCGAGGGCCTGGTGGGTCGCCGCCACGACGAGGCCGCCGGCGGCCCGGTGCTCGGCCATCAGCCCGGCGAGCAGGGCCTGCGAGGCCACGTCGAGGGCGGCCGTCGGCTCGTCGAGGAGCCAGAGCGGACGGGCGCAGACGAGGAGCCGGGCGAGCGCCACGCGCCGCCGCTGCCCGGCCGAGAGATAGGCAACCGGCAGGTCGAGGGCGTGGCCGAGCCCAAGGCGCTCCAGGGCGGCGCGCGGCTCGAGGCTCGGATGGCCGAGCAGCGCGCGGGCGAAAGCGAGGTTCTCGCCCGCCGTCAGCGCCGCCTTCAGGCCGTCCCGGTGGCCGACCGCGTGCAGGCACTCGGGCAGGCTGGCCTCGCCGACATCCTCGGCGCGCACCGCGCCCGCGTCGGGGCGCAGCCGTCCGGCCAGGATCGCGAGCAGGCTCGACTTGCCGGCCCCGTTGCGCCCCGTGACCGCGAGCGCCTCGCCGGGCCCGAGGGCGAAGGACAGGCCGGCGAAGATGCGCCGGCCCGAACGGCGGCAGGCCAGATCCTCGACGCTCAGCCGCACACCGAACCCTCCCGGCGGCACCGCCGCCGCGCCGTCTCAATGCCCGATTGCGCGCCGGAACGGAACGGCGCAGTCTCGCGCAGCGGGCGCCGCGACGGGGATCGCGGCGGCTCGGCAGAGGATGGTGTCATCGGGATCGATCAGGAGAGGGCCATGCCGGGGACCGGACAGAGAGAGACTGCCGATCGCGGGCCGCGGAGCGAGGCGGAGGCCCGCGAGAGCGCCGACGCGGTCGCGGGGCTGCGCCTGGTCCAGGCCCGGCTCGCCCGCTGCAGCCCGACGGAGCGGGACGCCTACTGGGCGGCGGTGCGCCACTGCTTCGGGACGCCCGATCCGGCCCAGCCCTGAGCCGGCCAGGACCCGACGGCCGCCCGGTCGGTGCCATGCCGGGCGAAAGGCCGTCGCGGGCGGACAGCCCGGGCGGAGTGTCACGCAACCGCCCGTAGCGGGCAGATTCGAAACGTTCTATACGAGCCCCTGGCTGCGCCGCGCGAATCTGGGGCGTCCAAATCGTCCCTCGCGCAACCTCCTGCTCGGGCGCCCCCGAGGCGGCGCGCGCTCCCCGGAGCGCAGTCAGGCCGAACACTGTTATCGTGGCGCGGGAAATGCCTGCGCGTGTTCGACAAACGCCAGCGAGGAAGCAACCAGCCGTGGCATCCATCGACAGCTTCAAAGCCCACCAGACGCTCGACGCGGGGGGCAAGACCTACACGTACTATTCCATCCCCGAAGCGCAGAAGAACGGACTCGCCGACGCGGCGCGCCTGCCCTTCTCCATGAAGGTCATCCTCGAGAACCTGCTCCGCTACGAGGACGAGCGCTCGGTCAAGAAAGCCGATATCGAGGCCACGGTGGCGTGGCTCGGCAACATGGGCAAGACCGAGACCGAGATCGCCTTCCGGCCCTCCCGCGTGCTGATGCAGGATTTCACCGGGGTGCCCGCCGTGGTCGACCTCGCCGCCATGCGCGACGCGATGGTGGCGCTCGGCGGCGATCCGCAGAAGATCAACCCGCTTGTGCCGGTCGACCTCGTGATCGACCACTCCGTAATCGTCGACGAGTTCGGCACCCCGAAGGCGCTCGCCGACAACGTCGCCCTCGAATACGAGCGCAACGGTGAGCGCTACACCTTCCTCAAGTGGGGGCAGTCGGCCTTCGACAATTTCTCGGTGGTCCCGCCCGGCACCGGCATCTGCCACCAGGTCAACCTCGAGTACCTGTCGCAGACGGTGTGGACGCGCGCCGAGAACGGCACCGAGGTCGCCTATCCGGATTCGCTCGTGGGCACCGATTCCCACACCACGATGGTCAACGGCCTCGCCGTGCTGGGCTGGGGCGTCGGCGGCATCGAGGCCGAGGCCGCGATGCTCGGCCAGCCGCTCTCGATGCTGATCCCCGAGGTCGTCGGCTTCAAGCTCTCCGGCAAGCTGCCCGAGGGCACCACCGCGACCGACCTCGTGCTTACCGTCACCCAGATGCTGCGCAAGAAGGGCGTCGTCGGCAAGTTCGTGGAATTCTACGGCCCCGGCCTCGACGACATGGCCGTGGCCGACCGCGCCACGATCTCCAACATGGCCCCCGAATACGGCGCCACCTGCGGCTTCTTCCCCGTGGATCGCAAGACCATCGACTTCCTCAAGGTCACCGGCCGCGCCGACGACCGCATCGCGCTGGTGGAGGCCTACGCCAAGGCCCAGGGCATGTGGCGCGACGCCGAGACCCCGGACCCCGTCTTCACCGACACGCTCGCGCTCGACATGGGCGACGTGCGCCCGTCGCTCGCCGGCCCGAAGCGCCCTCAGGACCGGGTGCTCCTCGACGGCGCCAAGGCGGGCTTCGCCCAGTCGATGGAAACCGAGTTCAAGAAGGCGGCCGACATCGCCAAGCGCTACGCGGTCGAGGATTCGAACTTCGACATCGGCCACGGCGACGTGGTGATCGCCGCGATCACGAGCTGCACCAACACCTCGAACCCGAGCGTGATGATCGGCGCGGGTCTGCTCGCCCGCAACGCGGTCGCCAAGGGCCTCACCTCGAAGCCCTGGGTCAAGACCTCGCTGGCACCCGGATCCCAGGTCGTCGCCGAGTACCTGGAGAAGGCCGGCCTGCAGAAGCCGCTCGACGCGCTGGGCTTCAACCTCGTCGGCTTCGGCTGCACCACCTGCATCGGCAATTCCGGCCCCCTCCCGGCCGCGATCTCGAAGGCGATCAACGACAACGACGTGGTCGCCGCCGCGGTACTCTCGGGCAACCGCAACTTCGAGGGCCGGGTGAACCCGGATGTCCGGGCGAACTATCTCGCCTCGCCCCCGCTCGTCGTCGCCTACGCGCTGGCCGGCTCGCTCCAGGTGGACATCACCACCGAGCCGCTCGGCCAGGGCTCGGACGGGCAGCCGGTCTACCTGAAGGACATCTGGCCCTCGACCGCCGAGGTGCAGGCCTTCATCGAGCAGAACATCACCTCGGAGCTGTTCAAGAGCCGCTACGCCGACGTGTTCGGCGGCGACCAGAACTGGAAGGACGTCGAGGTCACCGAGGCCGAGACCTTCGCCTGGAACCCCGGCTCCACCTACGTGCAGAACCCGCCCTACTTCGTCGGGATGGAGAAGACCCCGGCGCCGGTGACCGACATCGAGAACGCCCGCATCCTCGGGCTCTTCCTCGACTCGATCACCACCGACCACATCTCCCCGGCGGGCAACATCCGCGCGGCCTCGCCGGCCGGCGAGTACCTGCAGTCGCATCAGGTGCGCGTGCAGGATTTCAACCAGTACGGCACGCGGCGCGGCAACCACGAGGTGATGATGCGGGGCACCTTCGCCAACATCCGCATCAAGAACCAGATGGTGCGGGACGCCTCCGGCGGCGTGGTCGAGGGCGGCTGGACGCATTTCCAGCCGACCGGCGAGAAGATGTTCATCTACGACGCGGCGCAGAAATACGCGGAGCAGAACACGCCGCTCGTGATCTTCGCCGGCAAGGAATACGGTACCGGATCGTCGCGCGACTGGGCGGCCAAGGGCACGAAGCTGCTCGGCGTGCGCGCCGTGGTGGCGGAGAGCTTCGAGCGCATCCACCGCTCGAACCTCGTGGGCATGGGCGTGGTGCCCCTGGTCTTCCAGGGCGACACCAGCTGGGCCTCCCTGGGGCTCAAGGGCGACGAGACCGTCACGATCAAGGGGCTGTCCGGCGAGTTGAAGCCGCGCCAGACCCTGGTCGCCGAGATCACCTCGGCCAACGGCTCCAAGCAGGAGGTGCCGCTGACCTGCCGCATCGATACGCTGGACGAGCTGGAATACTTCCGCAACGGCGGCATCCTGCCCTACGTGCTGCGTTCGCTGGCGGCCTGATCCTCGGGCGCGGCGGCCGCAGGGCCGCCGCCACCGCATCGACATCGACCGCGCCGGGGCGACCCGGCGCGGTCTTGCGTTCCGGACCCGCGCGGTGCGTGTCGGCGCCGCGGAAGGTCGCGTGGCGGGGTGCTGTGTTTTGCCGAACCGGTCCCCATCTCGGCCGAAAGCGCTCTCGGAGGTCCCATGCGCGCCGTCCTGCCGGTCCTGATCTGCCTCTCCGCCGTGCCGGCCCTGGCCGAGCCCTCCGCCGTGAAAGGCGCGCCGAAGCCCGCGCCGGCGCCGGTGATCGGCTGCGCCTCGCTGGCGAACTACCGGATGCTGTTGGCGGAGAGCCCCGGGGCGGAAGCGGGCGCGCGGCTCGCTGATCCCAAGGCCGATCATCTCGGCTGCGCCGCGATCGCGCCGGAGACGGTCACCGGCCTCGCCGACCATGTCGTGCTGGAAGGCCGGCCCTACGATTGCCTCGCCCTGCAGAGCACCACCGTCTGCCAATGGGTGACGGGGGGCAGCCTCGCGCCGGCCGCCCGGAAAGCGGCCGAGACCGGCAAGAGCAAGCGCTAGGGCGTCCGGTCGACCGCATCGGCCAGGGCCGGACAGGAAGGGGCGCTGTCAGGCGGCGCAGGACGCGCCGCCCGGAAGCACGATCTCGGGATCGGCGAGGTAGGTCGTCCCGTTCCGCACCGGCCACGCCACCCATTCCGACCAGGTGAAGCCGAGCCTGACCCCCTGGATCAGCCGCGGCACCACGGACCCGAGGATCGGCCGGTATGGCATCGTCACCTCGGCCAGCACGAAGCGCGCGCCGGCCCGCTGAAAGTTCGTCGGGACCGCGATGCCCGTCGCCACGCCGACGCTCCGGCTGCTCGTGCTGGGATAGGTGGAGCAGACCCGGACCGCGAATTGGCTGTTCGACTGGTAGACGCCGATGGCCGAGACCTGGATCGCGGCGTTCGCCGCGGCGAACGGGGCGAGAATCGGCTGGGCGGAGGCCAGGATATCGGCCATCAGGGTGGCGGAGATCGGGCTCTGGCTGTCGCCCTGGGCCGTGAGGTCGGCGAGGGTCCGGCTGAGCTGGACCACCTTGCGCTTCTGGTCGACGGCGTTGACCAGTTCGGCCGTCGCGAGCACCAGGACGAGGAGGATCGGGAGGAAGAGCGCGAACTCCACCGCCGCGATGCCGCGCCGCTCGCGCGCGAGGCGCCCGGCTGTCTGTCCGAGGCGCGCGAGGCGCCCGTAAGCAGGCCCGAAGCAAGCGCGCGCAGGATCCCGCCGTCGCATCAGCAGGCACTCCCGCTGCCGGATTGGTAGGGCTCGACCCGGAACACGGCCGCGGCCTGGATCAGCGCCGAGCCGTCGGCGAACACGCCGAGCCCGAAGCTCAGCCCGCGGGCGAAGACGGGATACTTCACCGCGGCCCGCACCACGGCGACGCTCTGCGGGCCCGGGCAGGCGTAGGTGGTGCCGAACCCCGCCGACCACGTGCCGGAGCCGCTGTCGACGGCCGACGTGCCCGACGAACTCGACGCGAAGGAGCCGGCCGAGCGCACGTCGAGCTTCAGGTTGGCGCAGCTGAACATCCAGGCCTTGGAGTCGAGATTCGGCCCGCAGATCGTCGCCTGGAGGTTGCGCAGGATCTGCGCCTGGTCGGTCGAACCGGCATTGGCCTGCTGGAATGTGCCGGTGAGCAGGCTGCGCGTGGCCTGCTGGAGCGCTAGCGCGAGGCTGTCGCGGGCCATGTAGACCAGGGCGTACTGACACAGCACCAGGAACAGGACGATGAACAGGCTGCCCGCCAGCGCGAACTCGACCGCGTAGGCGCCCTCCGTCGCGCCCGCGAAGCGCCGGAGCTGCCCCGACGCGCCCCGTGCCGGCCGGAGCGGGCTCATTGCGACAGCCTCACCAGGGTGAAGTTCTGGAAGATCGCCTGGAACGCGGCGCCGACCGAGGCGGTCGTCGCCGCGTTGACGAACAGGTTCGGGGTGCTGGCGCAGGCGGTCAGCTGCGGGATGATGTCGTCGAACCGCGTGCCGGCATTGCCGATCTGGCTCGGCTGGCCGAGCGTGGCGTTGTAGCCCCAGTCCCAAGTCATCTTGAGATAGGGCGCGTAGAGGACGCCGACCGAGACGCTCGCGTCGAGCTTGCGGCAATCGGTCGGCGAGAACGGCTTCACCTGCGGCTGCAGCCAGGGCTGGTAGCTGCTCCAGGTCCGGGTCGGGTCCTGCACCCCGTCGGTGGCGATGATCACGAGCTTCTTGGGCGTCGTCGTCCCATCCCCGCCGGTCCCCACCGTCGCGGCGAAGGAGGACATCAGGGAGCTGAACAGGGTCGCCCCGTCGTAGTCGCCCGAGGCGGACGGGGCCTGCGGCAGGTTGCTGGAGGCGGTGCTCAGCGTCGCCGTGATCGGCACCACGGTGGTCAGGCTGGTGCTGAAAGCATAGACCGCGATGCGGAGCCGCTTCGAGGACGACGACTGGTTCTGGAGCCAGGTGACGAAGTCGGTGATGCCCTTGTTGATCTCGTTGATCCGCAAGGTGATGCCGTTCTTCTGCGCCCACTGGAAGGCGTCGTAGGCGGTTCCCTTGACCGGAACGCCGTCGTGGCAGGCGAAGGCGCAGCCGATATTGGCGTTGAGCGCGTTGATGTCGGCGTTCGTCGCTCCGATCGCCATCGAGCCCGACACGTCGATCATCAGGTAGATGTCCACCATCGGGGACAGGTTGAGGCTCGAGACGGCGTTGCCGGAGAGGGCGAACTGATTGAACCCCGTGACCTTGAGCAGGCTCGTCGCGGTCGCCGAGGTGTAGCGGCCCGTCACCGTCACCGTCCGGTTCTGCTGCACGACCGAGAAGGTGGCGTTGGTCCCCGGCGGGAGATTGGGGGCGGAATTGAACGCGTCGTTGGCGGCCTTGACCGCGTTCGCCACGATGGTGGAGCTCGCGACGTTGGCCGCGTCGTCGGCTTGGGCCTTGTTGGCCGCGATGATGACGGCCGCATCGAGGGCGTTGTTGATCCGGGTGCGATCCTGGATCGCGCGGCTGTAGTCGATCGCCCCACCGGCGAGCCCGAGCATGGGCACGAGGAACACGCCGAAGAGCATCGGCATCGAACCGCGCGTGTCGCCCGCGCCGCGGCGCACGAGCCGCGCGAGCGGGTTCTGCCTGCCCATCGCTTTGTCCGTCCCCATGGCCCGATGCCGTGGAAGCGCGACCGACAGACCCTCACCGGAGCGGTGGAAACGATCCATCCGATGACGCGACCCGATGCGTTCGGTATTCGATCGTCTCTACGGCTCTGGAATGAAAAAAACGCTAACGTTTTCAGTGCTCGCGCACGCGAAATGAGCGAATTCCGCGCATAAGCCCTGTAAGTCCCTGCGCTATCAGCAACTCATGGTTGCAAATACCGACTTCGATTGCGCGCATTGCGCGGACCTGCGCGAGGCCGTGACGCGATCGTCCGACGGGGCGCGCCTGGACCGTCCGAGGCAGGGGTCCCGAGCGGAGGACCGAAAGCCCATTGTCCTCGGATCCGACCGGGGTCGGAGGCCAATCCTCGCCGGGCGTATCGGGCGTGCGGCCGCGGGCGGGGACGTCGTTTCCACGCGCGCCGGCTGACGCCTCGCCACGACCGAGGCACCCCGTGCCAAAGAGGGCGGCCTCGGCGTCTCGGTCATCGTCTCCGAGGCCGCAAGGCCGTCGAGTCCGCGCAGCGGGACCCGACCACCCCGCTGCGTGCGCCGTCAGGCCGAGGCCAGTGGCTTCGAGACGTCCTCGAGCGAGCGCCCCTCGGCGGCCGTGCCCCAGATGCCGCCGACTACGGAGGCGGCGGCCATCAGGGCGGCCCCGATGAGGTAGCCGGTGAAGACCGCCCCGCGCGAGCCGGATTCGACCAGAGTGCCGAACAGGAGCGGGCCCGAGACGCCTCCGACTCCGGTGCCGATGGCGTAGAAGGCCGCGATGGCGAGCGCCCGGATCTCGAGCGGGAAGGTCTCGGCGACGGTGAGGTAGGCCGAACTCGCCGCCGCCGAGGCGAAGAAGAACACCACCATCCAGGCCCCGGTCTGTCCGACGGGACCGAAGGCCTCGATCTTGAACAGGTAGCCGGCGATCGCGAGCAGCACGGCCGAGATGCCGTACGTGAAGGCGATCATCGGCCGGCGGCCCACCGTGTCGAACAGCCGCCCCAGCAGCACCGGCCCGAGGAAGGAACCCAGCGCGAAGGGCAGCAGGTACCAGCCGACATGCCCGCCCGGCACGCCGTAGAAGCGCTCCAGCACCAGGGCGTAGGTGAAGAACAGGGCGTTGTAGAAGAATGCCTGCCCGATCATCAGCACCAGCCCGACCACGGTCTGCTGCCGGCTCGTCACGAACATCGCCCGGAACACCTCGGAGAGCGGGGTGTGGTCGCGGGTCTTGAGCTTGAGGCGCTTGCTCTCGTCCGGCGGCGGCAGGGTCACGCCCGCGTCGGTGAAGCGCTTCTCGATGCCCGTCACCACCCGGTCGGCCTCGGCGGCGTAGCCGTGGGTGACGAGCCAGCGCGGGCTCTCGGGGATCCAGGTGCGCAGGAGCAGGATCGCGAGGCCGATGGCGCCCCCGGTGAAGAAGGCGACGCGCCAGCCCCAGGCGGGGTCGATGACCTCGGGGCGCAGCAGCACGATCGACATGAAGGAGCCGAGCGCGGCGCCAATCCAGAACGAGCCGTTGATGACGAGGTTGGTCCAGCCCCGGGCGCGCGCCGGCACCAGCTCCTGGATGGTCGAGTTGATCGCCGTGTACTCGCCGCCGATGCCCGCCCCGGTGAAGAAGCGGAACAGGCAGAAGCTCCAGACATTCCACGACAGGCCGGTCGCGGCCGTCGCCACCAGGTAGAGGGCGAGGGTGATGAAGAACAGCTTCTTGCGCCCGATCCGGTCGGTGAGCCAGCCGAAGCCGATCGCCCCCGTGACGGCGCCGACGAGATAGGCGCTCGCCGCAAGGCCCACGTCGAATTCCGAGAAGGCCATCGGCGGCTGGCGCAGGGCGCCGACGAGGGAGCCCGCGAGCGTCACCTCCAGCCCGTCGAGCACCCAGGTGATGCCGAGGGCCACGATGACGAGAACGTGGAAGCGGCCCCAGGGCAGCCGGTCGAGCCGGGCCGAGATGTCGGTGTCGATCACCGCGCCCATCGGCGCCCGCTCGGGTGCGCCGGACCGGGGCGCCGACTCGACCTTGCTCGTCATCGTGCTCGTTTACCTTGATCCGCAACAGCTGTTGGCAGGTGTTCGCCGGTGTGAACGGCGCCGAACGGTTCAGGTTCGTCTTCACCCGCGTCGGCCTCAAGTAGGGCAGCCACGCGGATGCGTCCCCATGCGACCCCATCTATCGCTGATCTGTGTCCTCCTCGCCGCCACCGCCCCGGGCGCCACGGCTCCGGCCCGCGCCGCCGAGCCGGCGCCGCGCCCGCCCGCCGACCTTGGCGCGGAGGTCTGGCGCCTGCGGCCGTCGCAGCCCGCGATGCCGCCCGCGCTGCCAGCGCGATCCGTGCGCGGCTCCGGCGCGCGGCCGGCCGGCGAGATCCCGGAGGCGCGCCGCAGCGTGCGGGTAGTCTACCCGGCGCTCACAGAGGCGCGTTGAGGCGGCCCATCAGGACAGGTTGCTGCCGTCGGCGCTGCGTTAAAGGCAGCGCCGGCTTGGGAGGCATTACGCCTGTTTCCCAGGTCGGCCGGCTCGCTCGTTACACCATCGATGGCGAGGCAGGGGGCGCCCATCCGCAAGAGCGCCGTCGTGGGGGTGTGCCCAGCGGCGAGCACGACGTTCTTGCGCTCGGCGCGGCGCGCTTTCATGGCGGCGAATGAGAGCGTGCAGGTCGGCTGTCGCGCGTGACGGGCAGGCGCCGGCAACCAAGAGGACGGCCTCGCAGCCCAAACAGGGTCCTGCACAAAGGGCGGTCTCCGGTCTCGCGGCGCCGATCCGGGACCGGACTGCCGCGACTGGCGGCGGCGCGCGTGTTAGACTGTCTCCCGACAACATGCCGGACGCCGACAATGCCGCAATGGCTCGCCATTGGTCTCGGGACAGTGATCGGACTGAGCGTTCTCGCAGGTTCGCTAGCATGGGCATTCAAGCCTCGGCGCCGAGGACATGCCTCGCGCCTCCCGCCAGGCTCGGACACCCCCGCTCCGATGACTGCGGCCAACCTCGATTCACTCTAACAGGGCGCCTGCACTCCTACGCCTCCTGCAGCCCATATTCGAAGTCTCTGGGCGGCAGGTCGAGCGGCGTAGGCAGACGCGAGCCGCGATAACGCCGCTGGGCGGGTGGCTACCCCGTCGCGTGACGGGTTACCCCGGCGGCCAGCGGAAATCGTCGGCGCGGCCGGGCTGGGGTAGGGGGGCGGCGCCGCGCTGGAGGGCGCGGTCGACATTGCCGGAGGGGTCGGAATCCAGAGGGCGGCCGGAGGTGAGCGCACCGCCGGGCGAGATCTCGGCCCGGCCGAGCGGCACCACCGGTCCGGCTGCGGGCTTGACCGGGAGGGCCGGGATGCCGGGGGGCTCCGGCAGGCTGGGGAGCATGGCGGTGATCTGGCGGTCGATGGTGGCGGTGTCGTCGAGGTTCGGCGCGGCGTTGCCGAGCGTCGGGCTGCCGAGCGTCGGGCTGCCGACAGCGGGGCCCGGCGTCGCCGAGACCGCCGCGGCGGGCGCCTCCGGGGCGGGGGCGGCCGTGCCCATCAGGCGTTTCAGCTCGACATCGACGAAGTGCGCCAGCTTGCGCGCGCCCGCGGCGGTGAAGTGAACGCCGTCGGCGGTGCGGAGCTTGGCCGTCTGGCCGTCGAGATCCGGGCCCGTGGCGGTGTAGCGGTTGCGGTCGTCGACGAAGCCCGGCCCGACATCCACGAAGGTGGCGCCGGCCTTCTGCACCACCTCGCGCACGAGATCGTTGATGCCGGCGAGATCCTTGGTCAGGCCTTCGCTGCGCATCGGCGGCGCGCCGACCCAGATCAGCGGGATCTTGCGTGCGGTGAAGACCTGCGCCAGCGCCTCGACGCGGGCGCGGTAGAGCTCGCGCCAGCGGTCGGTGAGGGGATCGACGCTCTGGTCGCCGTCGCGGATCGGCTGGCGGTCGTTGGCGCCGAGCAGCACCACCGCGTAGCCGACCTTCGGGTTCGTCTTCAGGTAGTCCTCGGCGACCTTGGGCCAGTCGACCACGTCCTTGCGCACGAGGCCGCTGTCGCCCCGCGCCCGGTCGATCACCGCGACGTCGGCGTTGTCCTCGAAGACATCGTCGAGGCCGCGGCTGAGATGATCGGCGAGCGAGTCGCCGAACACCGCGATCTGCACGCTGGGCTCGGTCTTGGCGATCGCGGGCTTGGCCGGCTCCGGCGGGGAGGGCGGCCGGGCACGGCGCTTGGGGACGGGCCGCGGGCCCTCCTGGGCGGCGGCGGGACGGGGCGGGCGCGGGCGCCGGTAGCTCGGCTCCGGGCGCGGCTCGGCCGCCTGAGGCCGGTCCTCCCAGGGCCAGTAGAATTGCCGCGGCGCCTCCTGGGGCGGCGCGTAGCGGCGCGGCGGCGGCCGGTCGTCGTAGGCGTCGCGCGGACGCCGCCGGGGCACGGCGTAGCCGGGCTGGTCGTAGCTGTCGCCCCATTGCGCCTGGACCGGCGCGGGCATCAGCACGGACGCGCCCGCACCGGCCGCGAGCCACGCACCGACCGCTCGGCTGATCCAGGCCACACGCGCCCGTCGCATCCCACAATCCCTGCCCACCGCCGTGACGCGGCGCTCGTCCGGCCAGCATAGCGGAGAGCGGGGCGTGCGTCTAAAGCGGGGCAAGCGGCTCGCCGGTGGGCCTGAAACGGGTCGGCCCACGCAGAGACCCCTTTCCCTGCCTTTGTATGCCACGCCCAGGAGCACGATGTTGCGCCCGCCGAAATCTGACGCCTGGGTCTCGTAGAAACGAACTAATAGCGACCCTTTCGGCAATTCCTGAACGTCTGACGAATGCCCACCTCTATTCCGAGCCCGTCGATGGCAGGCCACAGGCGCAATGGATAAGCCGGAGTTCCTCGGCGCCTCGGATCACCGCGGCGCCGAACGGTCCCCGCCTCACCATCCTATCAAAGACGGCCGTTCAAGCGGGCAAGTAGCGCCGGCGTGGCATAGCCGTCCGCCGGGAGGCCTTCGCGGATCTGATACCGGCGCACGGCCTCGCGTAGCTTCGGGCCGGCGCGGCCGTCCGCGTCGCCGGCGTAGAGCTCCTGCGCCTTGAGCCCCGTCTGAAGGGCGCGCAGGCCCGCCGTATCGAGACGGCCGGCGGCGCTCGGCCAGGGGGCGGCGAGCGGCGGGCCGCCGGAGAGGCGGTCGGCAAGATGGCCGACCGCGAGCGCGTAGGAATCGGCGGTGTTGTAGCCCCGGATCACCTCGAAATTGTCGGTGATCAGGAAGGCCGGGGCACCGCGCCCGCCCGGCAGGAACAGGCTCGCGCGTCCCCGGGCGGGCAGGGGCTCCCCGTCGTTCCGGCGCACGCCGCGGGCGGCAAAGTCTGCGAGGTCGGCGTCGTAGCGGGTGAGGTCGAAGCCGTCGGGCAGGGTGACGGCGTACCCCCAGGATAGCGCCGAGTTCCAGCCGAGATTTTTCAGGTAGGCGGCGATGGAGGCCAGCGCGTCGGGCTCGCTCTGCCAAATGTCGCGGTGGCCGTCCCCGTCGAAGTCGACGGCGTGGGCCAGGAAGGTCGAGGGCAGGAACTGGACCTGTCCCATTGCCCCGGCCCAACTGCCCTTCATGGCGGCGGGGGTGACGTCGCCGCGCTCGAGAATCGTGAGCGCGGCGAGCAATTCGTCGCGAAACAGCGTGCCCCGGTGGCGGGCTTCGGCCAGCGTCGCGAGCGCCCGAATGGTGGGCGTCGCGCCGCCGCTCGCGCCGAAATCCGACTCGATGCCCCAGAAGGCCAGGATCACAGGCGCCGGCACACCGTAGCGCGCCTCGATCGCCGCGAGGGTAGAGGCGAGGGCCCGGCCGCGCGCCTGCCCGCGGGCGATCCGGCCGGGCGAGACGGCGCCCACGAGATAGTCCCAGACCGGGCGACCGAACTCGCCCTGACGCTTGATTCGGGCGAGGACATCGCGGTCCGGCCCGGCCACCCCCGCGAAAGCCGCCCGGAAGGTCGCCTCCGAGACGCCGCGGGCGGCCGCGTCCGGCCGCAGCGCCGCGACGAAGGCCGCAAACCGTGCAGGCTCCGCGGCCGGCTCAGCCTGGGCCGGGTCGAACCGGACGGGGACGAGGGTCAGCAGAGCTGCCGACAGAGCGACGAGAAGGGCGGCGCGTCGCGGCGAAACACGCATCGCGTCAGCGCCGGTTGCGCCGGATCAGCGCGTCCTCCCAATCGAGGGCCTGTCGGACAATGCCCGCGAGGTCGTCGTAGCGCGGCTGCCAGCCGAGGGCGCGGATGCGCTCCGCGCCCGCCACGATCCGGGCGGGGTCGCCGGGGCGGCGCGGGCAGAGGCGCACGGTGAAGTCGCGCCCCGAGACGCGTTTGACCACGTCGATCACCTCCAGCACCGAGTAGCCGCGGCCGTAGCCGCAATTCATGACCCGGCTCTCGCCGCCCGCGCGCAGGTGGTCGAGGGCGACGCGGTGGGCATCGGCGAGGTCGGAGACCTGGATGTAGTCGCGCAGACACGAGCCGTCCGGCGTCGGGTAGTCGGTGCCGTAGACGTCGAGGTGGCTGCGCTGGCCGAGCGCGGCCTGGGTCGCGACCTTGATCAGGTGTGTGGCGTTCGGTGTCGACTGGCCCGAGCGCCCGCGCGGATCTGCGCCGGCGACGTTGAAGTAGCGCAGAATGACGTAACCGAAGCCGTGCGCCTTCGCCGCGTCCTCGATCATCCACTCGCTCATGAGCTTCGAGCGGCCGTAGGGGTTGATCGGCCGGGTCTCGAGATCCTCCGGGACCGGGACGGTGTCAGGCTCGCCGTAGACGGCGGCGGTGGACGAGAAGATCACGTGGCGCACGCCCTCGCGCACCGCGGTCTCGATCAGCGCCCGGGTCTTCACGGTATTGGCGAGGTAATATCCGAGCGGGTCGGAGACCGAGTCCGGGACCACGATTCGCGCCGCGAAATGCGCGAGCGCATCGCAGCCGTAGGTGCGGATCGTGTCGGCCACGAGGGTCTGATCCGACACGTCCCCGACCACGAGCTTGACCTCCGGCGGGAGCAGCCAGTCGAATCCCGTCGAGAGGTCGTCCAGCACCACGACCTCCTCGCCGGCATCGTGGAGCGCCAGCACCATGTGGCTGCCGATATAGCCTGCACCGCCCGTGACCAGAACCGCCATCGCCGAAATCCCCTTCGCGCCGCCAGTGCCTTGCGGATGTCACCCGTTTTCGGCTCGCCGCTCCCACCCGCTGCGCCAAGTAAGCCTTGCAGGACGTGAGGCCGTGCTATCTCTGTCCTGCCAAACATTCTGTTGCCGTTCCACTCCCCAATCACTCCCTACGACCAGGTTCGCCGATGAAACCGATCCGCAAGGCCGTTCTCCCCGTTGCCGGACTTGGCACGCGTTTCCTTCCCGCGACCAAGGCCGTTCCCAAGGAGATGTTGACGGTCGTGGACCGGCCGGTCGTGCAACACGTGGTCGATGAGGCGCGCGAGGCGGGCATCGAGCATTTCATCTTCGTGACCGGACGCGGCAAGGCCGTGATCGAGGACCATTTCGATATCGCCTACGAACTCGACCGGACCCTGCAGGAGCGCGGGAAGACGGAGGCCTACGAGGCGCTGAAGCGGGATCTCCCCAGAGCCGGCCAGACCAGCTTCACGCGCCAGCAGGCCCCGCTCGGGCTCGGACATGCGGTCTGGTGTGCCCGGGAGATCGTCGGCGACGAGCCCTTCGCGGTCCTGCTGCCGGACATGCTGAGCCGGGGTTGCATGCAGCAGATGCTCTCCGCCTACGAGCGGCACGGCGGCAACGTCATCGCGGTGGAAGAGGTCAAGCCCGAGGAGACGCACCAGTACGGCATCGTCAGCGTCGGCCAGACCTTCGGACAGACCTTCGAGATCAACGGCATGGTCGAGAAGCCGAAGCAGGGTACCGCGCCGTCGAACTTCATCATCTCGGGGCGCTACATCCTTCAACCGGAGATCTTCGAGATCCTCGAAAAGGGTGAGACGGGCGCCGGTGGCGAAATTCAGCTCACCGACGCCATGATCAAGCTGATGGCTGTTCAGAGCTTCTTCGGCATGCGCTACGAGGGCCGGACCTACGACACGGGCTCGAAACTCGGCTTCCTCACGGCGAACCTCGCCTATGGGCTGGAGCGTCCCGACCTCTCCGGTCCCCTCAAGGCCGAGATCGCACGCCTGCTCCAGGAATTCTGAGACCGCTGCACGCGGGGTGCGCGGGAATTGCAGGTGAACACCTGCAATTCCCGCGCACGGACCATGCGCACCGCGCAGGGCAAATCGTCGGAATCGTCTTGCAATTGGTGCGGCGCACTTTATTTTGTGCATTGCGGGATCGCGATGGCGTCGCGGTTTCGCTGCCCTTCTTGGGCGTTTCCTCCCTAGACTTCGGGCCGCTCCTTCGGGAGTGGCCTTTTTTCTTGCCCGGTCCTCGATCGGATCGATGGATCTGTCGAGCGGCGCCGCTCGGTCATTCGGCGGCGATGCGCTGCGGTGAGAGATCGCCCAGATCGTCCGCCACCGCCGTGATCACCCGACGCAGAGCGTCCCGGAGACCGTCGAACCCCGCCGTCACGGCGAGACTCGCCTCGTTCATGTAGAGCCCGCGGTTGATCTCGATCTGGAGGGCGTGGCGCCCGAGGTTGGGCTCGCCATAATGCTCGGTGATGAAGCCGCCCGCATAGGGCTTGTTGCGCACCACAGCGAGGCCCTCGGCGCGGAAGGCTGCCTCGAAGCGTTCGATCAGGGCTGGGACGCAGGCCGTGCCGAAGCGGTCCCCCAGGACGATGTCGGCCTTCGGGTCCGTCTCGCGCCCGACCGACGAAGACGGCATCGAGTGGCAGTCGATCAGGATGCACTGGCCGAAGGCCCGTGCCGTGCGCTGGATGAGACCGCGCAGGACCCGATGATAGGGTTTGTAGAGCCCATCGATCCGAGCGAGCGCCTCCTCGACAGCGAGCCGTCTTGAATAGATCTCCTGCCCGTCCGCGACGACGCGCGGCACGGTGCCGAGGCCGCCCGCGACCCGCATCGACCGCGTGTTGGCGAAGGCAGGCAGGCGTCCTTCGAACATGCGCGGGTCGAGTTCGTAGGGCTCGCGATTCACGTCGAGGAACGCGCGCGGGAAATGTGCCTTCAGCAGCGGCGCCCCCAGCGCCACCACAAAGTCGAAGAGCCGCTCCACGTGCGCGTCCTCGGAGCGGCGGAGCGCCAGCGGCTGCAGACGGGACGCGGCCAGGAAGGCGGTGGGATAGACCGCGCCGGAATGGCCGGTATTGAAGACGAAGGGCAGCCTGTGCTGCGCCGGCTCCTCCACCGCGAAGGGCAGCGCGAAACCGAGGGCGTCCGGCTGATCCGGAATGAGCTGTGTCATCGCGTCGGACGGGCCCGGTCGGGGCGGGTGCGGAGCATGAGCCCACTCTGCGGTTCGCGGAGCCGGCTGTCCAGCGCCGACATAGACGCCACGGTTTCGGCTGCGTGCGCTGCGTCACCCCGCCCGCCGGACGAATCCTAACGCCTTGTTTACCACCGGCTCCCTTTATGGAATGAACCTGAACGACTCGAAGGTCCGGAACCGTCCGATGAAAATCCTGCTGGCGGAAGACGACAACGACATGCGGCGCTTCCTCGCCAAAGCCCTGCAGAACGCGGGCTACGACGTGTTGTCCTTCGACAATGGCCTCTCAGCCTACAATCGGCTGCGCGAGGAACCCTTCGAGCTGCTGCTCACCGATATCGTGATGCCGGAGATGGACGGCATCGAGCTGGCGCGCCGTGCCACCGAGCTCGATCCCGACATCAAGGTGATGTTCATCACCGGCTTCGCCGCGGTGGCGCTCAACCCCGACTCGAAGGCCCCGAAGGACGCGAAGGTGCTGTCGAAGCCCTTCCACCTGCGCGATCTCGTGAACGAGGTCGAGAAGCTGCTGGCGGCCTGAGCCGCTCGGAGTGGCTCCAAGGGCATAGGCGCCGGCACCGAGCGCGGCCTATATGATGCGTTCCACTCGCGGGACGCGTCCATGCCGCCTGTCACCATCTACACCACCGCCTGGTGCCCCTACTGCTCGGCAGCCAAGAGCCTGCTGAAGGAGAAGGGGGTCGCCTTCCAGGAGATCGACGTCGAGAAGACGGCCGGCGCCCGCCCCACCATGGTCCAGCGGGCGGGCGGCCGAACCAGCGTGCCGCAAATCTTCATCGGCGAGCGTCATGTCGGCGGCTGCGACGACCTCTACGCTCTCGAGCGTGGCGGCAAGCTCGATCCGATGCTGAAGGATCCCGCCGATGCCTGAGGCCGGGTGCTTCGTCGCGGCCTGCGTGCAGATGCGCTCCGGCCGCGACCCGGCCGCGAACGCCGATGCCGCGGTGGCGGGCGTGCGCGAGGCCGCCGCCGCCGGCGCGGCCTACGTGCAGACTCCGGAGATGACGTCGCTCGTCGAGCGCAGCCGGACACGCCTGTTCGAGCTCGTGACGGATCAGGAATCCGATGCGACCCTGGCGGCCTTGCGTCAGACGGCACGGGAGACCGGCACGGTGGTGCAGATCGGCTCGCTCGCCATCCGCAACGGCGACAAGATCGCCAACCGGGCGTTTCTGATCGACGCGGACGGCGCGATCGTCGCGGCTTACGACAAGCTCCATCTCTACGATGTCGACCTGCCCAACGGCGAGCGCTGGCGCGAATCCGCGACCTATACGGGCGGGGCCTGCGCCATCGTCGCCGAAACGGCGCTCGCGCCGATCGGCCTCGGCATCTGCTACGACATCCGCTTCCCGGCCCTGTTCCGCGCGCTCGCCGAGAACGGCGCGCGGATCCTGACCGCCCCCGCCTGCTTCACCCGGCAGACCGGCGAGGCGCACTGGCACGTGCTGCACCGCGCCCGTGCCATCGAGACCGGATCCTTCATGATCTCCGCAGCCCAGGGCGGCCGGCACGAGGACGAGCGCGAGACGTACGGCCATTCCATCATCGTCGATCCCTGGGGCCGGGTGCTCGCGGATGCGGGTGGAGCGGAACCCGGCGTGATCCTGGCCGAGATCGATCTCGCCCGCGTGGACGAGGCGCGTGCCCGCATCCCGACACTCGAACATGCCAAGCCCTTCCGCATCGAGCGGGTCGGCGGGTCCCCGGAGGGCGGCGGCTTCCTCCAGGCATGATCCGGTACGCCCTCGCCTGCGAACACGGCCATGACTTCGAGAGCTGGTTCCCGTCCTCGGATTCCTTCGATGCGCAGGCCGCGCGCGGCCTGGTGACCTGTCCGGTCTGCGGGAGCGCGAACGTCGCCAAGGCCCTGATGAGCCCGCGCCTCGGCAGGAGCGACAAGAGTGCCTCGGCACCGCTGCCTGCCGTGCGAGCGGAAGGCGACCGCATGATCGGCGAGCCCGAGCAGCGCGTGCGGGCGGCGTTGCGCGCGATGCGCGAACATATGATGGCGAATTCCGAGGCCGTCGGCGACCGCTTCCCCGAAGAAGCGCGCCGGATCCATTACGGCGAGAGCGCCGAGCGCGCGATCCACGGGCAGGCCAGCATCGAGGAGGCCCGCGCCCTGATCGAGGAGGGCATCGGCGTGGCGCCGCTGCCGATCCTGCCGGACGACCGGAACTGATCGCGGGCGCGTCGCGTCGACCCTGGGCCTGCACACAGCCTTTCGGGGCGCAGCCCGCGGCCGGATCGCCGGCACGCTCCTGTGCCAGGATCGTCGGCGGAGCATCCCGTCGGCCGGGCATTCCCCCGGGCGGTCGATGTGCCACCCCGGATGTCGAAGACCGCTCGATTGAGGCACAAAAGGTCCGGTTGCTGATGATGGCGACCTGACATTCATTGATAACAAGTTCTTGATCGTTGCAGGCCAGGACACGCACATCCGAAACCTCAGATCGCAGGCTTCGCTTGGGAACGAAACACCGGAGCGCGTCTCGAAGGAGCGCAACACGTTCAAGTTGAATAGCCTATAAATCGACCAAATCTAAAATTAAGAAATTTTTAATTCTTATTGCACAAACAAAGATCGTTATTTGCGAGTGTCCAATGCTTTCATCTGCCAGATCAGCGCCGGACGATCGAGGTCTTGCCCAGTCCTCTCCGCCGACCTTGGACACGATCGCCAAGCGCGCCGCCGAGGTGCGGCAGGTGGCGCAGGAGAAAACGGGGCGGATCCAGCAGATCACCGGCCAGGCCCGGATGCTGGCCCTGAACGCCCTGATCGAGGCCGCCCGGGCGGGCGAGCACGGACGCGGCTTCTCGGTGGTCGCGCAGGAGGTCAGATCGATCGGCACCGAGATCGAAGCGCTCGCCCGCGAACTCGAGACCCATCTCACCAGCCGGATCGTGGACCTGCAGCAAGCGGTGAGCGCGATGGCGGGCCGAGCCCAGGAGGAGCGTTTGGTCGACCTTGCGCTCAATGCCGTGGAACTGATCGACCGGAATCTCTACGAGCGCACCTGCGACGTGCGCTGGTGGGCGACCGACGCGGCCGTCGTGGAATGCGCCGCGAATCCGACGGCGGAAGCGGCCGCCTTCGCCGGCACGCGCCTCGGCGTGATCCTCGGCGCCTACACGGTCTATCTCGATCTTTGGCTCTGCGACCGGGCCGGACGCATCCTCGCCACCGGGCGGCCCGATCGCTATCCGGGCCTCGCGGATCGCAGCGTGGCGGGGGAGCGCTGGTTCCAGGACGCCCTCGCCTTGCGTAGCGCCGACGAGTACGGCTGCGCCGATATCCGGCAGGAGGCGATGCTCGGTCAGGCGCAGGTGGCAACCTACGCGGCGGGGGTATGGGCCGGGAGCGCACTCAGCGGCGTGCTCGCCATCCATTTCGACTGGGAGCCTCAGGCCCGCGCCATCGTCGACGGCGTGCGGATCGCCCCGGAGGATCGGGCTCACACCCGGGTGATGCTGGTCGATGCCCGGCGCCGCGTGCTCGCGGCCTCGGGCGGACGGGGCAAGCTGGGGGACGCCGTGGCGATCGACCCGGGCGGCCGGACGAGCGGGGTGCTGCGCGATCCCGCGACCGGAACGGTCACGGCCTTCCATCGCACGCCGGGCTACGAGACTTACCGCGGCCTCGGCTGGTACGGGATGATCGAGCGGAGTGCGGCCGATCCGGGACGGCGCTGAGCGCGGACCGCGATGCGGGCCGGCAGGCGGCGATCGCTTCGACCACACCTCCCTCAGGCGGCCCGCGCCGCGGCGGTGAGGCCCCAGGCCTCCGCGATCAGCCCATAGGAGCGCCGACGGGCTGCCTGATCGTGGATGCTCGACACGATCATGATCTCGTCGGCCTGCGTCGCGCCGGCGAGTTCCGCCAGCGCTGTCCGCAGGGTCTCGGGCGAGCCGACATGCAGGCGGCTGCGCCCGCGCGCGATGCGCATGCGATCCGCGTCGGTGTAAGGATAGGCCTCCGCCTCCGCGAGGCTCGGGATCGGGCCGTACTCGCCGCGCTCCCGCCGCAGGGTCGCCAGCCGCGCGCTCATGGCGAGGCGTTCGGCCTCCGCGTCGGTCTCCGCGCAGATCGCCGCGAGCGCCAGGATCGCGTGGGGCTTCCCACCCCAGCGGGAGGGCCGGTACTGCCGCCGGTAGCCCAGCAGCGCCTCGGCCGCATCGTGGGAGGCGAAGTGCTGGGCGAAGGCGAAGCCGGTGCCGATCTGCGCCGAGAGGACCGCGCTGTAATCGGAGGAGCCGAGCAGGAACAGGGGCGGCAGCCGCACGCCCGCGGGCATTACGGCAACGGTGGCGAAGGGGTGTCCCTCGGGAAACTCGCCCGTCTCCCACAGCATCAGTTCCTGCAGACGCTCGAGGAAGTCGTCGCCCGAGCGGGGTGCGTCCCGGCGGCGCAGCGCCTGGGCGGTGATCCCGTCCGTCCCCGGAGCGCGACCGAGGCCGAGATCGATCCGGCCCGGAAACAGCGCCTCGAGCAGCTTGAAGCGCTCGGCCACCATCAGCGGCGCATGATTCGACAGCATGATGCCGCCGGACCCGACCCTCAGGTGCCGGGTGGCCGCAGCGATCTGGCCGATCATGATCTCGGGGGCGGGGCTCGCCACCGAGGCCAGCGCGTGGTGCTCGGCGAGCCAGTAGCGGTGGTAGCCGAGATCGTCGACGTGGCGCGCGAGCGCCAAGCTGTCCTGCAGCGCGTCGGCGGCCGTCGCGCCGGAATTCACGAACGAGAGGTCGAGAACGGAGAGCGGGATCATTCCGCGCAGATGTGGACTCGGATGCCGGTCTGCGAGGGGAGCGGCGGCGCGGGAGCCCTGCGCGGCATGCGTGGCATGCCGTCCACCGTGTCACCGGCCCGATCTTGCCGCCTCGGGTCGGCGCGCCTAGGGTCCGCGCGCCCGCCGCGCGCGGCCTGCGTGACACGATCCAAGATTCCGGAGCATTCCCCATGGGCTTTCTGGCCGACGCCCTCTCCCGCGTGAAGCCGTCCGCGACCATCGCGATGACGCAGAAGGCGCGCGAGCTGAAAGCCGGAGGCATGGACGTCATCAGCCTGTCGGTCGGCGAGCCCGATTTCGATACGCCCGACCACATCAAGCAGGCGGCGATCGAGGCGATCAACCGCGGTGAGACCAAGTACCCGCCGGTCTCCGGCATCGTGCCCCTGCGCGAGGCCATCGCGAAGAAGTTCAAGCGCGAGAACGGGCTCGACTACAAGCCGTCCCAGACCATCGTCGGCACCGGCGGCAAGCACGTGATCTACAACGCGCTCCTCGCGACCCTGAACCCCGGGGACGAGGTGGTGATCCCGCGGCCCTACTGGGTCTCCTACCCGGAGATGGTGGTGCTGTGCGGCGGCACGCCGGTCTTCGCCGAGACCGATATGGCGCACGACTTCAAGCTTCAGCCCGAAGAACTCGACCGCGTGCTGACGCCCAAGACGAAGTGGATCATCCTCAACTCCCCCTCCAACCCGTCCGGCGCGGCCTATACCCGCGACGAGATGAAGAAGATCACCGACGTGCTGATGCGCTACCCGCACGTCTGGGTGCTCACCGACGACATGTACGAGCACCTGACCTACGGCGACTTCGAGTTCGTTACCCCCGCCCAGGTCGAGCCGGCCCTCTACGAGCGCACGCTCACCATGAACGGCGTGTCGAAGGCCTACGCCATGACCGGCTGGCGCATCGGCTACGCCGCCGGGCCCGAGCACCTGATCAAGGCGATGGACTTCATCCAGGGCCAGCAGACCTCCGGGGCCACCACGATCTCGCAATGGGCGGCGGTGGCGGCCCTCGACGGCACGCAGGAGCATCTCGCCCGCTTCCGCGCGGCCTTCCAGGAGCGGCGCGACCTCGTGGTCTCGATGTTGAACCAGGCCCGCGGCCTGAAATGCCCGATGCCGGAGGGCGCCTTCTACGTCTACCCGTCCTGCGCCGAGCTGATCGGACGCAAGACCGAGGCGGGCAAGACCATCGAGACCGACGCGGATTTCGTGACCGAACTGCTCCAGAGCGAAGGCGTCGCCGCGGTGCACGGCTCGGCCTTCGGTCTGGGGCCGAACCTGCGCATCTCCTACGCCACCTCGAACCAGGCGCTGGAGGAGGCCTGCACCCGCATCCAGCGTTTCTGCGCCTCGTTGCGGTAACGGTTGAGCGAAGCGAATGGATACGGATCGCGGGCTCACCGTCTCCATTCTGGCCCCCGGCGCGATGGGCAGCGCCGTCGCAGCCCGCCTCGCGGAGAACGGCGTCCGGGTCCTGACCTCGCTGGCGGGGCGGGGAGCGGCGAGCCGGGAGCGGGCCGCGGCCGCAGGCATGGTCGACGTCCCGGACGACGCGCTCGTCTCGGCCGACCTGGTCCTGTCGATCGTGCCGCCAGCCGAGGCCGTGGCGCTCGCCCGGCGCCTCGCGCCGAGCCTCGCGGCGGCGCCGGTCAAACCCGTCTACGTCGATGCCAACGCGGTCGGGCCCGACACGCTCGCGCTGATCGCGGATGTCGTGACGGGCACCGGGGCACGGTTCCTCGACGGCGCGATCATCGGTCTGCCGCCGAAGCCCGGTGCGCGCGGCCCGCGCTTCTATCTCTCGGGCGACGACCCGGCGCCGGCCCTGCGGCTCGCCGGATACGGGATCGACGCGCGCGCCTGCCCGGGCGGCGTCGGCGCGGCCTCGACCCTGAAGATGAGCTATTCCGGCATCAACAAGGGCCTCACGGCCCTCGCCGCCCTGATGGTGCTCGCCGCCGACCGGGCGGGGGCCGGCGAGGCCCTTCTGGCCGAACTCGCCGAGAACGAGCCGCAGCTCCTCGCCCGCTTCGCGACGCGCTTGCCCGACATGCTGCCCAAGGCGCGGCGCTGGGCACCCGAGATGCTGGAGATCGCGGCCTTCCTCGGCAGCGACGGGGCGGGCCAGGAGGTCTTCGCCGGCAATGCCAAGCTGTTCGCGCGCCTCGGGGAGGGGACCGACGGGGCGGAGGCGGAGGCGATCCTGCGCTTCGCCGAGGCGGCCGCCGGGCGCGGGACGGGCTGACGGGCGGGCGCCCCGGCCGGTTCCGGTCGGCCGAGCCGACGCTGACACCGCCCAGTACCCTGGCCGATCGCAGGAGCGCGCGGCGGTCCCGACGAGACGCCTCGGGGAACCTTGTCCAACCTCAGGGATGCGGCGCGCCGGGGAGGGAGCCCGTCGCGAGGGGCTCGATGAAGGGCAGGTCGCGCCGGGCGATGTCGCGGCGGTCGCGGTCGAGCTTGTCCGCGGAGAGCAAGGCCGCCGCGATGAGTGCCGCCAGCGCGAGGGTGACCTTGGCGGCCTCCCAGATCCGTCCGAGCATGGGAAACTCTACAGCCGGCGCGCCCTGGACCGGAACGGGCGCAGGACCGTTTGTGCAGCGCACCCATGACCAAAGCGTTACGCGCCGCCCATGCCCGGTGTCCCGCCGCGCTCAGGCCTCCTCGGCCTCGGCGGCGAGCGCCCGGAACACCAGCGCGTGGCGGGCGGCCAGCGCCTCGACATCGGCCATGTAGCCCCCGCCGATCACCCCCACCACGGGCACGCCCCGCGCGCGCGCCGCGCCGATCACGAAACGGTCGCGGGCGTACAGCCCGGCATCACTGAGCGCGAGGCGTCCGAGCCGGTCGTCGCGGTGGGGATCGACGCCCGCGTTGTAGAACACGATGTCGGGCCGGAGCGCGTCGAGGAGCGGGATCAGGCGGGCGGCCAGGATCTCGAGGTAGGCCGCGTCCTCGACGCCGTCCGGCAACCCGATATCGAGGTCGCCCGCGATCTTGTGGCTCGGGTAGTTGCGCTCGCAATGGATCGAGAGCGTGAAGAGGTCCGGCGCGTAGGCGAGGCAATCGGCGGTGCCGTCGCCCTGGTGCACGTCGAGATCGACCACGAGCGCACGGGAGATCCTGCCCTCCGCCTGGAGCGCGCGGGCGGCGACCGCCACGTCGTTGAAGACGCAGAAGCCCGCACCCTGCGCCCGCCGCGCGTGGTGGCTGCCGCCCGCCGTGCTGCCGGCGAGCCCCTCGGCCAGCGCGAGGCGGGCAGCCAGCAACGTGCCGCCGACCGAGGCGCGCGAGCGCCGCACCACCGTCTCGCTCACCGGCAGGCCGATCGCCCGCTCGATCTCCCGCGGGACCGCGCAGGCGAGCACGGCCTCGACATAGGCGGGTTGGTGGGCGAGCGCGAGGAGGTCGGCGGAGGCGGGCTCGGGCGCGACGAAGCCCAGCGGCGCGAGCCCTTGCTCGGCCACGATCTCGGCGAGCCGCCCGTATTTGCGCATCGGGAAGCGATGCCCGTCCGGCAGGCTGGCTTCGTAGGCAGGATGGAAGACGATGGGCGGGATCAACCGCGCTCCTCGGGCATCGCGCCCCGAAAGCGGATCACCGGCTCCGGTGCTCCGCAACCCCTGTTCGCGGCCCGGTCCGTGCCGGCTGCAAGAGGCGTCATAAGACTGAAACAGCGCGACTGTTAGGGGGCTGCTGACCGGCGCGGCGGCAGGCCGCGGCCGGACGAGCAGAGGCATCCGCCCGCATGATCGACGCGCCGACCGGCACCCTGCTCGCCCTGTCGCTCTGCGCGCTGCTCGCCCTGGTCAACCTCACGAGCTTCGCCCTCACGGCCCGCCGCATCGGTCGCGCGCCGCGAACCGCCTGCTTTCCCGCGGGCGCACCCGTCTCCCTGGTGCGGCCGGTCTGTGGCCTGGAGGCGTTCAGCGAGGAGACGCTGACCCGCGGCTTCCGGCTCGCCTACCCGGATTACGAGATCGTGTTCTGCGTCGCCGACCCCGCCGACCCGGTGCTCCCGCTGGTCCGCCGGCTGATCGCCGCGCATCCGGCGGTCCCGGCCCGCATCCTCGTCGGCGACGAGCGCGTGAGCGACAACCCGAAGCTGAACAACTGCGTGCGCGGCTGGGAGGCGGCGCGCCACGACTGGATCGTGCTGGCCGATTCCAACGTGCTGATGCCGCCCGATTACCTTCAGCAGTTGCAGGCGGCCTGGGGCCCCGATACCGGGCTCGTCTGCTCGACGCCGATCGGCGCGCGGCCGGGCAATCTCTGGGCCGCGGTCGAGTGCGCCTTCCTCAACACCCTGCAGGCGCGCTGGCAATATACCGGCGAGAGTCTGGGCCTCGGCTTCGCTCAGGGCAAGAGCATGCTCTGGCACAAGCCGTTCCTGGACGCCCGGGGCGGCATCCGGGCGCTCGCGGCCGAGATCGCCGAGGACGCCGCCGCGACGAAGCTGGTGCGGGCCGCCGGACGGCGCGTCCACCTCGTGCACGCGCCCTTCGAGCAGCCGCTCGGGCGCCGGCGCCTGCGCGAGGTCTGGGCCCGCCAGCTGCGCTGGGCCCGCCTGCGCCGGGTGACCTTTCCGCTCTTCTTCGCGCCCGAGATCGCCAGCGGCGTCCTGCTGCCGTTCTGCCTCGCGGCGGGGCTTGCCGGGACCCCTGAAGCCTGGGCCGGCAGCGGCCTGATGGCGCTCCTCGTCTACGGCGCCGAATACGCCCTGGCGGCCCGTGTCGGCTGGCACCGGGGGCCGCGGCTGATCCTCGGCTTCCTCCTGCGCGACCTGATGATTCCGCTGCTGTGGATACGGGCCTGGATGCACGATTCCGTGGTCTGGCGCGGCAACGCCATGGATATCCGTCCCAAGCCGCCGCGCCGCTTGCGCGCCGACGCGCGCACGGCCTAACCCCGGTGACGCGCGCGGACGGCGCGTTCGGAGGCAGACAGCCCGTTGCGCATCGCGATCCTCGAGACCGGACGGCCGCCGGCGCGGCTCTCCGGCTTCCCCTCCTACGCGGCGATGTCGGCGAAGCTCCTCGGCCCCGCCTTCGAGACGACAGCCTTCGACGTGCAGGCCGGAGCGCTGCCCGATCCAAGGGCATTTCCGGGCGTCCTGATCACGGGCTCGGCCGCGGGCGTCTACGATCCGCTGCCGTGGATCCCGCCGCTGCTCGCCTACCTGCGATCCCTGCCGCGCGACATCCGCCTCGTCGGCATCTGCTTCGGCCACCAGATCATGGCCGCGGCCTATGGCGGGCGCGCCGAGAAGGCGCCTCAGGGCTGGGGCCTCGGGCTCCATGACTACGCGGTGATGACGCGCGCGCCCTTCATGGACGACGCGCCGCGCATCGCCGTGCCGGTGTCGCATCAGGATCAGGTGACGGTCCGCCCGCCCACGGCCCGGGTGCTCGCGGGCAGCGCCTTCACACCGAACGGGGTTCTGGCCTACGCGGATCGGGCCGCCCTGTCCTGCCAGTGCCACCCGGAATTCGCGCCGGACTACGCGCGGGCGCTCGTGCGCGGGCATCGGGCGGGCGCCGAGGATCCCGCGGCGATCGACCGGGCCCTGGCGAGCCTCGAGGCGTCACACGACAGCGCGCGGCTCGGCGCCTCGATCCGTCGCTTTCTGGAGGGGACCGACTGGTGCGGGTAGAGGGAATCGAACCCCCACGCCTTGCGGCTGGCGATTTTGAGTCGCCCGCGTCTACCAATTCCGCCATACCCGCGCGAGCTGCCTCATCGCACAGGTCGCAGACGCGGGCCAGCCCTTTCCGCCGCGCGCGGGCGAAGCATCCGGGGACTGTCCCCTGACCTGGCCCCCTGGCCAGTGCGGCGGCGCTGTGCTCAAAGGGCTCCCGCCCGCCACACCTGCTCCCGGACATGCATGATCCGCCGCCTCTACGAGTGGATACTCGCGCTCAGCGGCAAGCCCGCGGCACCCTGGGCGCTCGGCGCGGTGGCCTTCGCCGAGAGCTCCTTCTTTCCCGTCCCGCCGGACGTGATGCTGGTCCCGATGGCGGTGAGCCGGCCCGACCGGGTCTGGTTCTATGCTCTGATCACCACGGTGGCCTCGGTGCTCGGCGGCCTCGTCGGCTACGCCATCGGGGCGCTGCTGTTCGATTCTCTCGGCCAATGGGTGATCGGGCTCTACGGCCTGCAGAACTCGGCGGCGAGCTTCCAGGAATCCTACGCCAAGTATGGCCACTGGGTGATCCTGCTGAAGGGGCTGACGCCGATCCCCTACAAGCTGGTGACCATCACCTCGGGCTTCGCCCATTACAGCCTGTTCTGGTTCACGGTGCTGTCGATCGTCACCCGCGGTCTGCGCTTCTTCATCCTGGCGGGCCTTCTGGGCCGCTACGGCGTGCAGATCCGCAGCGTGCTCGATCGCCATCTCAACGCGGTCGCGGCGATCTCGGTGGCGGTGATCGTCCTCGGCTTCGTCCTGTTCAAGCTCATCCTGTGATCGAAGGTCGGCAACCGTGATCAACGAGACTGCATTGCTGCGGCTGAAGCGGGCCGCGCTCGTCCTGCTCATCGGATCCGTCGCGACGGTCGGAGCGGCCCTGGTGCTCGAGTACGGCTACGGCTACGCGCCCTGCAAGCTCTGCCTCACCGAGCGGCTGCCCTATTACGCGGCGATCCCGCTGGCGCTCGGCGGCCTGCTGCTGCCCGAACGCCTCGCCCGGCTCGCCCTCGGCCTCGCGGCGCTCGGTCTCCTCTACGGGGCCGGGCTCGGCGCCTATCACGCCGGTGCCGAGTGGGGCTTCTGGCCAGGCCCGAGCGATTGCGGCGGCGGCACCGGAGCCAATCCGGCGGCGGTCGGCGACTTCCTCGACAGCCTCAAGACCACGAAGGTGGTCGATTGCAGCACCGCCGCGATGCGGATCCTCGGGATCTCGCTCGCGGGCTGGAACGCGGTGGCCGCCTTCATCCTCGCCGCGGTTGCGGGCACCTGCGCCGCGAAGCGCTAGGAAGGCCGATCGACGTCGGCGGGAGACCCGAAGGGGGCCCTCCGCCGAGTCATCCGCTCAGCGGCAGAAGCGGCGCGGCCCGTATGGCGTCGGCCGGATGAAGCAGCGGCGACCGAAGAAGCGCGGCGCCGCGAAGGGCCGGCATCGGCCGTAGGGTCCGCGCGCCCAGCCCGGGCCGCAGCCCTGAGCCACCGTCTCGACCGGCACGCCGCCGGCGAGCGCCGTGCCGGAGCCGGCGCCGAGCGGCGCCGCCTGCGCGCTTGTCACGGCGCCGAGACCGCCGAGCGTCAGGGCCGCGGCGAGACCGAGGATCGTCCGTTTGGTCATGGGCTGTTCCTCCTGTTCCCATTCGGATCCGGTGCCGCGTCGGCGGTACCTTGACCGTTCGCGGATCCTGCGAGCGCCCGCCTTGCCGCAAGGTTTGCGGAGGATGACGGTTTGGACAGGTTCGCTCCGCCCTCGTCCCCGCTCGATCCGCGAGTGACAGCGCTGCGCATCCGACATCTCCCCGCAGCGGATGAAATGCATCGGAAATACTCGTCCATCAGTTGCACCCTCAGACCGAGCGAGGGGGGCAGCCCCGGGCCGCGCACAGATGCGGACGCTCCGGAGGACGCCCTGGAGGACACCATGAGTGCGGATCGACGCGATTTTCTGACCTTGACGGCCGCCGGTCTCGCCGCCGGCGCGATGGGGGGCGGGGCCAGGGCGGCGACGGGCGACCGGCCGGCCGCGGCGCAGCCCTTCGGCATGCCGCGCGACATGACGCTGCTCAACCTGCGCCGCGGGGGCGGCTATGGCCTCGGGGTGAAGCTGAAGGGCGGCGTACTCGACGTCACCGCCGCTGGACGCGCCCTCGGCCTGCCCGTGCCGGCCGACATGGACGACCTCCTGCAGAACGGGCGCGGCCCGATGCTGCGCGCCCTGGTCGATGCGGCCGAGGCGGCGCCCGACCCGCGGCTGATGCTCGACGAAGCCGCGCTTTCCTACGCGCCCCTGGTCACCCGGCCGGAGAAGATCGTGATGATGGGCTTCAACTACCGGCACCATGCCGAGGAGACCGGCACGCCGATCCCCAAGGACCCGCCGCTGTTCAACAAGTACAACAACGCGCTCAACCATCACGGCGGTACGATCCGCCTGCCGACCAAGGCCGCCCGCGAGTTCGATTACGAGACCGAATTGGTGATCGTGTTCGGGCGGGAATGCCGCGACGTCTCGGAAGCCGACGCGCTCGATTACGTGGCGGGCTACGCCACCGGCAACGATTTCAGCGCCCGGGACCTGCAGACGCTGACCTCGCAGTTCATGATCGGTAAGACCTCGGACGGGTTCGCGCCGCTTGGGCCCTATCTCGTCACCGCCGATAAGGTGCCGGATCCGAACAACCTCCGTCTCGTCACCACGGTGAACGGCAAGGTCCGTCAGGACTGGAACACCAACGACATGATCTTCAACTGCCGGCAGCTGATCAGCTTCGCCTCGCGGGTGATGACCCTGAAGCCCGGCGACATCTTTTACACCGGCACCCCGCAGGGGGTGATCTTCGGCGAGAAGATCCCGCGCAGCGAGCGTGCGTGGCTCAAGCCCGGGGACGAGATCACCTCGAGCCTGGAGGGCCTGGGCGAGCTTCGGTTCCGTCTCGTCTGAAGCGGCCTGAGGGTCCGGCGAGCCGGATCCTCAGGCCCGCGCCTCAGCGGTAGTGGCGGCGGTGATGGCGGCGATAGGCGCGGCGCGAGCGCATGTCGGTGCGATAGGCACGCCGGCCCGGATCGATGCCGAGCGCGCCGTTCACGGTGCCGACCGCGCCGCCGACGGCGCCGCCCACCACGCCGCCGATCGGGCCGCCGACGCGATCGCCCTCGGCCGCGCCGCGGCGCACGCCGCCGACGAGGCCCTGCGCGTCGGCCGCGCCCGTAAGCGTCAGCGTGGAGAGGGCGAGGGTGGCGGCGATCAGGATGCGTTTCATGGCGGGTTCCTCTTCTTGACGCCCGGACGCCAGCGTCGCGGCGCGTGACCCTCAACGGCCACGCTCGCGAAAGGTCGCAGCGCGCCGCCGCGGATTCTTGCGGACCCGTACCGAGGCCCGCCCGCTGGCGTCCGGCGCGGGCCGCTGTTAGAAGCCGCTCCATGCGCGTCGCCACAGATCGATGCGGGCCTCTGGGCTCGCGAATTACGGGCCCGGCCGCCGCCTGAGTGCCGCGCCCGCGCGGCTGCGCGGGGGCCGGGAGCGCGAGAGCCCCGGGACCGGCCGAGCGCCGGAGGTCCGGACCCGATCGATGACGCCACTTCCCAGGACGCCCGGACCGATGAGCGACGAGACCCCGGCCACCCGCGACTATTCCAAGACCCTGTTCCTGCCCCGAACCGAGTTCCCGATGCGGGCGGGGCTGCCGACGCGCGAGCCGCTGCTGATCGAGCGCTGGGAGCGCACCGATCTCTACGGCCAGCTGCGCGCGCGGGGCGAGGGCCGGCCGAAATTCGTGCTGCACGATGGCCCGCCCTACGCCAACGGCAACATCCACATCGGCACGGCGCTGAACAAGATCCTCAAAGACGTCATCGTCCGGGCGATGGGCGGCCTCGGCTACGAGGCCAACTACGTGCCGGGCTGGGATTGCCACGGCCTTCCGATCGAGTGGAAGATCGAGGAGCAGTACCGCGCCAAGGGCCGCAACAAGGACGCGGTCCCGGTGGTCGAGTTCCGCCAGGAATGCCGCGCCTTCGCGGCGCAGTGGCTCGACGTGCAGCGCGCCGAGTTCAAGCGCCTGGGCGTCACCGGCGACTGGGCCCACCCCTACGCCACGATGGCGTTTCCGGCCGAGGCCGCGATCGCTGCGGAACTCCTGAAGTTCGCCATGTCGGGCCAGCTCTACCGCGGCTCGAAGCCCGTGATGTGGTCGGTGGTGGAGAAGACGGCGCTCGCCGAGGCCGAGGTCGAGTACGAGGAGCACGTCAGCGACACGATCTTCACAGCGTTCCCGATCCGCGCAGGCGCCGCGGACGACCTCGCCGGTGCGCGCGTGGTGATCTGGACGACGACCCCCTGGACCATCCCGGGCAACCGCGCCGTCGCCTATTCCAGGAAGATCCCCTACGGGCTCTACCGCGTCACGGCCGCTCCGGAGGAGAACTGGGCCAAGCCCGGCCAGAGCTACATCCTCGCCGATTCGCTCGCCGAGACGGTGTTCCGGGCGGCCCGCGTCGAGGCGTTCGCGCGCATCGCCGACGTGCCCGCGGCCACGCTCGCCGGCCTCACGCTGGCCCACCCGCTGCACGCGCTGGGCTACGGCTTCGACGTGCCGCTCCTCGACGGCGACCACGTCACCGACGAATCCGGCACCGGCTTCGTCCACACCGCCCCGAGCCACGGCCGGGAGGATTTCGAGCTCTGGATGGCGAGCGGTCGCAGCTTGCGCGAGCGCGGCATCGACACGGCGATCCCCTACACGGTGGATGCCGACAGCGTGCTCACCGCGGCGGCGCCGGGCTTCACCGGCACGCGGGTGCTCACGGAGAAGGGCGAGAAGGGCGACGCCAACAAGGCGGTGATCGCCGCGCTCACCGAGGCCGGGGCGCTGATCGCCCGCGGGGTCCTGCGCCACCAGTACCCGCATTCCTGGCGCTCGAAGAAGCCGGTGATCTTCCGCAACACGCCGCAATGGTTCATCGCCATGGACCGGCCGGCGGAGAGCCTCGGGAACCGGACCCTGCGCGAGGTCGCCCTCCAGGCGATCGCCGACACTCAATGGGTGCCGCCGCAGGGCCGCAACCGCATCAACGGCATGGTGGAGAACCGCCCGGACTGGGTGGTCTCGCGCCAGCGCGCCTGGGGTGTGCCGATCACGGTCTTCGTCCATCGCGAGACCGGCGAGGTCCTGCGCGACGAGAGCGTCAACGCCCGCGTCGTCGAGGCCTTCCGCCAGGAGGGGGCGGATGCGTGGTTCACGGACGCGGACGGCGCCCGCTTCCTCGCGCCCGAGTACGACCCGGCGGCCTACGAGAAGGTCACCGACGTCCTCGACGTCTGGTTCGACTCGGGCTCCACCCACGCCTTCGTCCTGGACGATCCGGAGGCCTTCCCGGGCCTCTCCGGCGTGCATCGTCGCCGCGATGGCGGGCAGGACCGGGTGATGTACCTGGAGGGCTCGGACCAGCACCGCGGCTGGTTCCAGTCCTCGCTGCTCGAGTCCTCGGGCACGCGCGGTCGGGCACCCTACGACATCGTCCTCACCCACGGCTTCGTGCTCGACGGCAAGGGCCTGAAGATGTCGAAGTCGAAGGGCAACGTCGTCGCGCCCCAGAGCGTGATCAAGGATGCGGGCGCCGACATCCTGCGCCTGTGGGTCGCGGCCTCGGACTACACCGACGACCTGCGCATCGGACCCGAGATCATCAAGACCTTCGCGGAGACCTACCGCAAACTGCGCAACTCCCTGCGCTGGATGCTGGGCTCCCTCGCCCACCGCGTGCCGGGCGACGACGTCGCGCTGGGCGACATGCCCGAGCTGGAGCGGCTGATCCTGCACCGGCTGGCGGAACTCGACGGCGAGATCCGCGAGGCCTACGCGGCGTTCGACACCAAGCGCGTGGTGGCGCTCCTCAACGGCTTCATGACCGGCGATCTCTCGTCCTTCTACTTCGACGTGCGGAAGGACGCGCTCTATTGCGACCCGATCTCGTCGACGCCCCGCCGCGCCGCCCTGCAGGTGATCGACGAAGCCTTCCGGCGCGTGGCGATCTGGCTCGCGCCGGTGCTCGCCTTCACGGCCGAGGAGGCGTGGCTCGATCGCTACCCGTCCGAGACCGGGTCCGTCCATCTCGAGACGCTGCCGGAGACCCCGGCCGCGTGGCGCGATCCCGCCCTGGCGGAGCGCTGGCACAAGGTGCGCCGGGTGCGCCGCGTGGTGACGGGCGCGCTCGAGATCGAGCGCGCGGCCAAGCGCATCGGCGCGAGCCTGGAGGCGGCCCCGATCGTTCACGTGGCCGATGCGGACCTGCTCGCGGCCCTCGATGGGCTCGACTTCGCCGACGTCTGCATCACCTCGGCGATCACCGTGGTCGCGGGAGAGGGACCGGCCGACGCCTTCCGCCTCGACGACGTGCGCGGCGTCGCCGTCGAGCCGCGGCCGGCCGAGGGCCGCAAATGCGCCCGCTCCTGGCGGGTGACACCGCAGGTCGGCAGCGACCCGGACTACCCGGATGTCACCCCGCGCGACGCGCGGGCTTTGCGCGAGTGGGATGCCGCGCACCCGGCCGCGAGCGCGGCGTGAGGCCGCACGCGGCAGGATCCGGGGCGGGGCGATGACGCCGTTCCGCCTCGGCCTCGCGGGGCTCGTCGCCACGCTCCTGCTCGATCAGGCCTCGAAGCTCGGGCTGTATTTCGGCACCGATCTGGTGCTGACCCAGCCCTGGCACCTGAACCCGTTCACCGACCTCGTGGTGGTGTGGAACCACGGGGTCTCCTACGGGATGTTCCAGCAGCAGGGGGGCCTCGGCCGCTGGCTCCTCGTCGCCCTGTCGCTCGCCGCCGCCCTCGGGCTCGGCCTGTGGATGCGGCGGGCGTCCTCGCGCCTCCTCGGGCTCGCCCTAGGGCTGATCGCGGGCGGAGCCCTGGGGAACGTCGTCGACCGGATCGCCTACGGCGCCGTGTTCGACTTCGTCCACCTGCATGTCGGCCCCCATTCCTGGTACGTCTTCAACGTCGCCGACGCGGCGATCGTGGCGGGCGTGGTGGGGCTGATCCTCGACAGCCTGATGCCGGAGCGGCGCGGTGCGCGCCCGGGGGATTCGGCCCCGACGGCGTGATACGCACAACACATCGTTCCCGGTCGTCGCTCCGGTCTGGTGCGGCGTGGTCAAGGCGCCATACGATCGCCGGAAACCGGGATCAGGCCGAGACGGTCGGATCGGGCCGCGAGAACCGCGCGGCCGTCTCGGCGATTCGCGCAGCGGGTCGCGGGGGCGCCCGGCCAACGCCAATCTGTGGGGCAGCATGACCGGGTATCGCTGGATCCTTCCTCTTCCCGCCGTGCTCGCCGGGATGATCGCGGCGACGGGCGCGGGCGCGCAGGAGAGCGGGTCGCTGATGCGGGACACGCTCAGCACCCTCGGCCTCGTCGAGCGCGAGCAGGCGCCGATCGATTATCGCGAGCGCGCGCCCCTCGTCATGCCGCCCAAGCTCGATGCCAAGGCGCTGCCCGCGCCGCGCGCCGGTGCGGGCAACCCGCAATGGCCCAAGGAGCCCGAGGTCGCCGCCCGCGAGCGTGCGCAGGCCGAGCGGCGGGTGCCCCGCGGCAATCAGGCCCAGGGCCGCTACGACGACAACAACGCCACGCTCTCCCCCGACGAGATCCGCGGCGGACGGCGCGCCGACGCGCAGATCCCGCGCACCAACGAGTACAAGCCGGGCGACAACACCCGCGAGTCTTTCTGGGTAAACCCGCTCGACCTGATGCGCGGCGTGTCGGACGCGAAGGCCGAGCCCGCGGATGTCGAGCCCACGCGCGACAGCCTGACCGAGCCGCCGACGAGCTACCGCAAGGCGCCGCGCAAGATCGCCAAGTCCACGGGCGAGCCGATCAACAATGCGAGCCGCGACCGCGAGGAAGCGGATCCGGGCGTCTACCTGCGCGAGCAGCAGCGCCGCCAGTAGTCGCACCCGCTGTGGCACGGTTGCGACAGAGCCGCGGCGTAGCGAGATAAGATCACGCCGCCGGTACGGACTTTGCCGGCTCGAACGTCAAAGATGGATCGGTCGCCGTGTCCTCCCGAGAGGGAGCGGGAACGCGAGCGGGCCGCGACGAGGACGAACGCATGCATCTGTTCAGGCACCGGACGCCGGGCTTCTTCCCGCAAAACCCGCGGATCAGCGCCGGCCGCGGGGACGCCGCGCCGTTCGGACGCTCGGAGGCGGGCGGCCCCGACGTCACCGCCTTCACCCTGGACAACGGCCTCGATGTCATCGTGGTGCCCGACCACCGCGCGCCCGTCGCGACCCACATGATCTGGTACCGCAACGGCTCGGCCGACGATCCGCTCGGCCAGTCCGGCATCGCCCACTTCCTCGAGCATCTGATGTTCAAGGGCACCGACAGCCACCCGGCCGGTGCCTTCTCGAAGGCGGTCTCGGGCCTCGGCGGCCAGGAGAACGCCTTCACCTCCTACGACTACACCGCGTATTTCCAGCGCGTCGCCCGCGACCATCTCGGCACGATGATGGCGTTCGAGGCGGATCGCATGAGCGGGCTCGTCCTCGACGACGCCGTGGTGGCGCCCGAGCGCGACGTCGTGCTGGAAGAGCGCCGCATGCGCGTCGAGACCGACCCCTCGGCCCAGCTCTCCGAGGCGATGGCGGCCTCCCTGTTCGTTCACCATCCCTACGGCATCCCGATCATCGGCTGGATGCACGAGATCGAGGGGCTGAACCGCGAGCACGCGCTGGGCTACTACAAGCGCTTCTACACGCCCGAGAACGCCATCCTGGTGGTGGCCGGCGATGTCACCCCCGACGAGGTGCGCCGCCTCGCCGAGGCCACCTACGGCCGCGTGGCGCCGCAGGGTGCCCGGCCCGAGCGCCGCCGCCCGCGCGAGCCGGAGCCGAAGGCCCTGCGCCGCATCGCGGTGGCCGACCCCAAGGTCGAGCAGCCCACCCTGCAGCGCCTCTACCTGACACCCTCCTGCATCACCGCCCGCGACGGCGGCTGCCACGATCTCGAGCTCCTGGCGGAGGTCCTGGGCGGCGGCTCGACCTCCTACCTCTACCGCAAACTCGTGCTGGAGCAGGGCATCGCGGTGAATGCCGGTGCCTGGTACATGGGCTCGGCGATCGACGACACGCGCTTCTCGGTCTACGCGGTGCCCGCGGAGGGCGTCACGCTGGAGAAGCTCGAGGAGGCGGTCGACGGCGTGCTGCGCCGGGTGCCCGCGGAAGCCCTCGATGCCGAGGCGATCGAGCGCGCCAAGACCCGGCTCGTGGCCGAGACCGTCTATTCCTCGGACAGCCAATCCTCGCTGGCCCGCATCTACGGCTCGGCGCTCGCGATCGGCGAGACCGTCGAGGAGGTGCGGCGCTGGCCCACGGACATCGAGGCGGTGACGCATGGCCGGCTCGCCGGGGCCGCGGAGCGCTGGCTCACGCCGTCCCGGTCCGTCACCGGCTACCTGATGAAGACAAAGGATCTCGACGCGCCGGTCGCGATCGCCGCCGAGTAGCGGCCCCGGCGCATCCGTACCGGCGGCGCCATCCCGCCGCCGAACAAGAACAACGAGGTTTCGATGAACTTGGCCGACACCGATACGCGCGCAGCCACCTCGCCGACCAAGGCGCTGCCGGTCCCGACCGCCGCGGGCATTGAGGCGTGGCACGTGGAATCGCCGGTGGTGCCGATGATCGCGCTGTCCTTCACGTTCGAGGGCGGCGCCGCGCAGGACCCCGACGGCAAGTCGGGCTGTGCCCAGATGCTGGCGCGCCTGCTCGATGAGGGCGCGGGCGACCTGCCCTCCGACGCCTTCCAGGAGCGGCTTGCGGCCCGCGCCATCGAACTCTCGTTCCATGCCGGCCCCGACGCGATCGGCGGCTCGCTGAAGATGCTGGTCAAGCATGCGGACGAGGCGATCGACCTGCTGGCCCTGGCGCTCGCCAAGCCCCGCCTCGACCCGGACGCGATCGAGCGGGTGCGGGCACAGATGATCGCGGGCCTGCGCTACCAGCAGAACGATCCCGGTGTGCTCGCCTCGCGGCGCTTCTTCCGGGAGGGCTTTGCCGGTCATCCCTACGGACGGCCCTCGTCGGGCACGCTCGAGAGCGTCGCGGCGATCACCCGTCAGGATCTCGTGGCGATGCACGCCCAGATCATCGGGCGCAGCGCCGTGAAGGTCGCGGCCGTGGGCGCGATCGGGGCGAGCCAGCTCGCGGAGGCGCTGAACCGCGCCTTCGGGGCGCTGCCGGAGGCGGGCGAGCTGCGGGCGGCCCCGCGCACCACCGTCCAGGGCCTGGGGCAGCGCGTGCTCGTCGACCTCGACGTGCCGCAATCGGTGATCCGCTTCGGCCTCGCGGGCGTGCCGTGGCGCGATCCGGACTTCATCCCGGCCTACGTGCTGAACCACGTGCTGGGCGGCGGCGCCTTCACCTCGCGCCTGTTCCAGGAGGTCCGCGAGAAGCGTGGCCTCGCCTACTCGGTGGGCACCTCGCTGGTCAGCCACCGCGCCACCGCGATGATCTGGGGCTACACTGCCACCAAGAACGAGCGCGTCGGCGAGGCGCTGAGCGTGATCTCCGATGAGATCGGCCGGCTCGTCAGCGACGGCCCGACCGACGAGGAGCTGCAGAAGGCCAAGGACTATCTCACCGGCTCCTACGCGCTCGGGTTCGACACCTCGACCAAGATCGCGCACCAACTCGTGCAGATCGCCTTCGAGGACCTCGGCATGGACTACATCGCGCGCCGCAACGACCTCGTAGCGGGCGTGACGCAGGCCGACATCCGGCGCGCCGCTGCCCGGACCTTCGCGGACGGGCGAATGCTGGTCGTCGCCGCCGGGCGCCCCACCGGCTTCTGAGGATCTCGCCGCCGGCGCGGCCCCGCCTGTGGGGCCGCGCCGGACTCCGACCGGAACGGAAGCAGCCGATCTCCGAGGCGTCATCCATGCAGCTCACCGGCCTTCATCACCTGACCGCGATCACCGCGCGGGCCGCCGACAACTTCGCCTTCTACACCCGCGTCCTCGGCCTTCGGCTGGTGAAGAAGACCGTGAACCAGGATGACGTCTCGGCCTACCACCTGTTCTACGCGGACGGGCTGGCCTCGCCCGGCAGCGACGTCACCTTCTTCGATTGGCCGGCGCCGCCCGAGCGCCGCGGCACCGACAGCATCGTGCGCACCCACCTGAGGGTGCCGGCGGGCTCCCTGGAGTGGTGGCGCGAGCACCTCGCCCGGCAGGGCGTCGCCCATGCGGTGCCGATCGCGCGGGACGGGCGCCAGACCCTCGACTTCGAGGATGGCGAGGGGCAGCGCCTCGCCCTTGTCGAGGACGCCGCCGGTGCCCCGGGAGCCGCTTGGGCGGACAGCCCGGTCCCGGCCGAGCGCCAGATCCTCGGGCTCGGGCCCGTCCGCCTCGCGGTGCGGGATCCTGCGCGCACAGAGAGCGTGCTGACGGAAGTGCTCGGCATGACGTTCGATCGTCGTTTCGAGCTGCCCGAGGGCGAGGTGGGGGTCTTCCGCATGGGACCGGGCGGGGCCGCCGCCGAGGTGCAGATCCTGGCCGATCGCTCCGCGCCCGCGCGGCAGGGCGCGGGCGCCGTCCACCACGTCGCCTTCCGGATCCCGGACACGGCGTACGCAGGGTGGGAGAAGCGCCTGCGTCTGCATCGGATGCCATCGAGCGGGCCGGTCGACCGCTACTATTTCCGCAGCCTCTACTTCCGCGAGCCGAACGGCATCCTGTTCGAGATCGCCACCGACGGGCCGGGCTTCACCGCGGACGAACCCCTCGACGCTCTGGGCGAGGGGCTGGCGCTGCCGCCCTTCCTCGAACCGCGCCGGGCGGAGATCGAGGCCGGGCTGAAGCCGCTCTGACAAGGCGGCGGCGCCGCGCGGGCAAGAATTCAGACCGATTCCAATCGGGCGAGACCAGATCCGGCTGCCATCCAGCCATGCCTTGACGGCGGTGGCGCAAGTGCGAAAAGGGCCCGGCCGAGGGCGGGCAAGAGATTCGAGGACCGTGGCGCAGATGAGCAAGTTCTACGAGGAGCGGGTGCTTTCGGTGCATCACTGGACGGATACGCTCTTCTCGTTCCGCACCACCCGCGATCCGGCGTTCCGGTTCCGCAACGGCGAGTTCACCATGATCGGTCTGGAGGTCGAGGGCCGGCCGCTGCTGCGCGCCTACTCGGTGGTCTCGGCCAATTACGAGGACGAGCTGGAGTTCTTCTCCATCAAGGTCCCGGACGGCCCCCTCACCAGCAAGCTGCAGCATCTCAAGGTCGGCGATCCCATCATCGTCGGCAAGAAGCCCACCGGCACGCTCGTGCTCGACAACCTGCTGCCGGGCCGCCACCTCTACCTGCTGGGCACCGGCACCGGGCTCGCGCCGTTCCTGTCGATCATCAAGGATCCCGACACCTACGAGCGCTTCGAGAAGGTGGTGCTGGTCCATGGCTGCCGGCAGGTGCAGGAGCTGGCCTACGGCGAGACCATCACGCAGGACCTGCCCCAGCACGAGTTCCTGGGCGAGATGATCGCCAACCAGCTGATCTACTACCCGACCGTGACGCGCGAGCCGTTCCGCAACAGCGGCCGGATCACGGATCTGATGGTCTCGGGCAAGCTGTTTGCCGACATCGGCCTGCCCGCGATGTCGATCGCGGCCGACCGCTTCATGCTCTGCGGCTCGCCCGAGATGATCCGCGACACGCGCGACCTCCTCACCGGCCGCGGCTACGAGGAGGGCAACCACGGCGAGGCCGGACACTACGTCATCGAAAAGGCCTTCGTCGAAAAGTAGGACGGCCGGCCTCCGGCGCTCGACCGGGGGAAGCGGGCATCCTGAGCCGCTCAGCCATCCGCGGCGTCCGGCACCAGATCCCGCACGGTCCGGGCGAGGTCCGCGAGGCTGGTGCTGCCCTTGGCGATCACCCGGTCCGCCTGGCCCGCGAGCCGGCGTCTGTCCTCGCCGGTGATGTCCTTGGCGGTGAGGACCACGACGGGCACGTCGCGCCAATCGGGCCGTGCGCGCAGCGCCCGCAGGAAGCCGAACCCGTCCATTTCCGGCATCATCAGGTCGAGCAGGACGAGGCTCGGCTTCTCCGCCTCCACCGCTTCGAGGGCGAGCCCACCATGCGCGGCCTCGCGCACCGGCAGGCCCTCGCGCACCAGCGCCGTCACCAGCCGCTCGCGGGCATCCGCGTCGTCGTCGACCACGAGGATCGGGCCGTCCTCCGCGCCCGTGCGGAAGCGGTCGGTTACCGCCTTCAGGCTCGCCCAGTCGATCGGCTTCTGCAGGTAGTCGGTCGCGCCGAGCGAGAAGGCGAGGTTCTGCTCGTCCAGCACCGTCACCATCACGATCGGGGTCGCCGCCAGATCCGGATCGGCGCGCAGGGCCCGCAGGACGGCCCAGCCGTCCATGCGCGGCATGGTCACGTCGAGCAGGATGGCGCGCGGGCGCAGGATCCTGGCGCGTTCGAGCCCGAGCCGGCCGTCCTCCGCCACGGCCACCCGGAACCCCTCGCGCTCAAGGAAGCGGGCGAGCAGGTCGCGCATCGCCGCATCGTCGTCGATCACCAGGATCGTGCTCCCGGCCGGGCCTTCCGGCTCCTCGGGCCGCGTCTCCTCGGTGGCCTGGAACGTGTCCGGCAGATCGAGGGTGAAGGTGGTGCCGACTCCCTCCGCGCTCTCGACCGTGATGCGGCCGCCCAGCATCTCGGCGAAGGCCCGCGTGATCGAGAGGCCGAGGCCGGTGCCGCCGAAGCGGCGGGTCGTCGAGGCGTCGGCCTGGGTGAAGCGCTCGAACAGACGGCCGAGCTGCGCCTCGCTCATGCCGATGCCGGTGTCGCGCACGGTGAATCGGAGATGCGCGCCCGTATGCTCGGCGCCGAGGGTGATGCGTCCGTTCTCAGTGAACTTGGCGGCGTTGCTGAGCAGGTTGATCAGGCATTGGCGCACCTTCGTCACGTCGGTGAAGGCATGGCCGACCTCGGGAGCGATGGCGAGCGCCAGGGTGTTCCCGTTCTTGCCGACGAGGCCTTCCACCGTCGAGGCGACCTCGTGCACCATCCCGGCGACGTCGAAGGACTCGGCGTAGATCTCGACCCGGTCGGCCTCGATCTTCGAGATGTCGAGCACGTCGTTGATCAGGCCGAGCAGATGGCGGGCATTCGACTCGATCTTGCGCATGTCGGCGATCAGCGCCGGCTCGCCGAGGTCCTCGAGTTCCTCCTGGAGCATCTCCGAGTAGCCGATCACCGCCGAGAGCGGGGTGCGCAGCTCGTGGCTCATGTTGGCCAGGAACTGGCTCTTGGCGCGGTTGGCCTCCTCGGCGGCCTCCCGCGCGGCCAGGATCGCGGCCTCCGCGGCCTTGGCCTCCGTGACGTCCGTATGGGTGCCGACCCATTCGCGGATGGTACCGTCCTCCTCCAGGATCGGCACGCCGCGGACCGCCATGCTGCGGTAGGTGCCGTCCCGGCGCCGCAGCCGGTGCTCGACTTCGTAGAGGGACAGCGTCGAGACCGCCGCGAGCCAAGCGGTCCGCGTAGGCTCGCGATCGTCCGGGTGGATCGCGTCGAGGAAGCCCAGCCCCGCATAGGCCGCCTCGTCCTGTCCGGTGAAGCGGGTCCACGCCGCCTGCCGCGGATGCAGCTCCCCCGTCGGGGTGGCCGTCCAGACGATCGCCGCGCTGGCCTCGATTAGCGAGCGGAAGCGCTCCTCGCTGCGCCGTGTGCCGGCTTCGGCCAGATGCCGCACCGTCTCGTCGAGCACCACGAGGCCGACGCCCTCCTCGGCGGCGCCCGCCTTGAGGCCACCGCGCAGGGGATAGAAGCTCATGGAGAAGTAGCGCACGCCGCCCGGCGCGCTCGCCGTCGGCACCGCCACCGGCACGTCGGGCGTGACGAGGCCTTCGTGAAGGGCGGCCGCGAGCTTCGGGGCGAGCGCGTCCCGCAGGGTCGGCAGCATCGCCCAGATCGGCGCACCGATCTCGGCGCCGAAGCCGCGCTCGTTCATCAGCGCGAGCGCCCGGTTCATGTGGCGGATGCGCAGGTCGCGATCGAGGAAGCCGAGGCCCACGGGCGCGTTGGCGAGTACGTCGTCGAGCAGCGCCGACATGCGCAGCGATTCGCGCCGCCGCACCAGGGCGAGACGCGCCAATAGACCGATCGCTGCGAGAGCGGAGGCGGCCGAGAGCAGGAAGAGCAGCGGCGAGCGCACGCGCTCCCGCGCGCGGATGTCGGCCAGCATCGCCTCCGTGGCGGCCTGTCGGGCGGCGGCCTCGGCACGGATCGCCACCATCAGGCGCCGGCCCTCGCCGGTCCGCACCAGATCGGTCGCCGGATCGAACCCCTGCTCGCGCCGGGCCGCGACCACGCGCGCGGCGAAGTCGCGCTTGCGCGCGATCAGGTCGGCGAGCGAGGGTGCCCCGGACCGGACCGGTTCCTGAGCCGTGCCGCCGAGGGCGGCGAGACCGGTCTCGATCGCATCGAGGGATCCCGTGTAGGGCTGGAGATAATCCTCGCTGCCGACGAGGACGTAGCCGCGCTCGCCCGTCTCCAGATCCTTGACGGCGGAGAGGAGGCGCTCGACGGCGGCAACGATGAAGGTCCCGCGCGCGGTCTCGGCCCGGCTCGCCTCCCCGGCCACGTAGTTGAAGCCGCCGGCGAGCAGGGCGACGAGCAGCAGGATGAAGGCGGCCGGCGATCCGAGCAGGCCCGAGAAGGGGCCCGCCCCGGCCAACCGAGGCCGGCGCAGCCGAAAGGTCGACACTGTCATGGAACTCTTCGCTCGGGGAACGGGGCCCGCGGGAGATAGATCGCACGCGGCCGATATCGACGTGCGGGGCCGATCCCGCCGCCCGCAGGATCTCGTGCCGTGTCGGCGGACCGCCCCTGCAACGGGGCGCGTGCGGGAAGCGCCCGGTCCCGCCTTGCGCGTCCGGGCTCAGGTCTCGACCAGACCTGTGCTGGTGCCGGTGGCCTCGGGGCGGCCGTGCGGGAGGGCGAGGTATTCCGAGGAGCGCATCTCGATCAGGCGCGAGACGGTGCGGTCGAACTCGAATGCCTCGCGGCCGGTCGCGGCGGTGTAGAGTTGCTGCGCCTCCACGGCAGCCGAGGCGACGAGCTTCACCTGCGCGTCGTAGAGGGTGTCGATCAGGGTGATGAAGCGCTTGGCCTCGTTGCGCCGGTCCTCGCCCATCTGCGGGATGTCGGAGAGGATCACCGTGTGGAAGGCGCGCGCCACGGCCATGTAGTCGGAGGCGCCGAGGGGCTGGGCGCAGAGGTCGTCGAACCCGAAGCGGGCGACGCCGGCCGCCTCCTCCGGGACCGCCACGTCGCGGCCGTGGACGCGCAGCGTCGCGGGCCGCCCCGCCGCCCGGCCGGTGAGGTTGCGGAAGGCGGCATCGAGGGCTGCGCGCGACGCGGCATCGGCCGGGACATGGTAGACCGGGGCACCGCCGAGCTTCTCGAGGCGAAAATCCGTGCGCGCGTCGAGCCGCATCACCGCGACCCGCTCGGTCAGCTCGGCGATGAAGGGCAGGAACAGGGCCCGGTTCAGGCCACCCTCGTAGAGCCGGTCCGGCTCGACGTTCGAGGTCGCGACCACCGTGACGCCGCGGGCGAAGAGCGCCGCGAAGAGGCGCCCGAGGATCATCGCGTCGGCGATGTCGGTGACGGTGAACTCGTCGAAGCAGAGCAGCGTCGCCTCGTCGGCCAGGGCATCCGCCACCGGCCGTATCGGGTCGTCCCCCTTGACCTCCCCGCGCTTCAGCGCCTGCCGGTAGGCGTGGATGCGCTCGTGCGCGTCCGCCAGGAAGCCGTGGAAATGGACGCGGCGCTTCGGGCCGGGCGCCGCCTCGTGGAACAGGTCCATCAGCATGGTCTTGCCGCGTCCGACCGAGCCCCAGAGATAGAGTCCCCTGGGTACGGTACCGGCCTCCTTGCGGCCGAACAGCCATCCGAGCGCGCTGCCCTTGCGGGCGCGCTGCCGCCGCTGCAGCGTCTGAACCAAGCCGTCCAGGGCGCGCACCACCTGCATCTGCGCGGGATCACGCTCGATCGTCCGGGCAGCCACCAGCGCCTCGTAGCGCAGCTGCACCGGCCCGGACGGACCGACGCCCGCGACCGGGTCGGGGGTGGGCAGGGGCTTCGAACTCGATGTCACGCGCGGCCTCCGGGCCTGTCCAGGCCGTCCGAACATGGGTGTGGCGGGTCTGCCGCGCCTATCGGGAGGGATCAAGGCGACGCATGTCCGGCCGCGCGCAGGCGGCGGATGCCTGTCACGCAGGCCGTGCATGCCGCCCCACCGGGTCCGTTGTTTTGCTGCATTGCACAAACGGCCCCGGACTGCCACATCGGGATGATCCTTCGGGATCCCGACCATGCCGGCTTCCGGCGGGGTCGCGGCGTCGCGCAGCGGCATTCGATCGGCACGCCGTGGGGGCTAGCCGCCGGATCCGCCTCGGGAGGGAACGTCCGGATATCCGCGCCAACGATGCGCTGCAGACCGGAGACCCAGATTGGCTTTGCCAGAACGCATCCTGCCGGGACACACCGTCCGACGCCTGTGGCCCGGTGATCGCGCGGCCGTGCTCGACTACTTCCTGCGGCTCGATCCCGAGACGCGGGCCTGCCGCTTCATGGGCGGCGTGAGCGAGGCGGGCGTGCGCGCCTATGCCGAGCAGGCGCTCGTCGCGGACGGACTGGTGGTCGGGGCGTTCGCCGAGGGCGTGCTGCGCGGCCTCGGCGAGCTGCGCCCGGTCGACGCGCGGGCACCCGGGTTCATGCTGGGCTCGCAGGCCGAGGCCGCCTTCGCGGTCGAGGCCGGCTTCCGGCGCCGGGGCATCGGCACGGCCCTGTTCGGGCGGATCGCGCGGGCGGCCCGCAACCGCGGCGTCGGCACGCTTCAGGTCCGCTGCCTCGGACGGAACCGGCCGATGATCCGTCTGGCGGCCAAGCTCGGCGCCGAACTCCGCAGCGATCGCGGCGAGGCGCACGGGGATGTCCGGCTCGCGCAGCCGACGCCGGTATCGCTCTGGTACGAGAGCATCGCCGAGGCCTACGATTTCACGCTCTCGATGGTGCAGCCCTCCGCAGCGGCGGAGGAGCACGCGGCCTGAGAGCGCGCCTCAGCCGATCGGGTCGGCCACCAGCGCGAAAGTCAGGAGATCCACTGCGGATGCGCCCCCGCGCAGGAGCGCGCGCGCGGCGGCGTTGGCGGTGGCGCCGGTGGTGCTGACGTCGTCGATCAGCAGGACGCGACGCCCCTGCAGGCGGTGGCGGTGGAGCGGGCTCACCCGGAAGGCGCCCTGCAGGTTCTCGGCCCGCGCCGCCCGGCTCAGGTTGACCTGCGAGCGCGTCGCCTTCACCCGGACCAGCAGGCGCGGCTCGAACGGAAGCCCCGCCGCGCGGGCGACCGGGCGGGCGAGGAGCGCCGCCTGATTGAAGCGTCGGCGCCAGAGGCGCCAGCGGTGGAGCGGCACCGGCACCACGCAATCGGCCTCGCCGATGAGGTCGCGCCCGCTCGCGGACATCATCCGGGCCATGGCGCCGGCCAGATCGAGCCGATCCTCGTACTTCAGGCGATGCACGAGGCCGCGCGCGACGGGATCGTAGAGCGCGACCGCGCGGGCCCGCGCGAAGACCGGCGGATCGGCGATGGCGCGGGGCGAGAGCAGGGGGCCGATGCCGAGATCGAGGGCGAAGGGCGTGCCGTAGCGCGGGCAGAGCGGCTGCTCGATGAGCCTGAGCGAGGACCAGCAGGCCGGGCAGAGCGCACCCGGATCCGCGATGGCGCCGCCGCAGCCGGCGCAGGAGGGCGGGTAGATCAAGCCGACGGCGCCCCGGGCGAGCCGCGTCGCGACCGTTCGGAATGAGGGCGACATCGCGCGGCGACCTTCGGCCGGAGGCATCTCGGTGGGGAGGCCCCCGCGGGCGGGAGCGCCACGGCACTCAGCCATGCGAACAGCCTCCCGTCGAGCCCCCCCGGGACCGTCCCACGAACGCGAAACCCCGCGCGGCCCGTGCCGCGCGGGGTTCGGGATGGTCCGGGCCTGTGGACCGGCGGCACGGACCGGACCGCCACGGCGCGGCGGCGGTCGTTCGCCGGACCTCCTGGGTGATGGCCCGTGAGACGCGGTTCTACTCGGCCGGCTGGAGCACCGGAGCCGTCGCCTCGACGGGCATCGGCTTGCCGCCCAGCGCGGCGGCGAGCTTGGCCTCGTCAACCTCGCCCTCCCAGCGGGCGACCACGATGCAGGCCACCGCATTGCCGATGAAGTTGGTCAGCGCGCGGCACTCGGACATGAAGCGGTCGACGCCGAGGATCAGCGCCATGCCGACGACGGGGACGGAGGGCACCACCGCAAGCGTCGCCGCCAGGGTGATGAAGCCCGAGCCGGTGACGCCGGCCGCGCCCTTCGACGAGAGCATGGCGACGAGGAGCAGCAGGCCCTGCTCGCCGAGGCTGAGGGGCGTGTCCGTCGCCTGGGCGATGAACAGCGCCGCCATCGTCATGTAGATGTTGGTGCCGTCGAGGTTGAACGAGTAGCCGGTCGGGACCACGAGGCCGACGACGGGCTTCGAGCAGCCGGCCCGCTCCATCTTCTCGAGAAGCGAGGGCAGGGCGGATTCGGACGACGAGGTGCCGAGCACCAGGAGCAGCTCCTCCTTGATGTAGCGGATGAGCTTCAGGATCGAGAAGCCGTTGTAGCGGGCGACGAGGCCGAGCACGCCGAGCACGAAGATCGCCGAGGTCAGGTAGAAGGCGCCGACGAGGTAGGCGAGGTTGGCGAGCGAGGCGATGCCGTACTTGCCGATGGTGAAGGCCATCGCCCCGAAGGCGCCGATGGGGGCGACCTTCATGATGATGTTGACGACGCCGAAGATGGCTTCCGACAGCACCTTGATGATGTCGAGCACCGGCTTGCCGCGATCGCCCAGGAAGGCGAGGCCGAAGCCGAACAGCACCGAGAAGAACAGCACCTGCAGGATCTCGCCGCCCGCGAACGCGCCCACCGCGGTGGACGGGATGATGTTCATCAGGAACTCGATGATGCTCTGCTCCTTCGCCTTGCCGGCGTAGGTCGCGATCGCCTTGGCATCGAGCGTCTTGGGGTCGATGTGCATGCCGGCGCCCGGCTGGATCAGGTTTGCGACGATCAGGCCGACGATCAGGGCCAGCGTCGAGAAGGTGATGAAGTACAGCAGCGCCTTGCCGCCGACGCGCCCGACCTTCTCCAGGTTCGTCATCCCGGCGATGCCGGACACGACCGTGAGGAAGATCACCGGCGCGATGATCATCTTGACGAGCTTGATGAACGCGTCGCCGAACGGCTTCATCTCCGCGCCGAGCTGCGGGTAGAAGTGGCCGAGCAGGATGCCGATCGCGACGGCGGCCAGGACCTGGAAGTACAGGGTGCGGTAGAGCGGCTTGGGCTTGGCCGGCGCATGCGGCGCGGTGAGGGGAGCTGGAACGGACACCATCGGGCATTTCCTCGAGACTGGAGTGCGAAGGGCGTCTGAGGTCGCGATGCCCCGGGGGCACGCGCAGCGATCGCTCTTGCTTTTGGGCCCGCGAGCCGCAGTCATGCGTGCTCGACAGGTCAGGGTTACGGGTCCGGAATGGCAACCGTCGTGCCACCGCGCGGGACGCGGAAAGAATTTGTTAAGGTCTTGAGACAGCGAGGATTTTGTCGATGATCGGATCGTCTCCGATCGATGGGTGTCCGGGTCCCCGCACGGGGCGGGCCCGAGCGTTCTGGAATCCCGGAACGCCGTGGCGGCCGTGAGCAGACCTCCGGGGATGGCGTCACGGGGCCCGTCGCCGAGCCGGCTGCGGGGCCTCGTCACGGTGCTGGGCATCGCCATGATCGTGGTCTCGGCCTGGGCCGCCGGGCACGTCGCGGAGCGCTTCGCGCTGGCGGAGCTGCGCCGGGCGGCCCTGTCGAGCCTCGCCAGCCAATCCGGCGCTCTGCAGGCCGAGATGCAGCGCCAGAGCGCGCTGCCGCTGGCGCTGGCCGCCGATCCCGAGATCGCCGCCCTTGTCGGCCCCGATCCGGCCGAGGGCCTGGGCGCCCGGGTCAGCCTGCGCCTCGCCGAGATTGCCCGGGCAACGGGCTCGGCGGTGATCTACGTGATCCGGGCCGACGGGATCACCGTGGCGGCGAGCAACGCCGCCGAGGCGCGCAGCTTCGTAGGCCGCAACTACGGATTCCGGCCCTACTTCCGGGCCGCGCTCGAGACCGGCTACGGCTCCCAATTCGCCCTCGGCACGGTGAGCGGGCGGGCGGGCCTCTACCGCGCCCGGCGGGTGGGCGGCGGCGTGGTGGTCGTCAAGATGGAGTTCGACGCTGTCGAGGCCGCGTGGCAGGCGGCGGGCGAGCGCGTGCTGGTCTCCGATCCGCGCGGCGTCGTGCTGGTGGCGAGCGACCCGGGCTGGCACTTCCGCACGCTGGCGCCGATCGGCCCCGAGGAGCAGGCCCGGATGCGCGCGGGCCTCGAATTCGGCGACGCGGCCCTCGCGCCTCTGCCGATCCACCCGGCCGAGCACGGGCTGGTGCGGATCGGGCGCGGGGCCGAGCCGGCCCAGCTCGCCCTGATTCTCGACGCACCCGTCCCCGAGACGGACTGGCGGCTGCACACGATCACGCCGGTCAGCGCCGCCGTGGAGCGGGAGCGACTGCAGGCCCAGCTGATCGCGGTGCTGGCCGCCGGCCTCGCGTGGCTGGCGCTGGCGACCGAGCTCGACCGTCGCAGGCGCGTGCGGGCCCGCCTCGCGGAAGCGGCCGCGCGCGGGGCCGAGCTGGAGGCGCGGGTGGGCGAGCGCACCCAGGCGCTCAGCGCCGCGAACGCCCGCCTGCGCGCGGAGATCGAGGAGCGCCGCCGTTCCGAGGCCGAGCGCGAGCGGCTGGGCCGCGAGCTGGCCCAGGCCGGCCGGCTCGCCGCGCTCGGGCAGTTCGCCGCCAGCATGGCGCACGAGATCAACCAGCCGCTCGCGGCGATCCGGGCCTACGCCGACAACACCGGCGTTCTGGTGCGGCGCGGCCGGGTCGACGACGCGGCCGAGAACGCCGCCGCGATCGGTCGTCTCACCGACCGGATCGGCACGCTGACCCGGCAGCTCAAGGGCTTCGCCCGGCGCGCCTCGGGCCGGCGCGAGCCGGTGGCGCTCGCCGAGATCCTGCGCGGCGCGCGCGAGCTGGTCGAGGCGCGCGCCCGCGCCGAGGGCGTCGCCCTGGAGACGGCCGTGCCGCCCGATCTCGCGGCGATGGGCGACGGGCCGCGCCTGGAGCAGGTGCTGGTCAATCTCCTGCAGAATGCCCTCGACGCCCTGGCGGGCCGCCCGGACCCGCGCATCGTCGTGAGCGCCGCCGCCGAGGGGGATCGGGCGATCCTGGAGATCCGCGACAACGGCCCGGGCATCGCCGAGACGGAGCGTGCCCAGATCTTCGATGCGTTCTTCACGACCAAATCGAACGGGCTCGGGCTGGGGCTCGCCATCGCCCGCGGGATCGTGGAGGAGTGCGGCGGCACGCTGAGCCTGCGGGAGGCGCCCGGCGGCGGCACCGCGTTCCGGATCGAGCTCGGCCGGGCTCCCGCGAGCGAGGCGATCGCGGGCGCGGAGGCGCCGGCCCGCGCGATGGGGGAGGCGACGTGAGCGATCCGAATCCGGCCGAGCGCATCGTCTTCGTCGACGACGAGGACGACGTGCGCCGGGCGAACCGCCAGAGCCTGGAGCTCGACGGCTTCGCGGTCGAGGGCTTCGGCGACGCCGAATCGGCGCTCGCCGCGATCGAGGCGCAGCCGCCGGGCGTCGTCGTCAGCGACGTGCGCCTGCCGGGGCTCGACGGTCATGCCCTGTTCGAGCGGGTGCGGCAGCTGGATCCCGACTTGCCGGTCATCCTGATCACCGGCCACGGCGACATCCCGATGGCGGTGCGGGCCCTGCGAGCCGGAGCCTACGATTTCCTGGCCAAGCCCTACCCGGCCGATGCGCTGGTGGGCTCGGTCCGCCGTGCCCTGGAGCGGCGCAGGCTGATGCTGGAGAACCGCCGCCTGCGCGCCGAGCTCGACGCGGCTCTCGACGAGGATCCAGCCTTCCTCGGCGTCTCGCCCGAGATCGTGCGGCTGCGCCGCCTCGTGCGCGACGTGGCGCGGGCCGATGTCGACGTCCTGGTGCTCGGCGAGACCGGCTCCGGCAAGGAGGTGGTGGCGAGCGCCCTGCACCGCTGGAGCCGCCGCGCGGCCCGCAACTTCGTCGCGATGAATTGCGGGGCCTTGCCCGACAGCGTGGTGGAGAGCGAGCTGTTCGGCCACGAGGCCGGCGCCTTCACGGGCGCGCTGAAGCGCCGCGTCGGGCGGATCGAGCACGCCCAGGGCGGCACCCTGTTCCTCGACGAGATCGAGAGCATGCCGCTGCCGCTCCAGGTGAAGCTGCTGCGCGTCCTGCAGGAGCGCACGGTGGAGCCGCTCGGCACCAACGAGATCCGGCCGATCGACATGCGGGTCGTGGCCGCCACCAAGATCGACCTCGGCCAAGCGGCCGCGCAGGGCACCTTCCGGGACGACCTCTATCACCGCCTCAACGTGATCGTGGTGGCGATCCCGCCCCTGCGCGAGCGGCGCGCCGACGTGATGCTGCTGTTCGGCCATTTCCTCGCCCGGGCCGCCGCCCGGTTCGGGCGCGAGCCGCCGCCGGTGACGCGGGCGATCCGCGACCATCTCCAGCGCCACGACTGGCCCGGCAACGTGCGCGAGCTCGGCCATTTCGCGGAGCGCTGCGCGCTGGGCTTCGCGCCGGAGGACCGGGCCGCCGACGGGGCGCCGCGGGCGGGCATGAGCCTTTCGGAGCAGGTCGACCGCTTCGAGCGCGACCTGATCCGCGACGAGCTGATCGTGGCCGGCGGCGACGTCCGGCTCGCGGCCGAGTCCCTCGGCACGCCGCGCAAGACCCTCTACGACAAGATCGCCCGGCACGGCCTCACCGCGACGGATTACCGGTGAGCCGAAGCGGCGCCGGCGCGTTGCCCCGGAGATTCCACGCGCAACGGTGACGATGTCCAACGAGATCGAGATTCCGCCCCGCTCCGGCGCGGCCTTCACCCTGGCCGCCGGCGACCGCCTCACCGTGATCGACCCGTGCGGCGAGCAGGTCGCCGACCTGCTCGCCTTCGACCGGCACGATATCGGCGAGGTGCTGTCGTCCGGCCGAACCCTCGACTACGCCAGCCGGATCTACCTCACGACGGGCGACCCACTCTACTCGAACCGCTCCAACGTTCTCCTGCGCATCGTCCAGGACACGGTGGGACGGCACGACTTCCTGCTGACGCCGTGCTCGGCCGACACCTTCCGGATCATCTACGGCGACCCCCACCCCCATCGCGGCTGCTTCGGCAACCTCGCGGCGGCGCTCGAGCCCTACGGTATCGAGCCGGACCGCATCCCGGTCGCCTTCAACTGCTTCATGAACGTGCCGATCGACGCCGCGACCGGAGCCCTCACCGTGGCGCCTCCCCTGAGCCGGGCCGGCGACCGCATCGCGTTCATCGCCGAGCGCGACCTCATCGTTGGCCTGACGGCCTGCTCGGCGCTGCAATCGAACAACGGCAGCTTCAAGCCGATCCGCTACCGGATCGATCCGGCCGAGCCGAACGCCGCACGGTAGCGGCCCGGGCTGGTCCCCAGCCGGGCGCGGAAATGGTGGCGCAGGGTCGCGGCGGTGCCGAAGCCGCAGGCCGCGGCGATGTCGGCGATGGGCGCTCCGCCGGTCTCGAGCAGGTGCCGGGCGCGCGTCAGCCGCTCCTCGAGGAGCCAGGCGCCGGGCGTGGTGCCGGTGCCGGCGCGGAACCGGCGCAGGAAGGTGCGCGGGCTCATCCCCGCGGCCTCGGCCAGCGCCGCGACCGGGTGGGACCGGTCGAGCTGCGCCCGCATCCGGTCGAGCAGCGGCGAGAGGCGCGCGCCCTCGCGGGGGATCGGCACCGGGCGCTCGACGCACTGGGCCTGCCCGCCCTCGCGGTGGGCCGGAACCAGGAGGCGGCGGGCGACCGAATTGGCGGCGGCGGGGCCGTGGTCGCTCCGGACGAGATGCAGGCAGAGATCGATCCCCGCCGCGCTGCCCGCGGCCGTCAGCACGGTGCCGGCATCGACGTAGAGCACGTCCGGCACGAGCGTCGCGGCGGGGGCAACCCGCGCCAGCGCCGCCGCGTAGCGCCAATGGGTGGTGGCCGGGCGCCCGTCGAGCAGGCCGGCCGCGGCGAGCACGAAGGCGCCGGAACACAGCGACAGGATCCGCGCGCCGCGCGCCTCGGCGCGCCGGAGTGTCGCGCTCAAGGATCCGGGCACGGGCGCGTCGGGTCCGCGCCAGCCCGGCACCACGATCGTGCCGGCCCGATCGAGCAGCGCGAGGTCGCCGTCGACCGCGATCCGGATGCCGCCGGTCGCGCGCAGCGGGCCGGGCTCCACGGCCGCGACGGCGAAGCGGTACCAGTCCGCGCCCATCTCGGGCCGGTCGAGACCGAAGACCTCGACGGCGATGCCGAACTCGAAGGTGCAGAGGCCGTCATAGGCGAGGACGACGACCAGAGGATCCGGGCAGGCGTTTGGCATGATCTTGACGCCGATCGGCGATCGCGCCGCTCACAGCCCCTGCATCGCACGCGCCATCCTGGCCGGGCAATCCGAGACAGGAGATCGCCCCGTGCAGAGCCGCGTCACCGAGACCCCGCCCGCCCCATCCTCGAGGGCCGCCGCGCATTTCGCCGACCGGCTCGCGCTGGAGACCGATTGCGACGACGTCCACGCGGCCCTCGTCGCGGGGGAGCCGGATTTCGTGCTCACCGACACCCGCGGACCGGGCGCCTACGACCGCGCGCACCTGCCGGGCGCCGTCAACCTGCCCCATCGCACCATCACGGCGGAGCGGTTGGCCGCGTGGCCGCCCGACACCCTGTTCGTGGTCTATTGCGCCGGGCCCCATTGCAACGCGGCCGACAAGGCGGCGCTGCGGCTCGCCGGCCTCGGACGTCCGGTCAAGCTGATGATCGGCGGCGTCACCGGCTGGATCGACGAGGGGTTCGCTCTCGTCGGCCCCGACGCGACCTGAGGCGGGGGAGGGGGCCGGCCTCGCATCGGGGCGCGGCGGCCCTATTGAATCCGCCAGGGATGCAGAGGAACCGACGGCATGGCCGGGATCGCGATCATCGGGGCCGGCATGGCGGGCGCCGCGGCGGCGCGGGCGCTGCACGCGGGCGGCCATACTGTCCGCCTGTTCGACAAGGGCCGCAATCCCGGCGGCCGCCTCGCCAACCGGCGCCTGTCGGACGGGATCCGGGCCGATCACGGGGCGCAATACGCGACCGCGCGCGATCCCTGCTTCGCCGCATTGATCGACACCCTCGTGGCCGCGGGAGCGGCGGCAGCCTGGGGCGAGGCCGGCTGGTTCGTCGGTACACCCGCGATGACCGCCCTGCCGCTGGCGCTGCTCGCCGGGTTCGATCTCCGCACCGCGTGCCGGGTCACGGCGCTCGCGCGCGACGGTGCGGGCTGGCGGCTCGACGCCGAGGATCACGACCTCGCAGACGATCGCTTCTATGCGGTTCTGGTGACGGTTCCGGCCCCGCAGGCAGCGACGCTGCTCGCCACGGTGGATGCCGCATGGCCCGATCTCGCGACGACGCTCGCCCGGATCCGCTACGCACCGTGCTGGACGCTGATGCTCGCGCATGACGGGCCGCCGCTCATCCCCGAGACCTATCGGCGCGCGCCGGATCCCGGCTCGGCGCTCGCCTGGATCGCTCGCGACGCGACGAAGCCGGGCCGCGAGGCGCCCTGCGAGATCCTGACGATCCAGGCCGGCGAGGCGTGGTCGCGCCGGCATCTCGAACTCGACCGCGACGCGGTGGCGGCCGGCCTGCTGGCGGCCCTGCGGGAGGCCTATCCCGACACCGCGCCCGTCGACGCCGCCATCCGGGCGAGGAGCGCGCATCGCTGGCGCTACGCCCGCGTCGAGGAGCCTGCGGGCCTCCCCTGCCTGTGGTCGCCGGACCTGCGTCTCGGCGTCGCCGGCGACGGCTTCCTCGGTCCGCGCGTCGAGGCGGCCTATCTCAGCGGACTCGCTGCGGCGGACGCGATCCTCCGATCCGTCTGACGCAGATCCCGCGCCGCGCCGGCCAAGGTGAAAACGTTACCATGCACTCTCTGCATAGCCCCTCTCTCACCGACGGCATGGTGCGGCGCAATGGAGTCGTGCATAGATCATTTGTGCACGGCGGCGATGGCGTCGCGGCCGTGCTGCCCTTCTTGGGCGTTTCCTCCCTAGACTTCGGGCCGCTCCTTCGGGAGTGGCCTTTTTTCTTGGATGGATGAGATCTCGGTCGGGAAAGGTCTCGGTCGCGGATCGGCCCTGTCCGGAACGGCGGGTCGCCGGTCTACCGCTGCACCGCAGCACGATTCGCCGACGCGAAACCGGTCCGTGCATCGGTGCCGCGCGGTCGAGAGAGCGGCATCCGCCTCCGGGAGCCGGGCCCTAATGCCCGTCGTGGTCGTGAGGCTCCGGCAGCGTCAGGCCGAAATGGCTGACCAGATCCTGCACCTGGCCCGGGCTCAGCATCCTCGGATTGAGGTTGCGCAGGAGCAGGTAGAGCTTGGCCGTCTCCTCAAGCTCCTCCGTGGCAAAGACCGCCGTCTCCAGGCTCTCACCAGCGACGACCGGGCCGTGATTGGCGAGAAGCACGGTGCTATAGTGGCCGGCTAGGCCCCGGATCGCGTCGGCGACCGCCGGGTCGCCGGGTCGGAAATACGGCACCAGCGCGGTGCCGCCGGTCCGCATCAGGTAATAGGGCGTCAGCGGCGGCAGCACCGCCTTCGGGTCGATCTCGGGCAGCATCGAGACCGCGACCGCGTGGGTGGAATGCAGGTGCACGATGGCGCGGGCCTCGCTCCGGCTCTCGTAGAGCGCCGTGTGGAGCGGGATCTCCTTGGTGGGCTTGTCGCCCGAGACGAGGCGGCCCTCGGCGTCGAGCCTCGCGATGCGGGCCGGATCGAGGAAGCCGAGCGAGGCGTTGGTCGGCGTCACCAGCCAGCCGCCGTCGTCGAGGCGCAGGGAGATATTGCCGGAGGAGCCGGGGGTCAGGCCGCGCTCGAACAGCGAGCGGCCGTAGCGGCAGATCTCCTCGCGCAGGCGGGTCTCGCTCATGCGGTCGCTCCCTCGTTGAGTTCGAAGCCGAGATCGAGCGTGCCGGCCGGCGCGCCGCTGCTCAGGCGCTCCGCCGCAGCCCGGCCGATCTCCAGGCGCGGGGTCCGCATCGTCGAGAGCGGCTGCGGCAGCGCCGCGGTGATGTCGAGGGCGTGGCAGCCGAACAGGGCGAGGCGCCCGGGCACCGCCCAGCCATGGCCGAGGCAGCAGAAATAGCCGCCGAGCGCCATGTCGTCGTTGGAGAAATAGACCGCGTCGATCTCCGGCACCCGGCTGATCAGCGCATCGAGACCGGCGCGGCCGGCCGCCGCCGAGGAGGGGCCGGGGACGATCTCGCGCCCGAGGAGGGCGAGGCCCGATTCCCGCAGGCCCGCCTCGAACCCCGCGAGGCGCTTGGCCGCCCGCAGGTCCCGTCCGAGATCGTGCCCGACATAGCCGATCCGGCGGTAGCCGCGCCCGATCAGATGGCGGGCGCTAGCATGACCGACCGCCCGGTTCGAGAAGCCCACCACGATGTCGAGGCCCGGCCCGTCCGTGTCGATCATCTCCACGATGCGGATGCCGGACGCGCGCAGGCGCGCCAGGGCCACCGGGGTGTGCTCGAGTCCCGTCAGGACCAGCGCGGCCGGACGCCAGGACAGCAGGGCGCCGATCAGGGCCTCCTCCCGCTCGGGATCGTACTCGCTGACCCCGATCACGCTCTGGAAGCCGGTATGGTCGAGGGTGCCGGTGAGGCCGCGCAGCAGGTCCGGGAACACGATGTTGGCGAGCGAGGGAATCACCACGCCGACGAGCTGGGAGCCGGCCGAGGCGGCGTTGCCGGCGAGGCTCCCGGCGAGGCGGTTGGGCACGTAGCCGAGCCGGGCGGCCGCCTCCAGCACGCGGGCACCCGCGCGCTTCGAGAACGAGCCCTGGCCGCGCAGCACCCGCGACACCGTGCTCTCGCCGACCCCCGCCTCGCGGGCGACGTCGGCCAGGGTCACGAGCCGGCCCGGCGGCTGGTGGATCGTCATCGTTCCTCCCATCGCCGCCCCGGCGTCTTCCGCGATCCACGACGGTTCGGCAGCGCCGGCATAACAAGTCGCCGCCGCCGTCACAATCAATTTTGGCAGCGCTGCCACATCGCCGTTGGCAGCGCTGCCAAAGCAGTATACGGCTGAGGATCAGCACCGCCGGAACGCGCGGTGACGAGGATGGCCGCCCGCAAGAAGCGGCCGACGAGGGAGAACGCCATGTCCGTGCAATCCGCCGCGGTCCCGGGGGCCGCCGTGCCATCGACGGACTTCGTCGAGCAGACATACGCGAAAGTCTTCTGGCGGCTCGTGCCGTTCCTGATGCTCTGCTACGTCGTAGCGTATCTCGACCGGGTGAACGTCGGCTTCGCCAAGCTGCAGATGGCGCAGGAACTCGGCTTCAGCGAGACGGTCTACGGCCTCGGCGCCGGGCTGTTCTTCATCGGCTACTTCCTGTTCGAGGTGCCCTCGAACGTGATCCTGCACCGGGTCGGCGCCCGGGTCTGGATCGCCCGGATCATGATCACCTGGGGCATCATCTCCGGCGCGTTCATGTTCGTGAACTCGGCGACCACCTTCTACCTGATGCGCTTCCTGCTGGGTCTGGCCGAGGCCGGCTTCTACCCGGGTGTGATCCTCTACACGACCTCGTGGTTCCCGGCGCACCGCCGCGCGAAGGTGATCGCGGTGTTCATGTCGGCCATTCCCGTCTCGGGCATCTTCGGCAACCCGCTCTCGGGCTGGATCATGGACGCCTTCAACGGCGCATCGGGCCTGTCCGGCTGGCAGTGGATGTTCGTGATCGAGGCGGTGCCCGCGATCCTCGTCGGCGCCGCGGTGTTCCTCTACCTCGACAACCGGCCCTCCGAGGCGAAGTGGCTCTCGGATGCCGAGAAGGCCGTGATCGAGCGGGACGTCGCCGCCGAGGGCGCGGGCAAGACCGAGAGCCCGCACTCGATCGCCACCGTGTTCCGCCACGGCCGGATCTGGTTCATGAGCCTGATCTACTTCGCCTTCGTCACCGGCCAGTACGGCCTGACCTTCTGGATGCCCACGATCGTCAAGGCGTCCGGCGTGCAGGGCAACCTCAACATCGGCTTCGTGAGCGCCATCCCGTTCCTATTCGCGGTGTTCGTGATGATCCTGCTCGGCCGCAGCGCCGACCGGATGCGCGAGCGGCGCTGGCACCTGATCGTTCCGGCGCTGCTCGGCGCGGTCGGCTTCGTGGTGGCGGCCAGCACCGGCAGCACCGTGGTGGCGATCGCCGCCCTCTCGGTGGCGGCCGGCGGCGTCCTCACCTGCGCGCCGCTGTTCTGGTCGCTGCCGACCGCGTTCCTGACCGGAGCGGGCGCGGCGGCCGGCATCGCGCTGATCAACTCGGTGGGCAATCTCGCGGGCTTCGCCAGCCCCTACGTGATCGGGGCGCTGCGCGATGCCACCGGCAGCACCGCGGCCGGCATGTACGCGCTCGCCGTGATGCTGGTGATCGGCGCGGCCTGCGTGTTCGTCACGCCGAAGAGCCTCGTCAACCGCTGACCCGACCCGGCGGACGGCGCCTCGCGCCGTCCACCCCCGTTCCGACACGAGAGCGATCAGGCCTCCCATGACCAGCACCACGACGAGCGGCCGAGCCGCGGTGATCGGCCTCGGCTCGATGGGGGCCGGGATGGCGGGCTCGCTCCTGCGGGCGGGCTTCTCGGTGACGGCCTGCGACGTGAACCCGGAGGCCGTGGCGCACTTCTCGGCGTCGGGCGGCGTGGGCGCCACGACCCCGGCACAGGCGGCGGAGGGCGCGGACGTGGTGGTCTGCGTCGTCGTCAACGCCGCCCAGACCGAGACCGTCCTGTTCGGGCCCGGCGGCGCGGCGGAGATGATGCGGCCGGGCGCCGTCTTCGTCTCCTCGGCCACCATGGATCCCGCCATCGCCCGCCGCCTCGCGGCGCGCCTGGAGGAAACCGGCCGGCTCTACCTCGACGCCCCGATGAGCGGGGGCGCCGCGCGGGCCGCGGAGGGCGCCCTGACCTTCCTGGCCTCCGGCTCGGCCGCGGCTTTCGCCGCGGCGCGCCCCGCCCTCGATGCGATGGCCGGCACGCTCTACGAACTCGGCGACGCGGCCGGGCAGGGCGCGGCCTTCAAGATGATCAACCAGCTGCTCGCGGGCGTGCACATCGCCGCCGCCTGCGAGGCGATGAGCTTCGCCGCCAAGCAGGGCCTCGACCTCGCCAAGGTCTACGCGGTGATCACCGCCTCGGCCGGCAATTCGTGGATGTTCGAGAACCGGATGCCTCACGTCCTCGAGGGCGACTACAGCCCGAAGAGCGCAGTCGACATCTTCGTCAAGGACCTCGGCATCGTGCAGGACATGGCCCGCGCCGAGAAGTACCCGGTGCCCGTGGCGGCGGCGGCCCTGCAGATGTTCCTGATGGCGTCGGGCGCCGGCATGGGCCGCGATGACGACGCCTCGGTCGCGCGGCTCTACGCCCAGGTCTCGGGCGCGTCGCTTCCCCCCGCGAAGGCCTGAGGCGCCGCCATGCCGCGTTTTGCCGCCAACCTCACCCTGATGTTCACCGAGCATCCCTTCCTCGACCGCTTCGCCGCGGCCGCGGATGCGGGCTTCACCGCCGTCGAGTTCCTGTTCCCCTACGAGCATCCGCCCGAAGCGATTGGCGAGCGCCTGAGCCGCTACGGGCTGACCCAGGCGCTGTTCAACCTGCCGCCGGGCGACTTCGCGGCGGGCGAGCGCGGCCTCGCGGCGCTGCCGGACCGCTTCGACGAGCTGCGCCAGGGCGTCGAGACGGCCTTCCGCTACGCGGAGGTCACCTGCGTCGACCGGCTCCACCTGATGGCGGGGCTCGCCGATCCGCGCGATCCCGACGCCGTCGCGAGCTACCGCCGGGCGGTGACGTGGACCGCCGAACGCCTCGCCGAGCGCGGCCTCGACCTCGTGCTCGAGCCGATCAACGCCCGCAACATGCCGGGCTACTTCCTCAACGATTTCGGCATGGCGGCGGACCTGATCCGCGCGATCGGCATGCCGAACCTGAAGCTGCAGTTCGACCTCTACCATTGCCAGATCCTGCACGGCGACGTGACCATGCGGCTGCGCGCGCTCATGCCGCTGATCGGTCACGTGCAGACGGCGAGCGTGCCCGACCGCCACGAGCCGGGGACCGGCGAGATGAACGACGCCTATCTGTTCGCCGAGCTCGACCGGCTCGGCTACGCCGGCTTCGTCGGCTGCGAGTACATCCCGGCCGCCGGCACGCGCGAGGGCCTCGGCTGGTTCGCGCCCTACCGGGGAGAGGCCCGATGAGCCTGTCGCTCGGCTGCGTCGCGGACGACTACACGGGGGCGTCCGACCTCGCCAACACCTTGACCAAGGCGGGCCTGCGCACGGTCCAGACCATCGGCGTCCCGGCCGCCGATCTCGCGCTGCCCGACGTCGACGCGATCGTCGTCGCGCTGAAGAGCCGCTCGATCCCGGCCGCGCAGGCGGTCGCCCTGTCGCGCGAGGCCGATCGCTGGCTGCGCGACCGCGGAGCGGCGCACGTGATGTTCAAGATCTGCTCGACCTTCGACTCGACAGAGGCCGGCAACATCGGGCCGGTGACCGACGCCTTGCGCGGCGATGCCGGCGAGGCGATCGCCCTCGTCACCCCGGCCTTCCCGGAGACGGGCCGCAGCGTGTTCCAGGGTCATCTCTTCGTCGGCGCGGTGCCGCTGAGCGAGAGCCCGCTGAAGGATCATCCGCTCAACCCGATGCGGGATTCGAACCTCGTGCGGGTGCTGGCCCGCCAGAGCGCCGGCCCGGTCGGGCTCGTCGACATCGCCACTGTGGCGCGCGGGGCCGACGCCGTGCGGGCCCGCCTCGACGCGCTGGCGGCGGACGGCCACGGCGCGGCCATCGCCGACGCGATCTTCGACGCCGACCTCGAAATCCTGGGCCGCGCCGCGCTCGCGCACCGGGTCTCGGTCGGCGCCTCGGGCCTCGGCCTGGGGCTCGCCCGGGCGCTGGCCGCGGCCGGGACGGGTGCGGCGGACGCGGCCGGCGCCGTCACGGCGGAGCCCGTCGGCGGGCTCGCAGCCTGCCTCGCAGGCAGCTGCTCGCAGGCGACGCTGGGACAGATCGCGGCGGCCGAGGCGCTGATGCCGGTGCTGCGGCTCGACACCGAGAGCCTGATCGACGGCGGCAACGCCAGCGTCGTGGCGGCGCTCGCCTGGGCGGCCGAGCGGATCGGGCAGGGGCCCGTCCTGATCGCCAGCAGCGCCGACCCCGAGACCGTGCGCGCCCTCCAGGCCCGCTACGGCGCCGCGCGCGCCGGGCACGCCATCGAGGAGGGCTTGGCCCGGATCGCCGCGGGACTCGTGGAGCGGGGCGTGCGCCGCCTCGTGGTCGCGGGCGGCGAGACCTCGGGCGCGGTGGTCGACCATCTCGGTCTGACGGCGTTCCGCATCGGGCCCGAGATCGCGGCCGGCGTGCCGGTGCTGCGGACGGCGGGCGAGCCGATGCTGCTCGCCCTCAAGTCCGGCAATTTCGGCGGGCAGGACTTCTTTGCCCGCGCCCTCGACCTGATGCGCTGAGAGGAATCCGCATGCACGCCCTGATCCTCGGCGCGGCCGGCATGATCGGCCGCCGCCTTACCGCCGCCCTCGTGAAGTCCGGCCAGGTCGGCTCCGAGCCGCTCACCGCGCTCAGCCTCGTCGACGTGATCCGCCCGGAAGCGCCCGCGGGCTTCGAGGGCCCGGTCCGGGCCGAGGCCGCCGACCTCTCGGCACCCGGCGCGGCCGAGGCCGCCCTCGCGGGCCGGCCCGACATCGTGTTCCACCTCGCCGCGGTCGTCTCGGGCGAGGCCGAGGCCGATCTCGAACTCGGCTACCGGGTCAATCTCGACGGCACACGCCTGCTGTTCGAGGCGATCCGGCAGCTCAGCGCCGCCGACGGCTACCGGCCGCGCGTGATCTTCACCTCGTCGCTGGCGGTGTTCGGCCAGCCGCTGCCCCCAGTCATCGGCGACGATTTCATCCCGGCCCCGGCTTCCTCCTACGGCACCCAGAAGGCGATGGGCGAGCTGCTCCTCGCCGATTACAGCCGCCGCGGCTTCCTCGACGGGATCGGGCTGCGCCTGCCGACCATCTGCGTGCGCCCGGGCAAGCCCAACAAGGCGGCGTCCGGCTTCTTCTCCGGCATCATCCGCGAGCCGCTGGCCGGGCAGCCGGCCGTGCTGCCGGTGGCGGACACGGTCCGGCACTGGTTCGCCAGCCCCGGCGCGGCGACCGGCTTCCTCCTTCACGCGGCCGGGCTCGACCTCGCCGGCCTGGGCACGCGGCGAACCATGACCATGCCGGGCGTGTCCGCGACGGTGGCCGAGGAGATCGAGGCCCTGCGCCGGGTCGCGGGCGACGGGGCGGTCGCCCTGATCCGGCGCGAGCCCGACCCGGCCGTCGCCCGCATCATCGAGACTTGGCCGGAGGCGTTCGACACGCGGCGCGCCGACGCGCTCGGGTTCACGGCGGACCCGTCCTTCGACGCGATCGTGGCGCAGCACGTGGCGGAGTTCCACGGCGCGCAGGCGGCCTGAACGGGCACGCCGTCCGGAAGGAGAGGTCGGACAGGTAACGCAACGCCGTCCGCCGCCGAAGGATGGGGGTGCGCCACCGCGCACGGCCCATCACCCGGAAGCCCCCGACGATGCGACGCGCCCTCCGCCTCTCACTCCCGCTCCTGGGCGCCGCCCTGGCCGCCTGTTCGGCCCACGCCGCGGACCGCCCGGTGGTGGTCGAGCTGTTCACCTCGCAGAGCTGCTCGTCCTGCCCGCCGGCCGAGGCACTCCTCGGCACCCTGGCGCAGGAAGGACCCGGCGTGCTGCCGCTGGCCTTCCACGTCACCTACTGGAACCACCTCGACTGGCGCGATCCCTACGCGCTCCCGGCCGCCACCGCCCGCCAGGAATCCTACGCCGGCCGGCTCGGGGACGGGGTCTACACGCCGCAGGCGGTGATCGACGGACACCGCGGCGTGGTCGGCTCGCAGGTCGACGGCGTGCGCTCGGCCATCGCGCGGGCCCGCGCCGAGGCGGGCAGCGGCGTTCCGGTCAGCCTCAGCCGCGACGGGCCGAACCTCGTGGTGCGGCTGGGGGAGGGCCCCGCCGCGGCGAGCGTCGTCCTGATCGGCTTCGACCCCGCCCACACGACCCGGGTCGCGCGGGGCGAGAATGCCGGCCGCACCCTCGTCCAGGCCAACGTCGTGCGCTCGGTGCGTGAGATCGGCCGGCTGTCCGGCGCCGGTCGGACGCTGACCGCGCCCTGGCCCGCGGGGGAGGCGGCCGCGATCCTGGTCCAGGCCCCGGACGGGCGCATCCTGGGGGCAGGGCGTCTCGACGGCTGATCCGGCCTCCGCTGCGACCCGGCGTCAGCGCCGCCGGCGCCGGCGTGCCGCGATCACCCGGCTGAGCACGAGGGAGAGCTGCTCCACCGAGTAGGGCTTGTGCAGCAGCTCGAACCCGTGCGTCCCCTCCTGGGCGAGGACGTGGCTGTAGCCGCTGGTCAGGACGATCGGCAGATCGGGCTGTCGCTCGCGGATCTCGTTGGCCAGCGAGACGCCGTCCCGGCCGGGCATCACCACGTCGGAGAACACCACGTCGAAGCGGTAGGGGATGCGCTCCAGTTCCGCGAGCGCCGAGTCGGCGTCGCGCACCCAGACGGTGGCGTAGCCGAGTTCCTCCAGCGTCTGCGTGGCGAAGCTGCCGACCTCCCCGTTGTCCTCGACCACGAGCACGCAGGTGCCGCGTCCGTCGATCGGAACGGTGACGGTCTCGTCCTCCTCCGGCCGGCTCGCGGGCGCCTCGGCCCTGGGCAGGTAGAGCGTGAAGGTGGTGCCCGCGCCGACCTCGCTCTCGACCAGCACCTCGCCGCCAGATTGCTTGACGAAGCCGAAGACCTGGCTCAGCCCGAGACCGGTGCCCTGACCGACGCCCTTGGTGGTGAAGAACGGCTCGAAGATCCGCTCCATCGCCTCGGGCGCGATGCCGGTGCCGGTGTCGCTCACCGAGACGGCGACGAAGGGGCCGGTCACCGCGGCCTGCCGCCGGGTGCCGGGGACGCCGTCCGCCGGCTGGACCAGGATGGTGAGCACGCCCTCGCCGTTCATGGCGTCGCGGGCGTTGACCGCGATGTTGACGATGGCGGTGTCGAACTGACTCGGATCGGCATGGACGAAGCAGGGCTGCTCGGGCAGCCGCGTCACCACGCGGACCCGGGCGCCCGTGAGGGTGCCCACCATGTCGCCGATGGCGGCGACGCTCGCCCCCGCATCGAAGGTCTCGGGCTTGAGCGCCTGGCGCCGCGCGAAGGCGAGGAGCTGGCCGGTGAGCTTGGCCGCGCGGTCGACGGTATCGGAGATCGCCAGCACGTAGCGGGAGCGGCGATCCTCGGGCAGGTCGCGGCGCTTGAGCAGATCGGTCGAGGACTTGATCACGGTGAGGAGGTTGTTGAAATCGTGCGCCACGCCACCGGTGAGCTGGCCCACCGCCTCGAGCTTCTGGGCCTGGCGCAGGGCCTCCTCGATGCGCTCGCGCTCGGTGATCTCCGCGGTGAGGCGGGTATTGGCCTCGGCGAGCTCCTGCAGGCGCCAGCGCTGCTCGGCCAGATCGGTGAGCACGCCGCAGAGGAGCGAGTCCTGCTCGCCGTCGCGCGCCAGCCGGCTCAGCGACACGAGGAACGGCCGCTGCGCGCCGTCCGCCTCGCCCAGCACGATCTCGGCGCGGGCGGGGGCCTCGGCGGCCTCGGCCAGCAGGGCGTCGAGCGCTTCCTGGTGAGCCCCGCGGACGAAGCCCGTCAGTGCCCGCCCGATCAGGCGCTCCTGGCGCGTGTCCAGCATCTCGGCGAGGCGCCGGTTGCAGTAGAGGATCGTGGCATCCGGCGCGAGGGTGAAGGCGCCCTCCTGGATCTGCTCGATCAGCACGCGGTAGGGCCGGTCGGCGTTCTCCAGGGTGTAGACGAGGCGCTCGCCGTCGAGGCCCTCGACGACCACCGCGTCGAAATCGCCGCGCCGGATCGCGGCCAGCGTCTCCTCGCTCTCCTCCAGGCGCGCCTCCAGGTCGCGGATGCGGGCCAGCGCGCTCGCGAGAGCGGCCGTGGCCGTCGGGTCCTGTCCGGGATCGCCCGCGTCAGGGTTCATCGGCCTCTCCGGCGCCGAGGCCGAGCCCGGCGCGGATCCGGCGGGCGTCGCCGAGATCGCCGGTCAGGCGACGGGCGGGCTCTGGGCGCAGTCGCACCAGGGTCGGGGCGGCCAGCACGCGGTCGCTCTCGGCAAGCTGGGGCTGCTGGTAGATATCGACGATCTCGAGATCGTAGCGTCCCGGCAGGTCGGCGTCGCAGACGTGCCGGACCGTCTCGATGGTGCGGCGCGAACGCGGCGAGGTGCCGGCGATGAACAGGCGCAGGCGATAGCGTTCCTCGGCACCCGGCTCGGACCCGCTCACGTCTGGGACGCCTTCGGCCGGATATCGAGGCCGACGAAAACCTTCTCGGTGTTCGAGAGGTCGCCGATGATGCGCTTCAGGGGCGAGGGCAGGCGCCGCACCAGGGTCGGGATCGCCAGGATCTGGTCGCCGGCCGCGAGCTGCGGGTTCTTCAGGAGGTCGATTACCTCTAGGTCGTAGCGACCCGCGAGGTGCTGCTCGCAGAACCGCTTCAGGTTCGCCATCGCGGCGAGCGACTTCGCGGTCTGCCCGGCGACGTAGAGGCGCAGATGATAGGTGCCGGTCTCGAGGTCGCCCTCCTGTGGGTCTTCCGCCGTGTCGTCGCCCGTCATCTGCCCTCCCGCCGTGCCGCGAGCGCCCGGCGCTCGCCCGTCATCCGTGCCTCGTGCGCGGCATCCTCGCCGAGCAGCACGGTCTCCTCCTCCTCGGTGGCCTCCAGGCTCGCCTGCAGCTCCGCGATCTGCCGCTCGATAGAGAGCCGCCGCCGCGCCGCCGCGCGATGGCGCCGCTCCGCCTCCTGCCGACGCCGCTCCGCCGCCGCCTGCTCCTCGGCCTCCTGAACGATCCGGGCGCTGCCGGTGAGCACGCCCGCCGGACCAACATACGCATCGACCAGATCGATCCCCGAATTCGACATCAGGAACTCGCGGATCTGGTGGGAGTGGCTCATCCCGCGGGCCTTGATGACGTAGAGGGTGCGCGTCCGCTCGCCATTCGCCTCCACGTTCAGGAGCTTCACCCAGGAATCCATCAGCGAGGACACGCCGATGTCGTCCCCGCTGTCGATGCCGCCGTCGGTGCGCATGCTGGTGACCACCGCGGTGATGCCGCGGCTCTTGAGCAGGTCGATCATGCGCAGCACGGTCGCCTGCAATTCGCTCGCAGGGCCGCGCAACGCCGAGAGCGGATCGACCACGACGAGGCTCGGGCCGAACTGCTCGATGTCGCGGTGCATCCGCGCCAGATGCATCTCCAGGCCGTAGAGGCTCGGTCGCGCCGCCTCGAAGCGCAGAAGCCCGGAGGCGAGGTGGCGCGCGAGATCCAGACCGATCGAGGCGGCATTGCGCACGATCTGGTCGCCGCTCTCCTCGAAGACGAAGGCCATGCAGCGCTCGCCGCGGGCGCAGGCCGCGTCCATCATGCTGGCCGTGATCATGGTCTTGCCGGTCCCGGCCTCGCCCGAGATCAGGATGCTCGACCCGCGGTGGAAGCCGCCGGGCCCGAGCATGGCGTCGAGTCCCGGGATCCCGGTCGAGATCACGCCCGCGGGCGCGCTGTAATCGAGATCGGCCGAGGTGACGGGCAGCACGCTGATCCCGCCCGCATCGATCAGGAACGGGTACTCGTTGGTGCCGTGGGCCGAGCCGCGATACTTGACGACGCGCAGGCGCCGCGTGGTGATCTGCTCCTCGACCCGGTTGTCGAGGAGCACCACGCAGTCCGAGACGTATTCCTCGAGTCCCTGGCGGGTGAGCTGGCCCTCGCCGCGCTCGCCCGTGATGATCGCGGTGAGCCCCCGGTCCTTGATCCAGCCGAACAGGCGGCGCAATTCCGCGCGCAGTAGGCCGGGATCGCTGAAGCCCGAGAACAGCGTCTCGATCGTGTCGAGCACGATGCGCTTGGCACCCACCGAATCCACTGCGAAGCCGAGGCGAATGAACAGGCCCTCGAGGTCGTACTCGCCGGTCTCCTCGATCTCGCTGCGCTCGACCCGGACATGGTCGATCGCGAGCTTGCCCGCGGCCACGAGGCCGTCGAGGTCGTAGCCGAGGGAGGCGACGTTGGCGGCGAGATCCTCGGCGCGCTCCTCGAAGCTCATGAACACGCCGGGCTCGCCATAGGCCGTCGCGCCGTTGACCAGGAAGGTCGTGGCGAACAGCGTCTTGCCGCAGCCCGCCGCGCCGCAGACGAGCGACGGCCGCCCGGCGGGCAGGCCTCCGAAGGTAATGGCGTCGAAGCCCGCGATGCCGGTCGGCACCTTGGGCAGTGCGGGGACCGTCTGCGGATGAGGCGCCACGGCGTCGTCCTCTGCTCTGGACCGCCCAGGCCGGATCCCCGGATCGATCGGGCGGCGCATCACGGCCAACGGGATCGTGACGGGCGCTGCTCGCCGAAGGTGCGATCGCGGACGGGGCCGGAAAATCGGTGCCGTCGAGAACCGGCGGCCTGACCCGGTACTGCAAAGCCTCAGGCCCCGCAACACGGTCCGGCACGCGGAGCCGCGTGCGGGCGATACGCCTGCGGGCAGTCCGTCAGCCCCGCCCGCGGCGGGCGTCCGCGGCGGCGAGCATCTGCCGCAACTCCTCGGCGACCCGGCTCTGGGTCGCGTCGATCGGGGCGGTGCGGCGGGCGACGAGGCGCAGCTCCTGCGCCTGCAGGCCGCTGTCGCGCAGCGGCATGAACACCATCTCGCCCCGCGCGACCTCGACGTCGGTCTCGATCTCGCTCAGGAAGGCCACGGTCTCGCCCAGGCCGACGGAGCGCTTCAGGAGCTCGATCGAGTTCGTCTCGGCGATCGACTCGATGCCGATCATCGAGCGCTCGAAGGCCTCGGCGAGCAGCGCCCCGATGGTCACGGAGCGGTCCGGGATCACCATCGGGAAGCCGATGCAGTCGGCGAGCGCCGCGGTGCCGCCGCGGCAGCGCAGCGCCAGCGCGTGGCCGGGCGCCGTGACCACGCCGATCCGCGAGGTGGTGCGCCCCAGGACCCGGAGCTTCGGGTCCGACGGCAGCTGGTAGCCCAATCCGAGGTCCGCCTCGGCATTGATCACCGCCCCGACCACGTCGTCGCGCGGCAGCGCCCGCACCACGAGCTTCACGTAGGGGAGGTTGGCCCGCATCCAGTTCACCAGCGGCGGCATCAGGGTGTTGGCGAGGCCGCTCATCGTGGCGATCCGCACCAGGCCCCGGCGCTGTCCCTGCAGGTCGATGAAGCGCGAGCGCATCTCGGCATGGCCCCGCAGGGTCTGGCGCACATGGGCGATCAGGAGCTCGCCCGCCACCGTGAGCCGCATGCGGCGGGGCAGGCGCTCGAAGAGCTGCACCCCGAACTCGGCCTCCAGCGCCAGGATCTGCCGGTTGATCGAGGAGGCGGCAATCCCGAGCCGGTCGGCCGCCCGGCGGATCGAGCCGGTGCGCGCGACCTCGTCGAGATAGCCCAGCATTCGCGCGTGCAGCATCGGCGCTCCGTTGCCTCAAAGGCATCGCTGAGCACTCTTTTTAATGCTTCTCAAAGAGCGAGCAAGGCCTATCAATCGGGTGAAATCCGCAGGAGGTTCAAGGCGATGGCCGTCACGCTCACACGTCGCAACGCGGTTCTGGGCAGCGCTGCCGCGGCGGCGGCCGGGCTTCTCGCCGCACCGCGCCGCGCGCGCGCCGCACCCACGAGGATCCGCTTCCTGACGAGCTGGTTCGCGCAGGCCGAGCACGGCGGCTTCTACCAAGCGCTCGCCACCGGCCTCTACGCGAAGGAGGGGCTCGACGTCGCCATCGACATGGGCGGCCCGCAGATCAACGGCCTGCAGCTCCTCACCGCGGGCAACGCCGACATCGTCATGGGCTACGACATCCAGGTGATGAAGGCGGTCGAGCGCAAGCTCCCGGTGGTGACGGTCGCGACCTCGTTCCAGCACGACCTCCAGGGCCTGATGACCCATGACGGGGTCGCCGGCCTGCAGGACCTCAAGGGCCGCAAGATCCTGATCGCCAACACCTCGCACGTGACCTTCTGGCCCTGGCTGAAGCAGCGCTTCGGCTACGCCGACGACCAAGCCGCCCCCTACACCTTCAACCTGCAGCCCTTCCTGCTGGACCCGGACGCGGCGGTGCAGGCCTATCCCTCGTCGGAGCCCTTCGAGGCGCGCCAGCAGGGCGGCAAGGTCAAGTTCTTCCTCTTCGCCGACGACGGCTACCCGCCCTACGGCACCACAATGGTGACGACCGAGCGCTTTGCCGAGACCAACCCCGAGGCGGTTCGGGCCTTCGTGCGGGCGACGCTCATGGGCTGGCGGGACTACCTGTCGAACCCGGGGCCCGCCAACGCCTTGATCCGCCAAGCCAACCCCAAGATGGACGAGGCCCGCATCGCCTACGCGGTCGCCTGGATGAAGGCGCAGGACGTGCTGGGCAAGGGCGAGGCGGCCGAGCGGGGCATCGGCACGATCTCCGAGGCGCGCTGGAAGCAGACCTACGACTTCATGGTGGCGGGCGGCACGCTCTCGCCCGCCACCGAGTGGCGCAAGGCCTTCACGACGCGCTTCGTCGACGGCCTCGGCATCATGCCGGCGTGATCCTGATGGACGCGCGCCCCGACCCCTCTCTGCGCCTGTCGCCCGGTCCGGCCCCGGTCGTCGAGCTGCTCTCGGCCGAGAAGGTCTTCGCCGGTGGCGTCCGCGGGCTCGATCCGGTCACCCTCCGCGTCGAGCCGGGCGAGTTCGTCAGCCTGATCGGCCCCTCGGGCTGCGGCAAGAGCACCCTGCTGAAGCTGATCGCGCGCCTGCACGAGCCGAGCGACGGGCGCATCCTGTGGTGGCGCGGCGGCTTCGACCGGGTCGGCGATGCGGGGCGCCGCCTCGCCTTCGTGTTCCAGGAGCCGACCCTGATGCCCTGGGCCGACGTCGCGACGAATGTCCGGCTCCCCCTCGACCTCGCGGGCGTCCCCCGCCGCGACGCGGCCCCCCGGGTCCGGGCCGCCCTCGAACAGGTCGAGCTCGGCGGACGGGCCGGCGCGATGCCGCGCACCTTGTCCGGCGGCATGCGCATGCGCGTCTCGATCGCCCGGGCGCTGGTCACCGAGCCGGACCTGCTGCTGATGGACGAGCCGTTCGGGGCGCTCGACGAGTTCACCCGGAACCGGCTCGATGCGGATCTTCTCGCCCTGTCCTGCCGGCGGCGCCTGACCACGGTGTTCGTGACCCATTCGGTCTCCGAGGCGGTGTTCCTGTCCACGCGGGTGATCGTGATGGCGGCGCAGCCCGGACGGATCTTCGCCGAGTACGCGGTCGACGAGCCCCAGCCGCGGGACGAGGAGTTCCGCCTGAGCGACCGCTTCGCCGGCCACGGCCGGGCCGTGTCGGCCCTCCTGCACCAAGCCTCGCTCGTCAGCCGGGGGGAGGCGCGATGAGACCCGCGACGCGGCCCCTGATCGAGCGGGCGTGGTTCCGCAACGCCCTGGCGCCGGTCGCCGTCGGGCTCCTCCTCCTCGGCCTGTGGCAGGCCGTCTGCACCCTGCGCGGCATCCCGGCCTACCTGTTCCCGGCCCCGAGCGACATCGGCCTGAGCCTCGCGGCCAATCTCGGACCCCTGCTCGCGGCGCTCGCCAGCACCCTGAAGGTCACGCTGCTGGCCTTCCTCGGCGCCACCCTCGTCGGCACCCTGGTGGCCTTCCTGTTCGTGCAGAGCCGGCTGATCGAAATCTGCTTCTTTCCCTACGCGGTGATGCTCCAGGTCACGCCGATCGTCGCGGTGGCGCCGCTGATCATCATCCTGGTCAAGGACACGTTCTGGTCGCTCACGATCTGCGCGGCGGTGATCGCCGTGTTCCCGGTGATCTCCAACACCACGATCGGCCTGCGCAGCGTCGATCCGGGCCTGCTCAGCTACTTCCGCATGAACAAGGCCGGGCGCTGGCAGATCCTGACCCGGCTGCGGGTGCCGAGCGCGCTGCCGTTCTTCCTGGCGGGCCTGCGCATCGCGAGCGGCCTCGCCCTGATCGGCGCCGTGGTCGCCGAGTTCGTGGCCGGCACGGGCGGGCGCAGCGCCGGCCTCGCCTACGAGATCCTGCAATCGAGCTTCCAGCTCGACATCCCGCGCATGTTCGCCGCGCTCCTGCTCATCTCCGTGACGGGGGTGCTGCTGTCGCTGGCGATGGCGCTGCTGAGCCGCCGCCTGCTGACCTGGCACGAGAGCGCCGCGGAGGAGACCCGATGAGCGCGACGACCGGCGATCTCGTCCTCCGCGGAGCGATCGGCCTCCTCACCGGCCTCCCGGGCGTCGGCGCCCGCGCGACCGGCGACCTCCGCATCCGCGACGGCCGCATCGCCGCGCTCGGCCACGTGCCGGCCGAACCCGGCGACCGGGTGCTCGATGTCCGCAACTGCGTGGTGACGCCGGGGCTCGTCAGCACGCATCACCACCTGTTCCAGAGCGTGCTCAAGGCGGTGCCGGCCGGGCTCGACGTCGGGCTCGAGACCTGGCTGCGCTGCGTGCCCTACCGCTACTGGAGCCGCCTCGACGAGGAGGCGATGCGGGTCGCGGCCGAGATCGGCATGGTCGAGCTGCTGCTCTCCGGCTGCACCACGCTCTGCGACCACCATTACCTGTTCGCCGACAGCTACCGCTTCGACCCGGCCGCGCTCCTGTTCGAGACGGCCGAGCGCTTCGGCCTGCGCCTCACCCTGGCGCGCGGCGGCGGCACGCTGAGCCGCAGCTACGACACGCCCGAGATCGTGCCGACGCCGACCGAGCCCCTCGACCGGATGCTGGAACGGGTGCGCGACCTCGCGGACCGCTACGACGACCGGGCGCCCGACGCGATGACCCGCGTGGTTCTGGCCCCGAGCACGCCGACCTGGGCCTGCACCCCGGACGAGTTGCGCGCCATGGCGGTCGCCGCCCGCGCCATGGGGATCGGCCTGCACAGCCACCTCTCGGAGACCGGCACCTACGTCGACTACACCCTCGCCACCTACGGGATGCGCCCGGTGCAGTTCGTGGCCGAGCACGGCTGGACCGGGCGCGACGTGTTCTTCGCCCATCTCGTCCACGCCGATCCGGGCGAGGTCGCGCTCCTGGCCGAGACCGGCACCGGCATGGCCCATTGCCCGCAGAGCAATTGCCGGCTCGGCTCGGGCATCGCGCCGGCAGTCGAACTCGACAGGGCGGGGGGCCGCGTCTCGATCGGCGTCGACGGCGCCGCCTCGAACGAGGCCGCCGACATGGTGAGCGAGATGCACTGCGCCTGGCTCGCCCACCGCTCGGTGAAGGGCGCGCCGAGCCTGACCTGCGACGACGTCCTGCGCTGGTCGACGGCGGGCGGAGCCGACATCCTGAACCTGCCCGCCATCGGCACGCTCGCGGTGGGGCAGGCCGCCGACATCGCGGTCTTCGACCTGACGCATCCGCGCTACGCCGGCCTGCACGACCCGCTGGCGGCGCCCGTCGCCTGCGCGGGATCGGCGCATCTGCGCCACGTCCTCGTGGCGGGCCGGCCCGTCGTCGCGGACGGCGCCGTGCCGGGCGTCGATCTGCCCGCCCTGTCGGCCCGCGCCGCGGCAATCGTCCGGCGCCTCGCCGACTGACGTTCGATTCCCCTCGCGCAGTCATCCCGGCCGGGCGCGAAAACGTCGTTGGAGTAACGACGATGCTCACCACGAAGCAGAACCTCTTCCGCAAGTTCTGGCATGCCTGCATCCCGGTTCACGAACTGGAGACCGGCCCGAAGCCCTTCACCCTGATGGGCATCGAGATGGTGCTGTTCCTCGATCAGGACGGGGCGCCGAAGGCCCTGCGCGACCGTTGCTGCCACCGCACCGCGCGCCTCTCCAAGGGCTGGTGCGAGCGAGGCACCATCGTCTGCGGCTATCATGGGTGGAGCTACGACGGCACGGGCCGGCTCGTGCGCGTGCCCCAGTACGATGACGACCGGCCGCTGCCCGACGTCTCGGTCGACGCGTATTTCTGCATGGCGCGCTACGGCTACGTCTGGGTCTCGATCGAGGAGCCGATCGAGGACCTGTTCGACATCCCCGAGGACCGCGACCCGGCCTTCCGGCGCATCTTCCAGTTCTACGAGACCTGGAAGACCGCGCCGATGCGGATGATGGAGAACTCCTTCGACAACGCCCACTTCGCCTTCGTGCACCAGGGCACCTTCGGCGACGCGAGCCAACCGAAGCCGAAGATCTACGACATCATCGAGACCGATTACGGCTTCTACGCCGCCTCGACGGTCGACATCGTCAACCCGCCGGAGGCCCATGCCATCACGGGCGACACCAGGCCCTACACCCAGCGCAAGATGGAGAACCACTGGTACCTGCCGTTCTGCCGACGGATGGACATGGAGTATCCGAGCGGCATCCGGCACATCATCATCAACTCGGCGACCCCGATCGACGACGAGCGCATCCAGCTGATGCAGCTCCTCTACCGCAACGACCGCGAGGAGGATTGCTCGACCGAGAGGCTGATCGCCTGGGACCTCAAGATCACCAACGAGGACAAGGAGGTCCTGGAGAGCACGGACCCGGACGCGACCCTCGATCTCGCCACGCGGATCGAGAGCCACATGGCCTCGGACCGGCCCGGCATCATCATGCGCAAGCGCCTGCTCGACCTGCTGCACCAGAACGGCGAGGACGAGGTGCGGCGCGCGGCCCCACCCCCGGCGCCCGTCGGCAAGCCCGGGCTGATGCTCAAGGGCCCCGGGGCCGAGGGCACGATCCAGGTGGTGATCGACCGGGTCACCCGCGAGGCCGAGCGCGTCGTCGCCCTCGACCTCGTGGCCGAGACCGGCGCGTTGCCGCCCTTCGAAGCGGGCGCGCATGTCGACGTGCATGTGGCCACCGGCATCGTGCGACAATACTCGCTCTGCAGCGATCCGGCCGACCGGAGCCGCTACACCATCGCGGTGCTGCTGGAGGCCGCCTCGCGCGGCGGCTCGCAGACCATCCACGACGCCTTCCACGTGGGCCGGCGCGTGCGCATCACCCGGCCGCGCAACCGGTTCGGCCTCGCTGAAGGCCGGCGCCACCTGCTGATCGCGGGCGGCATCGGGGTGACGCCGATCCTCGCCATGGCGCACGCGCTGGCCGCGCGCGGGGCGGATTTCAGCCTGCATTACTGCGCCCACAACCGGGCGACGGCGCCCTTCCTCGCGGCCCTCGAAGCGGGCCCCTTCGCCGACCGCCTCTCGGTCCATCTCGGCGCCGACCCGGACACCCCGCGCTTCGATCCCCGCGCGGTGCTCGCCGAGGAGCCGGCCGACGCGCAGGTCTATGTCTGCGGGCCGGCGCGCCTCCAGGACGGCGTCGCGGCGGCGGCCGAATCCCTCGGCTGGGCGCCGGAGCGTCTGCACCGGGAGCGCTTCACGGCGGATGTCGACCGCAAGGGCGATCCCTTCAGCGTCACCGCCGCGCGCAGCGGCCTGACCGTCGAGATCCCGCCCGAGCGCAGCGTGGCGCAGATCCTGGCCAAGCACGGCATCGAGATCCCGGTCTCCTGCGAGCAGGGCGTCTGCGGCACCTGCGTCACCCGCGTCGTTTCGGGTGCCGTTGACCACCGCGACCTGTTCCTCTCCGAGGCCGACCGCGCCCGCAACGACCGCATGACGGTGTGCTGCTCGCGCGCGCAGAGGGGCGCAACGCTGGTGCTCGACGTCTGATGCGACCTCCGCTCGATCACAGCGGAGGCCGGGTCAGACGAGGCCGCGCGGCACCTGAGCGAAGCCCAGAGCCGCCAATCCGAAGGAATCGTCCGGATCTGATCTGATCGCTCGCGGCCCCGCCGGGCTCACTCGCGGGGCGGCTCGCTGGCGGGCGGGGCGACGAGCGCGTCCGGCTGGGCGTGGCGGCGGATCGATTCGGCGACGAAGCCCGACGCCTTCGCCTCCTCGACGAAGGCGCGCAGGCTCGGGAGCGCCGCCGGGCGCGTCCGCGGCACGCCCATCGCCTGCTCGATCGCCATGAACCGGCCCGGCAGGACGCGGTAGCCCGGATGCTCGGCGGCGTAGCGCACCAGCGGCTGCCGCACGCCGCCCACGGCCTCGAGCCGCTCGCGCACGAACAGGTCGACGGCCTCCGACGAGGTCGGCGCGCGCAGCAGCGCCGCGTGGTGGATCGCCCGGGTGAGGAAGAGGTCGTAGGCGCTGCCCCGCCCGACCGCGATGCGCACGCCCGGCCGGTCGACCGCCTCGATGGCCGAGAGATCGGAGCCCGGCGGCACCATGTAGGTCCCCTCGATCACGAGGTAGGGCGCCGTGAAGGCGATGCCGGCCGCGCGGACCGGGTCGGCGGCCAGGAACGCCACGTCCCAGGCCGCGCCCTGCGCGTCCGCCGAGACCCGTCCGGCCGCCTCGTAGGGCACGAGGTCGAGGGGCAGCCCGAGGCGCTCGGCGAGGCGGCGGGCGAGATCGACCGAGATGCCCTGCAGGGCGCCGTCCTCGGTCCGCGCGAGCACCGGGTTGCCGAGATTGATCGCCGCGCGCAGCCGCCCGCCCGGCGCGATCGCCGCCGCCCAGCCGGCCTCCTGCGCGACGGCGGCGGACCGGCCGCCGATCAGCGCCGGCATCAGGAGGGCGAGGCCCGCGAGGCGGCGGCGGATCGTTCCGGCTCTCACAGGACGGGGCTCCAGGGCGCCAGGACCTCGCGGTAGCCGTCGGCCGTCCGCTCCAGGTGGCCCAGTGCCGGGAACGGGTAGTGGAAGCCCTGCAGCAGCGCACGCTCGGAGGCGATCCGGTCGTAGACCCGGCGCCGCGTGGCCTCGGCCATGTCGGGATCCTGGTCGTACATCACGTGCCAGCCGGGATGGCGCGCGAACAGCACCGGCACGTTGGTGACGTCGGACTGGATGAAGACGCTCGCGCTGCCGGAAGCCAGCACGAAGGAGGTATGGCCCGGCGTGTGCCCGGGCGTTCCGACGGCGGTCAGCCCCGGCACGACCTCGCGCTCCCAGGCATAGGGCGTCACCTTGCGGGCGAGTCCGTCGAACACCCGTCGGGCGTTGCGGAACTGCTCCTGCATCCGGCCGGCCGGCGCCCGGCTCATGGCGCCGTCGTCCATCCAGTAGGCCCATTCGGGCTCGGGCACCCGGATCTCGGCGTTCGGGAAGGCCGGCCGCCCGTCGGGCGTCAACAGGCCGTTCACGTGGTCGCCGTGGAAATGCGAGATCACCACCGTGTCGATCGCGTCCGGGTCGTATCCCGCCGCCCGCAGATTGGCGTGGAACTGGCCGATCGCGCCGCCGCTGGTCCGGACGGCGGCCTCGCCGTTGCCGGTATCGACCACGATGCGGCGCCCGCCCGCCTCGATCACCAGGGGGGTGAACGGCACGGTGAGCCGCGCCCCGTCGCGGAAATCGGCGACGAGCGCGGCGGCGACCTCGGTCCGGGACGCGTTGCCCACGAAGGTCTCGGGCAGCGCGAAGGTGTTGGCGCCGTCCGTCACCGCGGTGGCGAGGGCGTCGCCGACGCGGTAGCGATAATAGCCCGGCGCCTGCCGGGGCAGCGCGCTCTCGGCGGCACACGCCCGGCGCCCGGCGAGCACGGCCGTGGCGAGGGCACCCGTGAGGATCGTGCGGCGGCTTGCGGTCGGCATCTCGCCTCGTCCGGATCGACGCGGAGGGAAAAGCTCGGGGTCGCGCGGAACGGCGCGAGTCGAGGGAGACCTACTTGCGCGAGGCCATCAGGTCGTGCGTCAGCACCGTCAGCTTGCCGATCAGGCTGGTGATGTCGCCCGGGTTGCAGGACCATTGCGTGCCGACGGCCTCGCCGTCCGCGGAGACGGAGACCACGGCGACCGAGCGCAGCTTGCCCTCGCGCGCGAGCTTCAGCTGCTCCTGCAGCACGTCGATCATCGAGGCGATCGACTCGTCGGCCTCGACCGGGGCGAGCCGGGCCGGAAATTGGATCACCGAGGACGAGGCCAGGGCCACCTCGGCATTACGATCGCGCAGGCTCATCGGGCAGATCTCCGGTGTTCCGGCCGGTGCGTTTGCGTGCACCGCACCGGCTTGGCATGACACCGGATTGCGCAAGGCAGTGTGGACGGAGTGTGGCCGCGCGCGGTTCGCGCACCGATGGTCGGGGCCTGTGTTGTTTCGGCAACGCCCGCGAAGGCGGGCGCGAGGGCGAGGGCGGCGAGGGTGGACCGGACGTTCTTTTCCCGCAGCGCCGCGGCGGTGGCGTCGGACCTGATCGGCTGCGGCCTGTTCGTCGACGGGATCGGCGGGACCGTCGTCGAGACGGAGGCCTACGACCGCCTGGATCCCGCCTCGCACAGCTTCGCCGGGCCGACCGCGCGCAACGCCAGCATGTTCGGGCCGCCCGGCCACGCCTACGTCTACCGCTCCTACGGGCTGCACTGGTGCCTGAACCTCGTCTGCGAGCCGGGCAGCGCCGTGCTGCTGCGCGCGCTGGAGCCAGCCGCAGGGCTCGACGCGATGCGCGCGCGCCGGGGTGTGCCTGAGACCCGTCTCCTCTGCGCCGGGCCGGGCCGGCTGTGCCAAGCGCTCGGGGTGAGCATCGCGCAGGACGGCCTGCCCCTCGACCGGGCGCCGTTCCGGCTGGAGGCGCGGCCCAGTCCGGTTACGGTCGTCGCGGGACGGCGGATCGGCATCACCAAGGCTGCGGACACGCCGTGGCGCTTCCTTCTCGCCGGCTCGCGCTTCGTCAGCCGGCCGCTGACGCGGGCCGAGCGGACCGGCCCCGGATAGGGCATCATCCCGAGAGGGGCCGCCGCCTTCCGATCATTCCGATGCCGACCCGAGGACGGGAGCTCGCGCGATGCCGGACGCAGCGGCCCCGCGCGGTCGACGCGGCGGCGACGAATGATCCGGCCCGACTCCGCGTGAGGGACTCCGCCCGGCGACGCGGCGGGATGCGTTTGCGGGCGGCGCCGGGCGCGCTATCAGGCTCGGGGACGCGCGGCCCGCAGACCCGGTCGCTTCCCGACAGGCCGGAATCCCGCGATGCAGCTCACGCAACTGACTCACCACGATCTCGACGGCTACGGCGCCTCCACCGTCGTCGCGGCCTTCGCCGACCCCGTCCGCGTGGTGCACGTGCCGCGCTACGTCGATGTCGGCCCGGTGGTCGATGCCGAGTTGAAGCGGCTGCGCCGCGCGGGCGCGCCGGAGATGCTGCTCCTCACCGATCTCGGCCTCGAGGAGCCGACCGTCGCGTTCCTCAAGCGCTTCTCGGCGATGAACCGGCAGCGCGCACCCGAGGCGCGCCACCGCCTCGTCGTCCTCGATCACCACGCCTCGTCGGTGGACCAGCTCGCGCGGCAGGACCTGCCGCCCGTGCCCGATCCCGAGCGGGCGGGCCTGCTGCGTTTCGACCTCGGCGATCCCGGCATCGACGTGCTGATCGAGGAGGCCGCGAGCGCTACCCGGATGGCCGTCGCGCATCGCGCCCTCTACGGCACCCGCGAGGCCGACCCGGCGCGCGCGGCCGATCTCGACACCCTCGTCGAGGCCGTCGACGCCCTCGATCTCTGGAGCAAGGAGCGGCCGGCCTTCGCGGGCGGGCTCGCGCTGGACGAGATCTTCTGGGACAACGTTTCCACTCTGGTCCCGGTCGGACATCCCTGGCACGACCGCTTCGTCTCGGGCCTTCTCCTGGCGGCGGCCGGGCGCCTGCGCGCCGGGGCCACGCCCGCGGAACTGGAGCGGGCGGTGCCGGAGCTGCGCACCCGCCTCACCGACGCCCTGCTGGCGGATGCGCCGGACGACGACCCGGACCTCACCACCCGCAACCGCATGGCCCGGGCGCTCGCCCGCTCGGACGCGCTGTTCCACGCCCTGTCCGACGGGACGCTGATGTCCTTCGCCCTCGATTCCGGCACGTTCCAGCGGGTCTCGGACCTGATCATGACGGGCGGCCGGGCCCGGCGCGTCCTCAACGTGCAGCGCACGGGCTCGGTCTCGTTCCGCTCGAACAACGGCACGGCGATCGACGGGGCGCGGCTCTTCCGCGGCGGCGGGCACCGCGACGCCGCGGGAGGCAAGCTCCCGGGCGGCTCGGCCTTCTCGCTGGCCGACGCGGTGGCGCAGGTCGAGCCCGTGCTGAACCCCCCCCCGGCGGATGCCGCGAGCAGCCCGTTCGGCGCGCTGAAGAACTGGAAGGGCTGACCCGAGCCTCAGAACACCTCGTCGGTGTGGACGTCGAAGCGGGCGAGGTGGAGGAAGCCGAAATTGGTGGTGATCGCGCAATCGGTCGCGTCGCGCCCGCGCGCCATGACGATGCGGCCGATGCGCGGCATGTTGTGGCGGGCGTCGAACGTGTACCAGCGCGGGCCCTCGGGCCCCTCCAGATAGACCTCGAACCAGGCCGAGAAGTCCATCGGCGCCGGGTCCTTCGGCACGCCGATATCGCCGAGATAGCCGGTGGCGTAGCGCGCCGGGATGTTCATGCAGCGGCAGAAGGCGATCGCGAGATGCGCGAAATCGCGGCAGACGCCCTCGCGCTGCATGAAGCCGTCATGGGCGGTGCGGGTGGCATCGGCGCGCTGGTAGTCGAAGCGGATGCGGTCGTGGGTGTAATCCACGATGGCCTGGACCCGGGCCCATCCTTCGGGCGTGTTGCCGAACAGCGACCACGCGGTCTGGGCGAGCTTGTCGGTGTCGCAGTAGCGCGAGCCGAGCAGGTAGACGAGCACGTCGTCGGGCAGATCCTGCACCGGGATCTGTCGGGCGTAGGGGGCGAAGGCGTCGGGCTCGCCCGAATCGTGGACGGTGAAATCCGCGAAGACCCGGAACGGACCGGGCGGCGTGACGATGCGGTGGCAGATGTTGCCGAAGGCGTCGCGATACTCGTGGGACGGCACAAAGGGATCGAAGCCGATTACGTGCGGGGTCAGCACGTCCGGCATCCGCGACGGGTGCACGCTGAGCATCAGGATCATCGGCGTCGGCTGGGTCGCGTTGAACGCGATATCGAAACCGGTTCTGATCTTCATCGCTTACGCTCGACGGTGTGGCGCCACGGGAACGGTTCAGGCGGGGTGCTGCAGGGGACGCGATCGCGTGTCGGGCGGCGCGGCAGCCGGCTCCCGCTCGGTCACCGCGACGCTGACGAGCATGCCGAGGTCGTCGCTGGCGAGCCCGAAGAAGGAGCCGTGCAGCGGCACGGCTTGGCGCGGATCGCGCGCGACCGCGACGCGGATGAGGTCGCGGTTGCCGACGATGCCGTTGGTCGGGTCGAACTCGATCCAGCCGGCGCCCGGCAGGTAGACCTGCAGCCACGCGTGGGTCGAGCCGCCGCCGACGTGACGGTCCCGGTCGTTGCGCGGATTGTAGAGGTAGCCCGAGACGAAGCGGGCGGCCATGCCGAGCGCCCGCACGCCCTCGATCATCAGCACCGCGAAGTCCCGGCAGGACCCGCACTTGGTCCTCAGCGTGGTGAGCGGGTCCTGCACGCCCTTCTCGCTGCGGGCGTTGTAGGTGAAGTTGCGCCGCACGCTGCGCGTCATATCGGCGAGAAGATCCTGGGTCGGGATCCGGCCGGTCGAGGGCACGAAGCTGCGCGCCCAGGCGTCGACCTCGTGGCGCGGGTCCGGCCATTGCCGCTCGATCGAGCGGCTCAGGTCGGGCATGTCCTCCACGCCGTAGCCGAACGGGTAATGCGTCGCGTGCGGCGCCAGCGGGAACACGGGGGCGTGCTCGGGCGTGTGCTCGAGGGTGATGCCGCACTCGAAGCGGAGCTCCGCCGCGCGCCGGTCGAAGGTCGCGACCGCGACGCAATTGCCGAACACGTCGAACATCCAGCGCAGGGAGGCCGGCTTCGGATCGATCTCGAGCGTCGCCTCGATCAGGCGCTGGTCGTAGCTGTCGCGCGGGCGGAACATGATCCTGTGCTCGCCGAATGCGACGGGCCGCCGGTAGCGGTAGGTCGTCAGGTGGCGAACGGACAGGATCGGCAAAAGCTGCGTGGCCTCCGAGGGAACCGACCGGCGCGATGCAAGAGGCGCGCCCGTGGCGACCACTCCCGCGCGACGGACGCGGTCAGAGCACCGGCGGCGGCGGCTCGCTCGTCGCGCGTTCGGCCTCGACCAGGACATCGAGGGCGTGCCAGGGCTTCGGGATGAACACCGCCTCGGGCGGCAGGTCGGGCCGGGCGACGCCCTGTCCCGAGGTGACCACGAGGCGGGCCCGGGGCCACAGCGTCGCCACCGCGTGGGCGAGCTGGAGGCCGTCCATGGCCCCGGCCAGCCGCACGTCGGCGAAGACCAGGGCGACCTCGCCGCCGCGGGCCTGAAGCAGGCGCAGGGCGGCCTCGGCGCTGTCGCAGCCGATCACGGCGAGCTCGGTCTCCTCCAGCAGGGTCTCGGCGAGCGCGCGCAGCTCCGGCTCGTCCTCGACGACGAGGGCGAGGCGCGGCGTCGGGACGGCGACCGCGTGCGGGTCCTCGGCCGGCAGGGCTTCCGGCTCGGGCTCGGAGAGCTTCACCCGGCGGACGAGGGCGGCGAGATGCTCGGGCACGCCCTCGGCGACGAGGCTGTCGTAGAACGAGGCCAGCGTCTCGCCGATCTGGTCGAGCGGCACCCCCGGCGAGAGGGTGTCGATCGGCAGGTTGCGCCGCTGGCCGTCCACGTCCCGATTCGCCTTGGTCAAGATCTCCCCCCGATGATCCGCGGGTCATCCCGGATCCGGCGCGATGCCGGCCGGCACTCGGGAAGAGAAGTCGGGACGCCGCCGTCAGTTGCGCCGCGATGCGCGAATCGGTGCGGCTCCCGGGCCGGCGCCGGGCTCGTGGGCCGCCCTGCGGCTACTGCGAGGCCGTCTCCGCATCCGCATAGGCCATCACGCCGGCCACCGCCTTGACGTCGCGGTAGCGCGCGCCGCGGGCGCTCATCATCGCCTCGAACTTCTCGTGGACCTGGGCCACCGAGAGGCTGGCGACCTTCTTGCGGCGCCCGCGCTGATGGGCGGCGAAGAAGATGGTGCGGTTGGCCCGGGCCGGGCCGGGCAGCAGCGCGGCGGCCGCGGCGCCCGGCTTGTCGACCACCTTGGCCAGGAATTCCTCGGCGTCGTCCGGACCGAGGAAGTGGGCGAGGTAGACCTCGCCGAGGGAGAGTTCGCGGCCGATGCGCAGGGCGATCCGGGCGGCGTCGCGCTTCAGCATCTCGCCGGCCATCAGCGCGGAGAGGTAGGGGTCGCGGCGCAGTTCGAGGATGCGGACCCGCTCGGCCGGATCGGCGATGGAGGGCCGGTCGTTGGCGTCCGGCACCACGAGCGCCGCCTCCTTCTCCAGGCCGTACTTCGCGCCGAAATCCCGCACCACGCCGAGCCAGGTCCGCTCGATGAACTGGTACAGGCCGGTGGCCGAGGACGTCTTGGCCTGGACCGCGGTGATGAAGCTCGATTCCTTGTCGGCGACCGCCATCAGCAGGACCGGATCGGTCTGCACCGCCTGGGCGGCGCGCACGATGGTCTGGACGAGGTGGCGCCGGATCTTCATCGGGCCGAACTCGAGAATGTCGTTCGGATCGCCGACCGCGCTCTCGGAGAGAAGGAAATCGTAGGAGACCCGGTCGACGCTGTTCGAGCCGAGATCGGTGTCGAGGTCGTGCACCGCCGCGAAGGCCGAGGAGGCCCGGATCACGGCCGGCGCCGGGTCGGGATTGGGCGCCAGCCGCACAAGGCTCTGCAGGCGCGGGCGCGGCATCGGGATCTCGGTGGCGGCCTGGGCGGTGGAGACCGCGTTGTCGAGGCCGATCCGGCCGAGCTCGGCGCCCGAGCCGATCAGCACCGCGCTGAGGCCGCCGGCCACCAGGGAGATCGACAGGATCGAGCGCACCAGCGCGATCCGGCTGCCGTGGTCCCGGCCGACCTGAACCTGGGCGGAGAGGGCGTCGGCCGGGCCGGCGCCGAAACGGGCGGGGCCGGACCGGATGACCCGGCCGGCGGCTTGAGGGGCCAGTGCGTTGCGCGACGATCCGACCGTGAGGCCCTGCATGCGACTCGAGATCCCATCACGCGCCGGTTCGGCGCCTTCCGACCCGAGATGGCTTGACAGATGTGGCGACAACACGGCCGCGGTTGGGGCCATCCTGTGGCGAATGCGGCGCCCGGCCGAGCGGTCGACGAAGCGCGGCGGCCGAAACCAGCACCCGTGACTTAATCGGCGTTCCTCCCTAAGAGAGCGCGAGGGACGCGCGGCTTGGCTGGGGCTTGGTCGAATCTTCGGCCGAACCTTCGGCGGAACCGGTCGAGCAGCCTGCCAAACTCCTCAGGTTCCACGCAGAGTCAGTTTCGATGAGCGGCGTCAACGAGATCCGGTCGACCTTCCTCGACTACTTCGCCAAGGCCGACCACGCCGTCGTGCCCTCGTCTTCGCTCGTCCCGAAGAACGACCCCACGCTGATGTTCACCAACGCCGGCATGGTGCAGTTCAAGAACGTCTTCACGGGTGTGGAGAAGCGGCCCTACAACCGCGCGACGACCGCCCAGAAGTGCGTCCGCGCGGGCGGCAAGCACAACGACCTCGACAACGTCGGCTACACCGCGCGCCACCACACCTTCTTCGAGATGCTCGGCAATTTCTCGTTCGGCGACTACTTCAAGCCGCGGGCGATCGAGCTGGCCTGGACCCTGATCACCAAGGAATTCGGGCTGAAGCCCGACCGGCTGCTCGTCACCGTCTATGCCGACGACGACGAGGCGGCGACGCTGTGGAAGAAGATCGCGGGGTTTCCCGACGAGAAGATCATCCGCATCGGCACCTCCGACAATTTCTGGCAGATGGGCGATACCGGCCCCTGCGGCCCCTGCTCGGAGATCTTCATCGATCAGGGCCCGGCTCTGCAGGGCGGCCCGCCCGGCTCGCCCGACGAGGACGGCGACCGCTTCCTGGAATTCTGGAACCTCGTCTTCATGCAGTACGAGCAGATCGAGCCGGGCAACCGCCTCGCCCTGCCGCGTCCCTCGATCGACACCGGCATGGGCCTGGAGCGCATGGCCGCGATCCTCCAGGGCGTGCACTCGAACTACGACACCGACCTGTTCCGCTCCCTGATCGACGCCGTGGCGCATGCGGTGAGCCGGGCTCCCGAGCCCCGGACCGTCGCGTCCTACCGGGTGATCGCCGACCACCTGCGCGCCGCCTCGTTCCTGGTGGCCGACGGCGTGCTGCCCTCGAATGAGGGCCGCGGCTACGTGCTGCGCCGGATCATGCGCCGGGCCATGCGCCACGCGGAACTCCTCGGCTCGCGCGAGCCGATGATGTACCGCCTCGTCCCGACGTTGATGCGCGAGATGGGTCAGGCCTACCCCGAGCTGATGCGGGCCGAGAGCCTGATCTCCGAGACCCTGCGCCTCGAGGAGACCCGCTTTCGCCGCACGCTGGAGCGCGGTCTCGCGATCCTCGACGCCGAGACACGCGACTTGTCCTCCGGCGGCCAGCTCTCCGGCGAGACCGCCTTCACCCTCTACGACACCTACGGCTTCCCCCTCGACCTGACGCAGGACGCCCTCAAGGCGCGCGGCATCGGCGTCGACACGGCGGCCTTCTCGGCCGCGATGGAGCGACAGAAGCAGGCCGCCCGCGAGGCCTGGAAGGGCTCGGGCGAGGCCGCGACCGAGACGGTGTGGTTCGGGCTGCGCGAGCGCCTCGGCGCCACCGAGTTCCTCGGCTACGAGACCGAGGCCGCCGAAGGCATCGTCACCGCGCTGCTCAAGGACGGCGCCGAGATCGACGCGCTGAAGGCCGGCGAGAGCGGGCTGATGCTCGCCAACCAGACGCCGTTCTACGCCGAGTCCGGCGGACAGGTCGGCGATACCGGCCTCGTCGTGGGTCCGGGCGTGCGCGCCCGCGTCACCGCCACCGAGAAGAAGCTCGGCGACCTCTTCGTCCACCACGTCGCCGTGGAGGAGGGCACCCTCGCCCGCGACCAGGCCGTGGAGCTTCGGGTCGACCACGCCCGTCGCCGGGCGATCCGCGCCAATCATTCGGCGACCCATCTCCTGCACGAAGCCCTGCGCCAGGTCCTCGGAGACCACGTCGCCCAGAAGGGCTCGCTGGTGGCGCCCGAGCGGCTGCGCTTCGACATCAGCCATCCGAAGCCGATCGAGGCGGCGGAACTCGCCCGCGTCGAGGACATCGCCAACGCCGTCCTGCTGCAGAACGCCCCGGTGGTGACCAAGCTGATGGCGGTGGATGACGCGATCGCGTCCGGCGCCCGCGCGCTCTTCGGCGAGAAGTACGGCGACGAGGTCCGGGTCGTCTCGATGGGCCGGCCGGTGGACGAGGCCGGCACGGAGACCGAGGGCGGGCGGCTGCCGAACTTCTCGATCGAGCTCTGCGGCGGCACCCACGCCGCCCGCACCGGCGATATCGGGCTGATCAGCATCGTAGGCGAGAGCGCGGTCGGGGCAGGCGTGCGCCGCATCGAGGCGATGACGGCGGACGCGGCGCGGCGCCACCGCGCCGAGGAGGGCCGGGCGCTGGGCGCGCTGGCGGGACTCCTGAAGGCGCCGGTCTCGGAGGCGCCCGACCGGCTCGCAGCGCTCATGGAGGATCGGCGGCGGCTGGAGCGCGAATTGGCGGAGGCGCGCAAGAAGCTCGCGATGGGCGGCGGCTCCGGGGGCGGCGACGAGGCGCGCGAGGTGGCGGGCGTCAAGCTCATGGCCCGCGTGGTCGAGGGCGTCGAGATGCGCGACCTCAAGAGCCTCGCGGACGAGGGTAAGACCCGCCTGGGCTCCGGCATCGTGGCGATCGTCGGCGTGGCGCCGGACGGCAAGGCCGGCCTCGTGGTCGGCGTCACCGAGGATCTGACGGGGCGCCACGACGCGGTGGCCCTGGTCCGGGCCGGGGCCGGCCATCTCGGCGGCAAGGGCGGCGGCGGGCGACGCGACATGGCTCAGGCCGGCGGCCCGGACGGCGCAGGCGCCCAGGCGGCGCTCGACGCCATCGCGGCGGCGCTGCAGGCAGGCTGAGCGGAACCCAGCACCGGGCTCGTCCGTACCCCGTGCGGGCGCTGCCGTTCATCGATCACGGATGAGGCCCGCGCGTCTCCGTCCCGCGCTCTCCGGACGTGGCCGCGCCTCGATCGGACTCGCCCGAGCGCACGGTCGATGTGTGAGGCTGTCAGCCCGGGAAGGGGCGGGGGCTTGGCGGGCAGCCATCCCGATCTGTGACGCGATCGCTGCGAGCGGCTCGCGCGACCGGGGCGGGATGGCGAACCCGCCCGCGATCCTCGACGACGGCGTCCCGAAGGCTCAGTTCACGCGCTTCCAGGTCTGACGCTTGCAGAACACGCTCATGACGCAGCCGGACACCACGAGGCTGTTCGGGCCGGCCAGCTTGAGCGAGCCCGAATAGGTCTTCCCATCCACCGGATTGTAGAGCGTGCCCTCGTACCCGTCCGAGGTCGCTGTCGCCGCGTTGACGATCTGCACGCCGACGACGCTGCGGCCGCGCAGCGAGGGGTTCGGGTTGTGCTCGTCGAGGCCCTTTCCGGCGGTGCTGATGATGCTGCCGCAATAGCCGCTGCCGCAGCGGGCCAGGCGCACCTTCGAATCGCCGGACTCGGTGAGCCACACACCGCTCGGGTCGCCCGCCGCGTGGGCCATGCCGCCGAGCAGCAGGCTGGCGAGCGTGGCGGCGGCCAGGATCGAACGGTGTCGCAGTGTCATGACGGATAGCCTCCCGATGATGCCCGCAGGAGCGGGGGCTCCGCTTAACCAGGGCCTCGCCGTCCCCGCAAGGGTCGGTGCGGGAGGCTCGCCGGAGAGTGTCACTCGGGACGGCCGCGCTCAGCGCGGCCCGGATCCCAGAGCCGCCCCCAGATAGGTCTCGGCCACCTCGCAGAAGGGCAGGCCGGCCGCGGTCGTCAGCACGGCGTCGACCGCGAAGAGCGGGTCGCCGGGCTCCGGCGATGCCGCGATCGGAAAGGTGTCGACGGAGACGTTGCGGCGGCTCGGCGCGAGCGGACGCACCACGCGCCCGAACGGGACGTCGCTGCCGTCGAGGGCGGCGTTCATCTCCGGGGTCAGGCGACCCGGAACGTACCAGTTGTCGGCCTCCGACAGGACGTGGTCGCCGCAGGCGAGCCGGACCCGGCGGTAGCGCACCGGCTCGTCCGGACCGATGGCGAGGCGCTGGCGCCGCTCGGGTGCCAGCGGCTTGTCGGGCGCCGCCACGCGCCGGGCGACGAGGCGCGCCTCCGGGCTGAGGCCGCGCTCGGCGCACCACGCCTCGAGCACCGCCGTGGCACTCGGCGCCGCCAGGATGCGCGACCGCAGCGCCGCGATCAGGCCGGACGGCTCGTCCCGCCGGCCGGCCTCGAACGCTTGGGCCGGTGCGAGGAAGAGGGGCATGAGCACCGCGAGCAGGATCGGCCGGAGGGCGGCAGCCGCCGTCCGGGCGACCGGCCCCCGCCATAGCGGGCGCGCGGACGGGCGTCCATGCGGCCCAGGCGCGACGCGGCCCCCGGAATCGCGCGGGCGGGCCTCGACGCTCAGCATCCGATGCAGATGTCGCGGACCGCGCGCTCGTGCATCGCGCCCGTACGCTGGTTCGGCAAGGTCCCGCCCGGAGGGACGGCGGCGGCCGGGCGAACGGCCGGCCGCGGGCGCGGCAGGCCGTCCGGGGCCGCGAAGGTCGCGGCGGGGGGCGCCACGAATTGCGCCGTCCGGAAGAACGGGCTGCTCTGCTCGGGGGCACCGGCGCGGCCCGGCGTCGCCGCCGTCAGCACCAGCGCGAGGGCCAGACCCCGCACCCCCGCGATCCGCACGCTCATAAGACACCTCCGTGGCGTCAACGGCGAAGCCCGCGAACTGGATGCGGACGGCTGATCCTGACAGACCCTGTCCTCCGCACCAAGCATGCCCGACCCGGGCGCGCGAGAGCGCGGTCCGCAACTGAGTGTTTCGAGTGAGTGTTTCGAGAGATCTGCAGCCGATGACAGCGATCGGCAAAGTTTCCGCCGCCTCGGATGGACCGGCGGACAGAGAAGGTGATGGTGGAGCCTAACGGGATCGAACCGATGACCTCTTCCATGCCATGGAAGCGCTCTCCCAGCTGAGCTAAGGCCCCACTTTCATCAGCATCCGCGGGTCTGGTACCGCGGAGCGTCTCGCCGAAGCCGCTGTGCGTCCCGGCGAGGCCGGTTCTATAAGCGGGCCTCCGCCGGGACTCAACCCCTTTTTTGCACCGGCCGATCATTTTCGGATCGGCCTCCGTCGAGGCTCGGGACGGGCTTCCGCGCGGTCTCCGAGGGTCAGAGCTCAGCTCTCCTCGTCGTTCTCGATGTCGCCGTCGATCAGGTCGGACACGTCGTCGTCGCCCGCATCCTCTTCCTCCAGGAAGGTGTCGGCATCGTCGCCGGCGGCGTCGTCCGTCGTCTCGTCGTCGGTCGTGGTATCGGCATCCTCCTCGGTGGCCTCGACCTCATCCAGGGAGACGAGCTCCGGGCCCTTCTCGTCCGTCTCGTCTTCCTCGTCCGTGGCGCGCGCCAGCGCGGGGGCCGCGGCGCGGCTCGAGGTCGCCACGGCCTGATAGGTCGTGCCGCATTTCGGGCAGACGGCGGGATCGCGGGCGAGATCGTAGAATTTGGCGCCGCAATTCATGCATTGGCGCTTCAAGCCGAGTTCCGGTCGGGCCACGGGCGAAAACCTCGTAACGGTGCTGTCTGGGGAGGGGCCCCGTTAGTCGCGGCGGGAGCGGCTGTCAAATGGACCGGTTTCGCCCGGGCGCTCAGCGGCTTCCCTGCGGATTCGCGGACGATCCGGTTCGACCGCCGGGCATGCGGTGGACGCGCGCCGGAAGCGCGCCGCGCGAAGCCGGGACCGGGCTCGGCGGGTGCGCGCGGCGAGCCCGGTCGACAGAGCACTCGGCACGGGACTCGACACTCGCCTCGGCAGGGGACGGGGCCGAGGCGCTCGGGATGACGGCGCCCGGCATTGGTGCTAACCGGCCCGCCAATTCCCGCCCGCGCCGGCCTCCCGGATTCTCCTCGTGTCGCACGACCTGCCTCCCCAGCCCCTCACCGCCTCGCCGGGCGCCGCGCTTCGCGGGGCGCTGCGCCCGCCCGGCGACAAGTCGATCTCGCACCGCGCCATGATCCTCGGCCTTCTCGCCGTGGGCGAGACCCGGGTCGAGGGCCTGCTCGAGGGCGACGACGTGCTGCGCACGGCCGCCGCCGCCGAGGCGCTCGGTGCCGGCGTCGAGCGTCTGGAGCCCGGCCGCTGGCGCGTGCGCGGGGTCGGGATCGGCGGCCTCGGCGACCCGGCCGGGACCCTCGATTTCGGCAATGCCGGCACCGGCTCGCGCCTGATGATGGGGGTGGTCGGCGGCCAGCCCGTCACCGCCACCTTCGACGGCGACGCGAGCCTGCGCAGCCGCCCGATGCGCCGGATCCTCGATCCGCTGGTGCGCATGGGGACGGAGGTGATCTCGCAAGCCGAGGGCGGCCGCGTGCCCCTCACCCTGCGCGGCCCGCGCGAGGCCATCCCGATCACCTACGAGACGCCGGCCGCCTCGGCCCAGATCAAATCGGCGGTGCTGCTCGCGGGGCTCAACGCGCCCGGCACCACGACGGTGATCGAATCGGCGGCGACGCGCGACCACACCGAGCGGATGCTGCGCCTGTTCGGCGCCGAGGTCGCGGTCACCGCTCACGGGCCGGAGGGCCACGGCCGGCGCATCGCGCTCACGGGGCAGCCGACCCTGCGCGGCACCGAGGTGGTGGTGCCGGCCGACCCGTCCTCGGCGGCCTTCCCGCTGGTGGCGGCGCTGATCGTCCCGGGCTCCGAGGTGACGCTCGAGGGCGTGATGATGAACCCGCTCCGCACGGGGCTGATCACCACGCTGATCGAGATGGGCGCCGAGATCGAGCGCCTGCGCGAGCGCGAGGAGGGCGGCGAGACCGTGGCCGATCTCCGTGTGCGGGCGAGCCGCCTGCGCGGCGTCGACGTGCCGGCCGAGCGCGCACCCGCGATGATCGACGAGTACCCCGTCCTCGCCGTCGCCGCCGCCTTCGCCGAGGGCACGACGCGGATGAACGGCCTGCACGAGCTGCGCGTGAAGGAATCCGACCGGCTCGCCGCGGTGGCGGCGGGGCTCAAGGCCAACGGCGTCGCCCATCTCGTCGAGGGCGACGACCTGATCGTCCACGGCGACGGAGCCGCGCCAGCGGGCGGCGGCACCGTCGCCACGCATCTCGACCACCGCATCGCCATGGCGTTCCTGGTCATGGGGCTGGCCGCGCGCGCGCCCGTCACGGTCGACGACGGCGCGATGATCGCCACGAGCTTCCCGAGCTTCCTGCCGACGATGCGGGATCTCGGCGGCGCGATCGCGGAGTGAGCGGCGTGCCGATGGTGATCGCGATCGACGGCCCCGCCGCTTCGGGCAAGGGAACCCTGGCCCGCAGGCTGGCCGACCATTACGGCCTGCCCCATCTCGATACCGGGCTGCTCTACCGGGCGGTGGCCCTGACCCTGATCGATACGGGCGCGTCCCTCGACGACGAGGGCGCCGCGGCCCGCGCCGCCGCCGCCCTGATCGCCGACCGGCTGGCCGACCCGCGCCTGCGCGAGCGGGCGATGGGGGAGGCGGCCTCGCGCATCTCCGGCATCCCGGCGGTGCGCGCGGCGCTGCTCGCGTGGCAGCAGCGCTTCGCCGGCGCGGCGCACGGCGCGGTCCTCGACGGGCGCGACATCGGCACGGTGATCTGCCCCGACGCGCGGGTGAAGCTGTTCATCACGGCGAGCGCCGAGGAGCGGGCCCGCCGCCGCCACCGCGAGCTGACCGGGCGGGGCGAGGCCGTGACCCTGGCGGCGATCCTCGCCGACATCCAGGCCCGCGACGCGCGGGACGCCTCGCGCTCCGCGGCGCCGCTCAAGGCCGCGGCCGACGCGGTGGTGCTCGACACCACCGAACTCGACGCGGACGAGGCCTTCGCCGCCGCCCGCGCGGTGGTGGATCGGGCCCGCACCCAGTGACCCGGCCGGCGCCGTGACCGCGCCGGATCCCGCGCCCGGGCCTGCCTCGCGCCGCGACGCGCGCCCGGCCTCGCTGACGCTTCTCGTCGCCGTCACCATGACGGGCACGGTGGCCCTGCACATCTTCGTGCCGGCGCTCGCCGCCGCGGCCGCAGATCTCGGGACCACGCCGCGGGCCGCCCAGCTCACCATCACGCTCTACCTCGTCGGGCTCGCGGGCGGGCAGCTCGTCTACGGCCCGCTCTCCGACCGGTTCGGTCGGCGTCCGGTCCTGATCGCGGGCTTGAGCCTCTATCTGGCGGGCCTCCTCCTGGCGATCCCGGCGCCGAATATCGGCGTGCTCGTCGGCGCCCGGATCCTGCAATCGCTGGGCGCCTGCGGCTCCCTGGTGATCGGCCGGGCGATGGTGCGCGACGTCTCGACCAGCGCCGACGCCGCACGCAAGCTCGCGCTCCTCACCATGGCGATGACGCTGACGCCCGCCCTCGCCCCCGCGATCGGCGGCCTGGTCACCGCCACGCTCGGCTGGCGCGCCGTGTTCGGGGTTCTGGCGCTTCTCGTCGGCGTTCTCGGCGCCCTGGTGGTCTTCACCCTGCCGGAGACCAACCGGCACCGGGTCGCGCTGCCGGGCGTCGTCGCCATGGCGTCGGCCTACCTGCGCCTCGTCCGCGCACCGGTGTTCCGGGCCTACCTGATCGCCGGAGCCTGCGCCGGCACCAGCCTCTACGCCTTCCTGGCGGTGGCGCCCTTCCTGCTCGTCGACCGGCTCGGGCGCTCCTCCTCGGAGGTGGGGCTCGATTGCCTGATCGTGGTGTTCGGCATGGTGGCGGGCGCGGTCCTCGCCAACCGCCTGGCCGGGCGGGTGCCGATCCGCCAGGTTGCGCGCGGCGGCAACCTGCTCTGCCTCGCGGGCGCCATCGGGCTGCTCGCCGTCGATCAGGCCGGGCTCCTCACGGTGGTCAGCCTGATCCTGCCGCTCGTCGTCTACGCGGTCGGCGTCGGCCTCGTCGGACCGAACGCCGTCGCGGGGCTGATGAACGTCGACCCGCACGCGGCGGGCTCGGCCTCCAGCCTCTACGGCTTCCTGCAGATGACCTTCGGAGCGGCCTTCACGGTCGCGGTCGCGGCCTTCCCGACCGGATCGGCGACCCCCGTCGCCGGGACGCTGCTCGCTGCCGCGACGATCGCCGCGCTGGCGCTGCGGCGGGCCTGAGGCCCATCGGTCGGACGCGCATTCCTTCGACGAGCCGGCGACCGCGTCGTCGGCCTGCGCTCTAGCCGCCGGTCATGGGCGGGAAGAACGCGATCTCCCGCGCGCCCGCGATCGGGGCGTCGGGCTTGGCGTGAACCCGGTCGATGGCGGCGCGCACCACGCCGGGATTCTCGAAGGCGTAGGCATATTCCTCGCCGCGGCCCCGCAGCCAGCCGACGAGGTCGGCGACGGTCGCGATGCCGGGCGGCAGCTCGACGCTCTCCTCCGGACAGCCGACGCGCTCGCGCACCCAGGCGAAATAGACGAGCTTCATCGCGGCACTCTCCAGAACCTCGGGACCGCGCCTCAGCGCTGGTCCTCGATGGCGTGCTTCACCCCCGCCCGCATGTAGTCCCATCCGGTCCACAGCGTCAGGGCGGCGGCGGCCCAGAGCAGGCCGAGGCCGATCCGCTCGGTGCCGGGCAGGATGGTCTCGCCGGCCGGCCCCGCGACGAGGAAGCCGAGGGCGACGAGCTGCACCGTGGTCTTCCACTTGGCGACCCGGCTCACCGGCAGCCCGACCTTCAGCTCGGCGAGATACTCGCGCAGGCCCGAGACCAGCACCTCCCGGCACAGGATCACGATGGCGGCCCAGGTCGAGGGACCGCTGATCGTCCGGTCGGCCACCAGCATGAGCAGGCAGGCCGCCACCAGCAGCTTGTCGGCGATCGGATCGAGCATCCGGCCGAGCGCCGAGGATTGCGCGTAGGCGCGCGCCACGTAGCCGTCGAGGTAATCGGTGATCGCCGCCGCGACGAAGACCGCGAGCGCGGTGAAGCGGGCGGGGATCGAGTCGGGCCAGAACAGGAGCGCCACCATCACGGGGACCGCCACGAGGCGTCCGTACGTAAGGCAGTTTGCGAGCGTCCAGGCCTGCGACCGACGTCGGGGGAGGACGGCGTTCATCGGGGCGGTGAAATCACGGGTTCTCTCCACCGTCAACGGGTCGGGGATCTCGCTCACCCATCAGGCTCCGGCGTGGAAGAAGTCGTAGACGGCGCGCGCCGTCGCGGCGTTCACACCCGGCGTCCGGGCGAGATCCTCCAGCGCGGCCCGCTGGATCGCTTTCACGGTGCCGAAATGGTGCAGGAGCGCGCGCTTGCGCGTCGGCCCGATGCCGGCGATCTCGTCGAGGGGGTTCCTCACCAGTTCGCGCTTGCGCTTGGCCCGATGGCTGCCGATGGCGAAGCGGTGGGCCTCGTCGCGCAGGCGCTGCACGAAGTAGAGCGTCGGGTCGCGCGGCGGCAGGCGGAAGGGCGCCCGCGCCGGCAGGAAGAAGGTCTCGCGCCCTGCATCGCGGTCGCGGCCCTTGGCCACGCCGACGAGGGGCACGTCCGTGACGCCGATCTCCTCGAGCGCCGTGCGGGCGGCGTCGAGCTGCCCCTTGCCGCCGTCGATCAGCACGAGGTCGGGCCAGGCCGGGAAGGCGTCGGCATCGGGCGGGGGCTCCGGCACCGGCTCGGTCGCGCCTCCCTCGAGCGCTGCGACCGCGGCCTCGCGGGCGGTGCGCGGCGCCTCCTTGACGAGGCGCTTGAAGCGGCGCTGAAGGACCTCGCGCATCATGCCGTAATCGTCGCCGGGCGTCAGCTCCTCGGACTTGATGTTGAAGGTGCGGTAATGCGTCTTCATGAAGCCCGTGGGACCGGCGACGATCATGCCGCCGACGGCGTTCGTGCCCATGATGTGCGAGTTGTCGTAGACCTCGATCCGGCGCGGCGCGCGCTCGAGCCCGAAGGCCTGGCCGAGGGCGGTGAGCAGCTTGCCCTGCGAGGCCGTGTCGGCGAGGCGGCGGGCCAGGGCCTCCTTGGCGTTGCGCTGGGCGTAGTCCACGAGGTTCTTCCGCTCGCCCCGGCGCGGATGGTGGATCTCGACCCGGTGCTCGACCCGGCTCGACAGGGCGGCGGCTACGAGCTCGGCATCCTCCACCGGATGGCTCGTCAGCACCGTGCGGGGCGCCGGCTTGTCGTCGTAGAACTGGGAGATGAACGAGCCCAGCACCTCCTCGGGCGTCATCGAGCGGTCGGCTTTGGGGAAATAGGCGCGGTTGCCCCAGTTCTGGAAGTTGCGGAAGAAGAACACCTCGATGCAGAACTGGCCGGCCTGCTCGTCGAGGGCGAAGACGTCGGCCTCCTCGACCCCTTGGGTGTTCACGCCCTGCACACCCTGGATCGCCGAGAGCGCGGCGATGCGGTCGCGGAAGCGCGCCGCGCGCTCGAACTCCATCGCCTCGGAGGCCTCCTGCATCTCGGCCCGCATCCGGTCCTTCACGGCATTCGACTTGCCGTCGAGGAAGGCCTTCGCGGCCTCGGCGAGCCCGCGATAATCGTCCGTCGCGATCTCGCCCGTGCAGGGGCCGGAGCAGCGCTTGATCTGGTAGAGCAGGCAGGGCCGGGTGCGGTTCTCGTAGTAGCTGTCGGTGCAGGTGCGCAGCAGGAAGGCGCGCTGCAGGGCGTTCACGGTGCGGTTAACCGCCCAGACGCTGGCGAAGGGACCGTAATAGCTGCCCTTGCGCCGCCGCGCGCCGCGGTGCTTGACGATCTGCGGCGCCGGGCCGTCGTCGGTAACGAGGATGTAGGGGAACGACTTGTCGTCCCGCATCAGCACGTTGAAGCGGGGCTTCAGCTGCTTGATCAGGTTGGCCTCGAGCAGCAGCGCCTCGGTCTCGGTCGCCGTGGTGACGAATTCCATCGCCGCCGTCTGCGAGATCATGCGGGCGATACGGTTCGAATGCGCCTGCCCCCGGGCGTAGGAGCCGACCCGGGCCTTCAGGTTCTTGGCCTTGCCGACGTAGAGGACGTCGCCCTTGGCATCGAACATCCGGTAGACGCCGGGCGAGCCGGGCAGCGTCGACCAGAACCGCCGGATCACTTCGGTGCCGGCCTGGACCGCGCCCGGCTCGAAATCGAAGTCGATCTCCTGCCCGTCGTCGGGCACGAGATCGGGCGCCTCGTCGTCGCGGCCTCCGCCGAGGCCGTCGTCGAAGCTGTCGGGCGGAAGGTCTGACGGGGCGCGCCGGCTCATGGGGCTGATCTAAGCCCCGGGAAAACGCCGGAAAAGGGGTGCGGGCCGCGCGCGGCGCGCATCATCCCCTGGCGGGGCCGCGTGCGAGACGCGCATCGGCCTCCGGCGAGGCCTCAATCGAACAGCGCGTCGATGTCGGTCTGGTCGACGTGGCCCGGATCATCCTCGAGCTTGGGGCCGTTCAGCAGCGACGCCTCGTCGTTCGGATCGATCGTCTCGGTGCCCGCGCCCAGGACCTCACGGAAGCCGTCGAGGCCGCTCCAGGCCTCGAGCACCCGGTCGAGATGGTCCTCGACGAACTTCATCACGTTCACGATCTTGCTGATGCGTTGACCGGTCAGATCCTGGAAGTTGCAGGCCTCGTAGGCCACCACGACGCGCTCCAGGATCACGTCGATCCGCTCCTCCGCCACCTTCGGCAGGCGGGCGGCGCGCATCATGTTGGCGCTCTGCTCGATATCCTCGATGGCCGTCAGCAGGGTCGACGTCGCGTGTTCGGTGGATTCCACCACGGCATCGAGTTCGTCGGCCGCGCGGCGCATGCCCTTGCCGGAATGCTCGGAGCGGTGGAGGGCGGCGAGTTCCGCCTTGGTCCGCGTGATCGCGTCCTTCATCAAGTCGAGGTCGCCGCGCATCGCGAAGGCTTCGCTGAGCTCCCGACGGCAGGCCTCCACGGTCTCGCCCGCGCTCGCCTGGGTGATCTTCCGCAGATCCTGGATCGCGCTGAGGATCTCGTCGAGCCGCGGGCTGTCGGCCGCTCCCGCCTCGGCAGCCGAGGGCGCAGCGGCCTGGGGCAGGCCGAGGCTCTGTTCGATGCGATAGCGTTTCTGGATCATCGGGTCGGCCGGCTCGGGATCGTCTGGTGCCGACTATGCGATCAACTGGTTTCCAGACCTTCAACGGCGGGCGTCGCTTCGGCCCGATCGCCCAAGCCTTAATCGGGGATTCACGCTAGTCGCGAAGCAGCGGGGAGAGGCGGGGGCGACGCCCCGATTCACCATGTTCGTTCACCGGATCCGCCGTTGCCCGGCGGGATCGTCGAACCTGCGCGGGCCGGTTCTCGGCCTATGGGCGCGGGAGTTCACAGGCGATGCGCGGACGGATGCTCGGACGGACTTTGGGAACCATGTGCGCGGCGGCGGTCGCGACGGCGCTGGCGGCGGGAGCCGCCAAGGCCCAGAGCCGCTACGCGGAGCCGGGCGCCTATGGCGGCGGCCTGATCGAGTACCTCGTCACCGGCACCGCGCAGCCCCTGCGGGCGACGGCGCCGACGCGGCGTGCCTCGACCGATCCGCGGGACGTCGGCACCTACGGCGGCTGGACCTCGAATCCCCAGGCTGCCGCCGCGACCCAGCGCTACGCCGCGCTTCCTCCGGCCCGCGATCCCTATGCGGGGCAGGTGCCGCGCGAGACCTATCCGGCCGAGGACCGCATCGCGCGCGGCATCGATCCGCGCTACCTGCGCCAGGAGGTCGCCTTCGACGGATCCCAGCGCCCCGGCACGATCGTCGTCGATACCCCGAACAAGTTCCTCTACCTCGTGCAGCCGGGCGGACGGGCCCTTCGCTACGGGATCGGCGTGGGACGGCCGGGCTTCTCCTGGGCCGGAATCAAGACGGTCAGCCGCAAGGCGGAGTGGCCCGACTGGACGCCGCCCGCGGAGATGCTGGCCCGCCGCCCCGACCTGCCGCGCCACATGGAGGGCGGCCCCGCCAACCCATTGGGCGCGCGCGCGCTCTATCTCGGCTCCTCGCTCTACCGCATCCACGGCACCAACGAGCCGCACACGATCGGCCAGTCCGTCTCGTCGGGCTGCATCCGGATGATGAACGAGGACGTCACGGATCTCTACGAGCGGATTCCGGTCGGCACGCGCGTCGAGGTGCTGTGATGACAGGACGGGGCGGCAATTTTCCCGCCCCGTGCCGACGAAGCGCCGCGGCGTTCCCCGAAAGCTCCCGACTTGGCATCAGGTCGGCATTCTGAGCGATGACCGATCCCGGGCCCGTCATCGCTCCCGGCATCCGAAGCCGGCCCGATGACGGGCCTCGGTCTGTCTCCGGATCGCAGACGAGCCCGCGCACGGGGTCGATCGTCCTGAAGCCCGGCAATGGAGTGCGGTGGCAGTGATCCACCTTTGCCCCTCGCACCGGATGCTCCTTCGCCTGGCGCGGCAGGATGACCGGGGCCCGGACCGCCGGATCCGCTCGAGCTGCGCATCGTGGACCAGCCAGCCCGCCGCCTGACAGAAACGGGCCGACCCCGTCGTCACCGTCGCGCCCGTGCATCCCGGTCGACGCGACACGGTCCACCGCCGGCGGGGCCACACCGTCACGTCCCGACGCGACCTCGCGCCGTCTCGCGCAATGCCGAACTTTCCTCCGACAAGGGTTCCGTAGAAGCGGACAACGCGTCGTTATGAGGGGCGACAAATCCACACGCTCCCCCCCTGGACAAGGGATTCGGCTGTCGAGAGACCTCTTTCCGAACGGAGCGGTGGTGGGCCCGGCAGGACTCGAACCTGCAACCAGACCGTTATGAGCGGTCGGCTCTAACCATTGAGCTACAGGCCCCACGTTCTACAGACGCCCCGGAGGCATAACCGAGCGGGGGACTTCCGTCACCCCGCATTCGCCGGATCCCAGCGCCCTGAAGGATCGGCTATCATCGACGCATTCCGTCTGGCAGTGCTGGGTTTCGTGTCTTGAGTTTGATTGCCGACGCTGTGGCCTGAATTGTCGGAGTTGCGGCAAGCGACGGGACCGGCTGCTGGCTCGCAAGAACGGGACGACATTTTCCGAGGACCGAAGGCGATCCCCAAAAAATCACCGTGGTAACGGTCGGTCGAACGCGTCGTTCGTCGGCAGGCGCGTCAGGGGTTCTCCGCAGGGCTCACCAACCTTGCGCACGCGGCCTGTTACGCTCGATTGCGGATATCGATCGGATCGGAACCGCCAGAGGCGCCCCCGGGCGCTAATCGGCGCCCGGGGTCCCGGATCGATCTCAGGCCCAGTCGCTGTCGTCGCCACCGCCCATGTCGCCGGCGAAATCGTCGCCGCCGCCGCCGTTGTCGAACCCCGGATCGGGGAAGCCGCCGCCGAGCGGTGCGCCGAGATCCTGATTACCGCCGGCATCCGAGCCGAAGTAGTTGTTCTCGACGATCGTATCGCCACCGCCGCCGAGCCCGGCCGCCGCGGCGCTGCCGAGGCTCGAATGGCCGCCCGCGAAGGCGTTGGAGAGAGCGCTCCCGAGCAGCATGCCGCCCGCCGCGCCGGCCGCCATCGGCAGGGCGGTGGCCAGGAAGCCGCCGCCGCGCGCGGGCTGCTGCGGCTGGCCGCCCCAGGGGCCGCCTTGCTGCTGCGGGTAGCCCTGTTGCGGGTAGCCCTGCTGCGGGCCGGGTTGCTGTCCATAGCCGGGCTGCGGCTGGCCATAACCCGGCTGCCCGCCCCAGGCGCCGCCCGGCCGCTGCTGCGGCTGAGGCTCCTGGCGCTGCGAGCCGCCCCCGAAGATGCTCGACAGGAACCCGCCGCCGCCGGAGCTCTGGGGCTGCGCCTGCTGGCGCGCCTGCTCCAACTGCTGGTTGAGGCTCTTGATCGCCTCCTCCTGCACGTAGATCAGTTGGGCCATCGCGTAGGGCGCGTAGGGCTGGGCACGGAGCTTGTCGGCGATGAAGCGCTCGGCATCCGCGTCGCGGGGCTGGCTCGAGGCCTGCTCCAGGCGCTGGAAGATGCCGGAAATGACGTCGCGTTCTTCGCTGTTCATGGAGTCGTCCTCCTCGAATCGACCCGCTTCGACCGATGGGCCGCGCGGACACGAGACGACATGGGGAGGTGCCCCGTTTTTTGTCAGGGGGCGCGCACGAAACTTTGCGGTGGGCGCCGCGGAAACGGCCGGATCGCAGGTGTGGACACAGCGAGCACAGACGCGAAAAGCCCGACCTTGCGGCCGGGCTTCGCGCAGGCTTGGCCGGGTTCGGGCGGGCCTGAGGCCCGCCCCGATCGGGTCTTAGTACGAGCCGAACTTGTAGTTGATGCCGGCGCGGACGACGGCGAACTCGGTGTCGTTGCGGCGGTTGCCGCCCTGGACGAGGGTGACGCCGGTGCTGCCGATGCCGACCGGGATGCCGCTGGCGCCGACCGCGAAGAGGCCGTTGTTGCGGTTGCCCTGGTCGAGGTTGACGTAGAGGCCTTCGACCTTGAGCGTCACGGCCGAGGAGCGGAAGAAGTTCAGGAAGGAGTCGGTGGGCAGCGCGTACTCGACGCCGCCGCCGGCGGCCCAGCCAGTCTGGAAGCTGTCGGTGCTGGCGTTCGGCAGGCCGAACTGGCGCCCGCCGCCCGAGCCGTAGGCGAAGCCGCCGGTGGCGTAGACCAGGGTGCGGTCGAAGGCGTAGCCGAGGCGCCCGCGCACGGTGCCGAAGTAGTCCAGGCTCGACAGGCCGTTGGGGTTGAACACCAGGGCGTTGAAGGCGATCGGGTTGGTGGCCGAGAAGCGGTTCCGGTTGCGCCCGAAATCGGCGTACTGGGCGTCGGCCTCGATGCCCACCACCACGCCCGAGCCCGGGGTGAACTGGTAGTTGTAGCCGACCTGACCACCGCCGACGAAGCCGTCGCTCGAGCTGGTGCCCGGGAAGGCGATCACGCCGTTATAGGCGGCCGGGGCCTGGAACACGGCGTAGCGGTTGGGCACGGCCACCACGGTGGCGGTGTTGTTGTCGTTGGCGCCGAAGCCGTAGCCCGCGTTGAAACCGGCGTAGAAGCCCGTCCAGGTGAACACCGGAACCGGCTGGAACACCGGCGGAGGCGCTGCACGGCGCGGCAGGTCGGCGGCGAGCGCGGAGCCCGCGACGGCGAAGGCGGCGAGGGCGGTCGCGCCCCGAAGCATGGACTTGATCATCTGGTCCTCCAACACGGCGGCGCGGCGACGCGAGCCGGCACGCTGATCGTTCGATCTCGGCAGTCTCAGGGGCGGCTTATGCCGGCAGCGCACCGACCGTCCGTGGACGGTCCCTTACGGTGACGCTGCTCTCTGCTCCCCGAGCACCTTGCAACGAGAACGTATCCGAATGGTCAAGGTTCCACGGCAAAGCTTGTTTTTCGCGCTTCCAGACTGACAGATTGTCGCAGCCCGGTGAGGTCCGGGCGCCGCCTCACGGCAGCAACGTGATCGCGGAGATCAGCCGGCCGTAATCGGGCTCGCCCCGGTGGGTCGTGCGGCGGAAGCTGTAGAACCGCTCGGGATCGGCGTAGGTGCAGAGATTCAGCGCGGCGGCCTCGCCGATCCCGGCCTCGGCGAGTCGGGCCAGGATGAAGCCCGGCAGATCGAACTGCGCGTGGCCCGCCCTGCGGCCCTCGCCCAGGAACCGGTCCATGCCGGGCGCCTCGTCGCGGAAGCGGGCGACGAAGTCCGGCCCGACCTCGTAGGCCGCCTGCGCGATGGTGGGGCCGAGGACCGCGACGATGCGGGTCCGCTCGGCGCCCAGCGCTTCCATGGCCTCGACCGTCGCGGCGACGACGCCCGTGAGCGCGCCCTTCCAGCCCGCATGGGCGGCCCCGACGACGCCGTTCTCGGGATCGGCGAACAGGATCGGCCCGCAATCGGCCGTGGCGATCCCCAGCGCGAGGCCGGGCACCCGCGTGACCATCGCATCCGCCTGCGGGCGCTCCGCGAACGGCGCCTCGACGGTGACGCAGGTCGCCGAGTGCACCTGGTAGAGGCTGACGAGCCGGTCGTCCGGCAGATCGAGATGCGCGCACATCCGCGCCCGGTTCTCGGCCACGGCCTCGGGCAGATCGCGCGAGCCGAGCCCGCCGTTGAGCGAGGCGTAGAGCCCCTCCGAGACGCCGCCTTGCCGGGTGAAGAAGGCGTGGCGGAGGCCGGCATGGCCGCCGAGTTCCGGGGCTTCGATGAACATGCGGATGATTCCAAGCCCTTCCTGACGACACCGGCTTCGATAGCCGAACCGCCAGGCCCTGACGACCGTTGTTCGCACAGGAGGGATCCGCTGGCGCGGAGCCCCGAACGCGTGAGATCGATCATGGCGCAGAGGATCAAACCCGACCGGCCGATCTGGCCCTCGCTGCCCGAGATCGGGCGCCCCGTCCCCAAGCCCGCCTCGGGCGTCGCAGGCCCGGTCCGCTCCACGGGCCGCGAGGCCGATCCGGCCACCCGCCGGGCCGCGCCCGCGACCGGCTCGCTGCCGGGCTAGGCTCAGCCCGGTCCGAGGGCGGGCAGCGGCCCAAGGGCCGGGTCGGCGAGCCCCAGGACCTTGAACAGGCTGCCCATGCCGGGGCGGACCGGGTCGGTCAGGCGCGCCGCGGCCGCATCGATCGCCGCGGCCTGCGCCGCGCTGGCCCGCGCCTTCAACCGCTCCGCACGGGCCGGAAGGCCCATCGTGAGGAGGAAGTCGCGCTGGTCGACCGGTCCGTGGACCGCGGCACCCGCATGGGCGGCGGCGCGGGCCAGCGCGCCGAAATCGACGTGGGCGGTCAGGTCCGCCTCGCCCGGCGCCGCCAGAGGGTCGACGAAGCGGTGGCGGGCGAGCGCCTGCAGGGTGTCGCCGAAGCCCGGGCGGACATGTCCGTAATCGATGGCGAGCAGGGCTCCGCCCTGCGCACGCAGGCGCTGCCCCAGGCGTCGCACCAGATCGAGCGCGGCGCCCGGCACCGCCAGGACCGCGCCGTCCGGCGCCTCGGCGGCGATCTCGCGGCTCGGCTCCGGCGCGAGGCCGAAGGCGAGGCCGCCCTCGGCTGAGAGCCCGACGACCCGCTCGCACCAGCCGCGCGGCGTGCGCACGAACTGGCGCACCGGCAGGCAGTCGAAGAACTCGTTGGCGACGAAGAGGGCGGGGCCGTCGGGCAGGGTCTCGATCGCGTCGTGCCAGACCGGATCCGCGCCGGCGAGGTTTTGGGCCTGCGCCGCGCGCAAGGGCGGGCTCGTCTCGACGAGATGGAGGTCGAGCGCGGCGCCCGGCGCGGCGGCCCTCAGGGCCCGCAGGGCATCGGCCATCAGGGTGCCGCGGCCCGGCCCGAGTTCCACCAGGGCGAGGCGCGCGGGCTCCCCCATCGCGGCGCGGACGAGCGCGAGCCAGACCCCGATCAGCTCGCCGAACATCTGGCTGATCTCGGGCGCGGTGGTGAAGTCGCCGCGCGTGCCCAGCGGGTCGCGGGTGCGGTAGTAGCCGTGGAGCGGGTGGCCGAGGCAGAGCGCCATGTAGCGGTCGACCCCGATCGGCCCGGTCTCGCGGATGAGCGCGGCGAGCTCGGCGGTCAGCGGCGTGCCGTTCACGCCTCGACTGCCGTCCGCTCCGGGCCTGCGGCCGCCCCGACCGGGTGGCGCGGGCGCGTGACCCCGCGGGCGGCCAGCACGATATAGGTCAACCCGATGAGCGCCATCGGCACGCAGAGCAGCATCCCCATGGTGATGCCGCCGCCGAGCGGTCCGAGATGATCGCCGAACAGGAAGCCGAGCTGCCGGTCGGGCTCCCGGAAGAACTCGCAGCCGGTGCGGGCGACCGCGTAGCCGAGTACGAAGATGCCGCCGAGGAGCCCGGGCTTGCGGAAGCCGAAGCGCGAGACGGCGAGCGCCATCACGATGAAGAGGAGCAGGCCCTCGGTGGCCGCCTCGTAGAGCTGGCTCGGGTGGCGCGGCAGCGGCCCGCCGCTGGGAAACACCATGGCGTAGGCGAAGTCGGGCGCGACGCGGCCCCAGAGCTCGCCGTTCACGAAATTGGCGATGCGCCCGAAGAACAGGCCGATCGGCACCACCACCGCGCCGATGTCGAGGAGCGTGTAGCCGTTGAGCTTCCGCGCCCGGGCGAAGAGCAGGAAGGCCAGGATCGCGCCGAGGAACCCGCCGTGGAACGACATGCCGCCGTTGCGGATGGCGAAGATCTCGATCGGGTCGGAGAGGTAGAGCGGCAGGTTGTAGAACAGCACGTAGCCGATGCGACCGCCCAGGACGACGCCGAGCGCCACCCAGACCACGAGGTCGTCGATGTCGGTGATGGTCGGCCGGCGCACCACGCCCCAGAGCCGGTCGGCGAGCACGAGCCGGCGGGCGTAGTACCAGCCGCCGATCAGCCCGGCGATGTAGGCCAGCGCGTACCACTTGATGGTGATCGGCCCGATGGCGAGGGCCACCGGATCGATCGCGGGAAAGGGCAGGGCGAGGAGCGGCGGCATCGGCAACGGCCTCCGGGCATGATGCCGGCGCATTGGACGCGCCGGCGAGGATGCGTCAACCCACCCGCGCGCAGGGCTCGGCGCCCCTGAGACGCGCGCCGCCGCTACGGAGCTTGGCTCGTACCGAGGGACGCGCGCAACCCGGCAGGGCTCGGCGCGCGCCCGTTACTGCGAGCGCCGTCCGAACGAGACGGCGTAGGCCTGGACCCGGAAATCGATCAGCGGATCGTCCGAGACCTCGATCCCGTCGGGCAGCGCGTTCGGCATGAACAGCAGGGCCTTCTCGGCCTCCTTGCTGTCCGCCACGGGCTTCGTCAGCGTCAGCGTGCCGAGATCGGCGACGCGGCGTGCGTCCGGCCAGGGCTTCGAGGCATCGTTCGTCGGGTCGCCCGGCTCGGCGAGCTGGGCGAGGACCCGGAAGCGCACCGGCGCTTTGGCGACGCGCGAGCCGATCTCCCCCATCAGATAGTCCTTGTCGCGCTTGGCCGCCTCGTCGGCCGACAGGAATTCCTCGCCGTCCACGGGCTCGATCCGGTAGCGGAAGGCTTGGCGCTTGCCCGCCTTGTCCACGAGGATGAAGGCGTTGACGCCGTTGTAGGTCTGGCGGGCGAGGCTCGTGGGCGGGCGCGCCGTTGCGCCGGCCTTGCCCGCGGCCGGATGGGCGGCGACGAAGGTCTCGGCCGGCGTCGGCTTCGGGGCGTCCGGCCCGCTCTTCGCGATGGCCAGGAGCAGGTCGCGGAACTCCTCGCCGGTGGCGACCGGGAAGTATTTCAGCGCGTTGGTGACGACGTCCATCTCCGATCCGTCGGCGAGCTTGAACTTCAGCGACAGGCCGTGCGGGTTGGCCGGGGCAGCTCCGTCCGAGATCATCGGCAGGCCGGTGGAATCGGAGAAGCGGACCGTCACCGGCACGGCCGGGCCGGCGAAGACCGAGGCCTTGCTGAGCGTGGGCGCCTCGCCGCTCGGGGTGAAGCTGCCTTCCAGAACCGTACCCTTGGCGTGGTTCGCCCGGATGCCGGGATGCCGGCCCCAGAGCGCGTTCATCGCGTCGACGGTCTGCTCGGCGGTGCTCGGATCCTCGGCGTATGCCGGCGTCGCCAGGGCCAGCTCGGCGAGCAGGCACAGACGGAGCGTGGTGCGATGCATGTGGTTCCCCATTGCGATCGGCCGACCGCCGTTGCGGAGGGCTGGAGCAGGACACAACCACAAGCTATGCCGTCAAGGGATTTTCAGCAGCAGGAATCCGTGTCCGTCCGGTCCGGCCGCGTAGGCTGCCGTGCCGTCCGGGGCGGCGGAGACCCGATAGCCCGCCTTCCGGATCGCGGCGGCGCAGGCGGAGAGATCGGGAACCGCCAGGACGAAGCGACTGCTCGCCCGATCGCGCGGGCCGTACGGAGCCGGGCTCGGGCGAGAGCTCGCAGGGCGTCTGTAATGCAGCACTTCCACGTGCGGCGCAGGGTTTCCCCGCGGCGCGAGCGCCACGACATCGACCTCGGGATCGGCCAGACCGTCGAGCCTGGCCTGTTCGGGACCGGTGTTGAGGCCGCGCTGGACGAGGCGCAGGCCGAGCGCGCCCATGAAGAAGGCGAGCGTGGCCTCGAGATCGGTCACTGTGATCGCCGAATGGTCGATGCCGAGGAACAGGCCGGGTGCCGAGGCCCAGGCCTGCGCGGCGGGCCCATCGGGAAAGTAGATCAGCTCGACCGGGTGTCCGTCCGGATCGCGGACCTTGTAGGCGGTGACGCCGCCCGATGCGGCCGGCAGGGCCTGCGGACCGTTCCGGCTGATCGGCACGGGCCCGACCCGCGCGAGCTGCCGGCTCGCGGCCTCCATGTCCCGGACCGGGATCGCGATGTGCTGAAAGAACGGATCGGTCGCGGCCGGGTCCGCGGGGTAGGGCGCGCCGGGCGGGTCGAAGGCGACGAGCGTGAGGCTCTGCGCGCCGAGGCGCAGGCGCAGGCGCCGGGCGGCGACGCCCGCGCAGCCCAGCGCCTCGCGGATCGAGGCCGGCACGGGCTCGGGCGGCCCCTCGGCCGCGAAGCCGAGGCCGTCGCGGTAGAACGCCTCGGAGCGGCCGAGGTCGGCGACGGTGCGGTCGATCGCGATGATGGCCGCGACGCTCACACCAGCCGGGCTCCGCGCACGTTGAGGTAGATCGCCATCAGGCTGTGCGAGACGCAGAGGAACAGCCGGCTGCGAAAGCGGCCGCCGAAGGCGAGATTCGAGACCAGGGCGGGCGTCAGCACCTTGCCGATCAGGGCGCCGCCGGGGTCGATGCAGTGCACCCCGTCCCCCGCGCTCGTCCAGAGGTTGCCCGCCTCGTCGCAGCGAAAGCCGTCGGCCATGCCGGGCTCGACCGTGTGGAAGACGCGACCGCCCGACAGACCGCCATCCTCCGCGACGTCGAAGACCCGGATGTGGCGTTCCGGATCGTCGGCGAATTGCAGCCCGGTCTCGGCGACGTAGAGGCGGCGCTCGTCGGGTGAGAAGCACAGGCCGTTCGGCCCCAGGAAGTCGCCGGCCGCCACGGTGAGCGAGCCGTCGCGCGGATCGAACCGGTAGACGTTGGCCGGAAGCTCCGATTCCTGCTTGCCGCCCTCGTAATCGGTCTGGATGCCGTAGGGCGGGTCGGTGAACCAGATCGTGCCGTCCGACTTGCAGACGATGTCGTTGGGCGAGTTCAGACGCTTCCCCGCGAAGGCGTCGACCAGGACGGTGACGGCGCCGTCGAGCTCGGTCCGGGTGATGCGGCGGAACCGGTGCGAGCACGACAGCAGCCGGCCCTGACGGTCGCGGGCGTGGCCGTTCTCGAAGCCGGCCTGCGCCCGGTAGACGCTCACGCCTCCGCTCTCGCTCCAGCGCATCACCCGATCGTTCGGCACGTCGGAGAACAGCAACTCGTCGCGATCGGCGAACCAGACCGGGCCCTCGCACCAGCGGAAGCCCTCGGCCAGGGTCTCCAGCGGCGCGTTCGGCAGGACGAAAGCCTTGAAGCGCGGGTCCGCGATCGTGAAGCCATCCATCGGCCGCGCCCTACCGGAACCGCCCGGGCCGGTTCACGGTCGGCTCCACGTCGAGGCCGGTGACGATCATGGTGCAGGGCTCGTCGCCCACCGTGCCGGAGAGATGGCCCTTGCGCCCGTCGCGGAGCCGGGTGTTCTGGTCCTCGCCGAACATCAGCTCGCCCGGCCCCATCTCGACCCGGGTGCCGTCCATGGTCTCGACGAACCAGCGCCCGCTCAGCACCGCGATCCACTGCGGCTTCGGGTTCTCGTGCCACTCGCCGACCCAGCCGACCGGGAGGACCGTGAAGGTCACGCCGGCCTGGGACGGATCCATCTTGTCGTTCCATTGCGGGGCCACGTCCGGCCCGACGCCCTGGAAGCGGAACTCGGAGAGCCAGAACCGCGCCTGCCGGCTCACGCCCGCGTCGTCGGTGTAGACGTGCCAGTAGGGCATGCGGGGTCTTGCGGGTTCCGACATCTGCCGATCCTCACGGGTTGGCGCTGGGCGGGGCCGACCAGGGCCCGGACGAGAGCGGGTGGCGGACCACCTCGGAGGCGGGTGCGTAGGCCCCGCCGATCACCACGAGGAGAAGCCCGCCGACGAGGCCGAAGTTCTTGAAGAAATCCCAGAAATGCGCGCGGCCCTCGCCGCCCTTCGACCAGAAGCCCGGGAATTCCCAGAAGCGGTGGTAGAGGACGGCCGTCACCGCGCAGAACCCCATCAGCACGAAGGCCGCGGCCCGGTCGTACCAGCCGGTCACGATGAGGACGGGCGTCACGGTCTCGACCACGATGCCGAGAACGAGGAGCAGGCCCGGGAAGGGCAGGGGACCGGAGCGGGCCTGCCCCATCGCCTCGTCCCAATGCATCACCTTGTCGAGCGCGCTCGGCGGAAACATGCAGACGAGGCAGACCTTCGCGATGAGCGGCACCGCGACGAGGTTGAGCCACGCGCCGAAGCCCATGCCGACATCCATCGCGTTCCGCCTCCCAGCCCTCGTCCGTTCCGGCAACGCCGCCGTCCGGCCGAGGTTGCCGCCGGCTTTGCTGCATTGCGATGCAGGACCGGCTGCACGGGCGCTCGCACGATCCCGTGACGGCCATGCGCGAACCTGTCGGGCCCCGGAACGGCACCGGTCCGGCTACGTTGCCGCGATGTCATCCCGCATCGCGTGACGCCCGGACCGCGGATCCCGCGCGGTGGGCCCGATCCGCGATGCCGCGCTGCAGGACGTCCGATGCAGGATCATTACGAAGTCATCGTCATCGGCTCGGGGCCGGGCGGAGGCTCGCTGACGTCGCGGCTCGCCGGGACCGGCAAGCGCATCCTGCTGCTCGAGCGGGGCGATTACCTGCCGCGCTCGCAGGCGAACTGGAACGCCCGCACCGTCTTCGTCGAGGGCGCCTATCAGGCGCGCGAGACGTGGTACGGCGGGGACGGGCGTCCCTTCAGCCCGGCGCTGCACTACTACGTCGGCGGAAATTCCAAGGTCTACGGTTCGGCGCTGCTCCGCCTCCGGGAGGCGGATTTCGGCGCCGTTCGCCACGTCGACGGGATCTCACCGGCCTGGCCGGTCTCGTATGCCGAGTTCGAGCCCTACTACGCGCAGGCCGAGACGCTCTTCGCGGTGCATGGGCAGCGCGGCGAGGATCCGACCGAGCCCTGGGCCAGCGGACCCTACGACCATCCGGCGGTGAGCCACGAGCCGCGCATCCAGAAGCTGGCGGACGATTGGGCGAAGGAGGGGCTGCAGCCCTTCCACCTGCCGCTGGGCATCCGCCTCGACGAGCGCGACGGCAAGCCGACGCCGACGAGCATCTGCATCCGCTGCGACGCCTTCGACGGCTTCCCCTGTCTCCTCAACGGCAAGGCCGACGCGCAGGTGATGACCGTCGACCCGACGCTGGCCAAGCACGACAACGTCACGCTGCTCGTCAACGCCTACGTCTCGACGCTGGAGACCGACCCCGCCGGGCGCAGCGTCACCGCCGTCAACGTCACCCGCGAGGGCCGGGCGGAACGCTACAGCGCCGACATCGTCGTGGTGGCCTGCGGGGCGCTCTCCTCGGCGCTGCTGCTGCTGCGCTCGCACAGCGACGCCCATCCGAACGGACTCGCCAACGGCTCCGACCAGGTCGGGCGCAACTACATGCGTCACAACATGTCCGTGCTGATGGCTTTGTCCAAGGAGGCCAACGACACCGTCTTCCAGAAGACGCTCGCGCTCTCGGACTTCTACTTCGCCTCGAAGGCGTGGGAATACCCGATGGGCCTGATCCAGATGTGCGCCAAGACGCATCCGGATCAGATCCGCGGCGAGGAATTCCCGAAATGGACCGGCTTCCTGCCGAACGCCCCCTTCGACATGGTGGCGCGCCATTCCATGGACTTCTGGCTCCAGAGCGAGGACCTGCCCCACCCCGACAACCGCGTCTCCATCGACCGCGACGGACGCACCATCCTCGACATCGAGCAGAACAACCGCGAGGCGCACGACCGCCTGCGCGCCAAGCTCTCCGACCTGCTGGAGCCCGGCGGCGCCTACACCTACCTGTTCGAGCGCCACCTCTATCTCGGCAAGAACATCCCCCTGAGCGGCACCGCGCACCAAGCCGGCACGCTGCGCTTCGGCACGGACCCGAAGGCGAGCGTGCTCGACCTCGACTGCAAGGCCCACGAGCTGGACAACCTCTACGTCACCGACGCGAGCTTCTTCCCGTCGATCGGGGCCGTGAACCCGACGCTGACCATCGTGGCGAACGCACTCCGCGTGGCCGACCGCATCGCCGAACGCCTCGGCTGAGCGGGCTCTCTACGAGTCGGCGATCGCGGGACGGCAGCCGTCCGCACCGACCTTCGCCCGAGTGCAGGATGGGCGCGACCCATGCTAGGACTATCGTCAGATCCGACAGCGAGGCAGCTCCCTCTCCCGGTCGAGGGCCGGAGGGTTTCGCAGGCCCATCGGCGCCGCTCAGGCGGCCGGATCGGGCATCGGCTGCCCGGCTTCGAAGGCGGTCCGCCAGAATTCCCCGGAGATCTGGGCGCCGACCCGTGTCGCGAAGGCGTAGCGGGAGCGCGCGGTGCGTGTCCCGTCCGGCGAGCGCACCACCCAGCGGAAGCACTCCGCCTCGGTGGTGCAGGGCTCCACAGCGAGGCTGTGGGAGCGGATTGGGTTGAACCACATAGGACGATCATCGCATGGCCGGCGCCCGGGACCAAACCGCACCGTCGGGTTCCCATCAAAAGCCGGCCTAGCGCGGCTTGCCTGAGGGGGACGAATCCTGATAAAGGGGCCGCCTTTCCGCGATGCGTGCGCCGCCATCGCAGGGGGCCCCCGGGCTTCCCGCTCCCGACACCCATGCATGGACGGCCGTCGCGCCGCTGACACACGATGAAGATTCGCAACTCCCTCAAGTCGCTCCGCGGCCGTCATCGCGACAACCAGCTCGTGCGCCGCAAGGGTCGGGTCTACGTGATCAACAAGACCCAGAAGCGCTTCAAGGCCCGCCAGGGCTGAGGCGGCCGGCCCGCCGCGTGCGGGCAGGTCCGGACTATCGGGAGCGGGGGTCGCCGATCGGGCGGTCCTTGCTCTTTTTGCATGTCCGCACGGAGCCGGACGCGCGGCATGCGGGCGCGTTGACGGCGCGGGCGCGGGCGCACAAGCTCGCGCCATGCTGCGCCCCATTCCCATCCCCTTGCCGGCAGCCCTGATCGCGGCACTCCTCGTCGCGGGATCCGCGCAAGCCGCGCCCTCCGGCGGCCAGGGCCGGCCCGCCGCGGCCGACGAGGCCCAGGGCGAGCGCCGGAAGCCCACGCCGCCGCCGAGCCTCGACGACCTGTTCGCGCGGCTGCGCGCCTCCGAGGACGACGCCGAGGCCAAGGGCGTCGCCACGCTGATCGAGCGCCGGCTCGACCGCTCGGGCAGCGCCACGGCCGACCTGCTGACCGAGCGGGCGCGGCAGGCGATGGGCACGCAGGACTTCCCCCTCGCGGCCGAGCTGATGGACCGGGCCACCGCCCTGGAGCCGGGCTGGTCCGAGGGCTGGAACCGGCGCGCCACGGTGTTCTGGCACCTCTCCGACAGGGTGAACGCCGTGGCCGACATGCAGCGCGCCCTGGTGCTGGAGCCCCGCCACTTCGAGGCCTGGGCGACGCTCGGCCGGCTCTACCTGTCCATGGACGACAAGGCGCGGGCGCTGAGCGCCTTCCGCCGGGCGATCGCGCTCTACCCGCGCATGCCCAAGATCCAGGAGGCGATCGAGCGCCTGACACCGGACGTCGACGGCCGCGAGCTGTGAGGGCCGCGCTCCTGGCGCTGGCGCTCGTCGTCGGCGCCCCCGTCCTGATCGCGCTCGCGGTGCTGGCGGCGGGCGCGGTGGCGACGCTGGTGATCACGCTCCGCGTCGAGGCCGCGCATCCGCCGGCCGGACCCTTCGTCGCCGTGCCGGGCGGGCGCCTCGCCACGCTCCAGGCCGGACCCGAGGCGGGGGCCCGCGCCACCGTGGTGCTGATCCACGGCGCCTCGGCCAACGCCGCCGACCCGATGGAGAGCGTCGGGCGCGCCCTCGCCGCGCAAGGCTTCCGGGTCGTCGCCTTCGACCGGCCGGGCTTCGGCTGGAGCGACCGCGTCGGCGGAGCCGAGGCCGGCTCGCCCGCCGTCCAGGCCGAGGCGATCGCGCGGGGGCTCGCCGGGATGGGCCTCGGACCCGCGATCGTGCTGGGCCATTCCTGGGGCGGCGCGCTGGCGCTGGCGCTGGCCCTCGACCATCCCGAGCGGGTCTCCGGCCTCGCCCTCGTCTCGCCGGTCGGGCTGCCCTTCCCGCAGCGGGTGGCGCTGCCCTGGTACTGGCGCCTCGCGACCGATCCGCCGGTGGCGTGGCTCCTCAGCCGGACGATCGGGCCGCCGGTCGCCGCCTATTATCTCACGGGCGCCGCCGGCCACGCCTTCCGGCCGCAGCCCGAGACGCCCGGATACCTGGAGCGGGCGCGCGCCGCTTTGGTGCTGCGGCCCGGAGCGCTCCTCGCCAACGTGCAGGATCTCCTGGGCCTGCCGGCTGCGCTCGCCGCGCAGAGCCCGCGCTACGGCACGATCCGGACGCCGACCGTCGTCGTCTCGGGCGACGCCGATCCGCTGGTGCGCGCCGACGCCCAGGCCGAGCCGCTCGCGCGCGCGATCCCGGACGCCCGGCTCGTCCTGCTGCCGGGCATCGGCCACATGGTGCCCTGGGTCGAGACCGACGCGCTCGCCCGCGCCGTCTCGGACCTCGCCGAGCGGATCGACGCGGCGCGCGCCGTCCCGGCGCGCTGAGCGCCCGATCCGCCGGATCAGGCCCGCTCGGCGTGCTCGCGGGTGATGAAGGCGATGCGCACGAGGTTGGTGGCGCCCGGCGTGCCGAAGGGGACGCCCGCCACCACGATGATGCGGTCGCCGATCTCGGCGAAGCGCTCGCGCACCGCGAACTTGGCGGCCCGGAACGCCATGTCGTCCACGTCGCTCGCGTCCTTCGTGACGATCGGGTGGGTGCCCCAGGCCATGGCGAGGCGCCGCGCCGTCTCGCGCCGGGGGGTGAGGGCGATCACCGTGGCGTTCGGGCGCTCCCGCGACAGGCGCAGCGCCGTCGAGCCCGAATGGGTCCAGGCCATGATCGCGTCGAGATCGAGGGCGTCGACCATCTGGTGAGCCGCCGCCGCGATGGCGTCCGCCGCGGTGTGGTCGGGCTTCGAGGCCTGGGCCCGGATGATCGACCAGTAGAGCCCGTCGCGCTCCACCTGCTCGGCGATCCGGCTCATGGTGGTGATGGCCTCGACCGGGAAGGCGCCGGACGCGCTCTCGGCCGAGAGCATCACGGCGTCGGCGCCTTCGTAGACGGCGGTCGCCACGTCCGAGACCTCGGCGCGGGTCGGCACCGGCGCGGTGATCATCGATTCGAGCATCTGCGTCGCCACGACCACGGGCTTGCCCTGGCGGCGCGAGGCGCGGGTGATGCGCTTCTGCACGCCCGGCACCTGCTCGAGCGGCATCTCGACGCCGAGATCGCCGCGGGCCACCATCAGCCCGTCGGAGATCTCGATGATCTCCTCCAGCCGCGAGAGCGCCTGCGGCTTCTCGATCTTGGCCATCACCAGGGCGCGCCCGGCGGCCACCTTCTTGACCTCGGCGACGTCCTCGGGACGCTGCACGAAGGAGACGGCGATCCAGTCGGCACCCGCATTGAGGCCAGCCTCGAGGTCCGAGCGGTCCTTCTCGGTCATGGCCGGGACCGGGATCACGGTATCGGGCAGCGAGACGCCCTTGCGGTTCGAGACCCGGCCGCCGACGACGACGCGCGTCACCGCCCGGGCCTCCCCGACCTCCGTGACGGTGAGCCGGAGCTTGCCGTCGTCGATCAGGATGGCGTGGCCGGGCTCCAGCGCCTGCAGGATCTCGGGGTGGGGCAGGTGGACGCGCTCCGCGGTGCCGGGCGTCACGTCGCCGTCCAGCACGAAGGTCGCGCCGTTCTCGATCGTCTCGGCCCCGTTGGCGAAGGTGCCGAGGCGGAGCTTCGGCCCCTGCAGGTCGACCAGGATCGCTATCGGCCGCTTGGCCTCGCGCTCCACGGTGCGGATCGCCTCGACCTTCTCGGGCAGCTTCTCGCGGGGCAGGTGGCTCATGTTGAGCCGGAACACGTCGGCGCCCGCGTGGAACAGCTTGGCGATCATCTCGGGCGAGTCGGAGGCCGGACCGAGGGTTGCAACGATCTTCGTGCGGCGGGAGCGTTTCAACCGGGCCTCCAGGGTTTTCGTCCCGCGCATCCGTCGCGTGCGAACCGGCGCAGGTTGGCGTGGCGCCAATGAGCCCGCGCGGACCCTCGCGTCAAGGCGCGAGCGGCATCCGATCAGGGCGGACGCGGATCGGGGGCCGCCGCCGAGGCGCCGTGGGATGCGAAGCGCTCAATGCGCCGCGCGCGGGCGCTGCGCGGCGTCTCGCCGGGGCGGCAGGGGGAGGGCAGGGCAGGCGAGCAGCAGCCGCGCCGCGCGGACCGCCGAGAGGGCCGCCTCGGAGGCGCCCTGCCAGCGCGCCTCGTACTCGATGCGGTCGAGCCGCTCGGTGACGCGCTCGACGGCGGCGGGGTCGCGCTCGGCCCGGGCTTCCCCGAGAAGCGAGACCAGCGCGTTGACGACGGTGCAGGGTCCGGGAGCGGCTTCGGTCAGAGCGGGGATCACGGGGGCCTCCGGCAGGCGCGTGCGGCTGAACGCCAGGGCCGATCTCCTCCCGGTCGACGCGCGGCGTGCCGCCAGTTCAGTCGTCGACACGCTAGCGGATCGGCCGATGGACGGCCGCAACAAACGTTAAGCTTAACCTGGGGCGGACACGGAGCCGGCAAAGTGCGGCGCGCCGCCCTATCTGCCGGCCGAGGCCGCGCGCCGAGACGCGGCACGATCCCACGGGAGGAAGCCTGTCGATGTCCGAACCGATCGCGCCGCGTCCGCCCGAACTGCTATCGCCCTGGCGCAGCGAAGCCCGTCTCGCCCTCCAGGCGGAAGCCCGCGCCTTCGCCCGCGACGTGGTGCTGCCGCTCGCCGACACCCTCGACCGGCACAAGGGCGAGATGCCCCGCGCGCTGATCGACCAGATGGCGGACAGGGGCTGGTTCGGCATCACGATCCCGGCCGAGCACGGCGGGATGGGCCTCGGCGTGTTCGAGTACTGCCTCGTCTCGGAGGAACTCGCCCGCTCCTGGCTCTCGGTCGGCAGCATCCTGGCGCGCGGGCAGGGGCTCGGCACGCAGACGCTCGACGCGGACCGCCGCGCCGACCTGCTGCGGAAATCGGCCCAGGGGCGCTGGATCGGCAGCATCTCGCTCTCGGAGCCGACGGCGGGCTCGGATCTCGCCGGGGTGCAGACCCGGGCCGTGCGCGACGGCGACAGCTGGCGCCTGACCGGCACCAAGCGGTGGGCGGGCTTCGCGCTCGCGGCGGACTTCATCGAGGTGCTGGCCCGCACCCGCGACCCCGAGCCCGGCGAGTCGCGCTCGGCCGGGCTCGAGCCCTTCCTGGTGGTCAAGGCGCCCGGGACCTTCCCGGAGGGCATGACGGGCCACGCCATCGACAAGGTCGGCTATCACGGCTTCCAGACCTACCAGCTCGAACTCGACGGGGTGCGGGTGCCCGAGAGCGACCGCCTGACCGGCCTCTACGGGGATGTCGGCGCGGACGCGGATTCGGGCGGGTTCGCCGCCGTGCAGCGCGGGCTCAACATCGCCCGTGTCCACACCGCGGCCCGCGCCGTCGGCGTCGCCCGCGCGGCGGTGGAGGACACCCAGGCCTACCTGCAGGAGCGCGAGCAGTTCGGGCACCCGATCGGGGACTTCCAGGCCCTGCGCTTCGCGCTGGCCGACATGGCCGCCGAGGTCGCCCAGGCGCGGGCCTTCTGGCAGCAGGTGGCCCATCTCCTCGACCAGGGCGAGGCGGCCGAGTCGGAATCGGCCATGGTGAAGCTGCTCGCCACCGAGATGGCCGTGCGGGTGACCAACCAAGCGATGCAGCTTCACGGCGGCAACGGCTACACCACCGAGCGCCGGGTCGAGCGCTACTGGCGCGACGCCCGGCTCACCACGATCTTCGAGGGCACCAGCGAGATCCAGCGCCGGATCATCAGCGACAGGATGCTGCCGCGGGCCTGAGCGCGGGTCGGGCGGAGGCGGTGATCCTCCCGAATCCGGTCGATCCGGCGGGAGGGCGGATCCGGGCGCCGCGCGGGCCGAGCGAGACGGGCTCTGCTCTCGGCAGGCACAGGCCGTATGGTCCCGGACCCGGGACCGTTCAGGCGGCCTGCCGGTCCGGCGCCTGCAGCGCCTCCAGGAAGCCCCGGATCTGCTGCTCGATCGCCCGGCTCTGTCGTCCGAGGCTGTCCGACACGGTGAGCATCGAGCCCGCGGCCTCCTGCGTCTCGCCCGCGGTCCGAGTCGCGGTGCACATCGCCCGGGCAAGGGTGTCGGTGCCCGACGCGGCCGAGCCGATGCTTCCGGCGATCTCGCGCGCCGCCGCGTCCTGCTGGCCGACCGAGGCCGCGACCGCGACGGTGACGCCGTCGATCTCGCGCATGACCGCGGTCAGCGCCTGGATGCCGTCGACCGCGTCGCGGGTGGAGGTCTGGATCTCGGCGACGTAGCCGGCGATCTCCTGCGTGGCCTGCGCCGTCTGGGCGGCGAGGTCCTTCACCTCGTTGGCCACCACGGCGAAGCCGCGGCCGGCCTCGCCCGCGCGGGCCGCCTCGATCGTCGCGTTGAGCGCGAGCAGGTTCGTCTGGCTGGCGATCGCCTGCACGGTCGCCACCACCACCCCGATCCGGGCGGCGGACTGGCTCAGGCGATCGACCTGCTCGGCCGAGCGCTGTCCCATCGCGGCACCCTGGCGCACGACGCCGGTCGCGCCCTCGACCTGCCGGGCGATCTCCTGGATCGAGCTCGAAAGCTCCTCGGTCGCACCGGCAACGGACGTGACGTTGTCGGCGGTGGTCACCGATGAGGAGGTCGCGGCCTGGGCCTCCGCCGCCGAGCGGGCGGCGATGTCCGTGAGCGTGAGGGCGGTCGCCTGCATCGTGCCGGCGTCGCGGGCGAGGTCCGCGAGGGCACCCTGCACGGTCTCGCGGAAGGCGTCGATGCCGGTCTCCAGCTGAAGGCCGCGCTCGGCCCGGGTCTGCGCCTCGGTCAGGGCGCGGGCCTCGAGTTCGCGCTTGCGCGTCGCGTCGTCCCGCAGAACCTCCAGGGCGCGGGCCATGACGCCGATCTCGTCGCCGCGGTTGCTGCCCGGGACGGCGGCCTGCTCGCTGCGCGCGATGCGGGCCATCGCGTCCGCGAGGCCGAGCATCGGTCGCGCCACGTTCCGGCCGATCAGGGCCGCGGTCAGCCCGACCAGGGCCAGGACCGCGAGCAGGCCGCCGCCGAGCCGCAGCACCGTGCCGCGCAGATGGGCCGCGGTGTCGTCGGTATAGACGCCCGCCCCGACGATCAGGCCCCAGGGCTTGAAGCCCGCCACGTAGGAGATCTTGGCGACCGGCTCCTCGGCGCCCGGCTTGGGCCAGCGATAGGAGACGAAGCCGGCACCATCCCGGCGCACCGTCTCGGTCATGGCCACGAAGAGCTTGGTCCCGTCCGGATCGGCGAAGTCGCTCATGTCCTTGCCGTCGAGGGCCGGCTTGATCGGATGCATCACCATGCGCCTGGCCTCGTCGATGACGAAGAAATACTCGTCGCCGGAGAAGCGCAGCGCCCGGATCGCGGCGAGCGCCGCCTTGCGCGCCTCCGCCTGCGTGGTCCGGCCGGCGCGCGCCTCGGCCTCCTGGTGGGCGAGCAGGCCGTGGGCGAGTTCGACCGCCTGACGGGTGCGAAGCGCCCGCGCCTGATCGACCTCGCCGGAGAGACCCTGGATCGCCAGCGCGATGATGACCAGCATGCCGACGAGCGCCGTCGCGGTGACGGCATGGATCTTCCATGCGAGGCCCAGTCTCATCGGTCCGATCCCTGTTCACGTTTCAGTGAACGCAGGTAACCGCGCCGGACTTAAAAATATGTGATCGGACAGGATTCGGAGCGCGGATCTCGATCGGATCAGTGCGGAATGAAACCGATTGACTATAGGTCTGTCCGAATACTTTGGAATGCGCAGCTCAAAGCGATCGGATCAACGGGATTCATCGCCCTGACCATTCCGATGATTGCCGAGCAGGGCCGCGAACCGGGCGACCAGGCGCCGCCCGACCTCGTCCTTGGCCAGTGTCGGCCAAGTCTCGACGGTTCCGTCGCGGGCGATGAGGTGCACGGTGTTGGCGGTACCGCCCATCACGCCCCCGGACGGCGAGACGTCGTTGGCCACCAGAAGGTCGCAGCCCTTGCGGGCGAGCTTGGCGCGGGCGTGGTCGAGCACCGTGTCGGTCTCGGCGGCAAAGCCCACGACGAGGCGCGGGCGCCCGTCCCGCAGCGCCGAGACGGTGGCCAGGATGTCGGGATTCTCGACGAGCGCGAGGGGCGGGGGCGCCGCGCCGTCCTTCTTGATCTTGTGGCCCTGCTCGGCCGCCGGGCGCCAGTCGCCGACCGCGGCGGCGAAGATCGCGAGGTCGGCGGGAAGCGCCGCCTCCACGGCGGCGAGCATCTCCCGGGCAGTCTCGACGCGCACCACCGCGACGCCCTCCGGGTCGGGGATCGCCACCGGTCCGGTGACGAGCGTGACAGCCCCGCCCGCCGCCGCCGCCGCCGCCGCGATGGCGTGGCCCTGGCGGCCCGAGGAGCGGTTGGCGAGGTAGCGCACCGGGTCGATGGGCTCGTGCGTCGGGCCCGAGGTGACGAGCACGCGCCGCCCCGCGAGCGGCCCGGGCTTCGCGCGGTCGGCCAGGAAGCCGAACGCGGACCCCTGCCCCTCGGATAGCAGCGCGGCGACCGCCTCGGCGATCTCGTTCGGCTCGGCCATGCGGCCGGCGCCGGTCTCGGCCTCCGCCATCCGGCCGGAATTCGGCCCGACCACCCGGACGCCGTCGCCCCGCAGGGTCTCAAGGTTCCGCCGGGTCGCCGGATGCTCCCACATCCGCACGTTCATGGCGGGCGCAATCAGGATCGGCAGGGTGGTGGCGAGCAGGACCGTGGAGGCGAGGTCGGGCGCGTGGCCGGTGGCCATCCGGGCCATCAGGTTGGCGGTGGCCGGCGCCACCACCACCGCGTCGGCCTGCCGGGCGAGCTTGATATGGCCGATATCGGCCTCCTCCGCCCGGTCGAACAGGTCGGTATGCGCCCGCTCGCCCGCGAGCGCCGCGGCGGCGAGCGGCGTCACGAATTCCTGCGCGCCCTGTGTCAACAGGGGGCAGACGCTGGCGCCCCGCTCGCGCAGACGCCGGATCAGGTCGAGGGCCTTGTAGGCCGCGATGCCCCCGCCGATGACGAGGAGGATCCGGCGGCGGGCGAGGGTCTGGTCCATGCGGGCGATCGTAGCGGATAAGACCGCCCGGTTTCCACCGGGACGCCTACTCGGCGGCCGGCCGGGCGGCCTCCCGGAACGGGTGGGCCGGGTAGGTGCCGATCACCTTCAGCTCGCGCGAGAAGAAGGCCAGCTCGTCGAGGGCGCGGGCGAGGCCCGGCTCCTCCGGGTGGCCGTCGACCTCGGCGTAGAACTGCGTCGCGGTGAACTGGCCCTCGACCATGTAGCTCTCGAGCTTGGACATGTTCACGCCGTTGGTGGCGAAGCCGCCGAGCGCCTTGTAGAGCGCCGCCGGGATGTTGCGGACCCGGAAGATGAAGCTCGTCACGTAGGGCGTGCCGTCGTTCTCGGCAGGTTCGGGCTCGGGGGAGAACACCACGAAGCGGGTGGTGTTGTGGGATTCGTCCTCGACGTCGCGGGCCAGGATGTCGAGGCCGTAGATCCCGGCCGCCATGGCGGGCGCGAGCGCCGCGCGGGTCGGGTCACCGATCTCGGCCACCTCGCGGGCGGCGCCGGCCGTGTCGCCGGCCACGATGCCCTTGAGGCCGAGGCGCCGGACGATGCGGCGGCACTGGCCGAGCGCGTGGACGTGGCTGTGCACGCTCACCAAGCTCTCCAGCGGCGTCCCGGGCAGGGCCATCAGCTGGAAATGGATCGGCAGGAAGTGCTCGGCGACGATCCGCAGCGGCGAGGTCGGGATCAGGTGGTGGATGTCAGCGACGCGGCCCGCGATCGAGTTCTCGATCGGGATCATGGCGCGGGCGGCCCGCCCCTCGCTGACGGCCGCGAAGGCGTCCTCGAAGGTCGGGCAGGGCAGGTAGGTCCAGCCCGGGAACGCCTCGGCGCAGATGATGTGCGAGTTGGCGCCGGGCTCGCCCTGGTAGGAGATGGTGCGGTTCGTCATCGTCATCACGTCAGTTGAGGCGCCGCCGCGCCATCAGGGCCCGGGCGCGCTCGAGGTCGGCGGGGGTGTCGACGCCGAGCGGCAGGTCGTCGACGATCACGGCGTCGATGCGCATGCCGGCCTCCAGCGCGCGCAGCTGCTCCAGCTTCTCGCGGGTCTCGAGCTCGCCCGGGGGCAGGGCCATGAAGCGGGCGAGCGCGGTGCGGCGATAGGCGTAGAGGCCGATATGGTGGAACAGGGGGCCGGCGCCCCAGGGCGCGCGGGCCCGGGTGAAGTAGAGCGCGCGCAGGCGGCGCGGGCCGACCGCGTGGCCGACGAGCTTGACGACGTTCGGGTCGTCCGCCTCCTCGGGCCGGACGATCTCGGCGCAGAGCGTGGCGATGTCGACGGAGCGGTCGGCGAGCGGCGTCACCGCGGCGCCGATGATTGCGGGATCGATCGTCGGCAGGTCGCCCTGCAGGTTGACGACGACGTCGTGGTGCCCCTGGGGATCGACCGTCTCCAGCGCCTCGGCGAGACGGTCGGACCCGGAGGGGTGGTCGGCGCGCGTCATCACCGCGACGCCGCCCACCGCCTCGACCGCCGCGGCGATGGAGGCGGTGTCGGTGGCGACCACCACGGGGCCGATCCCGGCCTCCACGGCGCGGCGCCAGACATGCACGATCATCGGCTCGCCCGCGATGTCGGCCAGGGGCTTGTCGGGCAGGCGCGTGGCGGCGAGGCGGGCCGGGATCAGGACGAGGGGATCGGACATCGGGCCCTGGACGTCGCGGAGACGGAAGCGGGCGGGTGCTTAACAGGCCGCCGGACCCTTGTCATGGCGCGCAGGGGAGCGGCCGGACCGGGCACCGGGCGAGGAAGCGGCCGGGACGCGGTCCCGGCGCGGGCGCGAAGTGTTGCGGGATCGGCGCGCCGGCGCTCTGCGACCATGCGGTACCCGCCTCGATCCCGATCCGCCATTGTCAAGATCGGCCCCGAGCGGCTAAGGCACCCCGGAAAGCTTCCAAGGTCCGGCGTGCCGCCATGCGTCGGTCGCCGACGTGTGCCTCCGGGGTCGAGACAGAATGGATTCGTTCGAACTGAACAAGGTGGCCGGCGCGGTTCTGGGCGCCCTGCTGTTCGCGGTCGGATCCGGCTTCGTCGCCGAACTGATCTATCACCCCAAACCGGCCGGTAAGGCAGGCTACGACCTGCCGGAGCCGCAGCCCGAGAGCACGGCCGCGGCGCCTGCCGCCAAGGTCGAGCCGATCGCCGTGCGGCTCGCCAGCGCCAACCCCGAGAAGGGGCAGGGCGGCACCAAGGCCTGCCAGGCCTGCCACAGCTTCGAGAAGGGCGGCCCGAACAAGGTCGGCCCCGATCTGTGGGAGGTCGTCGAGCGGCCCAAGGGCGCGCACGAGGGGTTCGACTACTCGGCCGGCATGAAGGAGAAGGGCGGCACCTGGACCTACGCCGACCTCGACCATTTCCTCGAGAATCCGAAGGCCTACGTGAAGGGCACCAAGATGGCCTTCGCGGGCATCGCCGGCCCGCAGGACCGCGCCAACGTCATCGCCTACCTGCGCACCCTGGCGGACAGCCCGAAGCCGCTCCCCGCCGCCGAGAAGACCGAGGACAAGCCGGCCGAGGCCGCCAAGCCCGCAAGCGAAAGCAAGCCCGCAGGCGAGACCAAGCCCGCAGGCGAGAGCAAGCCGGCCGCCGGGACCAAGCCGGCCCAGCCCACCGATGCCAAGCCCGCGACGGACGGCAAGCCCACCGCGGCGAGCCCGGCGGCCAACAAGGGTTCCGAGGGCAAGGACAGCCCGGCCAAGCCTGCCGACATCAAGGCCGACGACGCGAAGCCGGTGCTGGACAAGGCGCCGGGCAGCCCGAAGCCGAACGCCGACACGCCGAACCGCAACGCCGTCGCGCCCCAATCCGCCCCCGAGAGCAGCGGCCCGACCGAGACCAAGCCGGCCGAAGCCTCCCCCGCGACGCCGCCTGAGCCGGCCGCCAAGGAAGCCCCGGCCCAGGCCGACCCGGCCGCCGAGGACAAGGCGAAGACCCTCCAGAACAACGGCTCGACCGAGGGTCAGCCGGCGAAATAGCGCCGGTTCGTCCCTCTCTCCGCCGCGCTCCGGGCTTCACCGATCGTGGAATGCCCCGCTTCCCCCTCCGCGGGAGAGGGAAGCGGGGAATCCCGGACGGGACCGGGCGCGCCGGAACGCGATACCGGGACCCGGTCGCCCGCAATGGCGCGCGGATCCGAGTTATCACCTGGGGTGATCGCAGCCGGTGCGTGGGGCTGCCGGGCTTACGCCGAGCGGGCGGCGGGGGCGCTCCCCTACCGGAACGCCATGACCAGCGCGCCGATGGCGATGCCCCAGAGGGCCAGCGTCTGCCAGATCGCGCGGCGGCGCTCGTTGCGGGCGAAGCGCTCGAGGCGCTGAGCGTCCTCGTTGCCGGATTCGTCGAGGCGCACCAGGATCCGCTTGAGGCGCTGGGCGAGGTCGGGCATCTCGGACACGACGTCCGCGATGGTGCGCACGGCCTCGGCGCCGCTCTCCAGCCGGCCCACCGGCCCGAGATTGCGGGCGATCCAGGCGCGCACCACCGGCTCGGCCGTGGTCCACATGTCGAGACGCGGATCGAGGGAGCGGGCCACGCCCTCGACCACCACCATGGTCTTCTGGAGCATCACCAGCTCGGTCCGGGTGCTCATGTCGAACAGGGCCGTGATGTCGAAGAGCAGGGTGAGCACCTTCGCCATCGAGATCTCGTCGGCGCGGCGCTGGTGGATCGGCTCGCCGATGGCGCGGATGGCCTGGGCGAAATCATCCACGGAGTGGTGGGCCGGCACGTAGCCGGCCTCGAAATGCACCTGCGCCACCCGGCGGTAGTCGCGCATGATGAAGCCGAGCAGGATCTCGGCGAGAAAGCGCCGCTCGTTGCGCCCGAGCCGGCCCATGATGCCGAAATCGACCGCGACCAGCCGGCCCTCCGCGTCCACGAACAGGTTCCCCTGGTGCATGTCGGCGTGGAAGAACCCGTCGCGGATGGCGTGGCGCAGGAAGCCCTGGATCACCGCGCGGCCGACGGCCTCCGGGTCGTGGCCCGCCGCCACGATGTCGGCGCGGCTGTGCAGGCGCGTGCCGTCGATCCACTCCGAGGAGAGCACGTCGCGCGCGGTCAGCTCCCATTCGGGCTTGGGCACCCGGAAATCGGGGTCGCCCTTCGTGTTCTGGGCGAGCTCGGAGGCGGCCGCCGCCTCCAGGCGGAAATCCATCTCCATCATCACCGAGCGGGCGAGGATCTCGACCACCTCGCGCGGACGCAGGCGCTCGGCCTGGGGCGAGAGGGCGTGGACCACCCGGGCGATGAAGCGCATCACCTGAAGGTCGCGCTGGAAGCGCTCGCGCACCCCCGGCCGCATGATCTTGACGGCGAGGCGCCGCTGCGTCCCGTCGGGATCCTGCACCACGGCCCGGTGCACCTGCGCGATGGAGGCCGCCGCGATCGGCTCGCTGAAGGAGACGAACAGCTCGCCGATCCGCCGGCCGAAGGCGGCCTCGACCACGCGGATCGCCTGTCCCTGCGGGAAGGGCGGCACCCGGTCCTGCAGCTTCTCCAGGTCGAGGGCCGCGGCCATGCCGACGATGTCGGGGCGGGTCGCCAGGAACTGGCCGAACTTGACGTAGCTCGGGCCGAGCCGGGTCAGCGCCGTGGAGAGCCGGGCCGCGCCCGCGCCGAGGCCGGGCCGCTCCAGGCTGCGCCCGAGGCGGAGCGCGAGCCGCAGGTGGGGCGGCAGCTCGGCCGGGTCGACGAAGGAGAGCGCCCCCTCGCGCGCCAGCACGAAGCCGACCTGGGCGCCGCGCGCCAGATGGAAGACCGCACCGAGCACCGCTCAGCGCTCCCGACCGGATGGGACCACGCTCAGGAGACCTTCCAGCCGGAATGGATCGCCACGATGCCCCCCGACAGAGCCCGGTGGCTGACATGGCGGAAGCCCGCCGCCTCGATCAGCCCCGCGAAGGCCCCGCGCGTCGGGAACTTGCGGATCGATTCGACGAGGTAGCGGTAGGATTCCGCGTCCCCCGCCACCCGCGCGCCGATGCGCGGGATCACGTGGAACGAGTAGGCGTCGTAGATCCGGTCGAGCACCGGCAGGTCGACCTGCGAGAATTCGAGGCAGAGGAAGCGCCCGCCGGGCTTGAGCACCCGCTTCGCCTCGGCGAGCGCCGCCTCGATCCTGGGCACGTTCCGGATGCCGAAGGCGATGGTGTAGCCGTCGAAGGTGTCGTCCGGCAGCGGCAGGGTCTCGGCGTTGCCGGTGACGAAGTCGATCCGGCCGGGATAGCGCCCGGCCGCCCGCTCGGCGCCGACGCGCAGCATCGATTCGTTGATGTCGAGCACGGTGACGGCCGTGCGCTCGCCCCCGGCATCGAGCACCCGGAAGGCCACGTCCGCGGTGCCGCCCGCCACGTCGAGATGGCGGAACGGCCGCCCGCGCGGCGGGCGCAGCATCGAGACGAGATTCGTCTTCCAGGCGCGGTGGAGGCCCGCCGACATCAGGTCGTTCATCAGGTCGTAGCGGCGGGCGACCGAGTGGAACACCTCGTCCACACGCCCCTGCTTCTGCTCCAGCGCCACGCGCTCGAAGCCGAAATCCGCGCTCTCCGCACCCGACGTCCCGTCCCCGGCCTTCATGCACCACCCGCTTCTGCTCGCAGGGCCTCATAGCGAAGCGGCGGGCAAAGGGCCATGCGGTGCGAAGCACCGCCTCAAGGCGAGGATCGGTGCGAAGCGCCGCCTCCGGGAGAGGATCGGTGCGACGCGCCGCCTCTCGGCGAACATCGGTGCGCCCGCCCCCGCGGCATTGCCCGGCATTGCCTGCGCGGGCGGGCGCGCCGATATCGGGCCGGACATCCGATCCGCGAACGCCAGACCCATCATGCCCGAATTGCCCGAGGTCGAGACCGTACGGCGCGGCCTCGCGCCCGCGATGGTCGGGGCCCGCTTCGCCCGCATCAGCCTGCGCCGCCCGAACCTGCGCTTCCCCTTCCCCGAGGATTTCGCCGCGCGGCTCGAGGGCCGCACGGTGACGGATCTGGCGCGCCGGGCGAAATACCTCACGGCCGGGCTCGATTCGGGCGAGACCCTGATCATGCACCTCGGCATGAGCGGGCGCTTCGACGTGGCGATGCCGGACGGGCGCAACCTCTCGCCGGGCGATTTCTACCTCGAAGGCGCTCAGGGGGTGCCCAAGCACGACCACGTGGTGATGGCGATGGGATCGGGCGCGACCATCACCTACAACGACGTGCGCCGCTTCGGCTTCATGGATCTCGTGCCGACGGAGACGCTCGCGGCCTGCCGCCACTTCGCCCGGATGGGGATCGAGCCGCTCGGCAGCGAACTCGACGGAGCGGCGATCGCCCGGCTGTTCCGGCACAAGATCACGCCGCTGAAGGCCGCGCTCCTCGACCAGAGCCTGATCGCGGGGCTCGGCAACATCTACGTCTGCGAGGCGCTGCACCGGGCGGGGCTTCATCCCGAGACGCCGGCGGGCCTCCTCGCCAAGCCCGACGGGCGCCCGACTCCGAAGGCGACGCGGCTCGCCAAGACCATTCGGGCGGTGCTCACCGAGGCGGTGGCCGCGGGCGGCTCGACGCTGCGCGACTACGCCCACACAGACGGGAGCGCGGGCGCGTTCCAGCACGCCTTCCGGGTCTACGACCGCTTCGGCGAGCCCTGCCGCGCCCCGGGATGCGGCGGCACCGTCGCCCGCATCGTGCAGTCCGGCCGCTCGACCTTCTTCTGCGCCGCCTGCCAGCCGGCCGCGGGGGGATGAGACCGGCGCGCATTTGACATTCCGGGTGCGATCACCGACACGGCCGGCCGCGACGCCGCGCACCGGTCCGGAGCCGCCCACGGCCACCCCACCCGGGACACGGGACCCCTCGATGACGGACCACGCATGACCAGCCTGTCCGCGGGCCGCGCGGCGGGGCGCACGGGTCCCGACCTGATCGACCGTCTGCCCGCGCTCGCCGCGCTCAGCCACGCCCGGGCCTGCGCCGTCCTGCTGCTCATCAGCCTCGTCCTGTTCCTGCCGGGCCAGATCTCGCTCCAGCCGATGGACCGGGACGAGCCGCGTTTCGCCCAGGCCTCCAAGCAGATGCTGGAGACGGGCGATCTCGTCGACATCCGTTTCCAGGGCGAGGCGCGCCACAAGAAGCCCGTGGGCATCTACTGGCTCCAGGCCGTCAGCGTCGCGGCCGGCGAGGCGCTCGGCGTGCCCGCGGCGCGCACGCAAATCGCCCTCTACCGCCTGCCCTCGCTCCTCGGCGCCCTGGCTTCCGTGCTCCTGGCCTATTGGGCGGCGCTCGCTTTCCTGGGGCGCCGCGGCGCGGTGCTCGCCGCGGCCCTGTTCGCCGCCTGCGTGATGCTCTCGGCCGAGGCGCGGCTCGCCAAGACCGACGCGCTGCTCACCGCCTGCGCGGCGGCGAGCCTCGGGGCGCTCGCCCGGGCCTGGCTGTCGCGGGGCAGCGCCGTACCCCTGCCGGCCTCGGTGCCGGTCGCCTTCTGGGGCGGGATGGCGCTCGGCATCCTGGTCAAGGGCCCGATGGTGCCGCTCTTCGCCGGCCTGCCCGCGCTCGCGCTGTCCGTCTGGATCCGCTCCGGCGACTGGCTCCAGCGCCTGCGCCCTCTGCCGGGCCTGGCTTTCGTGGCCCTCGCAGTGGCGCCCTGGTTCGTCGCCATCGCCTGGAAGAGCGGCGGCGCCTTCTTCGGCGAGGCGGTGGGGCACGACATGCTGGGCAAGGTCGGGGGCGCCAAGGAGAAGCATTGGGGACCACCCGGCGCCTACCTCGTCGCCTTCTTCCTGACCTTCTGGCCGGGCGCACCCTTCGCCGCACTCAGCCTGCCCTTCGCGTGGCGCGAGCGGCGCGACGAGGCGGTGGCGTTCCTGGTCGCCGCGATCCTGCCGGCCTGGCTCCTGTTCGAGTGCGTGCCGACGAAACTCCCGCATTACGTGCTGCCGCTGATGCCCGCGGTCGCGATCCTGACGGTCCTCGCGCTGACCCGCGGCGGCCTCGACCCCGCCCGGCGCGGCGCCCGCGCGGTGGCGGCGCTGCTGGTCGCGATCCCCGTCGCCCTCACGATCGGCGTCGCGCTCGCGTGCTGGCAGCTCGACCGGATCGTGCCCTGGAGCGCGATGCCGCTGCTCGCCGCCGCCTGCGCCGCCGCGTTCGCGGGCTGGCACGCCTTGGCGCAGTCCAGGCCCGAGCGCGCGCTGGTGCTCGGCGTGCTCGCCGCCCTCCTGCTCTCGCCCGCGCTGTTCGGGCTGGCGCAGCGTCAGATCCCGGCCCTGAAGATCTCGCCGCGCCTCGCCGCGATCCGCGACGCGCTGCCCTGTCGCGAGCCGCGAGTGGCGAGCTTCGGCTATCGCGAGCCGAGCCTCGTCTTCCTGATGGGCACGGACCTCGCGACGCCCGCGAGCGCCGGGGAGGCCGCGGCCTTCCTGCGCGCGGGCGGCTGCCGCCTCGTCGTGGTGGACGGCCGGCTCGCGGCCGACTTCGCCGCGGCGACCGCCGACGGGCCGCCGCCACGGGCTGTGGGCACCGTCTCGGGCTTCAACATCAATGGCGGCCGGCGGCTCGACCTCACGGCCTACGCGGTGGTCCCGTGAGCGAGATCCGTCTGAGCGTCATCGTGCCGGTGAAGAACGAGGCCGGCAACATCGCGGGCCTCGTCGCCGAGATCGGGCAGGCCTGCGCGGCCTTGGCGCCCTTCGAGGTGATCTACGTCGATGACGGCTCCACCGACGCGACGCCCGAGGCCCTGGCGGCGGCCCGCGCCCGGCACCCCTGGCTGCGGGTGCTGCGCCACGCCCGCAGCGGCGGCCAGTCGGCGGCGGTGCGCAGCGGCGTGGCGGCCTCGCGCGCCGAGATCATCGCGACGCTCGACGGCGACGGCCAGAACGACCCGGCCTTCATCCCGGCCCTCGTCGCGGCGCTCGAGGAGGGCGGCCCGGGCGCGGGCCTCGCCCAGGGGCAGCGGCGCGGGCGCAAGGACGGCGCCTTCAAGATGGCGCAGTCGCGCATCGCCAACGGCGTGCGGGGCCGGATCCTGCGCGACGCCACCCGCGACACCGGCTGCGGCCTCAAGGTGTTCCGCCGCGCGGTCTACCTGCGGTTGCCCTATTTCGACGCGCTGCACCGCTTCATGCCGGCGCTGGTCTCCCGCGAGGGCTTCCGCGTCGTCCATCGCGACGTGGTCGACCGCCCGCGCTTCTCCGGGCACTCGAATTATGGCCTGTTCGACCGGCTCTGGGTCGGCATCCTCGACCTCGCCGGGGTGTGGTGGCTGATCCGGCGCAAGCGCCCGACTCCCGAGGTCGCCGAAACGGGGGGCCCCGGACCATGCTGATCCAGCTCGCGCACGACCTGCCGGACTATTTCTACGACGTCTTCGTCACCCGGTTCGATTTCTGGCTGGTCTTCGGGATCGCCGCGCAGCTGATCTTCGGCTCGCGCTTCATCCTGCAATGGATCGCGAGCGAGCGGGCGGGCAAGAGCGTCATGCCGCTCTCGTTCTGGTTCCTGTCGATCGCGGGCGGGCTGATGACCCTGGTCTACGGCTTCGTGCGGCGGGAGCCCGTGATCATCATCGGCCAGGGCCTCTCCACCGGCATCTACCTGCGCAACCTCGCGCTCATCGCGCGCGAGCGCCGCCGCCGCGGCCGGGAGGCCAAGGCCGGATGAGCCGCGCGCCGCTGCCGCCCTTCCACGACGACCTCGACGCCTGCCGGGCCGAGCTCTGGCGGCTCCTGGGCGACGGGGCGGAGCGGGGGCGCAGCGGCTTCCACCTGCCGGTGCTCGGCACCGTCGACGCCGCCGGCCGGCCGCGGCTGCGCACGGTGGTGCTGCGCGAGGCCGACCCCGCCGCGGGGACGCTGCGCATCCATTGCGACACCCGCTCGGACAAGGCCGCGGAGATCGCGCGCGCCGCGGATTGTGCGCTCTGCGCCTACGACGGCGAGACCAAGATCCAGATCCGGGTCGAGGGCATCGCCCGGCTGCACACCGACGACGCGGTGGCCGATGCCGCCTGGGCCGCCGCGCAGGCGATGAGCCGGGTCTGCTACGGCACCGATCCGGGGCCCGGCACGGAGATCCCGGCCGGCGATGCCTACGCGCTGCCCGACGCGGCGGCCGCCCCCCAACTCGGCCGGCCGCATTTCGCCGCGGCGATCGTGCGGGCCGAGCGGCTCGAGTTCCTCTATCTCGACCGGCGCGGCCACCGGCGCGCGGCCTGGACCCGGCAGGGGTCGGGCTGGGCGGGGCGTTGGCTGGTGCCCTGACCCGGCATCTCCGCCGGGACCAAGACCGTCCGGGTCCGGGATCGGCCGGGACCCGCGACACCACGATCGCCAGATAACGGGAGCTTCGGACGATGCCGCGCTGCCTTCGCCTGCTCATCCTGATCCTGGCGCTCGTCCGTCCGGCCCTCGCCGGAGAAGGGCTCGCAGGAGAAGGGCTCGCAGGAGGAGGGCTCACCGGGGAGGCGCCGGTCCTCCAGACCCTGGACTACGCCAACACGCGCTTCTCCGACCTCGCGCAGATCGACGCCGCCAACGTCGCCACGCTCAAGGTCGCCTGGACCTTCTCGACCGGCGTGCTGCGCGGGCACGAGGGGGCGCCCATCGTCGTGGGCAACCGGATGTTCGTGCACACGCCCTTCCCGAACATCGTCTATGCCCTCGACCTCGATCACGAGGCCCGGATCCTCTGGCGCTACACGCCGCGCCAGGATGCGGGCGTCATCCCGGTCCTGTGCTGCGACACCGTCTATCGCGGGCTCGCCTACGCCAACGGGCGGCTGTTCCTGCATCAGGCCGACACCACCCTCGTCGCCCTCGATCCCGAGACCGGCGCGGCGCTGTGGTCGGTGCGGAACGGCGACCCGGGGCGGGGGGAGACCAACACGGCGACCGTGCTGCCCGTGAAGGACAAGATCATCGTCGGCATCTCGGGCGGCGAGTACGGGGCGCGCTGCCACGTCACCGCCTACGATCAGGCGAGCGGGCGCCGGCTCTGGCGCGCCTACGCCACCGGCCCGGACGCCGACATGTTGGTCGATCCCGAGCGGACGACGGAGCTCGGCAAGCCCGTCGGCCCCGAGTCCTCGCTGAAGTCCTGGGAGGGCGACCAGTGGCGCCTCGGCGGCGGCTGCAGCTGGGGCTGGTTCTCCTACGACCCGGCGCTGAACCTCGTCTATTACGGCACCGGCAACCCCTCGACCTGGAACCCGGCCCAGCGCCCCGGCGACAACCGCTGGTCGATGGCGATCATCGCCCGCGACGCCGATACGGGTGTCGCGCGCTGGGTCTACCAGATGACGCCCCACGACCAGTGGGACTACGACGGCGTCAACGAGATGATCCTGACCGAGCAGGAGATCGGCGGAAAGCGCCGCGCGGTCCTCACTCATCTCGACCGCAACGGCTTCGGCTACACCCTCGACCGGGCCACCGGCGAGCTCCTGGTGGCCGAGAAGTTCGACCCGAGCGTCAACTGGGCGAGCCGGATCGAGCAGGACCGGGCGAGCCCGGATTACGGCCGGCCCGTGGTCGACCGGCGCTACGCGCCGGAGGCGGCCGGGGAGGACGAGACCACCACGGGGATCTGCCCCGGGGCGCTCGGCGCCAAGAACCAGCAGCCGGCGGCCTACTCGCCCGCGACGCGCCTGTTCTACGTGCCGACCAACCACATGTGCATGGATTACGAGCCCTTCCGCGTCCGCTACGCGGCGGGCCAGCCCTACGTGGGCGCGACGCTCGCCCTCCAGCCGCCCGCGGGGGAGACGCGGACCGGCGCCTTCATCGCCTGGGACGGCGCGCGGGGCCGGATCGCGTGGTCGAAGCCCGAGCCCTTCTCGGTCTGGTCCGGGGCGCTGGCGACGGCCGGCGGCGTCGTCTTCTACGGCACGCTCGAGGGCTACCTGAAGGCGGTCGACGCCCGCGACGGGCGGGAGCTCTACCGCTTCAAGACGCCCTCGGGGATCGTCGGCAACGTCACCACCTACGTCCATGCGGGCCGGCAATACGTCGCGGTCCTCTCCGGGATCGGCGGCTGGGCCGGGATCGGTCTCGCGGCGGGGCTCACCGATCCGGCGGACGGCTCGGGCGCGGTGGGCGGCTACGCGGTGCTCGCGCAATACACCGCCCCCGGCGGCCAACTCACGGTCTTCGCCCTGCCGGATTGAGGGCGCGCCCCGTTCCAGGCGGGGCGCCGGCTCGCGGGTCAGGGCACCTGGCCGAAGATCGTCATGTTCGAGTTGAGCTGGTAGGCGGCGCCCGGCCGGGTGTTGACGAAGCGCAGGCGGATCGGGCTCTCGCCGAGCACCGCGCCGAAGCTCGGCGTGACCGGCACCGGCAGGCAGGTCTCGAGCGCGCGGGCGGCGCTCGCCTCGAAGCTGCGGCGTGCGTCGGCATCGCCCGTCAGGGTGCGGGCGGTGACGAGGGGCTTGCCGCGCAGCGCCCCGGTCTTGTCGAGGCCGAACCGGTAGGCGATCAGCGACCCCTCCGTTCCGGCGGGCGCCGTCCAGCATCCGGCGAGACGGGCGCGCAGGCCCGCCCAGTCGTTGACCGGCCCCTCGGCGCGGGCGGGACCGGCCCCGAGCAGCGCGAGCGCGCAGAGCAGGGCGCCGAGCCGCGCGCTCAGCTGCGGTCGCTGTGCTCGATCACCGCACACAGGGTCAGGTCTCCCTTGCCGGGATCGCCTCGGGCCGGGTCGCCCCGGCCCGGCGCTCCGTCGGTCGCCGCGCCCTTGCTCGGGTCGGCCCGCGTCACCGAACAGGTCACCGCGACGCCGTTCACCTCGACCTTGCTGTGGCGCAGGCGCGTGGCGGCATCGCGGGCGCGATGGGCGGCGACCGCGATCGTCGCGGAATCGATCCCGGTGATCGCGTGGCCCGCCTGTCCGAACAGGGTGAAGTAGCTCTCGGGGGGGCTCTCGCCGCGGTACTGGGCCCCGACCGACGAAGCGTAGGGCGCGCCGCAGGAGAAGGTCAGGCTGGTGGACGGCCCCGCCGAGAAGCGCGCGTAATCGCTGCTGCGGTCGTCGAGGGTCGCGCCGGTCTCGCTCGTCACCCGGCCGATCAGGTCGCCGCATTCGTCGGCCCGCGCGGGCGCGGCGGACAGGGCCGCCAGGAGGGGCGGACCGACGGAGAGGAGGAGACGGAGCAGGACGGCGCGCATCCGGGAAAGATAGGCCGGATCCCGCACGCGGCGAGCCGGCGCGCTCAGCCTGCGGCGATCGCGGCCGGATCCCCGAGTTCGAGCAGGACGACCTCGGGCGGGACCCCGATCCGCACGGGCACGCGGCTGACGCCGAAGCCGCCCGACACGATGAGGTGGCGTCCGCGATAGACCACGTGGCCGTAGGAGAAATCGTTGCCCTGCACGCGCCGGATCGCGGGCGAGTGGCCGAACAGCCGGATCTGCCCGCCATGGGTGTGGCCCGAGAGGGTGAGGGAGACCCGATCCGGCACGTCCACGAAGATGTCGGGCTCGTGCGCCATCAGGATGACGGGGGCGTCGTCGCCGATCTTGGCGAGCGTCCCGGGCAGGTCGTCGCGTCCGGCCTCCAGGATGCGTCCCTGCGCCAGGAAGGCCTCCTGGTCGCCGAGGCCGGCGAGCCAGAAGGGGCGCCCGTCCTTCTCCAGGCGGAGGACGTCGTTCTCCATCACGGGCACGCCGCGCGCTTCCAGGATTCGCCGCACCTCGGGCGTGCCGCCGCGCGCGCGCTGGACCGCCTCGTCGTCCCACCAATCGTGGTTGCCCAGGATGGCGTGCATCCCGAGCGGGGCCCGCAGGCCCTCGATCACCCGCACGAAGTCGGTGAGCGGCACCTTGCGCCAGGCGATGCGGCCCGCCGCCGGGTAGTCGCCGAGGAGCAGGATCAGGTCGGGGCGCAGGGCGTTCGTCGCGTCCACGATCTCGGCCACCCGGTCGAGCGGCATGAACGGCTCGCAGACGTGGAAATCGGCGAGCACGGCGACCCGCAGGGCGAGGCCCGGCGTCCAGCCCGGCAGGCGCGGGGCGTAGCGGGTGACGACGAGGCGGTGCAGCGGCTCGATGCCGAGCCCGTAGGCGCCCGTGGCGGCCAGGAGGGCGCCGCCGGTGCCGAGCCCGGCCAGCACCTGGCGGCGGGATGGAAGGATCAGCATCGGGGTCGTCCAGGTTCCGCCGCGGCGGCACCGGAGGGACGATGCCGCGGCGTGAGGGCGAAATTGCGGGCGAGCCGGGTCCGGACCCTCCCGGCCGGATGCCCGGTCCGGGCTCCCTGCCTGCCCTCAGGCGCGGCGCGGGCTTGCCGACGCCGCGCGGGCCCGGGCGATGCGCACGCCGCTTCGATCGGGCCGAGGGCTCGTCAATCCTGCGGCTCGTCCTCGTGGACGAGGCGCAGGATCCCCTGGCGCGCGCCCGCACCCATCTGCACCCGGTCCCGCACGGAGGGCTTGGCGAAGGTCGCGACGGCGGCGAGTGCGGGCAGCGCGAGGGGCCGGAAGCCGTAGCGGGCCTCGCCCTGGCCCATCTGGGGCCGCTCGCTCTCGACGGCAGCGGGATGGCTGTCGCCGGCCTGCGCTTCGCCGGCCTGGGTCTCGTTCGGGGCGTACATGGACTTCGCTTTCCGGTTCTCGGGCGACCGCGGCCCGCGCCGTCGATCCAAGGCGAATCAACCTGAACGCCGGCTTAAGACTTCGAGAGCGGACCGGAATGCGCAATCATCCCTTCGCGCCGTGTGCCGGCGGACACGGGGCCCGGACCACCGCCAAGGGTCCAGCTGGCTCGCAATCACCGGACGAAGGGCCGACGCGCCCCCGCGCGGTGTCATTCGGAGCGGACTGACTCCAAATCGGCATTCCATCGCGTTGCGCGGCTGCCGGTGCGTCGATAGCGTTCGTCGCGCAGCAACGCGTTTTCCGACGGCCAATCCAGCCGTCCGCGAGAGGTCGTCATTTCTCAGATCGTTCGGCCCGATACCTGCGAAGTGGCATTCCGGCCAGCGCGATGAGCCCGCGAATCCATGAGATGGAGCGCGTCTGGCATCCCCAGGTCGCGTTCCAGGCCACGTTGTCCTCGCGCTCCGCGCTGCGCGCCTTCAACGAGACCGGCGGCATCGCGGTGAATTTCGACACGCTGCGGGCGACGGCACCGCAGATCGAGATCGTCGGCAGCCAGAGCACGGTGCTGAGCCTGTGGAAGACCCGCTCCGCGAGCGGCTTCATCACACAGCCGAAATTTACCGCCGACCTCCTCACTTTGCGCTTCGTCACCAGCGGCCGGATCTTCTACCGGCGCACGGAAGGGGATTACCTGGGGCTGCCCGACATCGCCACGCTCGTGGCCTTCGACGAGTTGCGGCAGGTCGAGGCCTCGGCGGATTTCAGCGCCGTGAGCGCGACCCTGTCGCTCCACGCGCTCGAAGCCGCCCAGGCGGCGCTCACCGGCGGGGCCTCCAGCTCCGTCCCGCTCTTCGAGCCCATCGCCCGGCTCGAGGCGCCCGGCATGCGGGCCCTCTACTGCACGGTCCTCCAGGTGCAGCAGCGGATGATGGCGGCCGATCATCAGCAGGACCACATGTTCACGCTCCTGCACGAGATCTTGAGCTATCAGCTGCTCTCGTCCTGGCCGACGCGGGCGCCCTCGCCCGAACCTGCCCCGGTGGCCCTGCCGCCGCGGATCTTGAGGCGCGCGCTGGACTACATCGAGGCCAATCTCGATCAGCCGATGCGGCTCGCCGAGATCGCCTCGGTGGCGGGCGTGAGCGTCCGGGCGATCCAGTCGACGTTCAAGGACGAGCTGGGCCTCTCGCCCACGCAGGTGATTCTCGCCCGGCGCCTCGCCCGGGTTCACCGGGATCTCAGCGACCGCCGCGAGGCCGCGACGCCGATCGCCGAGATCGCGCGGCGCTGGGGCTTCGTTCACCTGAACGATTTCGGCCAGCGCTACCGGCGCCTGTACGGCTGCACCCCGGGGGACACGCGTCGGCAGGCGGCCCCCCCGCCGCGCGGCGCGAAGGCCGGTTCTGCCGGCTGAGGCGGCGTCCGCTCGCGCGACGCGACGGCCCGGGCTCGGCCGAGCCCGCGAAGCGATGGCGGGACGCCGGCACGGCCGCGAGGCGCCAGCACGGCCGACCTGCGCGAGGTCGCGATTCCATACTCCCGAGGCGGCCGTCCGGTGCGGCCGCGCAGGCGGGCCCCCGGCGAATGTCGAGGGGCCGCGGGTCGCCGCGTGCCGACCGGCCTCTGGCATCCTCCGCACCGGCCCGAGATCCGCTCCGCGCCGTGTGGGTCGCACGGTGCGGCCCGTCCGCAGGCCGCGCTCTCGCGTCATATCGCGCCAGGATCACAGCTTCGCCCGATGTAGAATTTGCGCATTAAAGTGTAATTATTGCGCACACGTTGACAGACTCTCGGTTTGACCCGATCCTTGCAGTGTTGCCAGTAGCCAAGCGACGAAAGTCTTCGAGCGAACGTCCTTTTCTGTTCCGAGAACAGATCGGAATTTCTTAGCACAGGACGAAATTCACTTGGCCCTCGGGATAGGATGCCATGGCGATACCCTTGCGCGAAACGTCCGCGAAGATCGAACTACACCGCCGGAGCGAGGATCCGCCGCGCCTGAACTCTCGGTTCGATGGCGGATTGTCGGCGAATTTGGACCTCACGCCCGAGACCGGTCTGGCTCGCCGTACCGCGCCTCCGGGGCCATCGGTCCCGGGGTCCGGCGCCGCCGGATGCGCCGCCGCGGGCGACCGACACGCGGATGGCCTGACGGCGCGTGCGTGCTGGCAGAAAGGCTGGCAGGACGGCCGACAGGAGGGGCGGCAGGTCGAGCAGTCCCGGGGTGATGCTTGGCTGCACGCGGCGCGCGCCCTGTCTCCGTCGGGATCGTCGGCGCTGGTGGCGGGCGACGCCGCGTCGGCGGGGCCCCCGATACCCGGGCAGGAGCTGCTCGCGAAGTCCGTCCAGGGGCATCACCTGCGCGCGGCGCGCGCGCTGCTCGGCTGGGCGATGCAGGATCTCGCCGGTCGCAGCGGGCTGTCCCTCTCCACCGTCCGGCGCATGGAGGAGAACGCCGAGACCGTGCTGGACCGGAACCGCCGGGCGGCGCTCACGACCCTGGAGCAGGGCGGCATCCGCTTCCTGGTTCTGACGGACGGCACCCTGGCGCTCGCGACGCAGAAGGGGGAGGCCGGACCGGGCCGAACCCGATCGGCGCGATCGGCGATTCCGCGGACGGCCGGGCCGGAATGCCCGACGCTCGGCGCGGCCTCCAAGGGCCGGTGCCGGTCGCAGAACGGCCGTGTCGGGAGCTTCACCCAGCCGCGCGGCACCGGCCCGGGCAGGGTCTGCGCCGACGGCCCTGGCGCTTCGCGCGCCGCCCCCTTCAGCCCCCCTGCGCCACCAAGCCCTCGGCGGCGATCCAGTCGCGGGTGCGGTCGAGCGCCCGGGTGAGCCGGTCGAACAGGGCGTCGATCTCGTCCTCGGAGATCACCAGGGGCGGGCAGACGGCCACGCGGTCGCCCGCCAGCGCGCGCACGATCAGCCCCTCGGCCTGGGCGAAGGCGACGCAGCGGGCGGCCACCCCCGCCTTCGGCTCGTATTGCGCCCGGCTCCGCTTGTCGGCGACGATCTCGAGCCCGCCGATCAGGCCGAGGCCGCGCGCCTCTCCCACGATCGGGTGCTCGGCGAGTGCCGAGAGCCGGGCCTGGAAGCGCGGGGCCTTCGCGGCGGCGCCCTCGACGATGCGGTCCCGCCGGTAGATCTCGATCGTCTTCAGGGCGACCGCGCAGGCGACCGGATGCCCCGAATAGGTGGTGCCGTGGCCGAAGGTGCCGATCTTGCGGCTCTGGTCGAGCATCGCCTCGTAGAGCGGCGGGTCGATCGTCAGCCCGCCGAGCGGCACGTAGCCCGAGGTCAGCGCCTTGGCGAAGGAGAGGCTGTCCGCCCGAATGCCGAGGGCCTCGCTGCCGAACCACGTGCCGAGCCGGCCGAAGCCGCAGATGACCTCGTCGGCGATGAGGCGCACGTCGTGGCGGGCCAGCACCGGCTGGATCGCCGCGAAGTAGCCCTCGGGCGGCACGATGGCGCCGCCCGCGCCCATCACCGGCTCGGCGATGAAGGCCGCCACCGTGTCGGGGCCTTCGCGCAGGATCAGGTCCTCGAGCTCGGCCGCGAGGCGCTCCGAGAAGGCCTGCTCGCTCTCGCCGGCTTGCGCGAAGCGGTAATGGTGCGGGCAGGCGGTGTGCAGGAAGCCCGGCAGCGGCAGATCCCAATCGGTGTGGTTGGCCGGCAGCCCGGTCATCGAGGCGCTCGCCACCGTGACGCCGTGATAGCCCCGGTTCCGGGCGATGATCTTCTTCTTGCGCGGCCGGCCGAGGGCATTGTTGTAGTACCACGTCAGCTTGACCTGGGTGTCGTTCGCCTCCGAGCCCGACGAGGTGAAGAACACCTTCGAGGTCGGGATCGGCATCAGTTCCTTGAGCACCTCGGCCAGCTCGATCGCCGGATCGTGGCTGCGGCCGGAGAACAGGTGCGTGAACGGGAGCCGGGCCATCTGCGCCCGGGCGGCCTCGACGAGTTCCGCGTTCGAGTAGCCGAGCGCCGTGCACCACAGCCCGGCCATGCCCTCGATATAGGGCCGGCCCTCGGTGTCGTAGACGTAGACGCCCTCGCCGCGCTCCAGCACCAGGGGCCCGGCGGCGCGATGCGCATCGAGGTTGGTGTAGGGATGGATCAGGGTCTCGACGTCGCGGGTGGCGAGGTTCGACAGCATGGGGCGACTCGTGCAGGAAGCCTGAGGCGGACCCGCGACGGATGCGGATCCCGTGACGGATCCCGCCACACTACCGGCCCGATGCCCGTCCAGTAACCCCGCACGCGCCCGCTCAGACACACCGGACCGAAACGGCCCCCGATGCTCGACCCCGCCCAGATCGTCGCGACGCCCGCGCCCGGCCGCGCCTGCGGATCCTGCACGCTGTGCTGCAAGGTCTACGACGTCCCCGCCGTCGAGAGCGTGGCCGGGCAATGGTGCCGCCATACCCTCGCGGGCAAGGGCTGCGCCATCCACGCCGCCCGGCCCGACCATTGCCGGGCCTTCCACTGCCTCTGGATGACGGAGGCCTGGCTCGGACCGGAATGGAAGCCGGACCGCGCCCGGATGGTGCTCGCCCTCGATCCGGCGACGCGCAACATGAACGTGCAGGTCGATCCGGGCCAGGCGAACGCGTGGCGCCGCGAGCCCTATCTCGGCCAGCTCCGGCGCTGGGCCGCGGCCTCGATCCCGAAGGGCCGCCACGTCCTCGTCCACGTCAACAAGGCGACGATCGCGGTGCTGCCCGACCGCGACGTGGCGCTCGGCATCCTCGGACCCGACGATCGCGTGGTCTCGCGCCCGCGCATGACCCCGCAGGGGCCCACGCTGGACATCGAGGTGCGGGCGGGGTGAGGCGGGGCGGATAGGGACGCAGGGCGGGGGCTGCGATCGCAAGGCGAGCCGCTGACGCGTGCGGAACTCTGCTTCGGTTTCCTACCCGTCCGCTTCCGGACCGCCGATGCGTCGAACCGAACGGTGCCGCCGGGCTCGCTTCCGACTCCCTGCGGAAGCTGTGCCAGTTTGCGTTGCACCGGAACGGTTCAGTGTCATCGGCATGGGCTTGCCGGTCCCCCTTCGAAAGACTGACCGTTGGCGAAAATCGATTTCATAGTCCTCACCGTCGTCATGGCGCTGAATTCGCCGGTGGCGGCTGCCGCATGCGATATTCCGTTTCCAGCCAAGGGCTCCATCGTCTCCTGGCCCAAATCTCTATTCGCTGCCAAAGTAGAGACTTTGAGAGTACGGGAGGTGTCAGAGGTCGAACGGTACGCGTGGGTTCGCGTTGTTGAACCGTTGGCTGGAAACTTGCCACGCGAATTTGGCGTGATCTATGATACATCAAGTTGTGGCGCCTATTTCCAGACCGGACAGACTGGAGTTGCGGGCTTCGTCGCTTTGCCTCCCGAGGAGTGGAAAGGCGACTACCACTACTCATCGAACTCGATAGCTGGAACCTGGGCCGATGCCGTATTTGTAAGTGGATGGCTGACGCTTGGGAGATGAGGGCTGCCTTCCGCCTTGAGTCGACGTTGCGGGAGGTCCGGCGAACGACCGATTTGGAGGAACGCAGTCGACGTTTCAGGCGGCCGGGCTGGGGCGTCGGCGGCCCCTCAACGCGTCAGCCCGACCGCGTTCCGCCCCACCCTCACGCCCGCGCCCCGATCCGGTCGAGCACCCGGGCCAGGTCGGCCGGGTCGATCCGGAAATCCCGCAGGTGATCGCGGCGCTCGCCCGGCTCCGCGGCGCCGTAGAGGGCGTGGTAGCCGTGCCGGCGCGCGGCGGCGATGTCGCGGTAATACGGGTCGGGGAAGCTGTCGGGGGCGAGGTGGACCACGTTCGTGCCGGGGCGGCAGAACACGGTGTTCACGAGTCCGGCGCCCTTGATCCCCACCACCGCCTCGGCCGCCGCGAACAGCGCGACCTGCGCGCGAATGCTCATGCGCTCCGTATCGAGCACCCGGAACCCGCGCGCGGCGAGCAGCGCCAGGATCGGCGCGCGGTCGAGGAGGCTGCGCCCGCGTAAGGGGTTGCGGTCGACGAAGAGGCGCAGACCCCAAGCTCCCCGCCGCACGGAAGCGGCCCGCGCGCCGAGCGTCGCGGACGGCCAGCGGCCGACCCGCCCGCGCAGCACCGCGTCGAGATGGGCGAGCGCCTCCGGGGACTTGGCGACGCCCGCGTGCTTGACCGGCGTCGCCCAATACAGGGCGGGCACCGCGTAGGCGGTATCGGGATCGACGAAGCGGATCGCCACGTCCCGCTCGGGCCCGAGGAACAGCCGGGTCGCGCGCTCGCGCATTCGGTTGTTGAACCAGTCCTGCCGCGGCAGCAGCAGGGTGATGGTCCGGCCCGGATGGCGGTGGCGCAGAACCGCGACGGCCTTCAGGCGCGGCATGTCCTCCAGGAGCCAGTGCCCGTAATTGAACGAGCCCTGGTTGCCGACGTAGAGGGCGGGCCCCTCCGGCGCGAGCGGCTCGGCCTCGGAATCCAGGGCGAGGGGCCCCGCCATCAACCGGTCCTCTGGCGGATGGCTCTCGTAGATCGCCCGCCGCGCGCCGGGCGGGCCGACCATCAGGACGTTGCGCCTCAGGGTCGCGTCGGCGACGCGCACGAGGAGGCTCGGTGGGCCTGCGCCGTGGACCGGCCGGGTCGTGGCCTCGACGAGGTCGAGGCGGGGGGATTCGGGCAGGCGGAGGCTGTCGGGCACCGGCCAGCGGTAGCGCCAGGCTGGGTAGAGCTCGGCCACGATCTCGGCCGCGCCGTCCGCGTCGAGCCCCTCCGGCACGGGGACGAGCCCGCCCGCCGGATAGAGCGCGTCGGGCGCGCAGGAGACGTAGGCTTTCATGCGAGGCGGATCATCCGGCTTCGGGCGGGCGCGGCGCCTTCTGGCACAGGGGCCGCGGCGGCGCGAGCGGTGCGCGCGCGAATCGCACCGGCGCCACCTTGCGGGCCGCCACGGAACACCGCATATTGCATAGAACAAATCAGGAACATACAGCCACGCCGGCTTTGCCTGTGGATGGCTCGGAATGCGGATCGCCCGATGGGAAGCCCGATGAGAACCGCCGACAAGCAGATCGCCGACACCCTGGTGAAGTTCGGCGAACCCTTCGCTGGGAACGTCTGGCGGGTGCAGGGCACGGCCGTGATCTATCACAAGACCCTGGAGCGCATCGCCGCCCAGGCCGGGATCAGCTTCGACCCGCCGACGATCGTGCGCGCCGAGCGCGACGAGGCGGTGCTCCTGGTGACCGGGCGGCTGCCCGGCGCCAAGCCCGGCGCGGAGCGCGTGGCGTGGTCGATCGGCGAGGCGCTGGTCAACGTGAACTACCGGGTCTCGGGCAAGCAGGCCGCCTATGTCTGGGCGATGGCCGAGAAGCGCGGCAAGGACCGCGTCATCCTCAAGCTGATCGAGCTGCACGGCCTCGTCTACAGCGAGGAGGAGGCCGACGAGTTCCGCGGCGGCCGCCTCGCCGAGGTGCAGGCGGTGGACGAGGATTTCGACGCCCCCGGCTTCGACGAGGTCACCGAGGCCGAGGCCGACATCAAGCGCGCCATCGACGCCGCCGACAGCGTCAACGCCGTCACCGACCTGATGCTGTCGGGGGAGACGCAAGGGGCGCTCGCCGCCATGTCCCAGGGCACCCGCGACGAGGTGCGGGACTACGCCAAGGCCCGCCTCGTGGCTTTGGGCTGGCCGGGGGGCAAGGGCCGCCGCCGCGCGGCCTGATCCGGCTCCGCACGCCGGATGACACCCGAGGCGACACCGACACGGACGGGGCCGGATGGGCCGGTCCCCGGAGCAGGAGAGACGCACCATGCGACGCGCGCACGCCCGAGGCCGGGACGAGGCCTTCTCGATCGAGACCCTGAGCTACAGCCCGACGCGCCTCGTGCGGCTCGGCCGCCGCAAGGTCGCGATGCTGTTCCAGCCCGCCGAGCCGGGCGCGCCCTGGCAGCTCTACCCCCATCCCGACACCTTCCCGGGTCTCGCCTTCGAGGGGCTGCCCGCGCCGTTGCGACCGGAATTCATGCCCTTCCGGGATCTGGAGGCCGTCGAGGTTTTCCTCGGTCTGAGAACGGCTTCGGACCCGGGGACGCTGGCGATGGCGGCTTGAGGCCGCGCTTGCGTCCGGCGGGAGTGATCATTATTTAACCACTTGATATCACGCGTATTCCGCCGCCACCCGCCGGGTCGGTGCGCCGGAACCCGTGGGGCCTCCCGCCCCCGCGACACGGACAGGTAGCCTTGGCAGAGACAAACGATCCGGGGGCCGGCGCGCCGCCGCCGCCCGCCAGCGACATCCGCCCCGTCTCCATCACCGACGAGATGCGCCGCTCCTACCTCGATTACGCCATGAGCGTGATCGTCTCGCGCGCGCTTCCCGACGCGCGCGACGGGCTGAAGCCGGTGCACAGGCGCATCCTGTACTCCGCCTTCGAGTCCGGGCACCTGCCGGAGCGCAAATACGTCAAATCGGCCCGCATCGTCGGCGACGTGATCGGCCTCTACCACCCGCACGGCGACCAATCGATCTACGACGCCCTGGTGCGCATGGCCCAGGACTTCTCGATGCGCCTCATGCTCATCGACGGGCAGGGCAATTTCGGTTCGGTCGACGGCGATCCGGCGGCGGCCATGCGCTATACCGAGTCGCGCCTCGCCAAGCCCGCGACGGCGCTGCTCTCCGACATCGACAAGAACACCGTCGACTTCCAGCCGAACTACGACGAGTCGCGCGAGGAGCCGACCGTCCTGCCGGCCCGGTTTCCGAACCTCCTCGTCAACGGGGCGGGCGGCATCGCGGTGGGCATGGCCACCAACATCCCGCCGCACAACCTCGGCGAGCTGATCGACGCCTGCATCGCCCTGATGGACGATCCGGGCCTGACGGTCGAGGCGCTGACCGAGATCGTGCCCGGCCCCGATTTTCCGACCGGCGGCTCCATCCTCGGCCGCGCGGGGACGCGCCAGGCCTACGCCACGGGGCGCGGCTCCATCATCATGCGGGCGAAGTCCCACGTGGAGGAGCTGCGCAAGGAGCGCGAGGCGCTGATCTTCACCGAGATCCCCTATCAGGTGAACAAGGCGACGCTGATCGAGAAGATCGCCGAGCTGGTGAAGGAGAAGCGCGTCGAGGGCATCTCGGACCTGCGCGACGAATCCGACCGCGACGGCATGCGCATCGTGGTCGAGATCAAGCGCGACGCGATGGCCGAGGTGGTGCTGAACCAGCTCTACCGCTACACGCCGCTGCAATCCTCCTTCGGCTGCAACATGGTGGCGCTGAACGGCGGTCGCCCCGAATTGATGAACCTGAAGGACCTGCTGCAGGCCTTCAACGACTTCCGCGAGGAGGTCGTCTCCCGCCGCACCAAGTTCCTGCTCGGCAAGGCGCGCGAGCGCGCCCATGTCCTGTGCGGCCTCGCCATCGCGGTCGCCAACATCGACGAGGTGATCCGGCTGATCCGGACCTCGCCCGACCCCAACAGCGCCCGCGAGGCCCTGATGGCCCGCGACTGGCCGGCCCACGACATCGCGCCGCTGATCGCGCTGGTCGACGACCCGCGCCACCGCGTCGCCGCGGACGGCACCTACCGGCTCTCGGAGATCCAGGCGCGGGCGATCCTCGACCTGCGCCTGCAGCGCCTCACCGCGCTGGGCCGCGACGAGGTCGGGGACGAGCTGAAGGCGCTCGCCGCCGAGATCGCCGACTATCTCGACATCCTGCGCTCGCGCGCCCGCATCCAGGCCATCGTCAAGCACGAGCTCGCCGAGGTGCGCGCGCAATTCGCGACGCCGCGCCGCACGGTGATCCTCGACTACGATTCGAGCGTCGAGGACGAGGACCTGATCGCCCGCGAGGACATGGTGGTGACCGTGTCCCATGCCGGCTACGTCAAGCGGGTGCCGCTCTCGACCTACCGGGCCCAGCGCCGCGGCGGCAAGGGGCGGTCGGGCATGGCCACGCGGGACGAGGATTTCGTCACCCGCCTGTTCGTGGCCTCGACCCACACGCCGGTGTTGTTCTTCTCCGACCAGGGCCAGGCCTACAAGGAGAAGGTCTGGCGCCTGCCGATCGCGGCGCCGAACGCCCGCGGCAAGGCGCTCGTCAACATCCTGCAATTGCAGGCGCCGGGCGAGCGCATCACCACGATCATGCCGCTCCCGGAGGACGAGGCGTCCTGGGAGACCCTCGACGTGATGTTCGCCACCGCCAGCGGCAACGTCCGGCGCAACAAGCTCTCGGACTTCGTCCAGGTGAACCGCAACGGCAAGATCGCCATGAAGCTCGATCCGGGCGACCACATCGTCCATGTCGAGATCTGCCGGCCCGACCAGAACGTGCTGCTCACCACGGCGGAGGGGCAGTGCATCCGCTTCCCGGTCGAGGACGTGCGGGTGTTCAAGGGCCGCGATTCCACGGGCGTGCGCGGCATCAACCTCGCCAAGGACGACCGCGTGATCTCGATGGCGATCCTCAACCACTTCGAGGCCTCGCCGGAGGAGCGGGCCGGCTATCTGAAGATGCGCCGGGCGGTGATCGGCGACGGGGGCGAGGCCGACGGCGCCGAGGAGGCGGAGGAGGCCACCGTCGAGGCCGCGATCTCGTCGGAGCGCTACACCGAGATGAGCGCCAACGAGCAGTTCGTGCTCACCCTCTCGGAGCGCGGCTTCGGCAAGCGCTCGTCCTCCTTCGAGTACCGGACCTCCAACCGCGGCGGCAAGGGCATCACCGCGATGCGGGTGAACCCGCGCAACGGCAGCCTCGTCGCCTCCTTCCCGGTGGAGAGCACCGACCAGATCATGCTGGTCACCAATGCCGGCCAGCTCATCCGCGTGCCGGTGGACGACATCCGCATGGTCGGCCGCGCCTCGCAGGGCGTGACGGTGTTCAACACCGACAAGGCCGAGCGCGTCGTCTCGGTGGAGCACATCGTCGGCGAGGACGGGGCCGAGGAGGACGAGGCGTAGGGCCCGGAAGCCGAGCGGCCCGCCCGGGTGGCGGGCCGCTCGGGGGGATGTGCGGCGCATCCAGGTCGTCGGGACGGCCGGTGCGTCGGCACCGAGCCCCTCGACCGGGTATCGTCGGGCGGTTCGCGGCGAAGGCGGAGAGGACGCATGTTCACCCACGTCATGATCGGCAGCAACGATCTGGAGCGGGCTCGAGGTTTCTACGACGCCACCTTCGTCGCCTTGGGCGGCACGCCCGGCGAGATGGATGCCCGAGGCAGGCTGATCTACGCCCACGCGGGCGGTCGGCTGATGATCACGACACCGATCGACGGCAAACCGGCGACGGCGGCCAATGGCGGGACCATCGGCATCGCCGCCGCGAGCCGCGACCATGTCCTCGCATGGCACGCGGCCGGCACCGCACAGGGCGGCACCGCGATCGAGAGCCCGCCGGCAGAGCGCCCGAACGGTGCCTTCGTCGCCTACCTGCGCGATCCGGACGGAAACAAGCTCACCGCACGAACCCAGCCGACGCGGTGACGGGAGCCGCAGCTCTCATCGCCGGGATGGCCTGAGGGCGGCGGCCGATGCCGGGGGACCGGGATGGATCGCGGGCCGACCGGGGCGAGGGGCAGCCGGCGTTCGGTTTCGGCCCGAGGCGCGGCTCAGTTCGGCCGGATGGTGACATCGTAGGACGCCGAGGCGTTCACGTTGATCATCTCGCCCCCCGATGGACCCCGCGTCTGAATGTTGCTCATGACGCGAACGTTCAGAATCTTGCAGTCACCCCGAAATGCTTGCTTGATCGTGTCGCACTCTTGGGCCGCCACTTGGTAGAGAGAGCCGCGAGAGGCTGCGAGCTGTTTGATCTGCTCGTCGGACGTCGTTCCGGCCACGAGCGGGAGGTTGATGTTCAGGCTGCTCTCTATCCGAAGCGAATAAGGCCGAGCCGGGGGCGGCGTCTCCGGAGCGGTCGCACTCCTCCCTTGATCTGTCTGCGCATAGCTGTTCGTTGACGCCGCGACGGTGAGACACCCCGCGAGCAAAACGGCTCTTCTGAAATCGCGCATCTGCTTCTCCTGGACGGTCGCAGGTTCGCACATAGGAGGTGCTGTCCATCGGAACAGAACCGGCAGGATTTTAGCCTTTTCGCATCGTTCCCCTGACCCGCCCCGGCAAGGGCTGCCCTGTGCACAGGGCCCAGATCCGACGGTCGCCGCGCGTCCGCCGCGTCCGCGATGGCGCGCGTCTCCCGTCGCATGGCGGCCGGGCCTGATCCTGCCGTTCGCTCGGTTTCCACGTCCATCCTTGACAATGTTCCTGTTTTGTGCTCAATGTCTCGCACCTGCTGCCCGGCGGGCCGGCGCGAGCCGGACCGCCTCGGGGGCCGGCCCCGGAGACCGACCGGGGCCGGTCCGGGCGGCGGGGCGGTGCCCGCGTCCCCGGCTTCGGTCGTCGGGGCCCCGGGCGGCGCTGCCGACGCAGGCCCGTCTCGGGCCGGGCGCGCGACCCGCGAGGAAATGCGCGGGGAGCCGAACCCGGATCTGGGTGGTGCCTCAGGGACACTGGCCCGCCCACTAGGAGGCGGGCTTTGCGCCGGGATAGGCGTCCGTCAGCTAATCGGGGGCACAGGCGACCCGAAGTGCGGCGGTGTGGAGTCGGGCAGCGCTGGAGACACCGCGACGCCAAGACGGCAGGCGCTTCGGGGACCACGCCCGAGCCTCTGCCGCGGAACGCCGGTGAGCCGGCTTTGCAGCAACGTTGCGTCAGGGCTTCGCGGCGTCCCGCGTCACCCCGATCGGCGGATTTCAGCCATGCTCCCGGCGGGACCCCGCGCGGGAGCGCCGCCGCATGTCCGGGCTCCGGGGTCCCGGCCCGGCGGTTCCGTTCCAGGCCGAAATGCTCTAGGTCGGACCCGATGAACCGCACCGCGCTCTATGCCGGCTCCTTCGATCCGGTGACGAACGGCCATCTCGACGTCGTGCGCCAAGCCTGCCGGCTGGTGTCGCGCCTCGTGATCGCCATCGGCGTGCATCCGGGCAAGACGCCGCTGTTCTCCGCCGACGAGCGCGCCGCGCTGCTCGGCGAGACCTGCGGGCCCCTCGCCGAGGCCGAGGGCACGGCGCTCGAGATCGTCACCTTCGCCGACCTCGCGGTCTCGGCGGCGCGGCGCTCCGGCGCCTCCCTGTTCATCCGCGGCCTGCGCGACGGCACCGACCTCGACTACGAGATGCAGCTCGCCGGCATGAACGGCGCGATGGCGCCGGAGGTGCAGACCGTGTTCCTGCCGGCCTCGATCCACGTCCGGCCGATCACCGCGACGCTGGTCCGCCAGATCGCCGCGATGGGCGGCGACGTCTCGCCCTTCGTCCCCGCGCGGGTGGCCGAGCGGCTGGCGACGCGCTTCGCGGCGCAGGCCTGATTCCGACACGACTGAACGGAGAACCGATCCATGAACCGCCGCACCCTCTGCGCGCTCGCGCTCGCCGCCTCCCTCGGGCTCTCCGGCGCCGCCCGCGCGGCGGATTCGAACACCGTCTACCTCGATACGAAGGACGGCCGCGTCACTATCGAGCTGCGCCCGGACTTGGCGCCCCAGCACGTCAAGCAGATCAAGACGCTGGTCGGCCAGGGCTTCTACAACGGCCTGAAGTTCCACCGCGTGATGGACGGCTTCATGGCCCAGACCGGCGATCCGAACGGCAACGGCACCGGCGGCTCCAAGCTGCCGAACATCCCGGCGGAGTTCTCATCGGCCCAGTTCCGCCGCGGCACGGTCGGGATGGCGCGCTCCTCCGATCCGAACTCGGCGAACTCGCAGTTCTTCATCTGCCTCGGCGACGCCTCGTTCCTGAACGGCCAGTACACCGTGGTCGGCCTCGTCACGAGCGGCATGGAGGTGGTGGACAAGATCAAGAAGGCCGCCCCCGGCGCGCCGGGCGGATCGGTGCAGAACCCCGACAAGATCGTGAAGATGCAGCTCGCCGAGAAGGCCAACTGAGGCGACGCGGTGCGGCGCCCCGGCCTGATCGCCCTGGCGCTCGTCCTGGCGCTCGCCCTCGCGCCGGGCAGCGCGCCGGCCTTCTACGACGGCGGGGCGGGCTTCCCGCTCAGCCTGCCCCAGACCCTGAGGGGCACCGTCGCGGTGCCGCTGCGCGCCGCCCCGACGACGCCCGCCGACACGCTGGCCGAGCTCTACCCGGTGCTGGCCGCCTGCTGGCGGACGCCGGACGGGCTCGACCCGCAGGCCGATGTCGAGATCACCGCGCGGTTCTCGCTGCGGCGGGACGGCAGCGTCATCGCCGTGCCGCGCATCGTCTTCATCACGGGCGTCGCCGCCCGCGCGCGACCCGGCCTCGCGCGGGCGACGCTGGCGGCCCTCAGGGCCTGCACCCCGGCGCGGATCACCCCCGCCCTGGGTCGGGCCGTCGCGGGCCGTCCCATCGGGCTGCGGCTCGTCCATCGGCCCGGCCCGAGCTGAGGCCGCAGATTTGCCCCGGCACCGCGCCTCGGGTTAGGCCGCTCTCAGAGCCGGCCGCCACACGCGCGACCTTTTCCAACCCCACACGGAGTGACCCGACATGGCTGACACCGAAACCCTCGTCCTGGAGACCACCAAGGGTCGCGTCGTGATCGCGCTGCGCCCCGACCTCGCCCCCAACCACGTCGAGCGCCTGAAGACGCTCGCCGCCCAGGGCTTCTACGACGGCGTGCCGTTCCACCGCGTCATCGACGGCTTCATGGCCCAGACCGGCGATCCGACCGGCACCGGCTCGGGCGGCTCCGACCTCCCGGACCTCAACGCCGAGTTCAACGCCGAGCCGCACGTGCGCGGCACCTGCTCGATGGCCCGCACGAACTTCCCGCACTCGGCCAACTCGCAGTTCTTCATCTGCTTCGACGACGCCCGCTTCCTCGACCGCCAGTACACCGTCTGGGGCAAGGTGGTCGAAGGCATGGACGTGGTCGACACCATCAACAAGGGCGAGCCGCCGCGCTCGCCGGACAAGATCGTGAAGGCCAGCGTCGCCGCCGCCTGAGGCGGCGCACCCGCGCGCCGCATCCGATCGAGAGCGGGCGTCCGTGCGCGGCACGGGCGCCCGCCGCCCGTCCGCGGCACCGTGCGGACCTTCACCAGCGGTGCCGCCATGCTGCCCCTGCGCGACCTCTGCCTCGCCCTGGCCGTCGTCGCGGTGTGGGGCACGAACTTCGTGGTGATCCGGGTCGGCCTCGCCCACCTGCCCCCGCTGCTCTTCGCCGCCCTCCGCTTCGTGCTGGCGGCGTTTCCGGCGATCCTCTTCCTGCCGCGCCCGCATGTCGGTTGGCGCAACCTCGCGGCCTACGGGCTCCTGATCGGGCCGGGCCAGTTCGGCCTGCTCTTCCTGGCCCTGCGCGGCGACATCGCGCCCGGCCTCGCCTCCCTCGTCATCCAGTTCCAGATCGTCTTCACCATCGCCCTCGCGGCCCGTATCGCGGGCGAGCGCGTGCGGGGCTACCAATGGGCGGCCTTGGCGCTCGCGGGCGCCGGCCTCGGGGTGATCGCCTCCCATATCGATGCCGCCACGACCCCGCGCGGGCTCGCGCTGGTGGTCCTCGCCGCGATGGGCTGGGCCGGGGCCAACATCGCGGCCAAGCGCAGCGGCGCGACCAACATGCTGGCCTACGTGGTCTGGGCGAGCCTGTTCTCGGCCCCGCCGCTCCTCGCCCTCTCCCTCGCCTTCGAGGGCTGGCCGGCGATCCGGGCCGGCCTGGTCGAGGCCGACGCGGCGACCTGGGGCGCCGTGCTGTGGCAGGCCGTGGGCAATACCCTGTTCGGGTTCGCAATCTGGGGCCGGCTGCTCGCCCGGCATCCGGCGGCCCTGGTGACGCCGACGGCGCTGCTGGTACCGGTGTTCGGGCTCGGCGCCTCCGCGCTCTGGCTCGGCGAGCCGCTGCCGGCCTGGAAGATCGAGGCCGCGCTTCTCGTGCTCGGCGGCCTCGCGGTCAGCCTGCTCTATCCGCGTCTCGCCCGGACTCCGCCGGCGCGGCCAGACCGGCCTCCGCCCGCGCCAGATCCTCGGGTGTATTGAGGTTCAGAAAAGGATCGACCGGCCGACACGCCCAAGCGACGTCGACCGCGCCGCACCGGGCGAGGAAGACCCCCACCCGGCGCTCGTCCCGGGCGAGGGCCGCCCGCAGCTCGTCGCGAAGGCCGACCGGCCAGAGGGCGACGACGGGGTGGCGCCGGTCGCCGGAGGTCGCGACGGCGACCGGCGCCCCGGTGGATGCGCGCGCCGCTTCGAGGCGCGCGACCAGATCCTCAGGCAGGAAGGGCGCGTCGCCCGGCACGCTGACCACGGCCGCGATGCCGGCATCCGCGGCATGGTCGAGCCCGGCCAGCACTCCGGCGAGCGGTCCGGGATGGCCGGGCAGGGGATCGGCCAGGATCGGGCCCGGAAAGCTGCCGAACCGGGCGGGGTCGCCGTTGGCGCTGAGGGCCAGCCCGCCGCCGCATTGCGGCGCGAGGCGCTCGCTCACCCGATCCAGCAGGGTCCGCCCGCCGAGGCGCAGCAGCGCCTTGTCGCCGCCGCCCATCCGCCGCGCCAGCCCGCCGGCGAGGATCAGGCCGAGGACCGGCGGGCCGCTCACGCGAGACCTCTCACTCGAACACGATCTTGGGCGCGGTGCGGCCGGCCGGCGCGCCCTGGAGGTTCGCCCAGAGCTTGGCCGCGATGGCGCGGTAGACCTGGGCCTGCGGACCCTCGGGATCGGTCGCGACGACGGGCCGGCCGGCATCCGAGGTCTCGCGGATCGTCATGTTGAGGGGGACCTCGCCGAGGAACGGCACCCCGAGGCGCTGCGCCTCGTTGCGGGCGCCGCCATGCCCGAAGATGTGGGATTCGTGGCCGCAATTCGGGCAGACGAAGGTCGCCATGTTCTCGATCACGCCGAGGATCGGCACCGCGACCTTCTTGAACATCGTCACGCCGCGGCGGGCATCGATCAGGGCGAGATCCTGCGGGGTCGAGACGATCACCGCTCCCGAGAGCGGCGTCGCCTGCGCCATGGTGAGCTGCGCGTCGCCGGTGCCGGGCGGCATGTCGACCACGAGCACGTCGAGTTCGCCCCAGAGCACGTCTCGCAGCATCTGGGTGATGGCCGACTGCACCATCGGACCGCGCCAGATCATCGCGGTCTCGGGCTCGATCAGGAAGCCGATCGACATCACCTTGAGGCCGTAGCCGACCATCGGCTCCATCGCCTTGTTGTCGACGACGGTCGGCTTGCCGGAGAGCCCGAACAGCTTCGGCACCGAGGGTCCGTAGATGTCGGCGTCGAGCAGGCCGACCTTCAGGCCCTGCGCCATGAGCGCGAGGGCGAGGTTGCAGGCGGTGGTGGACTTGCCGACGCCGCCCTTGCCGGAGGCGACGGCGATGATGTGGCGCACGCCCGGAAGCTTCGGGCCCTGCGGCGGCGCGCCCGGGCGCGGCGGCTGGGGCTGCTGCGGCACCGGGCGGGGCGCGGCGTCGCTCTGAGCCGGCATCCCGGGCCCACGCTCGGAGGTGAGGCTCGCGAACACGCCGGAGACGCCCGGGATCGCCAGCACCCGTCCCTCGGCGTTGCGGCGCACCGCCTCGAAGCGCTCGGCCTCGCTCGGGTCGATCAGGATCGAGAACATCACCCGGCTGTTGGCGTCCACGACCACCTGCGAGAGGCGGCCGGAGCCGGAGAGCGTGGTGCCGGCGGCGTCCACCGTCACGGAGGTGAGTGCGCGCAGCACGTCGTCGCGGGTGATGGCCAAGACTGGAACTCCTCGTGCGCGGATGGTCCCGCGCCTGCACCCTCGGGTGCCTCGCGTCCATGTAACGCCGCGCATCCAAAAGGTCAGCAGGTCAAAAAGCCGTCCGCGGCGCGAGCAGGTGCCCCCTGAACCAACCGGAGGGTTGCCCGTTGTCGACACGTTCTTCGGGCGGCGCCTCCTTCGGGCGGCGCATCACCCGCCCGGCACGAGTTGGAGACGAGAAGCCGATGCACCAGGGCAATCACCGCGACCACGAGGGCGCGAAGAAGCTGTTCGAGCTGGTCAAGGACGTGAAGATCGCGATGATGACCACGGTCGATTCCGACGGCACGCTCAACAGCCGGCCGATGTGGAACAACGACGCGGACGAGAACGGCGACCTGTGGTTCTTCACCAAGCTGCACTCGCCCAAGACGAGCGAGATCAGCCGGGACAACCAGATCAACCTCGCCTACTCGGATCCCTCGAGCCAGACCTACGTCTCGATCGCCGGCAAGGCCGAGATCGTGCGCGACAAGGCCCGGATCGACGAGAAGTGGCAGGAGAGCCTGAAGACCTGGTTCCCCAACGGCAAGGACGACCCGGAAGTCGCCCTGATCCGCGTCCACCCCGAGAAGGGCGAGTACTGGGACAGCCCCAACAGCACGATGGTCCACCTCTACGGCTACGTGAAGGCCACGCTCACCGGCGAGAGCCCGAAGACCGAGACCAAGAAGGTCGACCTCGCCTGAGACCGGCGCGGCGCCGGCCTGCGCCGCCGCGGATTGACTCGAACCCGCTCCGCATGCGCCCTGGCGCCTGCGGGCCGGGACTGCAGGGCCCGCGGGCGGAGTCCGATCCCGACCGATGCTCGATCTCGCGACGCGGGTCTACAATCACAACTTCCGGATCGACCCGATCGTCCGGTCGCTGCTCGACACCGATTTCTACAAGCTCCTGATGGCGCAGATGATCCTGCGCCGGCATCGCGACGTCGACGTCACCTTCGGCATCCACAACCGGACGACGCGGATCCGCATCGCCGAGGAGGTCGAGATCGGGGCGCTGCGCGAGCAGCTCGACTACGCCCGCTCCCTCCGCCTCGGTCGCGGCGAGGCGACCTGGCTGCGGGGCAACGCCTTCTACGGAAACCGTCGCATCCTCTCGCCCGAGTTCATCACTTGGCTCGAGACCTTCCGCCTGCCCGCGTACGAGCTTGAGCAGCGCGACGGGCAATACCTCCTCAGCTTCCACGGGCCGTGGGTCGAGACCACGATGTGGGAGGTGCCGGCCCTCGCGATCCTCAACGAGTTGCGCTCGCGCGCGGTGCTGCGCGGCCTCGGACGCTTCGACCTGCAGGTGCTCTACGCCAGGGCGATGACGCGGGTCTGGGAGAAGATCGAGCGCCTGCGCCGCCTGCCGGACCTGTCGATCGCGGATTTCGGCACCCGGCGGCGGCACGGCTACCTCTGGCAGGACTGGTGCGTCCAGGCGATGCAGGAAGGGCTCGGCGACCATTTCACCGGCACCTCGAACTGCCTGATCGCCCTGCGGCGCGAGGTGGAGGCCGTGGGCACCAACGCCCACGAACTGCCGATGGTCTACGCCGCGCTCGCGGAGGACGACGCGGCGCTCGCCCTGGCGCCCTACGACGTGCTGCGCGACTGGCAGCAGGATTACGAGGGCAACCTGCTCGTCGTCCTGCCCGACACCTACGGCACCGCGGGCTTCCTGCGCCACGCGCCGGACTGGATGAGCGCCTGGACCGGCATCCGCATCGACTCGAAGGAGCCGATCGCGGGCGGTGAGGAGGTGATCGCCTTCTGGCAATCCCGCGGCTGCGATCCGCGCGAGAAGCTTGCGATCTTCTCCGACGGGCTCGACATCGACACGATCGAGACGATCCACGCCCATTTCCACGGGCGCATGCGGATCGGCTACGGCTGGGGTACCCTGCTCACCAACGATTTCCGCGGCCTCGTGCCGGACGGGCGGCTCGACCCGGTCTCCATCGTCTGCAAGGTCTCGGAAGCGAACGGGCGTCCGACCGTCAAGATCTCCGACAACCCGAGCAAGGCCCAGGGTCCGGCCGCGGAGATCGAGCGCTACAAGCGCGTCTTCGGCGTCGAGGCGCAGGCGGCGCTGGACGTGGTGGTCTGAACCGCCCCGCATGTCAGCGCGCGCCGGATGAAACTCCGGCCCGCTCCCCACTCGGGCGTCGGCGGGATTAGGTATACCAGGACGAGGCGCGCGGGAGACGCGCCGCCATCCCGGAGGAACGCCATGACCGACATCCATCGCCGCGCGCTGCTCGGCGCCGCCGGACTTGCCCTCGCGACACCCCTGGCGACCGGCGCATCGGCCCCCGTCCGGGCGGCCGACGCGGCTCCCGCCGCGCCCAAGGACGTCACCCGCACGCTCGCGCGCTACATCACCACGGCCCGTTACGCGGATCTGCCGGAGCCGGTCCGCAAGGAGGCGACGCGCACCTTCCTGAACTGGGTCGGCGTCGCCATCGGCGGCTCCCACCACGAGACGCTGGACGTGGCGGTGTCGGCTTTGCAGCCCTTCTCGGGGCCGCCCCAGGCCAGCCTGTTCGGGCGCCCCGAGCGCTTCGACATCATGAACGGCGCCTTCCTCAACGGCGTGTCGAGCCACATCTTCGACTTCGACGACACCCACCTGAAGACGGTGATCCACCCGGCCGGCCCGGTCGCCTCGGCGATCCTGGCCTATGCGGAGATGAAGCCGGTCTCGGGGGAGGACTTCCTGAACGCCCTCGTCCTCGGCATCGAGACCGAGTGCCGGATCGGCAACGCCGTCTATCCGAACCACTACGACGTCGGCTGGCACATCACCGGGACCGCGGGGGTGTTCGGGGCGGCCGCCGCGGCCGGGCGCCTGATGGGCCTGAGCGAGCAGCAGATGGTCTGGGCGCTCGGCCTCGCGGCCTCGCAGCCCGTGGGCCTGCGCGAATCCTTCGGCTCGATGAACAAGAGCTTCAATCCGGGCCGCGCGGCAGCCAACGGCCTGTTCGCGGCGATCCTGGCCGCCAAGGGCTATACGAGCTCGGACGGGATGATCGAGGCCAAGCGCGGCTGGGCGAACACGGTCTCGACCAAGCAGGATTACCGCGAGATCACCGAGGGCCTCGGCACCCGCTACGAGAGCCTGCTCAACACCTACAAGCCCTTCGCCTGCGGCATCGTCATGCATCCGGCGATCGACGCGGCGATCCAGATCCGCGATCAGGACCATGTCGACCCGGCCCAGATCGCCCGCGTCGACCTCAAGGTCCATCCGCTCGTGCTGGAGCTCACCGGCAAGACCGCGCCGAAGGCGGGGCTCGAGGGCAAGTTCAGCATCTACCATGCGGTCGCCGTGGCTCTGATCGAGGGGGCGGGCGGCGAGAAGCAGTTCAGCGAGCGGGCCGTGCGCGACCCGGCCGTGGTGGCCCTGCGCCAGAAGGTGATGCCGGTGGTCACGCCCGGCATCGCGGCCGAGCAGGTCGACATGACGGTGACGCTGAACGACGGCCGGAGCTTCCACCGGCGGATCGAGCACGCCATCGGCAGCGTCGAGAAGCCGATGAGCGACTCGGATCTGGAGCGGAAGTTCACCGACCTCGCCGAGGGCATCCTGCCGGACGCCCAGACGCGGCGCATCCTGGCCATGTGCTGGTCGCTCTCGGAGCTGAAGGACGTGGGCGACGTGGCGCGCGCCGGCGCCCGCGCCTAGATCCGCGGGCCTGCCGCCGAGGTCTGCCGCCAAAGCCTGCCGCCAAGGCGGCGGGCCGCCTCATGCCGCGCCGCATCCGGAGATTCCGGCGCTCCGGCTGCCCTCACGATTGCGTGAGATCGCCTCTGCAACCGCGGGATCGTTTCGGGCGCTGCGAAGTTCCCCGTGCGGCGCACCATCCCGAGGCGCGCCAGCGCGTGGCGTTCAGGGCGGGCACGACATGGCGACGACCACACCCGAGGGGCCGCTGATCCCGCCGCGGCCGACCCGCATCGCCGCTGCCGAAACGCCGCGCGCGGCCGTGGCCTCGCCGGTGGTGGTCGCGGCGGTGCTCATCGCGGGCCTGTATTTCGGCCGCGAGATCCTGATCCCGATCGCGATCGCGCTGCTTCTGTCCTTCGTGCTGGGGCCGCTCGTCCATTTCCTGCGGCGGATCCGTCTGCCGCGCCTCGTCGCGGTCGGACTGACGGTCCTGCTGACACTGGGCATCGTGGCGGCGCTGGCGACGCTGATCGGGGTGCAGCTCGCCGATCTCGCCGGTGACGTGCCGCGCTATCGCAGCACGATCGAGCGCAAGATCGACGGCCTGCGCGAGAGCCCGGCCGGGCGCCTGACCGCGTACGTCGCCAATATCGGTCGGGCCATCCACTCGGCGGGCAAGGATTCGACCGGGAAGGACGAGGGCGGCGAGCCCAAATCCGCGGCCCCGGCAGGCGCGCAGGCCGATCCGGAGCCGAAGCCCGTCATCGTGGAGACCCGCCAGCCCGCGCCCGGCCCTCTGGAGATGGCCGAGACCCTGCTCTCGCCGGCCCTGCAGCCGTTGGCCACCGCCGGAATCGTCTTCGTCGTCCTGATGTTCGTCCTGCTGCAGCGCGAGGACCTGCGCGACCGTCTGATCCGGCTCGCCGGCTCCAGCGACCTGCACCGCACCACCGTGGCCATGGACGACGCCGCCCGGCGCCTGAGCCGCTACTTCGTCGCGCAGCTCGCCCTCAACACCGGCTTCGGCCTGATCATCGGCGTCGGCCTCTACCTGATCGGCGTGCCGAACCCGGTCCTGTGGGGCATCTTCGCCGCGCTGATGCGCTTCGTCCCCTATATCGGCGCCTTCCTGTCGGCGCTGCTGCCGATGGCGCTCGCCGCGGCCGTCGACCCCGGCTGGAACATGCTGATCGCCACCGGCCTGCTGTTCCTGCTCCTGGAGCCGCTGGCCGGGCAGGTCTTCGAGCCGATGCTCTACGGGCACTCGACCGGCCTGTCGCCGATCGCCGTCCTGATCTCGGCCCTGTTCTGGACCTGGCTCTGGGGCCCGATCGGGCTGCTGCTCTCGACGCCGCTCACCGTCTGCCTCGTGGTGCTCGGCCGCCATGTCGACCGCCTCGAATTCCTCGATGTGCTCTTCGGCAACAGTCCGGCCCTGACCCCGGTCGAGAACTTCTACCAACGCATCCTCGCCGACGATCCGGAGGAGGTGCAGGAGCATGCCGAACTGATCCTGAATTCCTGCTCGCTCTCGGCCTATTACGACGGCGTGGTGCTGAAGGGCCTGGAGCTTGCCGCCCGCGATGCCGCGCGGGGGGTGCTCACGGTCGAGCAGCGCTCGGCGATCCGCGCCAGCGTGACCGAACTCATCGACGACCTGTCCGAGCACGAGGACGCCGTGCCGGAGGAGCCCTCGAACGGGCAGGGCGCCTGCGACCGCGAGGGCGGGGCACCCTTCGCCGCCCAGCCTGAATCCCTGTCCGCGGCGTGGACCCGACCGGGCGCCGTGCTCTGCATCGCGGGGCGCGGCTTCCTCGACGAGGCGGCGGCCACCATCCTGGCCCAGCTCCTCGCCAAGCGCGGCCTCGGTACCCGCGTGATCCCCTTCTCGGATCTCGCCCGGGCGCGGATCGACACGTTCGACCCCGGGCCGGCGCAGATCGCCTGCATCGTGTCGCTGGCGATCGCGGGCGAGCCGATGCACCTGCGCCGCCTCGCCCGGCGCCTGAAGCAGCGGGTGCCCGAGATGCCGCTGCTCGTCGGCCTCTGGCAGGTCGACGAAGTGGCGATGGCCCCGACCGCCATCCCGGCCGACACTCATGTCGCGACGCTCCGCGGGGCCGTCGAGGCCGTGATCGCGGCCTCGGCGGCCCCGGCGGAACCGCCTGCGGATAGCAGGGCGCCGGACGCGGTCGGGGCTTGACGGACGACGCCGCGAGCGGGCTTCGTCAGGCGGCGCGGAACCCGGAGGCACAGCCGATGAGCGTCGTCGAACTCGGACGGTTCATGGGCGACCTCGCCGAGGCCTCGGGCCGGGCGATCCTCCCGTTCTTCCGGGCTCAGTTCGGGCTCGACGACAAGGCGCGCGGCGGCGCGGCCTTCGATCCGGTCACGGAGGCCGACCGGGCGGCCGAGGTGGTGATGCGGCGCATGATCCGCGATGCCTTCCCGGCCCATGGCATCCTCGGGGAAGAGTTCGGCTCCGAGCGCCTCGATGCCGAATGCGTCTGGGTGCTCGATCCGATCGACGGGACCCGGGCCTTCATCACCGGCCTGCCGACCTGGGGCACGCTGATCGGCCTCACGCACAACGGCACCGCCGTGCGCGGACTGATGCACCAGCCCTTCCTGGGCGAGCGCTTCTCCGGGGACGGGCACAGCGCGAAGCTGCGCCACGCCGCAGGCGAGCGCGTCCTGCGCACGCGCAGCTGCCCCGATCTCACCTCGGCGATCCTCGCCACCACCGATCCCCGCCTCTTCGCCGGAGGGGAGGAGATAGAGCGCTTCCAAGCCGTGCAGGATTCCGTCCGGATGGCGCGCTACGGCACCGATTGCTACGCCTATTGCATGCTGGCCGCCGGCCAGATCGACCTCGTGATCGAGGCCGGGCTCAAACCCTACGACATCGTCGCCCTGATCCCGATCATCGAGGGGGCAGGGGGCGTGGTCACCGCCTGGGACGGCAGCCCCGCGACGCAGGGGGGGCGCATCGTCGCCGCCGGCGACCCGCGTCTGCACGAGATCGCGCTGCGGCGGCTCTCCGGTTGAGGCGCGCGGGGGACGGCCCTCGCCTGCCGAGGCGGGCTTTCCGGGTGCGGAGGCCCTGAACCCGAAGGCAGGCTCGGCCGTTCCCCGAACCCGACGCGACGCGACGACGCCCCTTGCTCCTCACCGCCCTCCTGCTCCTGACGACGCTGATGCCGCGGATCGAGGCCGCGATGCCGAGCGTCGTCCTCCCGGAGGCGCGCGCCGAGGCGCCGCGCTTCGATGCGGCGGCCCGGGCGGTCACGAACTGGCGCGGCGAGGCCGGCGAGGCCCTGCGGCCGGCCTCGCTCGCCCTGGTGGCGCGGCTTTCGGCCACCGATCCGGCCTTCGTCGCCCGCTGCGTCAAGCTCAACAACTACTGGTGCATCAAGCGCGCCGGCTGGCCCGGCGAGATCGGCGCTGATGCCGAGGGCCATACCGGCTTCCGCACGGCCGCCGACGGAGCGGACGCGGCCGCCAATCTCCTGCGCCGCTACTACCGCGTCTACGGACGGCGGTCGGCGCTCGCGATCGTGCGCCGGTGGGCTCCGGCCGAGTGCGGCATCGCCCCCCCGGCTGCGCGTGCGACGGCCGCGGCCGGCCCCGCAGTTCCAGCGGCCGGCCTGACGACGCATGGGCTGGGGCGGACGCTGCGCGCGCGCTTCCTCGCCCGGCACCTGCGGGGCGGCGTCCCGCGCCGGGCGCTCGCGGCGCGCCGGCCGGGCGCCCCGGCGCTCCGGGTCCAGCCCTGGTCACCGCTCGCCCGCATGGCCGGCCATCCGGGACTGCGGCCGGGCGGACGGCGCCCGGAGGTCGCTCGGCCGAGCACAACCCGCATCGTGGCGGCCCCCGTTCGGGCCGGGACACCCGCAGCCGGCCCGCGTGGTGCCGACGACCCCGCCGCACTCCTCGACCGGCGTACGCCCTCGCCCGAACGCCTCGTGGCCGAATCGGCAACTCTGCCGCTGCTCGCGCCGGGCTTCGCGCTGGCCGACCTCCGCGCGCCGGCCCCGATCTGCGCGGGCGATACCCAGCGCATCGCCAATTACGCGGCCCGCATCTCCGCCAGCGTCGGTGTGAAGCCCGACGACGACCTCCACCTGTTCGACACGGAGGGGCGGCCCGGGCCGAACCTCGCCGCCGTGATGCTCGCGATGTCCGGCGTCGAGCTCGGCACGATGCGTGCCGGCACGGATCTCGTCGCCGGAGCCGTCGCGCGCCTCGCCCCTGCCGCGCCCGCTGCCACCGCGGAGGCATCCCCCTGATCGCGCGTCCGCGTCCCGTACCCTTGCGGGCAGCCTCCGACCGCGCCACCTCAGCGCGGCCCCGTTCCAGACGAGCCTGATCCCTTGCCACTCACCGACCTTGCGGCGCGCGCCGGATCCGCCATGCGGGCCCTCGCGGAGGCGTCGAGCGACCTCCTGATCCAGCCGACCTTGCGGCTCGGGGTGACCGGGCTCGCGCGCTCGGGCAAGACCGTGTTCACCACCGCGCTGATCCACCACCTCACCGAGACGCACGCCCTCCCGGCCTTCGCGCCCGCGCAGGAGGGGCGCCTGCGCCGCGCCAAGCTGGTGCCCCAGCCCGACGACGACGTGCCGCGCTTTCCTTTCGAGGACCATTTCGCCGCGCTGACCGAGGCGCGGCACTGGCCCCGCTCCACCGACCGGATCAGCCAGTTCCGGCTGGAGATCGAATACGAGCGCGCGAGCAGCTGGCGCTCGGGGCCCGGCACGCTGATGCTCGACGTGGTGGATTATCCGGGCGAGTGGCTGCTCGACCTTGCGCTGATCGAGCAGAGCTACACCGCTTGGTCGCGGGCGACCATCAACGGCACCCGCCGCCCGGGCCGCACCGCCATCGCGGCCCCCTGGCTCGACGTGCTCCGGACGCTGAACCCCGCCGCGCCCCTCGACGAGGTGGTGGCCGAGCGCGCCAGCAACGCCTTCAAGGCCTATCTCGCCGCGCTGCGGGCGGGACCGGAGGCGGTCGCCACCACGCCGCCCGGCCGCTTCCTGATGCCGGGCGACCTCGCCGGCTCACCGGCCCTCACCTTCGCACCCCTCGACGACCTTCCGGAGGCGCTCGCGCCCGACAGCCTCGCGGGCCTGATGGAGCGGCGCTTCGAAGCCTACAAGGCCAAGGTCGTGCTGCCGTTCTTCCGCGACCATTTCCAGCGGGTCGACCGACAGATCGTGCTGGTCGACGTGCTCGCCGCCGTCGATGCCGGGCCGACCGCTCTCGCCGAGCTGGAGGAGGCCCTCGATGCCGTCCTTCTCAGCCTCAACATCGGCCGCAACACCCTGATCTCGCGCCTGTTCGCGCCGCGGACCGATCGCATCCTGTTCGCCGCCACCAAGGCCGACCATCTGCATCAGACCAGCCACGACCGGCTCGACGCGCTGCTGCGCCTCCTCGTCTCGCGCGCCATGCGGCGCACCGAGGCCGCGGGCGCCCGCGTCGGCACCGTGGCGCTCGCCTCCGTGCGGGCGACGCGCGAGACCACGGTCCACGACGGGCCCGAGACCCTGCGGGCGGTCGCCGGCACGCCGGAGGCCGGCGAGGTCGTGGGCGACGAGCGATTCGATGGGCAGAGCGAGGCCGCGGTGTTCCCGGGCGAGTTGCCGGCCCGGCCCGAGGCCGTGCTCGAGGGCGCGGTCGAGCCGGGCTCCCTGCGCTTCCCCCGCTTCCGCCCGCCGCTGGTCAGGCCGGACGCGCTCGGGCGCCCCGGGCACCTGCCGCAGATCCGCCTCGACCGGGCGATGCAGTTCCTGGTCGGCGACCGTCTGGCCTGATCGGAGTGAGCTGACCCATGTCCCCCGAGCCCATCGCCGCGCCGCAGCGCCCGCGCGCCTTCCGCCTCTCGCCAGCCGAGCCGCAGGCCCCGCAGCAAGGGTCGCCGCCGCAGCCCGGCCCGGCGCCCCAGCCGCCACTCTCCGAGGGCGTGCGGATCGTCGAGGAGCCCTTCGAGATCGTCGAGGCGGCCGACGGTACGCCCGTGCCGGTGGCGGCCAAACGTCGCTCGCCCTGGGGCGCGCTGTTCGCCTCCGCCTTGGGCGGCCTCGTCTCGATCGCGGTCGGCCTCTCCGTCGAGCGGCTCATCGCGGACCTGTTCGCGACGGCGCCCTGGCTCGGCTGGATCGCGCTGGCGCTCCTCGGCCTCGCGGCCGTGGCGCTCGCCGCGATCGTTGCGCGCGAACTCGCCGGTCTCTGGCGCGAGCGTAAGATCGAGCACCTGCGGCAAGCCGCGATCGCGGCCATCGCCACCCGCGACCACACGGCGGCGCAGGGCGTCGTGCGGGATCTCGACGCCTTCTACGCCGATCGCGCCGGCCTCGCGGCCGGCCGCCAGCGCCTCGCGACGCTCGGCGATTCCATCCTCGATGTGGACGACCGCATCGGCATCGCCGAGCACGAGCTGCTGGCCCCTCTCGACCGGCAGGCGCGCAACGCCATCGCGACGGCGGCCAAGCAGGTCTCGGCCGTGACGGCGCTGAGCCCGCGGGCGATCGTGGACGTGGCTTTCGTGGTCTTCGCCGCCGTGCGGCTGCTGCGCCGGATCGCTGCGATCTACGGCGGCCGCCCGGGCTTCCTCGGCTTCCTGCGCCTCGCCCGCGCCGCGCTCGCCCACCTCACGGTCACCGGCGGCATGGCGGTGGGCGAGAGCATGCTCCAGCAGGTGCTCGGCCTCGGCGTGGCGGCCCGGATCTCGGCCAAGCTCGGCGAGGGGGTCCTGAACGGCCTGATGACCGCCCGGTTCGGTCTCGCCGCGCTCGCCGTCTGCCGGCCGCTGCCGTTCACGCGGGAGGCACCGCCGAAGCTCGCCGACGTCGCGGGCGAGCTCCTGCGGGCGGCCGAACCGGAGGCGACGTAGGAATTCCTACTTCGCGCCGGCCGCGGCGCGGCGATTGGCGATGCGCGAGAACATGTTGCCGGTGTAGTCGGCGACTTTCGGCTTCTCGGGCACGGTCAGTTGCGCCTCCATGCCCTCGATGCGCTTGAGGAGGGCCGCGTCGCCGAAGATCGAGCTGTTGAAGTTGATGGGTGCGCGGGGGCCGAGCGCCGCCTGAACCGCCTCGAGTCGTTCCAGAAGCTCTCTGCGCGTCACATCCGTCTCCCGCGGGCCTGTCGCGCCCGGCTTTCGGAGAACATCCAGCGGCGCCCTCGGTAAACGAACCGTTAAACCGGGCGCCGGCGTCTCACAGGCCCTTCATGAAGCCCGCGAGCCGCATCAGCCCCTCGGGCCAGGGACCGTGGCCGCTCGCGATGTTGATGTGGCCGGAATCTCCGGCGTCGACCAGCGCGGCTCCCCAAGCATAGGCGAAATCCTCGGCTCGCTCGTAGGCGCAGTGCGGGTCGGTGCGGCTCGCCACCACGAGGGACGGGAAGGGCAGGGGCTCGCGCGGCAGCGGCGCGAAGGCGCGCACGCTGTCAGGGAGGTTCGGCGCGGTCTCGACGTCGGGCAGGGCCACGAACACCGCGCCGCGGACGATCCCGGGCGGCAGATCCGGCACGGCCTCGACGCTCGCCACGACGCCCAGGCTGTGAGCGATCAGGATCACCGGGCGGGTCGCCGCCGCGACCGCCTCCACGATTCGGGCGCGCCACGCGGCGGGCTCCGGTGCGTGCCAATCGTCCTGCTCGACGAGGCGGGCGGTCGGCATACGGCTCGCCCAGCGAGCCTGCCAGTGACCCTCGCCGGAGCCCGCGAGGCCCGGGATGATCAGGATGTCGCAATCGCCGGTCTTCATGATCCGCTGACTAGCGGTTCGAATCCGCAGCGTCGAGTCGGGAAGCCACGCTCACGCGGCTGCAATCAGGCTCGTGCCGCCGGCCCGGATCTGGTCGGCTATGCCGACGGAGGCGAGGTTCTTCGACTTGGCCTCGATCTCGAAATCGGCCCAGCCGAGGTGGCGCGCCACCAGATCGTTGACCGCGCGGTTCCACATCATGTCCGAATGAGCCGCTAGATCGCGCACCGAGTGGCCCGCCTCGCGAAGGCGCTGGAAGTCCGGCAGCGCGTCGGGATCGTGGTCGGCCACGATCGCCTCGCGGCTGACGCTGATATGCGCGATCGGGCGCACGCCGCGCCAGGAGTCCCGGATCCGCGCGATGCGCGGATCGTCGGGCTCCATGTAATTTCCGCCGCTTTCCACCCAGTGATGGTGGAGGTCGAGCACGATGGGCACGGTGTCGGCGAGCGGCAGCAGGTCGTCCACGCTGAAGCCGAACTCGTCGTTCTCTATGGTGAGAAGATCGCGACCGACCCGGCTCACCCGTGGCAGCGTCTCGCGAAAGCCCGCGATGCCGGGGTCGCGGGCCCCGATATGAATATTGATATGGGCGCCGTGCGGGTGCCAGCTGCCCCCATAGCCCATCAACTCGAAGATCTGGGCGTGGTAGTCGAGTTCGCCGATGCCGTTGTCGATCGCTGCCGGATTGCGGCTCGCGAGCAGGCAGAACGGGCCAGGATGGAAGCTGAGGCGCACGCCGAGATCGCGCGCCTGCGCGCCGATCCGGGCCAACCCGTCCTCGATAGCCCGGGCGAGAACCGGCTCCGCGTAGAGCGGTGTCGCGATCGGATGGGTGTAGCCGGGCAGCACGTTACTCGCCATGCGGAGCAGGCGCTCCAGCGGCGGACGGGCACCGACCCAGGCGATCTGGCGCTCCAGGGCCGCCAGATTGTGCAACACGATCCCAGCGAGCTTTTCCTGACGCGCCGCGGGGGCCAAGCGTGTGAGATACGCCATGGTCACGCTGGTCAAATTCATCACCAGCGCCGCATCCTTGGCCGCCTTCAGCGTCGCGTGCGTCCCGGGCGGAGTATCCGGGATGAACTTGCAGCAGAAGCCGAGGCGGGGTGTTTCGCGGAGGATCGTACGAGGCATGAAGCGACAACGCGGTCCGACCGAATTCGACGCATCCCGCGCCGCTCGCCGTGAGATCGTGCCTCGGATCGTCGACGGGTCGGTTCTGCGTTGCGGAAGCACAGAAACGAGGAAGGGGCGGTGCTTCGCGGCACCGCCCCTTCCGACCCTCAACCGCCCGCGATCTGCCGATCAGAGGGTGTGTCGCGCTGGGTCGGCTGGCCGATGGTCGGGCTCATCGGTGCCCGCAGCTTTGCGGGCTGCAGCGTTGATGTTGTCGGGATCGAGCGCCGTCTGAACGAAATCTCGCCCGCGGCTCGTAAATTCACGCGCGTAGTGCAGTCCCTGATCGCGGACCTCGTCGGCTAGAGGACCGAGATTGCGATCCTCTTGCCGGGTGCGCGGCAGGAGAGCGCCGAGCAGGAGCCCAGCCGCGACGCCGACCACGCCGACGAGAAGCGGGTTCTCGGTGACGAAGCTCTCGACGGCGGTTCGCCCGCGATCGAGGCCCTCGCGGCTGCGATCAGTCAGGTCGTCGATCCGGCGACGGTGGCCATCATGGACGTCCGAAACCCAGTTTCGCGCATCGCCATACGCCGCGCGGATCCGGCTGCCGGCCTCATCGCTCGCCTGCTCGATCCGGTCCTGGATGGCACCCGCCTGCTCACGCGCATGGTCGGCCACGTCGTGAACCTTGTCGCGTAACCCGTCGCTACTCGAACCGACGCTCCCGGAACCCGGGTTGGTGTTCGAGAAATCTGCCGTGCGTCCGTGCGGGTCGAGGGCTGCCCCCGGGATCGGGTCGCGCAGTCCTGCCGGGTCGGGACGCAGGCTGTGATCCGCGCTCTGTGTGTGCGGGTCGAGGGGCGCGGCGCCGGAGCCGGGTCGGACGGTATCATGCAGCGTCCTCTCGGCGGAACCGGTCGGCATGCCGGCTCCGGCTGCGATGTCCTGGGGGAGAGTCCGCCCGTCCTTCTGTCCGTTCACGTCACTCATGGGCTACTCCTTCGAACTGGGCACCTTGGCCGCGGCGAACCAGCGAGCCGTTGGGGGCATCAGACAGCTATTTCGTCAGACATGCATCTCTTCGACCGGATCCCGCAGCGCCTTGACGGTCGGAAGGTCCGGGTCGTAGCTGCGGGCGGCGCCAGTGTTGAGCACCGGAACGCGCTCCGCCTGGACCTGGGTCCGGCGCCGATTGGCCTCCTGGGACATGCGGTGCATCAGCCAGCCGACACCGGCCGCTATCAGCAGGACCGGGACCGGGTTGCGCCGCACCGCGTCAAGAGCACCGTCATAGGCGCCGCTGAGCGGAGTCCGGCGGGCATTCCCAAGCATCTCGTCGACGAGGCTCGAGACCGAGAGTTTGCCCTGGATCTGATCGATCGTCTGGTCGAGGCGAGCGCGGCTTTCCTCGATGTCGCGCTCCAAATCGTTCATGCCACTCATCCGGATACGCGCTCCGACAATGCACGGGCGTCCTGGCGGACTTGGCGGGTGGTGCGGGTGGGCGCCAGCGTCGAGAGCGATAGCGCGCTCCGGGCCCAGAGGGCGAGCCCGACCGCAATGACGAGGAGTACACCACCGACGATCAGTGCCGAGAGCCACTCGGACCCGACGATGGTGGCGAGCCATTTCACGAAAGCGCCGATCAGTACGATTAGGGCGACGACGGCGAAGACAGCCGACGCCGCCATGCAGGCCAGCCCGATAGCCAGTGAGCGCACGTTCGAGGCCATCTCGGCGCGGAACAGCGCGATCTCTTTGCGGGCGAGTTCATTGGTCTCGCGCAACGCGTCACCGAGCAGGTTCTGGATGCTCGACGGGTTAGGGGGAGGGGAGGCCGAGCCAGACATGGCTCAACCCCGGAAGCTGTCGCGGGCGTCGCCCTCGGGGGGCAGGCTCGACGATTTGATGAAGCGTGCGGCGAGCAGGCCCGCCACGAAGGTGCCGACCGCGACCGCTACCGGGGCGCGCCGAGCGAAGGACTCGGCCTCGCTGTAGAAATCCGCGAAGCTGCGGGTCTCGATCGAACTGCCGAGCTGCTCGAGCCCATCTGCGGCGCTGTCGAAGAAGGCCTTGATGTTGGGCTTGTCGTCGAAATCCTTGGTCGACGTCCGCAGCGTCCGTGCAAGATCGTGGACCTGCTGGGCCGCATCGTTCTTACGCTGCTCGACATAGTCCTGAGCCTGCACGCGCACGGAGTCGATCAGGCCGCGGCCCTGTTGGGCGGCGACGTCTGCGAGGCCCTCGACATCGCCCTTGAGGCCACGCCAATCGGCCTCCTGGCGGATGCCGGCGGGGGGGGCTTTGGCTGCCGTATCCCCCGTGGTCGGGTCTGGGAACTCGCTGGCAGCCATTTCGGACAACTCCTTAACTCGCGGACGTTTCAGGGCTCGGGGTGCAACGCGCTGCGACGGCGCCGTCGCCCGACTCGGCTGAGTAACCGTCGCGGCCCCGCGCGGTTCCGGTCCGGGCGGAGCGGTGATGCGTGCGGGACAGGCACGATGATTCGTCGGGACTGGATTAACGCAGGATCTTGACCCCGCGGCCGCGTTCGCGCTTGGTTCGAGCCCGACGGATCGCGCTTCGCTTCCGCGCGTTCTAGCTGAAAGAGTACGGCGGGCGTGCGTATCGGCGCCCGCAGGCCAGAGGATCCGGAGCCGGCTGCGTGGCACGCCTAGTCATCGTATCGAACCGCGTGGCGGTTCCCGAGGAAGGCAGCAAGGCGGTCGCCGCCGGCGGTCTCGCCGTAGCGGTCAAGGAGGCGTTCTCATCCTACGAGGGCCTCTGGTTCGGGTGGAGCGGAACGATCAGCGACTCTCCCTCCGAGGAGCCGACGCTGATCGATCGCGGCCGCGTCCAGTACGCGGTGGTCGACCTCTCCCCGCAAGACCATCGCGAGTACTACGCCGGTTTCGCCAACCGGGCCCTGTGGCCGATCATGCATTACCGCCTCGGCCTCGGCGCGTTCTCGCGCTCGGACTACGCGGGCTACAGCCGGGTGAACCGCACCTTCGCCCGGGCGCTCGCCAAGCTCGTCGAGCCCGACGACATCATCTGGGTGCACGATTACCACCTGCTGCCCCTGGCCTCCGAGCTGCGCGGCCTGGGGCTCGCCAACCCGATCGGCTATTTCCACCACATCCCCTGGCCGGCCGCCGACGTGTTCAACTCGCTGCCGGCGAGCGGCGACCTCCTGCGCGCCATCGCCGATTACGACCTGATCGGCCTCCAGACCGACCCCGACGTCCAGAACCTCTCGCGCAACCTGATCGACACCCTGCGGGCGATCCCCCTCGGCGGCGGCTCGCTCATGGTGGACGGGCGCCGCACCCGCATCCGCAGCTTCCCCATCGGCATCGACGTCGACGGCTTCCGCGAGGCGGCCGAGCGGGCCGGCTCCAACAAGGTGGTGCGGGAGACGATGGCGGGCCTGCGCACCCGCAAGCTGCTCATCGGCGTCGACCGGCTCGACTACTCGAAGGGGGTGCCCGAGCGCATGGAGGCCGTGTCGAGCTTCTTCGCCTCGAACCCCGACCAGCGCGGCAACGTCACCTACATCCAGATCACCCCGAAGTCGCGCAGCGAGGTGCCCGAATACGAGCAGCTCGCCCGCGAGGTGAACGAGACGGTGGGCGAGATCAACGGCTCCCTCGGCGACCCGGCCTGGACGCCGATCCAGTACGTCACCAAGGCCTATCCGCGCCCCGTCCTCGCCGGCCTGTACCGGGCGGCCCGGGTCGGCCTCGTCACGCCGATGCGCGACGGCATGAACCTCGTCGCCAAGGAATACGTCGTCGCCCAGAGTGACGAGGATCCGGGCGTCCTCGTGCTCTCGAAGTTCGCGGGTGCGGCACGGCAATTGCCCGAGGCGCTTCTCGTCAACCCGTACGACCGCTTCGAGGTCGCCGAGGCAATCCGCACCGCGCTCTACATGTCGCGGAGCGAGCGCCTGGAGCGCTGGAAGCCGATGGCCGAGCGGATGACCCGCGAGGATGTGGATTGGTGGGCGCGCAACTTCCTGGCGGAACTCGAGCATTTCCGCACCGTCGAGCGCGAGCCTCCGACCGCCGCCGAGGCCGCCGAATAAGCCAGCCAGCCCGACCGGACGGACTCCCCGCATGATCGGCGTCGATGACGGCGTGCCAGCTCCGCTCGGCGCGCATTTCGACGGGCGCGGGGTGAACTTCGCCCTGTTCTCCGAGCACGCGACGGCGGTCGACCTCTGCCTGTTCGAGCACGGCGAGCGGCACGAGACGCGCACCATCCGCCTGCCCTGCCGCAGCGACGACGTCTGGCACGGGTACCTGCGCGGCGTGCTCCCCGGCCAGCTCTACGGCTACCGGGTGCACGGCCCCTGGGAGCCCGAGAACGGCCACCGCTTCAACGCCTCGAAGCTCGTCCTCGACCCCTATGCCCGGGAGATCGCCGGCCGCATCCGGTGGCACGACTCGCTCTACGGGCACCGCCGCAGCCTGGCGCGCGAGGACCGGATCGACCGGCGCGACAGCGCGGCGTACATGCCGAAGGCGGTGGTGACGGCGCCCGAGGTGCCCAACCTCGCCCTCAAGCCGGTGCGCCGGCCGCTCGCCGAGACGGTGATCTACGAGGCCCACGTCAAGGGCCTGACCATGACCCATCCGGCGATCCCCGAGGCGGAGCGCGGCACCTACGCGGCGCTCGCCCATCCGGCGATCGTCGAGCACCTCTGGAAGCTCGGGGTCACCGCCCTCGAATTGCTGCCGATCCAGGCGTTCGCCGACGACCGCTTCCTCGTCGAGAAGGGCCTCGTCAATTACTGGGGCTACTCGCCGCTCGGCTACTTCGCCCCCGATCCGCGCTATCTCGGCGAGGGCGGCCTGATCGGGCTGAAGGCCGCGATCCGCGAGCTCAACGCGGCCGGGATCGAGACCATCCTCGACGTCGTCTACAATCACACCGCCGAGGCGGACCATACCGGCCCGACCCTGTCCTTCCGGGGCATCGACAACGCGAGCTATTACAAGCTAGATCCCGGCGAGCGCCGCCGCGAGATCGACTGCACCGGCTGCGGCAACACCTTCAACGTCGCCCATCCGCGGGTGATGCAGCTCGTGCTCGACTCGCTGCGGCACTGGGTGAGCGCCTACGGCATCGCGGGCTTCCGCTTCGACCTCGCCACCTGCCTCGGGCGGGCGCCGCTGGACTTCACGCCCCAGGCCGCCTTCTTCCAGGCGGTGGCGCAGGATCCGGTCCTGGCCGGCGTGAAGATGATCGCCGAACCCTGGGACATCGGCACGGGCGGCTACCAGCTCGGCGGATATCCGCGCGGCTGGAGCGAGTGGAACGACCAGTTCCGCGACGCGGCGCGCGGCTTCTGGCGCGGCGATCCGGGCCAGCTCCCCAGGCTGACACAGGGCCTGTCGGGCTCGCGCGAGGTGTTCGGCCCCTCGGGCCGCTCGCCGCTCGCCAGCATCAACTTCGCGGCGAGCCACGACGGCTACACGCTGGCCGACGTCGTCGCCTACGAGGAGAAGCACAACGCGGCCAACGGCGAGGACAACCGCGACGGCCACGGCCACAACGTCTCGCGCAATTACGGCGTCGAGGGCGACACCGACGATCCGGAGATCCTGGGCGTGCGGGCGCTGCAGAAGCGCAACCTGCTGGCGACGGTGATGCTCGCGCAGGGCGTGCCGATGCTGCTCATGGGCGACGAGCGCTCGCGCAGCCAGGGCGGCAACAACAACGCCTATTGCCAGGACAACGCCACGACCTGGATGGACTGGACCTCGGACCCCGACCCGACGCTCTCGACCTTCGTCTCCAATCTCCTGCGCCTGCGCCGCGAGCAGCCGGCCCTGCGCCGCCGCCGCTTCTTCGACGGGCAGCGCATTGACCCGGAGGAGGGCCTGCGCGACGTCCACTGGCTCTCGCCGGACGGGACCGAGATGGACGGGCCGGCCTGGGCGGACCACGGGCGGCAGGCCTTCGGTATGCAGTTCGGCAATGACGGCGCCGCCCGCGACCGCCTGCTGATCCTGTTCAACGCCGCCGAGGAGCCCTGCGCCTTCCGGCTGGCCCCGGTGATCGGCGGCCCGTGGCGGCCCCTGTTCGACAGCGCCCGGGACACAGGCCTGCCCGGGCCCGATGCCACCTCCGTGCCGGAAGCGGGCAGCGTCGCGTTGCCGGGCCGGTCGATCCGCGTGCTCGCCACGCGCGAGGGCGACACCGCCTGAAAATCGCACGTTGTGCGAAGCGTCGGATTTCGACCGTTTGTGCGCGAAGGCCGGCCCCGCACGTTGCCGGGCCGGGCCGCCGCGTTAGTTGCGGTGCGGGAACAAGATGGTCCTGGCAGCCTTCTGAGAAGGCGGAGCCGGCCACGCCCGCCTGCCTTTCCGATATGACGAGGATGACGGCTTCATGCGGCGCGCCCACAGCATGGCATTCGGCAGCGAGTTCGTGGACGGCGGCGTGCGCTTCGCGCTCTGGGCGCCGACCGCGACGGACGTGACCCTGGTGATCGACGGCAGCGACCACGCCCTGCCCGAGGCGGGGGAGGGCTGGCGCCGGGCCGTCGTGCCGGCCGTCGCGGCGGGCGCCCGCTACGGCTTCCGGATCGACGGCGATCTCGTGGTGCCCGATCCGGCCTCCCGCTTCCAGCCCGAGGACGTGTCGGGGCTGAGCGAGGTGATCGACCCGCGCGCCTTCGACTGGACCGACGGCGCCTGGACCGGCCGGCCGTTCGAGGAGGCGGTGATCTACGAGACGCATGTCGGCACCGCGACGCCCGAGGGCACCTATGCGGGCCTCGCCGGCAAGCTCGAATACCTGCGCGACCTCGGGGTCACCGCGATCGAGCTGCTGCCGCTCGCCGACTTCAAGGGCAGCCGGAACTGGGGCTACGACGGCGTGCTGCCCTACGCGCCGGACGGCGCCTACGGCCGCCCGGACGACCTCAAGCGCCTGATCGACAGGGCGCATGCCCTCGGGCTGATGGTCTACATCGACGCCGTCTACAACCATTTCGGCCCGGCCGGGAACTACCTCCACGCCTACGCCAAGACCTTCTTCACCGAGAGGCACCAGACCCCCTGGGGCGCCGGGATCAATTTCGACGGCCACGAGAGCGGGCCGACGGTGCGGCAATACTTCATCCAGAACGCGCTCTACTGGCTGGAGGAGTACCATTTCGACGGCATCCGCTTCGACGCGGTGCACGCCATCCTGGACGATTCGGAGACGCATTTCCTCGCCGAGCTCGGCGAGACCGTGCGGGCGACATTCCCGGATCGGCAGATCCACCTGATGCTGGAGAACGAGGCGAACCAGGCGCGCTGGCTGGAGCGCGACGCCGCGGGGCGGCCGCGCCAGCACGACGCGCAATGGGCCGACGACCTGCACCATTGCTGGCACGTCCTGCTGACCGGCGAGGATTCGGGCTATTACGAGAGCTTTGCCGACAAGCCGGTGGAGCGCCTCGCCCGCTGCCTGTCCGAGGGCTTCGCCTACCAGGGCGAGCCCTTCCGGACGCTGGACAACCACCCGCGCGGCGAGCCCTCCGGCCACCTGCCGCCCTCGGCGTTCGTCACCTTCCTGCAGAACCACGATCAGGTCGGCAATCGCGCGCTCGGCGAGCGCCTGAGCCATCTCGCCGACCCCCGGAAGCTCGATCTCGCGCGCGGCGGCTTCCTGCTCGCGCCCCAGATCCCGATGCTGTGGATGGGCGAGGAATGGTCGGCCTCGACGCCGTTCCTGTTCTTCGTCGACTTCGCGCCCGACGACGAGCTGAACAAGGCGGTCCGCGAGGGACGCCGCCGCGAGTTCAAGAGCTTCGCGGCCTTCGCCGACGACACCTCGAAGATCCCGGATCCGACCGCGGCGCAGACCTTCGCCGATTCGAAGCTCGACTGGTCCGAGCTGGGGCGCTCGCCGCACCGCGAGGTGCTGGCCGAGACCAAGCGCCTGCTGGGGCTGCGCCGCGACGTCGTCGTGCCGCTCGCCAAGTCCGGCTCTCGCGGCGCCACCGCCACGCTGCCGCGGCCGGACGTGGTCGATTGCACGTGGCGCTTCGGCGCCGGCACGCTCCGCTTCGTCGCCAATGTCGGCGCCGACGCGTTCGCGGTCGACACCCGGGGCGCCCGCGCGCTCTGGACCAACGCGCCCGACGGCACGGGCGCGACTCTGCCGGGCTGGACCGGCGTCTTCCTGACGGATACCGCGCAGTGAGCAGCACTCTCGAACGTCTGGCCGACCTCGTCGGCGTCGCAGGCGGCTACACCGATGCGTTCGGCAAGCCCGTCGAGACACCTCTGGAGGTCCGCCGCGGCCTGCTCGCGGCCCTCGGCTTCCGCGTCGACAGCGAGGCGGAGATCGCCGGGAGCCTGCGCGCCGTCGAGGCCCTGCGCAGCGGGCCGATCCCGCCGCTGCTGCCGGTCGAGGCCCGCCGCGCCGCGCGGGTGCCGGTGCGGGCGCAGGCCGGGATCCTGACCTGGCGGGTCGAGGACGAGCGCGGTGCCGTGCGCGAGGGCCGCGCCACGCTCACGGGCGCCGAGCCGTCCTTCGAGCTGCCGCCTCTGACGCCGGGCTACCACCATCTCGCGGTCAGCCTCGGCGAGACCCGGGCCCAGGCCTGGATCATCGCGGCGCCGCAGCGCTGCTGGCGCCCGCGCGCCTACGCGGACGAGGGCGCGACCGATTGGGGTCTCGCGGCCCAGCTCTACGGCCTGCGCTCGGACAGCAATATCGGCATCGGCACCTACGCGGATGCGGGACGGGCCGCGCACGATGCGGGCCTGCGCGGCGCCTCCTTCCTGGGCCTGAGCCCGGTCCACGCCCTGTTCGGGGCGGACCGGACCAAGATCTCGCCCTACTCGCCCTCCTCGCGGCTCTTCCTCGAGACCCTGTTCCTGTCGCCCGACAGCCTGCCGGGCTTCGCGGGCTCGCGGGCGGAGGCGCAGCTGCGCGAGGCGGGCCGGGCGGTGGCCGCGCTGCGCGACGCGTCCCTGGTCGATCACCAGGGCGTCTGGGACGTGCTCGCGCCCGTGCTCGCGACCCTGTGGGCGGATTCGCCCGCGCGCGCCGGCGAGGATGCCGGCTTCCGTGCCTTCCGCGAGGCCGGCGGCGAGACCCTGCAATCGCATGCCCTGTTCGAGGCGCTCTCGGCCCATTTCAAGACCGCCGGTGCGCATTGGCTCGGCGACTGGCCGGAGGCGTACCGCCGCGCCGGCACCGAGGCGGTCCGGGCCTTCGAGACCGAGCATGCCGACGCCGTGAGCTTCCACGCCTGGCTGCAATACCTCGCCGACGCGCAGCTCAGGGCCGCCTCCGAGACGGCGCTCGCCGCCGGCATGCGGATCGGGCTCTACCGCGACCTCGCGGTCGGTGCCGACCGGGGCGGCTCCGAGATCTGGTCGCATCCCGAGCGCTTCGCCAACGGCGTCTCGATCGGCGCGCCGCCCGATCTCCTGGCGCCGAAGGGCCAGGATTGGGGCCTGCCGGCCTTCGACCCCCTGGAGATGGAGCGGGACGGGTTGGCGGCCTTCCGGGCGCTGGTCCAGGCCAACATGCGCCATGCCGGCGCGATCCGGATCGACCACGCCTTCCAGCTCGCGCGCCTGTTCCTGATCCCGCTCGGCGGCTCGGCCCATGACGGCGCCTACGTGGCGATGCCGTTCGAGCCGATGCTGGCCGTGCTGCGGCTGGAGAGCCACCGGAACAAGTGCCTCGTCATCGCCGAGGATCTCGGCACCGCGCCGGAGGGCTTCTCGGACGCGCTGATGCGCGCCGGCATCCTCAGCTACCGCATCCTCGCCTTCGAGCGGGAGGGCGACGGGCGCTTCAAGGCGCCGGGCGCCTATCCGCGCGACGCGCTCACCGCCATCACCACGCACGACCTGCCGACCTTCGTCGGCTGGTGGCGCGGCGTCGACACCGACACCCGGCAGGCGCTCGGCCTCTACGATCAGGACCGGGCCGAGGCCGAGCGGGGCGAGCGCGTCACCGAGCGGCGCCGGCTCACCGAGGCCCTGGCCGGCGCGCAGCTCCTGCCGAACTCCGATCCGCCCGACGCCGCGCCCTTCGAGGCCGCCGCGCGCTACCTCGCCCGCGCGCCCTCGATCCTCACGGCCGTCCAGTACGAGGACGTGATCTCCGAGCTCTCCCAGGCCAACGTGCCGGGCTCGACGGAGGGCTACCCGAACTGGCGGCGCAAGCTCGACCGCGACCTGACGGCGATCGCCGAGCCGAACGGGCCGCTGGCCAAGCTCGCCGCCTCGCTCTCGGCGGAGGAGCGCGGCCCGCATTCGGGCGCCGCGCGGCTCGCCGCGCCGCCGCCGCGGGCGACCTACCGGCTGCAGTTCCACAAGGACTTCACCTTCGCGGATGCGGAGGCGATCGTCCCCTACCTCGCCAAGCTCGGCATCAGCCACGTCTACGCTTCGCCGCTCCAGAAGGCGCGCCCGGGCTCGACGCACGGCTACGACATCGTCGATCACGGCGCGATCAACCCGGAACTCGGCGGCGAGGCGGGCTTCGTGCGCCTCTCCGACGCGCTGCGGGCGCACGGGCTGAAGCTCCTGCTCGACATCGTGCCGAACCACATGGGCGTCGGCGGCGCCGACAACCCGTGGTGGCTCTCCGTGCTCGAATGGGGGCCGCTCTCGCCCTTCGCCCACGCCTTCGACATCGACTGGGAGCGGCTCGGCGCCAACCGCAACCTCGTGATCCCGTTCCTGGGCGACCGCTACGGCGAGGCCCTGGAGAAGGGCACGCTGGAGCTGAAATTCGACGCGGAGGCCGGCGCCTTCAGCGTCTGGCACTACGAGCACCAGTTCCCGATCCGCCCGCTCAACTACCCGACGATCCTCAACCGGGTGCTGGCCGCCCTGGGCGCCGTCGGCGACGAGGCCTCAGCCGAGCTGATGGCGATCTCCGAGCGCCTGCGCACCATGGGCGAGGAGGCGAATCCCGAGCGTCGCCGCGGCTTCCCGGAGGAGGCTGAGGGGCTGAAGCAGCGTCTCGCCGCCGTCCACGCGGCCTCGCCCGCGATCCGCGACGCGATGGAGCGGGGCCTGAAGCTCCTCAACGGCGTCAAGGGCTACCCCGACAGCTTCGGCCCGCTGCACCGCCTGCTGGAGAGCCAGGCCTACCGCCTCGCCCATTGGCGCGTGGCCTCGAGCGACATCAACTACCGGCGCTTCTTCGACGTGAACTCCCTCGCGGGCCTGCGCGTCGAGAAGACGGACATCTTCCACCGCTCGCACGAGACGGTGTTCCGGCACGTCCGGGAGGGCCGGATCGACGGCCTGCGCATCGACCACATCGACGGGCTCGCCGACCCGCTGGGCTATGCCCGCGCCCTCCAGGCCGCGGTCGGTCCCGGCTTCTACGTGGTGGTCGAGAAGATCCTGGAGCCGGGCGAGCGGCTGCGCCCCTGGCCGGTCGCCGGGACCACCGGCTACGACGTGCTCAACCAGCTCGACGGGATCCTGGTCGACAAGGAGAAGGCCGCCAAGGTCCGCCGGCTCTACGCCTGGGCCTCGGGGATCGATGCCGGCTACGGGACGCAGCTGCGCGCCGCCAAGGCCGAGATCCTGGAGATCAGCTTCGCGAGCGAGCTGGAGGTGCTGACCACGGACCTCAAGGAAGCCGCCGACGCCGACCGGCGCACCCGCGATTTCTCGGTGAACGCGATCCGGCGCGCCCTGATCGAGATCATCGCCCGCTTCCCGACCTATCGCAGCTACCTCCCGGCCGAGCTGGAGGATGCGGAGATCGAGGTCGAGGACGTGCGCCTGATCGAGGGCGCGGTGGCCAAGGCCAAGCGCTGGAGCACGCTGCCCGACCGCTCGGTGCACGATTTCGCCGAGAACGTCCTGCTCGGGCGCGTCGAGACCTCGGGGCCGGGTCGTCCCGATCCGCGCGTGGTCCTGCGCTTCCGCCGCCGCTTCCAGCAGCTGACCGGCCCGGTCATGGCCAAGAGCCTGGAGGACACGCTGTTCTACCGCTACGCCATGCTGCTCGGCCTCAACGAGGTCGGCGGCGATCCGGGCGAGTACGGCCTCGACGCGGAGCATTTCCACGCGCTCCAGGCCGCCCGCGCCCGCGACTGGCCGAACGCGATGATCACCACGGCCACGCACGACACCAAGCGCGGCGAGGATGCGCGCTCCCGCCTGCTCGCGCTCTCGGAGATGCCCGAGGACTGGGCCCGCGCCTGGGATCTCTGGCGCGCCGCCGCAGGCCCCCATCTCGGCACCATCGACGACGAGCCGGCGCCCGACGCCAACGACCAGTGGATGTTCTTCCAGGCGATCCTCGGCGCGTGGCCGCTGGAGCTCCTGGACGGCGACGACGCGGACGCGATCACGGATTTCCACGATCGCCTCTGCGCCTACGCCGAGAAGGCGATGCGCGAGGGGAAGCGCCGCTCGAGCTGGGTCAACGTCGACGAGGCCTACGAGGGCGCGGTCAAGGCGCTGTTCGGCAAGCTGATCGCGCCGGGCTCGGACTTCCTGCGGACCCTCCGCCCGTTCGCGCAGCGGCTCGCCCATCTCGGCATGCTGGCGGGCCTCGGCCGCACCGTCCTCAAATGCACGCTGCCGGGGCTGCCCGACACCTACCAGGGCACCGAGTTCTGGGATTTCTCCTTCGTCGATCCCGACAACCGGCGCCCCGTGGACTACCCGGCACTGGCCCGGGCCCTGGAGGAACAGGGCAGCCCCGCCGACCTCCTCGCGTCCTGGCGGGACGGACGGGTGAAGCAGGCGGTGCTGGCCCGCCTCCTCGCCGAGCGGGCGGAGCGGCCCGCCTTCTACGCCGACGCCGAGTACCGGGCGCTCGAGGCGGAGGGAGAGGGCGCTCACCATGTCCTCGCCTTCCTGCGCTCGGACCCCGCGGGCGGCGGAGACGATCTCGTCGTCGTCCTGCCCCGCCTCGTGGCCCGGCGCGTCGGCGACGCGGTCTGGTCGGGCGAGGCCTTCGCCGGCACCGCGCTCGAACTCGGCCCGGACCGGCGCTGGCGCGATCTGGTGACGGGGGAGATCCGCAGCGGCGGCCGCGTCGATTGCGCCGAGCTGTTCCGGCACCTGCCCTTCGCGGTCCTGCGACGGACGGACTGACATCTTCGCACCCTAGAAGCGCCCGGATGCCGGGGACGGTCGCCGATCTCGGCACAGGGCCGGCCTTCGGGCGTTAGTGCAGTGTCCGCCGACCTGGCCGCCGGTTCGGCGCGAGACGATGCGGCAGAGCAATGAGACGCCGTGCTCCGGGATCAAAGGACCCTGGAGGACGGCTGAATCCGACACGACGGACCCGATGAGGCCAGCATGAACGCACCGACCCCCGCGACGACGGCCAAGGCCGCACCGGCGACCGGCGTCGAGCCCCTGCCGGCCGCCTTCGCGCCGCGGGCCGAGGGCCCACGCATCTACAACCTGTTCCCCCTGCTGGTCGGGCGGGTCTCCGACTGGACCCGGGAATTGCCGCGGATCGCCGATCTCGGCTTCGACTGGGTCTATCTCAACCCGTTCCACCAGACCGGCGGCTCGGGCAGCCTCTACGCGGTGGCCGATCCCGAGCGCCTCGACGACCGCTTCCGCGATCAGGACGGCCGCTCGGACGACGACCAGATCCGCGGCTTCTGCGCCGCGGCCAAGGATCTCGGCCTGCGGGTGATGACGGATCTGGTGATCAACCACACCGCCAATGACGGCCGGCTCGCGCAGGAGAGGCCCGACCTCTTCGCCAAGGATGCGGAGGGCAACATCGCGAGCCCCGCGGCGGTCGATCCAGACGATCCGTCGATCCGCACCGTCTGGGGGGATCTCGCCGAGCTCGACTATCACGCGCCGGCCGCCCGGGACGAGCTGACCCGGATCTGGGCGGCCTATATCGCCCATCTTCAGGGGCTCGGCGTCGGCGGCTTCCGCTGCGACGCCGCCTACATGGTGCCGGCCGAGACCTGGGGGATCCTGATCGCGGAGGCCAAGGCGCGCGATCCCGAGAGCCTGTTCGCGGCCGAGACGCTGGGCTGCACCTTCGAGCAGGCGCGCACCACCGCGGGCGCCGGGTTCGACTACCTGTTCAATTCCTTCGCGTGGTGGGACCTGAAGAAGTCCTGGGCGATCGAGAACTACGAGCGGCTGCGCACCATCGCGCCCTCCATCGCCTTCCCGGAAAACCACGACATGGGCCGCATCGCCGCCGAAGTCATCGGCGGCCCGGAGGCGGTCGCCGCGCACCTGCGCAGCCGCTACGCGCTCGCGGCGTTCTTCTCGGCGGGCGTGCTGATGCCGATCGGCTACGAGTGGGGCTACCGGCGCAAGCTCCACGTCGTCGACACGACCCCGTCGTCGCGCGAGCACGAGACCGGCATCGACATCTCCGCATCGATCGCCGCGATCAACCGGCTCCGGGCCGAGTTGCCGGCCGCCAACGTCGAGGGCGCGCAGGTGCGCCTGACGGGGCCGGACGCCGATCTCGTCGCGCTCGCGCGGTACGACACCGGGCATCACGCCTCGGCCCGGCACGCCATCTTGGTGCTCTACAACCCGACCGACCACCCGGTGCCCGTCGATGCGGGGGCGCTGATCGCCCGGACGGGCGGCCTGCTGGGGCCCTTCGTCGACCGCACGCCCGAGGCCGAGCCGATCGCCTTCCATCCGGGCAGCGCCATCGACCTCGCGCCCGGCGAGCTCCGCATCGTCGCGGCCGAGGCCGCCCGCGTCGCGCGGCTGCCCGCGAACGACCGGCCGGACGGGACGGGCCGCGTCGTGATCGAGGCGGTGAGCCCGGAACTCGACGGCGGACGCTCGCCGGTGAAGCGGATCGTGGGCGAGTCGCTGCGCGTCGAGGCGGACATCTTCTCGGACGGCCACGAGATCATCGATGCGGCCATCCTGTCGCGCGTGGCCGGGACCGCGGAGTGGCGCCGCGACCCGATGGTGTTCGTCGACAACGACCGCTGGGGCGGGCACTTCCCGCTGGAGCGGAACGCCCGCTACGAGTTCACCATCGAGGCGTGGCGCGACGGCTTCTCGTCGTGGATGCGCGACACCCTGAAGAAGCGCGACGCGGGCGTCGACGTGCGCCTCGAGACGATCGAGGGCGTCACCCTGGTGCAGAACGCCGCCGATCTCGCCGAGGGGCGCGATCGCGACCGCCTCGCCGCGCTGGTCGCAGCGCTCGCCGCCGAGGAGACCGGCTCGGCCGCCCAGCTCGACCGCATCCTGCAGCCCGATTCCGTGCGGCTCGTCCGGGCGAACGCCGAGCGCGTCAATCTCTCGCGCTACCCCGTGACGATCCCGGTGATCGCCGACCGTCTCGCGGCCCGGTTCTCGGCCTGGTACGAGATCTTCCCGCGCTCGCAATCGATGGACCCGAACCGGCACGGCACCTTCGACGACGTGATCCGGCGCCTGCCCGAGATCCGCGAACTCGGCTTCGACGTGCTCTACTTCACGCCGATCCATCCCGTGGGGCGCACCAACCGCAAGGGCAAGAACAACACCCTGAAGGCCGAGCCCGGCGACGTCGGCTCCGTCTACGCCGTCGGCGCGGAGGAGGGCGGACACGAGGCCGTCCATCCCGATCTCGGCACCCTGGAGGACTTCGCCCGGCTCGTGGCCGCGAGCCATGCCTACGGCATGGAGATCGCGCTCGATTTCGCGATCCAGTGCTCGCCCGACCATCCCTGGATCAAGGACCATCCCGAGTGGTTCGAGTGGCGCCCCGACGGGACGCTCAAGTTCGCCGAGAACCCGCCGAAGAAGTACGAGGATATCTCGAACGTCCATTTCTACGGCGGCGCGCTGCCCTCGCTCTGGATCGAGCTGCGCGACATCCTGCTCGGCTGGTGCGCGCGGGGCGTGCGCATCTTCCGGGTCGACAACCCGCACACCAAGCCGATCCCGTTCTGGGAATGGGTGATCGGCGAGGTCAACGGCCGCTATCCGGACGCCATCTTCCTCGCCGAGGCCTTCACCCGGCCGAAGATGATGAAGAAGCTCGCCAAGGCCGGCTATCAGCAGAGCTACACCTACTTCACTTGGCGCAACACCAAGCAGGAGCTGACCGAATACGCGCTCGAGCTGGCCGGGGAGATGGGCGAATACTACCGGCCGAATTTCTTCGCCAACACGCCCGACATCAACCCGTACTATCTCCAGACCAGCGGGCGCGCGGGCTTCGTCGTCCGGGCGACGCTCGCGGCGACGCTCTCCTCCGTCTACGGCATCTACAACGGCTTCGAGATGTGCGAGGCCGCGCCGTACCCGGGCAAGGAGGAATACCTCAACTCGGAGAAGTACGAGATCAAGGCCTGGGACTATCACCGGCCCGGCAATATCCGCGAGCACATCATCAAGCTCAACCAGATCCGGCGCGAGAACCCGGCGCTGTGGGACTTCCGCAACGTGGTCTTCACCGGCGCCTTCAACGACCAGATCATCGCCTACGCCAAGACGACGCCCGAGCGCGACAACTGCGTCCTGGTGATGGTCAACCTCGATCCGAAGAACCGCCAGGAATGCACCTACGAGGTGCCGCTCTGGCTGTTCGGCCTGCCCGACGACGCCGCGGTCGAGGTCGAGGACCTGCTGCAGGGCTATACCTTCGAGCTGCGCGGCAAGTCGCACCGCATCGCGCTCGATCCGGCCGAACGATCCTGCGTGATCTGGCGCCTTCGGGTGCCGCGTCGGGTTGCGGGATGAGGCGCAGCGTGCGACCAGACACCGGCGCGGCGGCAGCCGCCGCGCTGTTGCCAAGATGATGCGGTCAAGCCGTATCCTCCGTTCACGCGCCGACTCGCTCGGGCGGGACCGGCAAAGCCCTGACCCGACGCATGAGGCAGCGACGCGATGATCGATCGCAGCGATCCGCAATGGTACCGTGACGCCATCATCTACCAGATCCACGTCAAGTCGTTCTTCGACGCGAACAATGACGGGATCGGGGATTTCGAGGGCCTGACCCAGCGGCTCGATTACGTCCGCGACCTCGGCGTCACGGCGATCTGGCTGATGCCGTTCTACCCCTCGCCCCTGCGCGACGACGGCTACGACATCGCCGATTACCGCGAGGTCAATCCGTCCTACGGCACGATGGAGGATTTCCGGGCCTTCGTGGAGGCGGCCCACGCGCGCGGCCTGCGCGTCATCACCGAGCTCGTCATCAACCACACCTCGGACCAGCATCCCTGGTTCCAGCGGGCCCGCGAGGCGCCTCCCGGCAGCCCCGAGCGCGACTTCTACGTCTGGTCGGACACCGACGAGCCGTACAAGGATACCCGGATCATCTTCCTCGACACCGAGGTCTCGAACTGGACCTGGGATCCGGTCGCCAAGCAGTATTTCTGGCACCGCTTCTACAGCCACCAGCCCGACCTGAACTTCGACAATCCGGCCGTGCTCGAGGCCGTGATCGAGGTGATGCGCTACTGGCTCGACATGGGCGTCGACGGTCTGCGCCTCGACGCGATCCCCTACCTGATCGAGCGCGACGGCACGAACTGCGAGAATCTGCCGGAGACCCACACGGTCATCAAGGCGATCCGCGCGGCGCTCGACGCGAGCTATCCCGACCGGATGCTGCTGGCGGAAGCCAACCAGTGGCCGGAGGAGACAGCCCAGTATTTCGGCGACGGGGACGAGTGCCACATGGCATTCCACTTCCCGCTGATGCCGCGCATGTACATGGCGATCGCCCGCGAGGACCGGCACCCGATCACCGACATCATGCGCCAGACCCCGGAGATCCCGGAGGGCTGCCAATGGGCGATCTTCCTGCGCAACCACGACGAGCTGACGCTCGAGATGGTGACCGCGGAGGAGCGCGACTACCTCTGGTCGTTCTACGCCGCCGAGCGCCGCGCGCGGATCAACCTCGGCATCCGCCGCCGCCTCGCGCCGCTGCTGGAGAACGATCGCCGCAAGATCGAGCTGATGAAGTCCCTCGTCCTGTCGATGCCCGGCACGCCGGTGCTCTATTACGGCGACGAGATCGGCATGGGCGACAACATCTATCTGGGCGATCGCGACGGCGTGCGCACGCCGATGCAATGGTCGCCCGACCGCAACGGCGGCTTCTCGCGCGCCAACCCGCAGCGGCTGTTCCTGCCCTCCGTCCAGGATCCGATCTACGGCTTCGACGCCATCAACGTCGAGGCGCAGACCCAGGCGCAGACCAGCCTGCTGAACTGGACGCGGCGCATGATCGCGATTCGCAACAACAGCGTCGCCCTCGGCCGCGGCTCGATCCAGTTCCTCTATCCGTCGAACCGCAAGGTGCTGGCCTGGATCCGCGAGTTCGAGGGCGAGCGCATCCTGTGCGTGGCCAACCTCTCGCGCGCGCCGCAGGCCGTGCAGCTCGACCTGTCGGAGCTGCGCAGCGCCATCCCGATCGAGCTCACCGGCGGCACCGAATTCCCGGCGATCGGCGAGCTGCCCTACCTGCTGACGCTCCCCTCCTACGGCTTCTACTGGTTCTCGCTGTCCTCCGCGAATACCGGCGCGATCGGCCCGCGGCAGGAGGCGCCGGAGCTGTTCACCCTGGTGCTCACCGGCGGGATCGAGAGCCTGGTCGCCGGCCGTGAGCGCACCGCCTTCGAGCGGACCGTGATCCCGCCCTTCCTGGCGACCCGGCGCTGGTTCGGCGCCAAGGGCTCGCGCATCAAGAGCGTGCAGATCGTCGATTGCGCGGCGGTCAAGGAGGGCAACGGCGAGGCGCGTTTCTTGCTGCCGCGGGTCGCCGTCCAGCTCTCGAACGGCGAGCGGCAGGAATACTTCGTGCCCGTCGGCGTCGACGAGGGCCGCGAGGACGAGGCGCTGATGGAATTCGCCGTCGCCCGCGTCCGGCGTGGGCCCCGCACCGGCTTGCTCTACGGCGCCGCCGGCTCGGCCGACTTCGCCGTCTGCCTGATCGAGGGCATGCGCACGGGCCGCGAGATCGAGACCGAGTGCGGCAAGCTTGTCTTCTCCGCGACCTCGGCCTTCGATCACCAGACCGCCGTCGAACCCGGCGACGTGCGCCGGCTCTCGGCGGAGCAGAGCAACACCTCGATCGCCATCGGCAGCCGCATGATGCTGAAGCTGCTGCGCCGCCTGCAGCCCGGCACGCATCCGGAGATCGAGATCGGGCGCTTCCTCACGGAGACGGCGCAGTTCACCAACACGCCGCCCCTGCTCGGCACCCTGGAATATGTCGGGGCGGACGGCACGCGCACGGCGCTGGCGGTGCTCCAGGGCTTCGTGGCCAACCAGGGCGATGCCTGGACGATGATGCTCGAGGGCCTGCGCCGCGACTTCGAGACGGTCGTGCTGGCGCCCGAGAGCGAGGCGCCCACCCCCGAGGAGGCGTTCGGCGATCACCTGCGCTGGGCGGAACTCCTCGGCCGGCGCACCGCCGAGATGCACCGCGCCCTGGCCACGCCGACCGACGATCCGGCCTTCGCGCCCGAGCCGTTCACGGCGGAGGACCTCGCGGTGCTGGCGGGCGACACCCGCCATCAGGCCGAGCGCGCCTTCCGGGGCGTCAAGGGCGTGGTCGAGCGCGGCCTCGACCGGCCGGCCGTTCAGGAGCTGGCCGGCCGGCGCGGCGAGGTCGAGGCGCTGATCGAGCGCCTGACGCGCGCCGTCCCGACGGGCGCGCACAAGTCGCGCATCCACGGCGACTATCATCTCGGCCAGGTTCTGGTCTCGGAGGGCGATCTCGTCATCGTCGACTTCGAGGGCGAGCCCTCGCGGCCGGCGGACGAGCGGCGGGCGAAATCGACTCCGCTGCGCGACGTCGCCGGGATGTTGCGTTCCTTCGCCTACGGCGCCGAGACGGTGATCCGCGAGATCGCCAGCCGCTTCGCCGATTCCGAGGCCCGCGGACGCGCCGCCGCGGTGGCGTGGCGCGGCATGATCGAGGACGCCTTCCTGACGGGCTACGCCGACGCGGTGGCGGGCAGCACGGCCGCCGTCGAGGACGCGGCCACGCAGGCCGCCCTGCTGAAGCTCTGCCTGCTGACCAAGGCGCTCTACGAGATCGACTACGAGGCCAACAACCGTCCGGACTGGATCGAAATCCCGGCACGCGGGGTTCTCAACATTCTGGATGAATCCACGAGAGGCGACTGAATGACGGCGATCGACGAGACCTTCGCACCCGGCACCGACCACGGGTCGGCCCCCCACCGGGTCGCGGATGTCCCGCAGGCGGCTGCGCCGACGCGGCCGAGCCTTCATCCCGACGCGATCAAGGCCGTGATGACGGCCGATCACGGCGATCCCTTCGCGGTGCTGGGCCCGCATATGGTCAGCCCCGGCTTCTGGGAGGTGCGCGCCGTCCTGCCCGAGGCCCGCAGCGCGACGCTGCTGGTCGCGGGAAGCCGCATCCCGTTCGAGCGGCGCCACGCCGACGGGTTCTTCATCGCGCCGGTGAAGAGCGAGGGCCGGCCGCTCTACGAGATCGAGGTCGAGTTCTGGGACGGCTCGACGCGCCGCCGCTACGATCCCTACAGCTTCGGCTCATCCCTTGAGCAACACGACATCAACACCCTGCGCGAGACCGGGACCAACGTGGTCTACCGGATCCTCGGCGCGCAGCTCGGCACGCTCGACGGGATCGACGGCTTCCGCTTCGCCGTCTGGGCGCCCAACGCCCGCCGTGTCAGCGTGGTCGGCGATTTCAACGATTGGGACGGCCGGCGGCACGTGATGCGCCTGTGGCCGGACGGCGGCGTCTGGGAGCTGTTCGTGCCCGGTCTCAAGGCCGGTCAGTGCTACAAGTACGAGATCCGCGGCCCCGGCGGCGCCGTCCTGCCGCTCAAGGCCGATCCGGTGGCGTTCCGCGCCCAGCACCCGCCCGAGACCGCCTCGGTCCTCCAGGGCACCAGCGAGTTCGACTGGCACGACAAGGGCTGGATGGAGGGACGCGGCAAGCGCGACCCGCGCCACGCGGCGATCTCGATCTACGAGGTCCATCTCGGCTCCTGGGCCCGGGTGCCGGATGAGGGCAACCGCTACCTCACCTACAAGGAGCTCGGTGAGCGCCTGATCCCCTACGTCAAGGAGATGGGCTTCACCCATATCGAGCTGCTGCCGATCACCGAGTTCCCGTTCGACGGCTCATGGGGCTACCAGCCGGTCTCCCTGTTCGCGCCGACGAGCCGGTTCGGCACGCCCGAGGATTTCGCGGCGTTCGTGAACACGGCCCACGAGGCCGGCATCGGCGTCATGCTCGACTGGGTGCCCGGGCACTTCCCCCTCGATGCGCACGGGCTCGGGCTGTTCGACGGGACGCACCTCTACGAGCATGCCGACCCCCGCCAGGGCTTCCACCAGGATTGGGGGACCTACATCTACAATTTCGGCCGGGCGGAGGTCGCGACCTTCCTGACCGCCAACGCGCGCTTCTGGCTGGAGCACTTCCACCTCGACGGCCTGCGCGTGGATGCGGTCGCCTCCATGCTCTACCTCGACTACTCGCGCCGGGCGGGCGAGTGGATCCCGAACCAGTACGGCGGCAACGAGAACCTCGACGCGATCCATTTCCTGCGGAAGACCAACGAGGCCACCTACAGCCACGCCCCCGGCACCATCACGGTGGCGGAGGAATCGACGTCCTGGCCGGGCGTCTCGCACCCGACCTACACGGGCGGCCTCGGCTTCGGCTTCAAATGGAACATGGGCTGGATGCACGACACCCTGGAGTTCATCTCGAAGGAGCCGATCCACCGGCGCTACCATCACCACGACCTCACCTTCGGCCTGCTCTACGCCTTCTCCGAGAACTTCGTGCTGCCGCTCTCCCACGACGAGGTGGTGCACGGAAAGGGCTCGCTGCTGGGCAAGATGCCGGGCGACCGCTGGCAGAAATTCGCGAACCTGCGCGCCTATTTCGGCTTCATGTGGGGCCATCCGGGCAAGAAGCTGCTCTTCATGGGCGGCGAGTTCGGGCAGGAGCGGGAGTGGAACCACAACCAGTCGCTGGACTGGCATCTGCTCGACGATCCTCTGCACCGGGGCGTCAAGGATGCGATCCGCGACCTCAACCATCTCTACACCGCGACGCCGGCGCTGCACGGGCGCGATGCGGAGGCCGCCGGGTTCCAGTGGCTGGTCGCCGACGACCAGGACAACAGCGTCATCGCCTGGGCCCGCAAGGGCAAGGAGCCGGGCGAGATCGCGATCGTCGTCTCGAACTTCACGCCGGTCCCGCGCGAGGGCTACCGCGTCGGCGTCCCGCAAGCGGGCTATTACCGCGAGGCCTTCAACTCGGATGCCGGGATCTACGGCGGCTCGAACGTCGGCAACATGGGCGGCCTGCACACCGAGGACGCGCCGAGCCACGGCCAGGGGCAATCGCTCAACCTCACCCTGCCGCCGCTCGCGACGATGATCCTGGTGCTGCAGGGCTGAGGGACCGGAGCTCGCAACGCGGGCGGCGCCCGACGACGGACACAGATCGGGCCCCGCTCCAGCTGGAGCGGGGCCCGTTTCGTCAGGGTCCAGGTCTGGGCCTCAGGTCGCACGCCAGCGCGTGGCGTCAGGCCGCGCGCCAGCGCGTGGCGGCGTGGTTGCCCATGGCACGGGCGTAGAGAGCCGCGTAGTTCGCCGCCGAGCCGTCCCAGCCGAAGCTGCGGCCCATCGCCTGCCGACGCATCGCGTTGAGGCGCTTCTTCTGGCCGAAGGTGTCGAGGGCCCGTCGCACCGCGCCGGTGAAGCCCGGACCGCCCTGATCGGCGAAGCTGAAACCGGTCACGCCGTCCTCGACGGTGTCCGCGAGGCCGCCTGTGCGGCGCACGATCGGAAGTGAGCCGAAGCGCTGCGCGTACATCTGCGCGAGGCCGCAGGGCTCGAAGCGGGAAGGCATCAGCAGGAAGTCGCTGCCCGCGAACATCCGGCGCGCCTCGGCCTCCTCGAAGCCCACATGGACGCCGACCGAATCCGGGTGCCGGCGGGCCAGGTTGCGCAGCGCCGTCTCGAACCGGCCCTCGCCCTGGCCGATCACCACCATCTGGCCGCCCTCGGCCACGATGGTCTCGGCCGCCTGGATCGAGAGATCGATGCCCTTCTGGTGCACCAGCCGCGACACGATGGCGAAGAGCGGCCCGCGGGAGACGGCGAGGCCGAAGCGCCGACGCACCGCCTCGGCGTTGGCGCGCTTGCCCTTCCAGTCATCCGCGTCGAAGCGCGTGGCGAGATGCGGGTCGGTGCGCGGGTCCCAGCTCTCGTCGATGCCGTTGAGGATCCCGGCGAGGCGGCCCTGGGAGGCCCGGGTGCGCAAAAGCCCGTCGAGGCCGCAGCCCATGTCGGGCGTCTGGATCTCGCGGGCGTAGGTCTCGCTCACTGTGGTGACGTAGGAGGCGTAGTAGATGCCAGCCTTCAGGAACGAGAGCTGACCATAGAACTCCACACCGTTCATCTGGAAGGCGGTGTCCGGCACCCCGAGACGCGCGAGATTTCCCTGCGGGAACAGCCCCTGATACGCGAGGTTGTGGATCGTCAGCACCGTCGGCACCCGTGCGCCGCGCCAAGCCAGATAGGCCGGCGCCAGAGCCGCCTGCCAGTCGTTGAGATGCAGGAGATCCGCGCTCCAGGTTGGGTCGGCGCCCTGGGTGAGTTCGGCCGCCGCGAGGCTCAGCCGGGCGAAGCGCAGATCGTTGTCGGCGAAATCCCCGCGCGCATCGCCGTAGGGCGTGCCGTCGCGGTCGAACAAGTCGTCGTTCAGGAGGACATAGATGCGCAGGCCGTCGGCCGTCTCGATCAGGCCGAGGTCGCAGGGAGGCACGTGGGCATAGCCCTCCAGGCGTCCCACCACGGGGATGTCCGGGTGCGCGCTCAGCACCTGCCGGTAGCCCGGGATCAGGACGCGCACGTCGAAACTCTGGCGCAGGGCGCGCGGCAGGGCTCCGGCGACCTCGCCCAGGCCGCCGGTCTTGACGAAATCGGACATCTCCGGGGTCGAGAACAGGACCCGGGGCTTCAGCGATGTTCGGGGATCGAGACTCGGATTATGAGACGCGTGCGCCTGCTGCGGCTCCAGGCTTTCGGCGCCCGAGCGACCCCACAATGCCATCGCAGCGTTCTCATTGCGGGCGCAACGCCCGGGACGGGCTGAGGCGCCCGCGGCCAAGTTCGTCATGGCAACGCCTCTCAACCGCTGGGGTTCCGGTGCGTTGCACAATCCAGGCCATGAAAACGGTTAAGCCGCCGTTATCTTTATCGCAGCGCAGCGTGATCCCAAGATCGGGGCAGGGTCAGGATCAGGCCCTCGTTCGGTGCGAGCGCGACGGTTCCCGAGGCGGCTTCGCCGCTGCGGCCGGCGGCGCTCGAGAGCAGGATTATTCCGCCGTCGACGTCGTCGATCGGGATCCGCCGTTCCGCACCGCCGAAGTTCAGGATCACCCGGATGCGTGTGTCGGCGTCGGTGCGGTCATAGGCGAAAATGTCGTCGAGCCCGGTCGGAACGGTGCAGTAGTTGCCTAACGCCAGGGCAGGATGCTCGCGGCGCAGCGCGAGCAGGCGCCGATGCAGGGTGAGGATCGACCCGGGCGCGTCCTGCAGGCACGCGACGTTCCGGGCGGCACAATCCTCGGACAGCGGCAGCCAGGGCTCGACCGCGCTGAAGCCCGCCTGGAAGCCGTCGTCCCACTGCATCGGGGTGCGCTCGGGATCGCGGCCGTGACCGGGCTCGTTGCGCTCCCAGGGATCGCGCACCCGGTCGGGTGGGATCGGCACATGGCCGAGGCCGATCTCGTCGCCGTAATACAGCGTGGGGGTCCCGCGCAGCGTCAGAAGCAGCATCGCGGCGATGCGGGCCTGGGCCTCGCCGATGCGGGCCGCGATGCGGGGCTGGTCGTGGTTGCCGAGCACCCAGTTCGGCCAGCCGCCCTCGGGCAGCCCTGCCTCGTAGTTCTCGACGAGGCTGGCCACCGCGTCGGCGCGCCAGGGCGTCTGGATCAGCTGAAAGTTGAAGGGCATGTCGGCGCCCGAGAGATCAGGTCCGTAATAGGCCATCAGCCGCTCCAGCGGCAGGTAGATCTCGCCGATGAGGACGCGCTCGCCGTAGGCGCGCAGCACGGCGCGCATCTCGGCGATCACGTCGAGCACTTCGGGCCGGTCGGCAGAGTAGACCTGGGTGAAGCGGTTGATCTCCGGCAAGTGCTCGCGAAACCCCGGATTGACCGGGTTGTCGCGGAACCCCTCGTCCTTGATCAGATGCCAGATCACGTCGACCCGGAATCCGTCGACTCCCCGCTCCAACCAGAAGCGCAGCGCGTCGTACATCGCCTCGCGCACCGCAGGGTTGCGCCAGTTCAGGTCCGGCTGCTCGCGCAGGAAGGCGTGGTAATAGTATTGCCCGGTCGTCGGATCGAGCGTCCAAGCCGGGCCGCCGAAATTGCTCAGCCAGTTGTTCGGGGGACCGCCGTCGGGCGCGGGATCGCGCCAGATGTACCAGTCGCGTCGGGGGTTGCCGCGCGAGGCCCGGCTCTCGCTGAACCACGGATGGGCGATCGAGCTGTGGTTCGGCACGAAGTCGAGGATGACCTTCAGCTTGCGCCGGTGCGCCTCGGCCACCAGGGCGTCGAAATCCGCCAGCGTCCCGAAGAGGGGGTCGATGCCGCAGTAATCGGCGACGTCGTAGCCGAAATCGGCCATCGGGGAGGGATAGATCGGGGAGATCCAGACCGCGTCGACGCCGAGCCAGGCCAGGTAGTCGAGGCGGGCGGTGATGCCCCGGAGATCGCCGACGCCGTCGCCGTCCGTGTCCTGGAACGAGCGCGGATAGACCTGATAGACGGTCCCGCGCTTCCACCAGGCGGTCTCTGTCATGGGCTGTCCTCGCGAATCCACGCGGACAGCGTTAGCGGCTGCGCCGGCCCGAGGCGACCTGCAAATCCGATCGGGGACGGACCCGACGGCCGCATTCAGCATTGCTTCAAGCGGGGGGTGCACACTCGCCCGTCACGGCCGATCTGTGTCGACCATGCCACAATCGGCCGGCTCAACGCGCGGTGAGGGCGGGTTAGGCCTCATGGGCGCCTCGACACGGCCACAACGCGGTCCCAGGATCATCGATCCGGGGAGCCGGCGCTGATCACCACCGCCAGAAGTGGGTGACGCATCGGTGACGCGTTCACGCGCCGGCGCAACGAATGGGGGTTTTGACGTGCTCAACGAAGTCCTATCTCCGCCCGCCGCGGGTGTCGAGAAGCGCGACGCGGTTTCGGCCGCCGATCATACCGATGCGCCGCCTGCCAGCGCCTGGTCGAAGCCGGCGCGCGCCTCCGCGGGGGATCCCGTCGTCGAGATGCGCGAGGCCATCCGGTCCAAGCTCGCCTACGCCATAGGCCGGACGCCCGCCAATGCCCGCGAGCGCGACTGGTTCGCCGCCACCGCGCTGGTCCTGCGCGACCGGATCGTCGATGCCTGCACGGCCGCGGAGCGGGCCGTCCCGAACAAGCGCGTCTACTACCTCTCGCTCGAGTTCCTGATCGGGCGGCTCCTGTCCGACGCGATGAACAATCTCGGCCTCGTGGAGACGACGCGCGCGGCGCTCAAGGAGCTCGGCGTCGACCTTGGCGCCGTCGAGGGCGCGGAGCCCGATGCGGCGCTCGGCAACGGCGGCCTCGGACGCTTGGCCGCGTGCTTCATGGAGAGCATGGCGAGCATCGGCATCCCGGCCTACGGCTACGGGATCCGCTACGATCACGGGCTGTTCCGCCAGTCCTTCGAGGACGGCTGGCAGCGCGAGGCTCCCGAGACCTGGCTCGCGGAGGGCAATCCCTGGGAGTTCGTCCGACCCGAGGCCACCTACACGATCGGCTTCGGCGGCACCGTCACCCTGTCGATGGTGAGCGAGGGCGTGATCCGCCGGAATTGGCAGCCCGCCGAGACCGTCAGGGCGGTCGCTCACGACGTGCCGGTGGTCGGCTGGCGCGGGCGCACCGTCAACACGCTGCGCCTGTGGAAGGCCGAGGCCGAGGCGCCGATCGATCTCGCGCGCTTCAACGGCGGCGACCATGTCGGCGCGGCGGCGAACCGCATGCATGCCGAGGCGATCTCGCGCGTGCTCTACCCGAGCGATTCCTCGACGGCCGGGCAGGAGTTGCGCCTGCGCCAGGAATACTTCTTCACCTCGGCCTCGCTGCAGGATCTCGTGCGGCGGCACGTCCTCGAGCGCGGCGATGTGCGGTCGCTGCCCGACCACGCGGCGATCCAGATGAACGACACGCATCCGGCCATCGCGGTGCCGGAGCTGATGCGGATCCTGCTGGAGGATCACGGCCTCACCTGGGACGATGCGTGGCACGTCACCACCAACACGCTGAACTACACCAACCACACCCTGCTGCCCGAGGCGCTCGAGACCTGGCCGGTCGAGCTGATGGAGCGCCTGCTGCCGCGGCACATGCAGATCATCTACCTGATCAACTGGATGCATCTCGAGGAGCAGGGCCGCCAGGGCCAGCACGATGCCGCGCACCTCGCCGCCGTCTCCCTCATCGACGAGTCGCATGGCCGCCGCGTGCGGATGGGGCACCTCGCCTTCCACGGCTCGCGCCGCGTCAACGGCGTCTCGGCGCTCCATACCGCGCTGATGCGCAAGACCGTCTTCGCCGACCTGCACGCGCTCGACACGGACAAGATCGTCAACAAGACCAACGGCATCACCTTCCGGCGCTGGCTGCACAACGCCAACCCGGCCCTGACGAAGCTCGCGGTGGAGACGGTCGGCGCGGGCGTGCTCGATGATCCGGAACTGCTCCGCGGCCTCGACCGCTTCGCGACGGACAGGGCCTTCGTCGAGCGCTACGCCGCGGTGCGGCGCGGCCGCAAGGCGATGCTCGCCGACGTGATCTACGACCGGACCGGCATCGCGGTCGATCCGTCCGCGCTGTTCGACGTGCAGATCAAGCGCATCCACGAATACAAGCGCCAGCTCCTCAACGTGATCGAGACGGTGGCCCTCTATCAGGCCATCAAGGCCGATCCCCAGCGGAACTGGACGCCGCGCGTGAAGATCTTCGGCGGCAAGGCTGCGCCGAGCTACACGCAGGCCAAGCTGATCATCAAGCTCGCCTGCGACATCGCCCGAGCGGTCAACGACGACCCGGAGGTGGCCGACCGGCTCAAGGTGGTCTTCCTGCCCAACTACTCGGTCAGCCTCGCCGAGGCGATCATCCCGGCGGCCGACCTCTCCGAGCAGATCTCGACCGCCGGCATGGAGGCGTCGGGCACCGGCAACATGAAGCTCGCCCTCAACGGCGCGCTCACGGTCGGAACGCTCGACGGCGCCAACATCGAGATCCGCGACCATGTCGGCCCGGAGAACATCTTCATCTTCGGGCTCGACGCGGCGGGCGTCCAGGCCCGCTCCGCCGAACCGCACTACGCCCGCGACGCGATCCAGGCCTCGCCGCGGCTGGCCGCCGCCCTCGACATGATCGCCTCGGGCCGGTTCTCGCCGGAGCAGCCGAACCGGTTCCGGCCGCTCACCGACGACCTGCGCCATCGCGACCAGTATCTCCTGACGGTCGACTTCGACGATTACTGGCGCGCCCAGCGCGAGATCGACGCGGCCTGGGCGGACCCGGCCGCGTGGTGGGCGAAGGCGATCCGCAACACCGCCCGGATGGCCTGGTTCTCCTCGGACCGCTCGATGCGCGAATACGCTCAGGAGATCTGGCGGGTCCGGACCTGACACAAAAGCCCCTCTCGCCGGACGGCGGGAGGGGCCTCGCGGCCCCGGGCGGCGGCTGTCTCGCCGCCGCTCCGGGGCCCGTCGGTCTCAGATCTCGTCGAGGAGGATCGGGTAGCAGCGCGCGCCGACGGAGGCTGCCAGGACCTGCACGGCTCCGACCGTGGAGGCGCAGCCCGCCACGTGGACGACGTCGCTGGCGCGCAGGGATGGCAGATGCGCCGTCAGCGGGCCGGGCCGGACGTCGGGCGGTCGCTGGCGGCCGCGATCGGTCGTGAGCACGATCCGGCCGACGCCGGTGCGGTAGAGCCAGGCGATGCTGTCGCGCATGTAGAGATCGAGCGCGTCGCGGGCCCCGACGATCAGCGTCATCTCGCGGTCCGGCTCGATGTGGCGGGCGGCGTGGGCGATCGACCAGATCGGCGCGAAGCCGGTCCCGGCCGCGACCAGGACGAGGCGGCCGCCGCCGGGCCGGTACTGCCCGCGCCCGAGCGGGCCTTTCAGCTTGACCGTGGCGTTCGGTGCCAGCGCTTCCACGAAGCTGCCGCCCTCCTCGGAGCGGGGCAGGTGAAAGATCGCCTCGTTGAGCTCGGCTGAGCCGTCGGGACGCAGGGTCGGGCTCAGCGTGACGGGGGCAAGCCCCTCGAAGCTGACGGCGACCTGATGGCCCGGCTCGAGCACGAGGCGCTTCGTCAGGGTGACGACCACCTCGACCACGTGCGGGGTGAGCACCCGGATCGCGTCGAGCGTTCCCTTGCGGCTGAGAGCCGGCAGCCGCGGCGCGTCCGGACGCGGCGCGCTGCTCTGCGCGGGGGGCGGCCTCAGGCCGTCCACGCGCTCGCGGCGCAGCTTCGACCGGCGCGCGGCAGGCCCGGGCCCCTGCCCGAGCAGGGCAGATCCGTGCAGCGCCTGCAGCGACCCGATCATGCCCTCGGCGAGGGCGGCCTCGACGGGCGTATCGCCGGTAGAGACGCGCACGGCCTTGCCGTTGAGGATGAGCGAGCAGCGCGCGCTCATGGGCGTCTCCTAATCACGGATGATGGTCGATCAGCGAAGGCGCAGGAGCAGTTCGTCGACGAGGGCGGCCCAGCGGTCCCGCGTGGTGGTGCCGTCGGGAAGGCCCTCGCTCCCGGCCTCGAGGCGGGCGCGCAGACTCGCGGCCTCCCGACGCTCGGCGTCGACGATCGCCTTCAGGAGAGCGATCTCGGTCTCGAGCGTTTCCCGATCGCGTTCCTCATCAGCCTCGAAGGCCTCCGCATCCACGCTGTCCGGAATGGTCTCAACCGGCTCAGGAAGATGCCGGGTGTGTTCCAGGCGGATCGGACGAGCGATCAGCCGCCGCACCACGTCAGGTCCTCCGACCGGGTCCAATCGCCGAGCCGCTTCGGCCATATGCCACTCCCCTCGACAGGGCCGCGGCGCAAGACTGTGCGCCGCGATCCGTCCTTCGACAGGAACCTGACGCAACATGGTTAAGGCGGACTTAAATCAATGCGCGCGCTCGTCTCCCCGATGCTTGATCTCGACCGGCCGAGATCTCGGCACGGGCCCGTGCGGGACAGGCACATGCGGGCGCTCTCTGAAGAGTCCGATCGCGCTCCAGACCATCGGATTGAGGAGCGGGGACTTCGCGGATCCAGAGCGGCATCGCGACGGCCCATGCGACCGGGACATCCCCGGTGCGGTGTCCTCGCTGCCGAACCGCACCCGAGACCCGATGGCGACACCGGCGGAGATCGCCCGGACGCCACACATGATGAGCCGATCCTCCCGCGAGGGTGGCCGCGCCGAAGGCGGCTCTCCATCGCGCACGGACATGTCGTCCTTCGGCTTTCGTGTCGGACCGGCCGCGATACGCGCGTCGCTGCCGGCCCCGACCGCCGGGACCGCGCCTCCGATGCCTCAACGGGGATGACACGAACGGGGAGGGAGCCGCGTGGGAACCGGAATCCGTGACACGGCGCGACCGGCCAACGTGCCGGGCCTCAAGGCGGCACGGGCCGCCGCACCCGTCCCGCCCGCGCGGGAGAGCCCGTCAGGCGGCCTCGGGCGCGGCCCCGACGAGTTGCCGGGCCTGGAGCATCGTCATCGGCTCGCCGAACGCATAGCCCTGCGCATATTCGCAGCCGAGTTCGCCGAGCGCCTGGGCGTCGCCCTCGGACTCGGCGCCCTCCGCCACGATCGCGAGGTCGAGCTCGGCCGCCATCTTCACGATCGAGCGCAGGATCGCGGTCTTGCCGGTGGCCATCTGGCGCACGAAGGACTGATCGACCTTGATCGTGTCGAAGGGAAAGCGCTGCAGGTAGGACAGGGCCGAGTAGCCCGTGCCGAAATCCGACAGGGCGAGGCCCGCGCCGAGATCGCGGATCCGCGCCAGCATCTGCGCGGCGTATTCGGGGTTCTCCATCACGAGGCTCTCGGAGAGTTCGAGCTTGAGCGAGCCCGGAAGCACCCCGGAGCGGGCGAGCACCGTCTTCACGTCGTGCAGGAGATCGTGCCGCAGGAGCTGGCGCGAGGAGACGTTGACCGAGGCGAAGATCGGCGGCTCGACCTCGAGCGCCCGCTGCCAGGCCGCGAGCTCGAGGGCGGTGCGCTCCAGGGCGAAGATGCCGAGATTGACGACGAACCCGCTCTCCTCCGCCACGGGCATGAAGGTCGATGCCGGGATCCGCCCGAGCTTGGGATGGTCCCAGCGCAGCACGGTCTCGAAGCCCGCGACGGTGCGGTCCTCCAGGCGCACGACCGGCTGAAACAGCACCTTCATCTCGTTGCGCTCGATGGCGCGGCGGAGGTCGCCCTCCAGAATGGTGCGGTCGGTGCGCTCGCTGCGCATGTGGGCGCGAAACACCTCGATCCGGTCGCCCCCGCCGCGCTTGGCGTGGATCATCGCCATCTCGGCGTTCTTGAGCACGTCGTCGCGCTTGGTCTGCGCGCCGGTCTCGTAGAGGGTCAGCCCGATCGACACCGTCAGGAAGATCTCGCGGTCCGCGTAGGTGATCGGCGTCGCGATCGCCCGGCGGATCATCTCGGCGAAGGCGAGCACCCGTTCGGGCTCGCGCTCGGAGAGCAGGATCACCGCGAACTCGTCCCCGGCCACGCGCGCGAGGGTGTCCTGCGGGCGCAGCAGCCGGCCGAGGCGGCGCGACAGGGTGAGCAGGATCGAATCGCCCGCCGAGAGCCCGATGGCGTCGTTGATGCCCTTGAAGCGGTCGATGTCGAGGACGATCACCGTCGGCTTCAGGCGCGGGTCCTGGCCGGCGAAGGCCAGCGCCGCGTCGAGCCGGTCGCCGAACAGCTCGCGGTTGGGCAGGCCGGTGAGGCTGTCGTGGACCGCGTCGTGGAGCAGGCGCTCCTCGGCGGTCTTCACCTCGGTGACGTCCGCGATGGTGCCGACGATGCGGATCACCTCGCCGTCCGACCCGATCACCGGCCGCGCCTTGAGCCGGTACCAGAGATAGGCGCCGGAGACGGCGCGCAGGCGGAAATCGTGGACGATGCGACCGCGCCGCTCCTCGATCACGGTGTCGAGGGCCGCCGAGTAGCGCTCCACGTCGAAGGGGTGGAGCAGGCCGAGCCAGTTGGCCGCCGGGCCCTCCAGGGTGCCGCGGCCGAGGCCGAGCTGGCCCTCGATCTCCTGGCCGGCGAAGACCCGGTCGCCCGGCACGTCCCAGTCGAAGACCACGTCGCCCGCCCCCGTGAGCGCCAGCGCCCGCCGCTCGGTATCCGAGACCAGCGCGTGCGAGAGGCCGCCGCCCGCGAAGGCGTGCTGCATCACTGTGAAGCCGATCAGCATGACGATCAGCACGAGGCCGCCGATCAGCGCGGGCTGCACGAGGTCGCTGCCGATCTGGCCGGTGACGGCGAAGCCCGCCGCCGTCACCCAGATCACCAGCAGGGTCCAGGTCGGCACCAGCAGGATGGCGCGGTCGTAGCCGTTATGGGCCGCGAGGTAGACGATGAGCAGGAGGCCGACCCCCGCCACCGCGGCGATCGAGATCCGGGCGACGCCCGCCGCCACGGGCGGGTCGAACACCGCGAGCCCGACGAGGCCCGCCAGGAAGGCGAGCCAGAAGAAGGCGACGTGGCTGTAGCGCACGTGCCAGCGCGAGAGGTTGAGATAGGCGAACAGGAAGACGAGCAGCGTGGCGCCGAGCACCGCCTCGGCGGAGGCCCGGTAGACCCGCTCGGCCAGCTCCGTCACGGTGAAGACCCGCTGCAGGAAGCCGAAATCGATGCACGCGTAGGCGAGCACCGACCACGCCAGCGCCGCGGAGGCCGGGAAGATGATCGCGCCCTTCACCACGAACACGATGGTCAGGAACAGGGCGAGCAGGCCCGCGATGCCGATGATGATGCCCTTGTAGAGCGTCAGGCCGGCGGCCTTCTTGCGATAGGCGTCCTGGTCCCAGAGATGGACCTGCGGGATGTTCGGACCCCTGAGCTCCGCCACGTAGGTGACGGTGGTGCCGGGATCGAGGGTGATCACGAACTGGTCGGCTTCCGGGTTCTCGTCGCGCTCCGGCCGGATGCCCTGGCTCGCGGTGATCGCGGCGATGCGCGAGCCGCCGAGATCGGGCCAGACCACCCCGGAATCGACGAGCCGGAAATGCGGCGCCACCAGGATGCGGTCGATCTGCTCGTCGGTGTCGTTCGTCAGCGCGAAGACCATCCAGTCCGGCCGCGCGCCGGTGTCGCGCGCCTTGACCACGATCCGGCGGACGATGCCGTCCTTGCCCGGGGCGGTGGAGATCTGGATCAGGTCCCCGTCGGAGCGGTAGCGCTCGATCGCGGGCGTCAGGTCGATCACCGGCGCGTCGAGGGTGACGCGCACCGCCTCGACCGCGCCCGCGGGTGCGCTCGCCGCGAGGGCGCCGACGAGGACCGCGAGGATGAGGGCGAGGATGCGCAACGGGCGAGGATTCCGGCCGGGCGTGGGAGCGCGTCTACGGCTGAGCTTCGGGCAGTGGTAACGGTGCGGTCGGAGACCGGCAAGGAGGCCGGCAGGGCGACGCGGGGCGGCACCCCGGGGATCGCGCGCGTTTGCGGCCAAAACAAGTTGGCGGCGGGGGCGCGGACCCGGTTTCAGGCCGCCCGCAGGCCGGCGGCGATCCGGTCGAGGCCCGGGAGCTTCTTGATCGGGCCGATCGCGGCGAGCGTCGGGGTGCCCGAGAGGATGCGGGCGCCGGCCGCCCGCACGTCCTCGACGGTGACCGCATCGACCTTGGCGATCACCTCGGAGGCCGGGATCACCCGGCCCCAGGCCAGGATCTGCCGGGCGTTGCGCTCGATGCGGCCGCCGGGCGTCTCGAGCGCGCCGAGGAGCGAGAGCTTGAGCTGGGCCTTGGCGCGGGCGATCTCCTCGGGGCCGAGATCGCGCGTCGCCCGCACCGTCGCCTCCAGGGTGACGTCCACGAGTTCGGCGAGATCGCCCCCGGAGGTGCCCGCGCCGATGCCGAACAGGCCGCAATCGGAGAAGGGCCAGTGGAAGGCCTGGATCTCGTAGGCGAGGCCGCGGGTCTCCCGCACCTCCTGCCACAGGCGCGAGGTCAGGCCGCCGCCGAGCACCTGCGCGAACATGTGGAGGGCGTAGTAGCCCGGGTCGCGGAACGAGAGGCCCGGCAGGCCGAGCACGAGGTTGGCCTGCTCGAGCTTGCGCGGCATGCGCCGCTCGCCGCCCCCGTAGGTGCCCGGCACGGTCGCGGGCGCCTCGGCCCGGGGCAGGGCGCCGAAATGCCGCTCGGCCGCGGCCACGAACGCCGCGTGGTCGACGGCGCCGGCCGCCGCCACCACGGTGCGGTCCGGGGTGTACTCGCGGGCGAGATAGGCGCGGATCGCGCCCTCGTCGAAGCTGCGGATCGTCTCGGGCCGCCCCAGGATCGGCCGGCCGATGGGCTGGTCGGGGAAGGCCGCCTCGGTGAAGGCGTCGTAGACCACGTCGTCCGGGGTGTCCTCGACGGCGGCGTATTCCTGCAGGATCACGCCCTTCTCGCGCGCGAGCTCGCCCGGGTCGAACACCGAATCGGTGAGGATGTCGCCGATGACGTCGAGGGCGATGCCGACATCCTCGCCGAGCACCCGGGCGGTGTAGCTGGTGCCCTCGGCCGAGGTCGCAGCGTTGATCTCGCCGCCGACATTCTCGATGTCCTCGGCGATGGCCCGGGCCGAGCGGGTGCGGGTGCCCTTGAAGGCCATGTGCTCAATGAGATGGCTGAGGCCGCTCTCGTCGGCCCGCTCGTGCCGCGAGCCGGCCCCGACCCAGACGCCGAGCGTCGCGGTGGCCACGCCCGGCATCGCCTCGGTCGCCACGGTGACGCCGTTGTCGAGCCGCGTCAGCTTCAGCGAGGGCGAGGCGCCGTGGGTGTCGAAATGCTGGTTCATGCGCCCCTCAGGATGCGCGCGCGGTCGCGGATCAGCGCCTCGACGGCCGCTTGGTCGTTGGGAACCCGGGTGGTGCGCTCGGGCCGGTCCATCAGGTCGGCGAGGTGCGGGGGCAGGGCGGGCCGCAGGCCGCCGGTGGCCTGGGCCACGGCGTCCGGGAACTTCGCCGGATGTGCGGTCGCCAGTGCGACGACGGGCGTGCGCGGATCCCGGGCCAGCAGCCGGCGCCCGGCGCGCACGCCGATGGCCGAGTGGGGATCGAGCACCATCCCGGTCGCCGCGTGGGTCGCGCGGATCTCGTCCATCACGTCGGGCTCCGGGACCGCGTGGGCGTCGAACTCGGCGCGCACCGTGGCCAGCACCGCGTCGTCGAGGCGGAAGCCGCCCGATTGCTTGAGCCCCGCCATCAGGCGCCGGATCGCGCCGGCGTCGCGGCCGAGCGCCTCGAACAGCAGCCGCTCGAAATTCGAGGAGATCTGGATGTCCATCGAGGGCGAGGTCGTGGGGGTGACGCCCTGCAGGTCGTAGGCGCCGTGCTCGAGGGTGCGCACTAGGATGTCGTTGGCGTTGGTGCCGATCATCAGGCGCTCGATCGGCAGGCCCATGCGCTTGGCGACCCACCCCGCCAGGATGTCGCCGAAATTGCCGGTCGGGACCGCGAAGGAGACCGGGCGGTGCGGGGCGCCGAGGGCCACCGCGCTGGTGAAGTAATAGACCACCTGTGCGGCCACGCGCGCCCAGTTGATCGAGTTCACGCCCGACAGCTTCACCGCATCGGCGAAATCCGCGTGCTGGAACAGGGCTTTGACGATGGTCTGGCAATCGTCGAAGGTGCCCTCGACGGCGAGCGCGTGGACGTTGGGCGCATCGACCGAGGTCATCTGGCGCCGCTGCACCTCGGAGACCCGCCCGTGCGGGTAGAGGATGAAGACGTCGACCTGATCGAGCCCGCCGAAGGCCTCGACGGCGGCCGAGCCGGTATCGCCCGAGGTGGCGCCCACGATGGTGGCGCGGCTGCCGCGCCGGCGCAGGACGTGGTCCATCAGCCGCCCGAGCAGCTGCATCGCCACGTCCTTGAAGGCCAGCGTCGGGCCGTGGAAGAGCTCGAGCAGGAACAGGTTGTCGTCGAGCTGGACCAGCGGGCAGATCGCCGGATGCCGGAAGGTGGCGTAGGCCTCCTCGATCATCCGGTCGAGGTCGGCATCCGCGATCTCGCCGTCGATCAGCGGTCGCAGCACGCGCTTGGCGGCGTCGGCGTAGCGCAGGCCGGCGAGGCCGGCGATCTCGTCCCGCGTCAGGCCCGGCCAGCTCTCCGGCACGTAGAGCCCGCCGTCGCGGGCGAGACCCGCCAGCAGGGCGTCGGAAAACGAGAGCGGCGCGGCGTCGCCGCGGGTCGAGACGTGCAGCACGAGGGCCTCCGGGAGAAGGCGCACCCTCTACACGATGGCCGGCGCGGTGTCGAAGGCCGGCGCGGATCCCGTGCTGCGGTGCGGACGGACGGTTCTCCGGCGGGCGGAGCCCGCCCCGGGCTCGACGCGGCTCTCGCCGGGCCTCCGGGGGGCGCCGCTCGAAGGCTGCCGGGTTCCGGCGGCGGCCTCCCCCGGCACCGGGTCCACCGGTCGGGCCGCGCCTCGGGAGGCCCGACGATCGGCTTCCCATGCCGGATTCTCAGGCCGGTCTCCCATGAGGTTCTCCCATGAGGGACAATCGATCATTCTGCCGGGGAGCGCGCGCGCGGAACTCGGGAGGGACGACAGGTTTCGCATCATTTGGCCGGCCGGACGGCAGTAAGACTCGGCGCTTTTTAACAACTGATGAGCAGTATCATGCAATGGTTACAACCGATAATTGCCCGCCGAGATTATCGAGGAGCCAGTTCTGGTGCCCGCCTTCACCATGCGCCGCAAGCTTGTCGCCACGGCGAGCCTGTTTCTGATTCCGATCTGCCTGTTCGCCGCGCTGTTCGTGCAGCAGGCGATGACCAACGTCCATTTCGCGGAGGCCGAGCGGTCCGGGCTCGCGCAGATCCGGGCCGTCTGGCCCGTGATGCTGCAGATCGCGACCCAGCCTCCGGGCGTCGCGCTCGATCGGGCGGCGGTCGAGGCCGAGCGCGCGGCGGGCGCGGCCCTGTCGGAGGCCAACAAGGCCCCCGCGGCGGCCGACGACCTGGGCAAGGCCCTGTCCGGCACGGACCGGGCCGCCCAGATCTCCGCGGCCCATGCGCTGATCGATGCCATCGGCGACGGGTCGAACCTGCTGCTCGATCCCGACCTCGACTCCTTCTACGTGATGGATGCGGCCGTGGTGCGGCTGCCCGACATGCTCGAGCTGAACTGGCGGCTGCTCGCCCAGGCGCGGGCGCAGGCGGAGAAGGCGACCCTCTCCAAGGCCGAGTATGCCGCGACCCTGATCGAACTCGGCAAGCTGCGGGCCGACCAGGAGGGCGTCGAGCGCTCCCTCGCCAAGGCCTTCGCGGCCAATGCGGGGGCGACCAAGCAGGCGCTCACCGAACCCCTGGCCGCGTTCCAGCGCGCCTACAGGGACCTGTTCTCGGCGGCCGACGCCCTGGCGGAGGCGCACGAGGCCGGCCGCCGGCCGCAGCGGGAAGCGGCGCTGTTCGAGGGCGCCATGGCCGCGGCCATCGCGGCCGGCGATCGCCTCCAGACCGAGGCGGCCGTCGAACTCGACCGCCTGCTCAAGACCCGCATCGACGGCTTCTCCAACGCCATCCTGGTCGCCGGCACCGTCGGCTTCGGCGTCACCGCCGGAGCCTTCCTGATCGCGTGGCTGCTGAGCCGCTCGATCGTGCGGGCGCTCGAACGGCTCGGTCAACGCATCCGGACCCTGGCTGACCAGGATGTCACCGCCGACGTGCCGGAGGCGCGGGGCCGCGACGAGATCGCCGAACTCGCCCGCGCCGTCGTGCAGTACCGCGACCGCACCGCGTCCCATATCGCGGAGGCGTCCCACGCGGATCGCATGGTCGAGCGCGAATCCTGGGTCGCCTACATGGTCGAGATCTCGGAGCGGATCACCTCCGCGACCCAGACCGCGATGCGGCGCTTCAAGACGGTCGCGGACGCGATGGGCGACTCGACGCAGCACGTTCGCGGGCACGCCTCCACGACGAGCGAACGGCTCGACCAGTCCGTCGTCAACCTGCAGGCCTCCGTCGCGGACGTCACGGGGGTGGCCGCCGCCCTGGCCGAATTGTCCGCGTCGGTCTCCGAGATCGCGGGTCAGGCCTCGCAATCGAACGGCGTGATGCGGCAGGCGATGGATCAGGTCCAGGCCGCCCGCGCGCTCGCGGTGCAACTCGATGAGGCGAGCACCCGGATCGGCAGCGTCACCGACATGATCAACCAGATCGCCGGGCAGACCAACCTCCTGGCGCTCAACGCGACCATCGAGGCGGCGCGGGCGGGCATCGCGGGCCGCGGCTTCGCGGTGGTCGCGAGCGAGGTGAAGGCCTTGGCCGCCCAGACCAGCCAGGCGACGGTGGAGATCGGCCAGCAGGTCGCGGCGCTCCGCACCACCTCCCACGAGATGCTGACGGCCATGGGCAACGTCACGGCGACGATCACCACCATGGACGCGGCGGCCGCGACGATCGCCAGCGCGGTGGAGGAGCAGAGCGCCACGACGGCGGAGATCGATCGCACGGTGCAGACCTCGGCCGACCGCACGCGCTCGGCCATCGCGGATCTCGACGCGCTGCCGGCGGCGACGCGCGAGACCGATCGCCTCGCGGGGCATCTGGCGAAGCTGGCCGAGGATCTGCTTGGCGAGGCCGGGACGTTCAGCACGGAGCTCGAAGCTGTGGTGCGGGCTATCTCCGAGCGGCGGGCGTACGAGCGCCGGCGGTCGGACGCGACGGTCCGGGTGAGCATCGACGGCGTGTCCCGCGAGGCGCGGCTCCACGATGTCAGCGTGCCCGGCGCGCGCCTGCAGATCCCGGATCAGGACCTCGCGGTCGCCAGCGCGGTCACGATCGATTTCGGGGATCGCCGCGCCCGCCGCGGCTCGGTCGTCCATGTCGGGCCCGACGGCTTCGGCGTGAAGCTCGTCGAGACGGACCATCTCGATCCCGCGCTGATCGCCTCGCTCACCTCGGAGGCCCGCCGCGCCGCGTGACCGGCCCCTGTCGGCGGCCCCTAGAGGCTGGTGCCCGGGGCCTTGGCGAGGCGGCAGCCGGTGATGCGCCAAGCGCCGTCCGCCTGCCGCTCCAGGATGTACTCGGCGGTCCAGTCGATGCCGTACTCGTCCTGGATCGCCACGTCCTGCGACAGGCCCGTCTCGCCCTGGTCGCGCCCGGCGCCGAAGACGAAGCTGCGGTGGCGGTAGACCGGCCGGTAATGGGTGCGCACCATGCCGATGAACACCTCGGCGGTGGGAAACTGGCCCTGGATGGCGGGCGCCGCGAGGGCGTAGGCCGCCGCCGCATCGTCCCGGGCCAGCGCCTCGGCCTGGCGGGCGATGGCGGCCCGCGCCGCCTCGCGCGCGCCGTCGTCGGCCGCCCGCACCGGGGCCGCCGCGAGGAGCACGAGCAGGATCAGAAGGGCGCGCATCGCAGACACTCCACCCGACCGTGCCGCCGGACCGTCGGAGTGTAAGGCGGCGGACGGGGCCGGCAAGGTGCGGCGGCCGTGGCGGCCGGGGCCGCGGCGGGCCGGCCTATCCGCCGAAGAACGCCGCCAGCGCCGCGCCCGTCGCCGCCGGGTTCTCCTCGGCCAGGAAATGGCCGGCCTCGATCGCGGCGCCCTCGGCGCCCGGCGCGAAGGTGCGGCGCCAGGCCGCCAGCGCCGTCTCGGGCTTGCCGCGGTCGAGATAGGCCCGGCTCGCCAGCACTAGGACCGGCATCGGCAGCGTGCGGCCGGCCGCGAGGTCGGCGGCGTCGGCCTCGCGGTCGGGCCCGGCCCCGGCGCGGTAATCCTCGCACATCGCGTGGATGCGCTCCGGGACATTCCAGCTTTGACGGTAGAACGCGAGCGCACCCGGGTCGAAGGCCGAGAGGTCGTGCGCGCCGCTCCAGTCCCGCAGCAGGCCCTCGAAATAGGCGTCCGGGTCGGCGCCGATGCGGCGCTCGGGCCCCGGTGCCGGCTCCGCCAGGAACGACCAATGCGGGTTCAGTCCGGGCGCGTCCGCGATGCGCTCCCACTGGACCAGGGTCGGCACGATGTCGAGGAGCGCGAGCCGCGCCACCCGGCCGGGCTCGTCGAGGGCGAGCCGATAGGCGACCCGCGCCCCGCGGTCGTGGCCGGCGATGCTGAAATGGACGTGTCCGATCCGCTCCATCAGGGCGACGATCTCGCGCCCCAGCGTGCGCTTTGCGTAGGCGGCGTGCGCCGGATCGCCGGCGGGCGCCGCGGACCAGCCGTAGCCCTTCAGGTCGAGGCAGATCACCCGGTTGCCGCGGGCGAGGGCGGGCGCCACGCGGTGCCAGAGGGCGTGCGTCTGCGGGAAGCCGTGCAGGAGGAGGAGGGGGGGCGCGTCCTCGGGGCCGCCGATCCGCGCGAAGGCCTTGCCCCAGGGCGCCTCGAGCCAGCGGGCCTCGAAGCCCGGAAACAGATCGGCGTCGCTCATCCGGGTCCCTCTCGCGTCCTGCCCCGCCACCGGCCGACAACGCGGGCCGGGGCCGGCGGCTCCGGGTGACCCGGCCTCAGCCGATCTGGGTGAGGAGCGTGATCGCTCCGAAGATCAGCACCGAGAGGACGGCGACGGCCAGGAGGATCAGGGCCGCGCGCGATTCGCGCAGTTCCGGCGACATGGCGTAGTTCCCGCTCCCCGCTCGAGGCCCCAGCCTCGCATCCGCGCCCGGGCCTGTCGAGGCGGTCCCGGTTACAGGCTGCCCCGCGCCGACACCCCGGCCCGCGCCGGGAGGCGGGCGACCAGCGCCGTCACCGCGAGGTTCAGGACCAGGGCCACGACCCCGATATTGATGTCCTGCAGGGCCGGGGGCAGCATCGGCAGGGCCTGGGCGAGGGTCAGGCCCGAGAGGGTGATCGCCGCCACCGCCGCCACCCCGGCGACGATGCCGGCGCCCGCGGCGCGCCGGTCGATCGGGTTCTCGCGCATCAGGCTCGCCAGGAAGGCGGGGAAGAGCTGGGTGACGAAGTTGTAGCCCATCAGCAGCAACTGCACGATGGTGTCGCCGCCCGCGAGCGCGAAGCCGACGCAGACGAGGGCCAGCACCGGCACCAGCGCCTTGGCGAGCCGGGCCGTCGAGGCGTCGTCGGCCTCCCGGCGCAGGGGTCGGTAGAGGTTGTTGGCGACGAGCGTCGCCCCCGAGATCAGGATCATCGAGCCCGGCACCAGGGCGGTGAGAACGCCGGTGGCCCCGACGATCCCGACGAACCAGGGCGGGAAGCTCTGGAGGGCGAGGCGGAACAGCGAGAGATCGACGTCGGGCCCCGAGAGACCCGACACCTGCAGCACCGCGGTGAAGCCCACCAGGAACACGAACAGGTTGATCAGCTGGTAGAGCGGCAGCAGCGCGGCGTTGCGGCGGAAGCTGCGGGGATCGCGCGCCGTGTAGAGCGAGGCGAAGGTGTGGGGCCACATGTAGGCGCCGAGCGCGGTGAGCAGCGTCGTGCTGGCGAACCATGTCGGGCTCTGGCCGCGCTCGGGCAGGGCGAGGAAGCCCGGCTTCGCGGCCTGGATCGCGGAGAACAGCCCAGCATAGCTGCCGTAATAGTGCAGCGGCAGGTAGATCCCCATGAACACCACCACGGAGAGGATGCTCACGTCCTTCATCACGGCGGTCCAGGCCGAGCCGTGCACCCCCGAGACCACCACGTAGGCGGTGACGGGCGCCGCCCCGATCCAGACGGCGAGCGTCGGGGAGACCGCGCCGTAGGAGGCGGTGGAGACGATGATGCCGAGTCCCTTGAACTGCAGCACCATGTAGGGGACGAGCGCCACCAGGCCGACGAGCGCCACCAGCATGCCGAGGGCCGGGCTGTCGTACTTCGCGGCGAAGAAATCCGGCTGCGAGACGAGGCGGCGCTGCTTGGCGTAGGCCCAGACCGGCGGCAGGATCCAGTACGAGGTCACGTACGCGAGGGTGATGTAGCAGAGGATGTAATAGGCCGGCCCGCCCTTGCCGTAGGCGATGCCGGAGCCGCCCAGGAAGGTGAAGGTGGTGTAGATCTCGCCCGCCATCAGCAGGAAGACCAGCGCGGTGCCGAAGCCGCGCCCGCCCACCGTCCATTGCTCCAACCCCATCTCGCGGCCCGCGCGGGCGTAGAGGCCGAGGCTGAGCGCGGCGAGGAAGCCGCCCGCGACGATGACGAGGGCGACGCTCACAGGTGCTCTCCCGGATCGCCCGCCCCGGGGCGGTTCCGCGGGTCGAGGGCGTAGATCAGCGCCATGATCGCCGCGGTGGCGACGACGCAGCCGACGAGCCAGGCGAGCAGCAGCGGTAGGCCGAGGACGAAGGGCTCGACCCGGTTGAGGAAATAGGGGCCGACGAGCATCCCGAGGAACGGCAGGACCGCGAGCCACCGGATGAGGATCATGCGCGCCCTCCCGCTGCGGCCGCCCGGGCCACCGCGGGAAAACGACCGAGCCGGCAAAGCGTTCACCCGCGTGTGCGGCCGCACGGCATGTGACGCAGCGCACAGAACCTCAATCTCTGGGTGTCTAGCTAGGCCGCAATGGCCGCGGCATCGCTCGTCGCGCCTCAACCGGAGGTTATGGTCATGCCGATCTCGATCCGATCCGCCCTCGTCGGCCTCGCCGCCCTGCTCGCCGTCCCGGCGCTGGCGCAGGCCCGCGAGATCCATGCCGCCAAGGCGGTGGCGAAACCCCAGACCCGCGCGGCGATCGCCGCCTCGGCCGGCTTCAGCGCCCGCATGAGCCGGCTCGACGCCCTGATGGGCGTGCCCGCCCGCACGGGCAGCCGCGCCCGCTCCGCCAACGCCGAGGACTGAGCGGTCCAGATCGGGCCGGCTTAGGCCCGGCTCAGGCGACGCGGCCGAGGAAGGCGTCGTAGCGGGCGCCGACCTCGGATAGCCGCTCGAAATGCGGGAAGGCGCCGGTCGGCAGCGCGTGGACCTCCCAGTTCGGACGGGCGGCGAAGCGGGGCGCATCGCGGTAATCGACGAAGTCGCCGCGCTCGCCGTGCAGCATGAACACCGGCAGCCACAGGGCCTCGTAGAGCCGCGTGGTGTCCGTCGGGAACAGGTGCCCGGCGATGAAGCAGTAGGGCGCGTGCTCGGCGCCGTGCTGGTGGGCCGACGCGTAGTCGTAGGCGAGCAGGCCCTCGTCGATCCGGGACGAGCCCCAGGTCTTCTCCAGGAAGAAGCGCATGCTCGGGCGGCTCGTCAGGGCGTCGAACAGCGCCCGCCCCCAGGGGCGCGCGTCGAGGGCGTTGCGCAGGCCGTCGCGCCCGCGGTTGCCCCCGGTCTCGCCGCGTCCCGACAACCGCTTGTCGAAGCCCGCGGGGCTGATCAGCGCGAGGCTGCGGTAATCCTGTGCCCGCTCCAGCGCCGCCCGGGCGAGATAGGCCGAGGACAGGGACAGCGCGAGCGCGTCGATCCGCTCCCCGCCGTGCCGGCGCCGGATCTCGCCCGCCACCGCGTGGATCGCCTCGACCATCAGGTCCGGGGTGTAGCGCCGCCGCGTGCGCTCCGAGAAGCCGAAGCCCGGCAGGTCGAGGGCGTAGACCGGCCGGGTGCGGGCGTAATGCGTGTAGAGCGGGCGCACCTCGTAGGCGTTGGCGGCCGCGTTCACCGAGTGGATCAGCAGCATTGGCACGCCCTCCCGCCCGGCCTCGCCGTAGAACGAGACCCGGCCGGCCCGCGCCGTGTCGAGATCCTCGCGGCGCCCCGGCAGGGCCGGGCGCATGGGAGCCCGGTGGGGGATCGCCAGACGGCTGTAGGCGAGCCAGCCCGCCGCCGCGCCGAGCGCCGAGAGGCCGAGCCCCTTGGCCGCGCCGCGGGCGAGGAGGGGGAGAATGCTGTGGGGTTTGCCGGCCATGGTGCCTCGTCTCGACCGAGGACGCCTCGTCTCGATCGAGCCGACAACGCGGGGGAGGGAGGTGCGTTGCGCCGCTTGAGCCGTCTGTCCGGCCGGATGTCTCGCCGCAGCTCAGGCCGCCTCGATCTCGGTGCTCAGCTCCAGCCACTCCTCCTCGGCGGCGCCCAGCGCGGTGACCGCGTCGGCGCGCATCTTGGCGATCTCTCCGGCCTTGGTCGGGTTCTCGCGGAAGGCCGAGCCGTCGGCGAGCGCCGCGTCGATCTTGCCGATCGCCGCGGTGAGCTTGGCGATGCGGGCCTCCACGGTGTCGAGCTTCCGGCGCAGGGGGGCGAGGGCGGCGCGGCGCTCCACGCCGGCCCGGCGGGCCTCCGCCTGCTTGCCGCCCGCCGCCTCCGGCGCGCGCTCCTCGGCCCGCTCGGGACCGGCCAGCACGAGGCGGCGGTAATCGTCCATGTCGCCGTCGAAGGTCTTCACGGTGCCGTCGGAGACGAGCCAGAGCCGGTCGGCGCAGGCCTCGACCAGGAAGCGGTCGTGGCTGACGAGGATCACCGCGCCCTCGTAGTCGTTGATCGCCTCCACGAGGGCCTGGCGGCTCTCGATGTCGAGGTGGTTCGTCGGCTCGTCGAGGATCAGGAGATGCGGCCCGTGGAAGGCCGCGAGTCCCATCAGGAGGCGGGCCTTCTCGCCGCCCGAGAGCTGCTGCACCGGCGTGTCGGCCTTGTTGGCGCCGAAGCCCAGGCGCGCGGCGGCGGCGCGCACGCGCGCTTCCGGCACGTCCGGCATCAGGGTGCGGACATGGGCGTAAGCGCTCTCGGCCGGGCGCAGCTCGTCGAGCTGGTGCTGGGCGAAATAGGCGACCTCCATCTTGGAGGAGCGCCGGACCTCGCCGGTGAGCGGGGGCAGTCGCCCGCCGATCAGCTTGCAGAAGGTCGACTTGCCGTTGCCGTTGGCGCCGAGGAGCGCCACCCGGTCGTCGGGGGCGAGGCTCAGATTGAGCCCCGAGAGCACGATCCGGTCGGGATAACCCGCCTGCACCCGCTCCATCGCGACGATCGGCGGCGAGAGCGGCTTCTCGGGGCTCGGCAGGTGGATCACCGGCACGTCGTCGTCGAGGAGCGCGGCGATCGGCTCCATCCGGGCGAGGCGCTTGACGCGGGACTGCGCCTGCCGCGCCTTGGTGGCCTTGGCCTTGAAGCGGTCGATGAAGCTCTGGAGATGGGCGCGCTCGGCGTCCTGCTTGGCTTTCGCCTTGGCCTGGAGCACGCGCTTCTCGGAGAGCTGCTTGGCGAAGCTGGTGTAGCCGCCGCGGTAGATCGTGAGCTTGCCGCGGTCGAGATGCAGGATGTGATCGACGCTCTCGTCGAGGAGATCGCGATCGTGGCTGATGATGATCGCGGTGCGCGGGTACTTCTCGAGGTAGTCGTAGAGCCAGAGCGTGCCCTCGATGTCGAGGTAGTTGGTCGGCTCATCGAGGAGCAGCAGGTCCGGCTCGGAGAACAGCACCGCGGCGAGCGCCACGCGCATGCGCCATCCGCCCGAGAAGTCCGAGCAGGGGCGCCCCTGCGCCTGCGCGTCGAAGCCGAGGCCGTGCAGGATCGCGGCCGCCCGCGCGGGGGCCGAATGCGCCCCGATATCCACGAGCCGGGTCTCGATCTCGGCTCGGCGGAAGCCTTCCGCGGTCTCGGCCTCCGCCAACAGGCGGGCGCGCTCGGTGTCGGCCGCGAGGACGACGCTGTGCAGCGTTTCGGGGCCGGCGGGGGCCTCCTGGGCCACGGCGCCGATGCGCATGCCCTTCGGCAGCGACACCGCCTTGGCGTCGACCGGCAGCTCGCCGAGGATCGCCTTGAACAGGGTGGTCTTGCCCGCGCCGTTGCGGCCGACGAGCCCGACCCGGGCGCGATCGGGAATCGCGAAGCTCGCGCCGTCGAGGATCAGGCGGTCGCCGATGCGGTAGGTGAGGTCGTTGACGCGCAGCATGTCCGCGTTCTGGCGGCGCGGGCGCGGGCTTGCAAGGGTGCGCGTGCGGGAAGGGTGCGCGTGCGGGAAGGGTGCGCGTGCGGGAAGGGGTGCGTGTTCGGGACCAGGTCGCGCGTGCGGGAAGCGGGCGCGAGGGGAACCGCCCGGTGAGGCGGTGCCCCGGCGCGCCGGGGCCGCTATAGCTCGACCGTCATGACCCTCACCATCCTCGCGGCCCTCGTGCCGATCGCGCTCCTGATCGGCCTCGGCGCGGGGCTGCGCCGTCTCGGCCTCCTGGCCGAGGGCTTCTGGCCTCAGGCCGAGCGCCTCGCCTATTTCGTGCTGCTGCCGAGCCTCCTGCTGCACAGCCTCGCCACCGCCCGGCTCGAAGGGGTGCCGGTGGTCGGGCTCGCGGCCGTGCTGGTGCTCTCGACGCTCGCGGTCGCGGCCGTGATGCTCGCGATGCGTCCGCTGCTGCGCGTCGACGGGCCGGCCTTCACCTCGGTGTTCCAGGGCGGCGTGCGCTTCAACAACTATGTCGGCGTCTCGGCCGCGGCCGGGCTCTACGGGGCGCAGGGGGTGGCGCTGGCGGCCGTCGCGAACGCCGCGATCGTGCCCACCGTCAACGTGCTCTGCGTGCTGGTCTTCGCCCGCTTCGGCACGGCCGGGCGGCCCTCGCCCGCGGCCCTCGCCCGGCAGATCGCCCTGAACCCGCTGGTCGTCGGCAGCCTCGGGGGCATCGCGCTCCAGGCGCTCGGGACCGGCCTGCCGCCGGGGATCGAGCCGGTGCTGCGGGCGCTCGGGCAGGCCTCCCTGCCGCTCGGCCTGCTCTGCGTCGGCGCGGCGCTGGATTTCGGGACGGCGCGGAGCTGGGTCCGGCCGGTGGCCTCGGCCTCCCTCGTCAAGTTCGGGCTGATGCCGGCCATGACCGTGCTCGCCTGCCTCGCCCTGGGGCTGAAGGGCCCGGCCGCGGCGACGGCGCTGCTGTTCCAGGCCCTACCGACCGCCTCGTCCTCCTACATCCTGGCGCGCCAGCTCGGCGGCGACGCGCCGCTGATGGCCGGCATCACCGCGACCCAGACCGTGCTGGCGGGCCTCGCGCTGCCCCTGGTGCTGACGGCCCTTCTCGGCTGGGCCGGCCTCGGCTGACGTGGGGCGGGCGGCGTGAGGCGGGCGCCCTCAGGCCAGCTCCCAGGCGCTCCGGTCGTTCATCAGCGCGGCGATGAGGGCGTGGTTCAGCTCGTGCCCGGTATGGGCGGCGGTGAGGTGGCCGAGCACCGGGTGGCCCGCAAGCGCCAGGTCGCCGACGAGGTCGAGGATGCGGTGGCGGACGGGCTCGTCCGGCACGCGCATGCCGCCGACGATGCGGCCGCCGACGATCCCCGCCGTGCTCCGGAGCGTGGCGCCGCGCAAGACCGGCTTGCGGGCCACCCAGGCATAGAGCTTCAGCGGCACCGCCCATTTCAGCCGGCCGAAGCTGCGGGACGGGGCGAGATCCCGGTCGAAGCTCTCGGCATCGACGGCGCCCGACCAGTGCATGGCGGGGAAATGCGCGAGCGCGAGCTGCGCCGTGACGCGCAGGCGGTCGCAGGGCTCGACGCGCAGGCTGCGCTCGCCCTCCTGCACCGAGACCGGGCGCAGGACCCGGATCGACGGGCGCGGGGCGTCGAGTTCGGTCCGGCCGGCGGCGCGGATCGCGGCGCACCAGGGCGCGGCGCTGCCGTCGAAGATCGGCAGCTCCTCGGCATCGATCTCCACGACGGCGTTGTCGATGCGGTGCGCGGAGAGGGCCGCCATCAGGTGCTCGACGGTCCGCACCAGCACGCCCTCGGGCGCGCGCAGGGCCGTGCAGAGCGGCTGGCGCTCGCGCAGGTGCCAGAGCGCGGGCACGTCCAGGCTGCCGCCGCGCTTGAGCGCGCGCCGGAACACGATGCCGGTGCCGGCCGGCGCCGGCACGACCCGCACCCGGGTGTGGCCCCCCGTGTGCAGGCCGGGGCCCGACCGGGCGAAGGCCTCGGCCAGGGTCGCCTGGCGCGGGGCGGCCTCGGGCACGGGACGGGTCGTCGCGGCGGGCTGCGGGGCGGGTTGCATGGCGGGCGCCTCAGTCCCGGGACCGGCCGAGGGACCGGGCAGGCTGGCATCGGCCGGTCCGACGCGTCATGGGCGATCCCCCCGGACCGATGGTGATCGGCTGCGCTAGCGCAGCGCCCCGGCAACTTCAAGGTGCCGCGCCCTCGTGCCGGCGTGCGGCTTTCCATCCACGCCTATCCGGTCCGGCCGCCCGCGCCCGCCTTGACCGGGCCGGAGGCTGCCGTCACCATCCTGTCCGGGATCCCCCACGGGAGCCCAGCCCCGTCCGACGTTCGGGCCCGGCCGCTCCGCCCGGCGTGCGGATCCCGCAAACCTGACCGTTCCGAGCGCCGGGGCCGCGCGACGGGACCGGGCGACCACCGAGGGGCTGAACCGGATGGCCCGGCTATCCACCATACCGTTCTTCAAGGAGCCGGGCATCGATCTCGCGCCGTTCGAGCCGCGCTGCCATTGGCGGCGCTTCGACGAGCAGGAGGTGCTGGTCGATTTCGACGACATCTCCACCGACGTCTATTTCCTGGCCTCCGGCGAGGTGCGGATCCTGAACCGCACCCAGTCGGGCAAGGAGGTCATCCTCGGCGAGATGCGCGGCGGCGCCTTCTTCGGCGAGCTGTCGGCGATCGACGGGGTCGGGCGCTCGGCCAATGTCACGGCGCTCACCCGCGGCGAGGTCTGCGTGGTGCCCGCGCCCGTGTTCCGCCAGATCGTGTTCGCCTCCGAGCCTATCGCCGACCGGCTGTTCCGGCTGCTCGCCAAGCGCGTGCGCGAGCTGAACACCCGCCTGATGGAGCACGCGCTGCTCGATCTGCGCCACCGGCTCTACGCCGAGTTGCTGCGCCTCTCGGTGCCCCGCGCCGGCGGCGGCGAGGAGCGCGTGGTGAGCCCGCCGCCCTACCATCACGTGCTCGCCGCCCGCATCGGCTGCCGCCGCGAGCAGGTGACGCGGGAATTCACCGTGATGGCGAGCGAGGGCCTCGTCGACCGCACCCGCGGCGCCCTGGTGATCCGCCGGCCGGACCTCCTGGAGGCCCGGGTCGCCGAGGCGCTGCGCGAGGACAGTTGAGGCGTGGCTGACGGCCCGGAGCCCGCGCCGCTCCTGCGCCTCGCGGGGATCACCAAGCGGTTCGGCGGCGCGAGCGCCGTCGACGGCGTGGACCTCGCGCTCGGCGCGCGCGAGATGCTCTGCCTCCTCGGCCCCTCGGGCTGCGGCAAGAGCACCCTGCTGCGCCTGATCGCCGGGTTCGAGCGGCCGGATACGGGGACGATCCGGCTGGGCGAGCAGGATCTCGCCGCGCTGCCGCCGCATCGGCGGCCGGTGAACATGATGTTCCAGTCCTACGCCCTGTTCCCGCACATGAGCGTGGCGGCCAACGTCGCCTACGGCCTGTCGGAGCGCGGGCCCGCGCGCGCCGAGCGCGTCGAGAGCCTGCTCCGCCTCGTGCGCCTCGACGGGTTCGGGGACCGGCGCCCGGACACGCTGTCGGGCGGCCAGCGCCAGCGCGTGGCCCTCGCCCGCGCGCTCGCCCGCTCGCCCAGGGTGCTGCTCCTCGACGAGCCGCTCACCGCCCTCGACCGCACCCTGCGCGAGGAGACGCAGACCGAGCTGCGCGCGCTGCAGCGCCGGCTCGGCACCAGCTTCGTGGTGGTCACGCACGATCCCGCCGAGGCGATGCGCCTCGCCGACCGGATCGGCGTGATGGATCGCGGGCGCCTCGTGCAGCTCGGTCCGCCGGAGCGCCTCTACGAGCGTCCGGCGAGCCGCTACGTGGCGGGGCTCCTCGGCGACGTGAACCTGATCCCAGGCCGGCTCGGGCCCGAGGCGGCGGGGCCCGCGCGCCTTGTCGAGACGGGCTTCGGGCCGCTGCTGGCCCGCGCGCCCGACGCCGCGCTCGGCCCGGGCGACGCCGTGGTGGTGGCCCTGCGCCCGGAGCGGGTCGGGCTCGGCGCGGACGGGCCGCAGGGCACCGTCACCGAGCGGCTCTTCCTCGGCGACCGCGTCCGTCGCACCCTGCGCATGGCGGACGGCACGCTCGTCCGCGCCAGCGGGCCGCCGGAGGCCGGCGAGACGCACCCGGTCGGCGCGCTGGCGGGCCTCGGCGTCCCGGCCGAGGCGGCCACGATCCTGCCCGCATGAGCGCGCCGGACCCGACGCCGCGCGGCGCCTGGCGGGCACGGGCTGCGCGCCTGCCCCCGCTCCTGTGGCTCGGCGCCTTCTTCCTCGTCCCGTTCCTGATCACCCTGAAGATCAGCCTCTCCGACGCCGCCACCGCGATGCCGCCCTACCTGCCGGTGCTGGACTGGCAGGGCGGGCTGGAGGGCTGGTCGTCCTTCCTCGAGGCCCTCGACTTCGAGAACTACGCGATGCTCGCCGGCGACGCGCTCTACCGCGACGCGGCCCTGAGCTCGCTCGCCTACGCGGCGGCGGCGAGCGCCCTCCTCGTGCTCCTCGGCACGCCGCTCGCCTACGCGCTCTCTCGCGCCTCGGCCCGCTGGCAGCCCCTGCTCGTGGCCCTGGTGGTGGTGCCGTTCTGGACGAGCTTCCTCATCCGGGTCTACGCCTGGATCGCGATCCTCAAGCCCGAGGGCCTGCTCAATGCCGGGCTGCTCCGCCTCGGGCTGATCACGGCGCCGCTGGAGATCCTGAACACGCCCGCCGCCGTGATGATCGGGCTCGTCTACGCCTACCTGCCCTTCATGGTCCTGCCGCTCTACGCGGTGATGGCCCGGATCGACCCGGCCCTGCGGGAGGCCGCGGCCGATCTCGGGGCCGGCCCGGCCCGGGTGTTCCGGACCGTGACGCTGCCGCTCGCCGCCCCCGGGATCGCGGCGGGCGCGCTGCTCTGCTTCATCCCGATGGTCGGGGAGTTCATCATCCCGGACCTCCTCGGCGGCTCCGACACCCTGATGCTGGGTCGCGTGCTCTGGAGCGAGTTCTTCTCGAACCGCGACTGGCCGCTCGCCTCGGCGGTGGCCGTGCTGCTCCTCGCCCTCGTGATCGGCCCGGTGATCCTGTTCCGCGATGCCGGGCGGACGGCGGAGGCCGCCCGGTGAGCCCGTTCACCCGCACCGTGCTCGCGCTCGGGCTCGCCTTCCTGTACGCGCCGATCCTCGTGCTCGCCGCCTACTCGTTCAACGCGTCGAGTCTCGTCACGGTCTGGGGCGGGTTCTCGACCCGCTGGTACGCGGCCTTGCTGGCCGACGAGCCGCTCCTGTCCGCCGCCTGGGTCTCCCTGCGGGTGGCCCTGCTCGCGGCCCTGATCGCCACGCTGCTCGGCACCCTGGCGGCGCTGGCGCTGGAGCGGCACGGCCGCTTCCGCACGCGGAGGCTCCTCGTCGGTCTCGTCTTCGCCCCGATGGTGATGCCGGAGGTGATCATCGGCCTGTCGCTGCTGCTGCTCTTCGTCGGGATCGGGCTGGAGCGCGGGCTCGCGACCATCGTGATCGCGCACGCCACCTTCTGCACCGGCTTCGTCGCCGTGGTGGTCGGTGCGCGCCTGCGCGGCCTCGACCGGACGCTGGAGGAGGCCGCCGCCGATCTCGGCGCCGGCCCGCTGCGGGTGTTCTCCACGATCACCCTGCCGCTGCTCCTGCCCGCGCTCGCCGCCGGCTTCCTGCTCGCCTTCACCCTCTCCCTCGACGATCTCGTGATCGCGAGCTTCGTCTCGGGGCCCGGCGCCACCACCCTGCCGATGCGGCTCTACAGCCAGGTCCGCCTCGGGGTGAACCCGGAGATCAACGCGGCCTCGACCCTGCTCGTCGGCGCGGTCACCCTCGCGGTGCTCGCCGCCTCGCGCCTCTCCGCCCGGCGCTGATCGGCCGCCGCGCCGGCCTAGGACGAGATACAGCCCAGCGCCGTCGCGACCCTCGCCGCCTGAGCGTATGCGTGCAGGAAAACTACCTCAAGATGCAATTCACAGCTTCAAGGAGCATTCTCACGAGTCCGTGATTTTCGACATAAGACATTAATCTCTGCCGGACAGGATACCCAGACCGAGGACGGCGGTCTGGCACCGTCCGCCGAAGCGAGAGACGACGCCATGACGCTGCTAGCGCGGTTCACGAAGGACGAGGGCGGGGCGACCGCGATCGAGTACGGCATGATCGCCGCCCTGATCGCCGTCGTCATCATCGGTACCCTGAAGATCATCGGCACCCAGCTCGATGCCAAGTTCAACAGCATCTCGTCGCAGCTGAACTGATCGGGCTCCGGAGCGAGGACCTCTTCGGGCGGCGCACGGCCCGGCTTGCCAGGATGGATCGACCCCGGCCGATCCGTCCGCACCTAGAGCCGGTAATGCGCCGAGATCCGCGAGAGATTGATGTTGTAGTAGGGGTCGGCGCGCAGCTGCGCTCCCCAGCGCTCCTGCATCACCGCGGTCTCGGCCTGGAAGCGGGCCCGCTTTTCCGGCGTGTCCTCCGGTCCCCGGCTCTTCGATTCGTGGTGCGTCAGCCGGGCGAAGGGCGTCCACAGGATGCGGTAGCCGGCGGCACGGATCCGCAGGCAGAGATCGATGTCGTTGAAGGCGACCTTGAGGCGCTCCGCGTCGAAGCCGCCGAGCTCGGCGAAGATCGCGGCCCGCATGGCGAGGCAGGCGCCCGTCACCGCCGAGACCTCCTGGACGAGCTGGAGGCGGGCGAAATAGCCCGGATCGGCGTCCGGCAGCCCGAGATGGCTGTGGCCGGCGACGCCGCCGATGCCCAGCACCACGCCGCCATGCTGCACCGTGCCGTCGGGATAGAGCAGCTTGGCGCCGACCGCGCCGATCCCGGGCCGGATCGCCTGCGCGACGAGCTCGGCGAGCCAGCCCGGCTCGATCACCTCGACGTCGTTGTTGAGGAACAGCAGCACCGCCCCGCTCGCGGCGGCGGCGCCGCGGTTCGACAGGTCCGAGAAGTTGAACGGTCCCGGGGCCGGCAGCACGTGCAGGCGGAGATCGTCCCGGTAGGCGGCGAACAGCGCCGCGGTCTCGGGCTCGCGGCTGTCGTTGTCGACGACGACGACCTCGAGGTCGGGGTAGTCGGTCGCGCGAAACAGCCCGTCGAGGGTGACGCGCAGCAGCTCGGCCCGGTCGCGCGTCGGGATGATCACCGAGACCCGCGGCGGCGGCGCGGGCAGCGGCCGGACCACGCGGTTGAAGCCCAGCGGGCCCCGCTCGGCCCGGGCGCCCTGGCGCGCCGCCACCTCCTGGGCCGCCCGCAGCCGGGCCGCCTCGGCCCGGGCGAGCGCCCGGTCTGAGAAGGTGCCGGAGCCGCCCGCCGCGCGCCAATGGTAGAGCACGAGCGGGATGTGCCGGATCCGGGCGGGGTCGAGCCCCTCGGTCAGGCGCAGCAGGAGGTCGTGATCCTGGCTGCCCTCGAAGCCGGGACGCAAGCCCCCCGCAGCCCGCACCGCCTCGGTGCGGAGCACGGTGAGGTGGTTGATGTAGTTCTGGCCGTAGAGCAGCTCGCGGTCGAAATCCGCCTTGAAATGCGGCTCGAAGCGGCGCCCGGCCGCATCGACCTTGTCCTCGTCGCTGTAGATCAGCACGAGGTCGGGATCGCCCCGGACCGCGCAGGCGACCTCGTAGAGGGCGTTCTCGGCGAGCAGGTCGTCGTGGTCGAGGAAGGCGGCGTAGGGGCCGCGCGCCAGCGCCAGCGCATCGTTCGTCGCCCGGGCGATGTGCCCGTTCTCGGGGCGGCGCACCACCCGGATGCGGGCATCCCGCGCCGCCATCCGGTCGATGAGGCCGATCACGGCGGGATCGCGCGAGGCGTCGTCGCACAGGCAGAGCTCCCAGTGCGGGTAGAGCTGCGCCTGGACCGAGCGGATCGCCGCCCGCAGCACCCGCGGCGCCGGATCGTGGACCGGCATCAGCACCGAGATCAGGGGCGGACCGGCCCAGGCGGCGACCTCGGCCCGGATCCGGGCGCGGTCGGCCCGGCTCAAGGATGCCGAGCGGCGGATCCAGGCCGCGTATCCGCTCTCGCGGCGATGGCGCAGGGCCCGGTCGAGGAAGGCGCGCCCGCGCACCCGCTTGCCGAGGCCGCGCCACCAGACGGCGCGCAGGGTCAGGCCGGGGTCGCGCAGCGCCGCCCGGGCGACGAGGGCGGGGCGTCCGCGCCGGCGGATCTCGATCCGGCTGAGCGAGAGCGGGCGGCCGGGCACGAGGCCCGTGATCCGCAGGGCCGCCACATCCTCCGGCAGGCGCCCGGTCCAGGCGAAGACGCCGCCCCCGAGCGCCTCCTCGGCGAGCGGCGGCCCGGGCTTGGCGGGCGCGCCGGCCAAAAGGCTCATCAGCAGCCGGGCGTTGCGCGCGGCGCCCGGATCGTCCGTGAGCGTGATGGTGACCCAGGCGCCGCCGAACTCCGCCGCCGCGAGATCGAGGCCGATCCCGTCCGGCCCGTGCCGGAGCGGCAGCGGGCGGGCGCGCAGGCCCTCCACCAGGACCGCCTCGGCCGCCACGCTAGCGCGCCCAGCCCTTGGCCAGGGAGGCGGTGACCGCATCCGACATGGCGACGTCGAAGATCAGCATGTCGTCCACCGCGCGCACGCTGCGCAGCCGCTCGGCCAGCGCCAGGGTCTCGTCGGGGATCGGGGCGGGCACCGGCGGGGCCGCGTCGAGGCCGAGCCTGTCGAACAAGGTGGAGACGAAGGCCTCGTAATAGTCCCGGTGGCCGACGATGCCGATGCGGGCCAGGATCTCGATGGCCACGATCGAATTGCCCGGATGCACCCGGTCGTCCGGCATCCGGGTGCCGAGCTGGCGCGTCAGGGGGTTGTAGAGCATGTGGTAGGCCGGCTCCGGCAGCATCCGGAAGAAGCGCTTGAGGCTGCGCAGGTCGGTGTAGTCGTAGTCCGCGCAGAAGCGGGCGGCCTCGAGATGGCGTCCCAGGCGCCAGGCGCGGCCGGATTCGGATTCTGCTCCGAGGGATTCGCCCCGCGCCTTCAGCCAGAGCATCCGCGCCGCCATCTCGACATGGGGATCGTGCAGCAGGATCGTCGAGAGCATCAGGTCGGGGGTGAAGAATCCCTCGTAGCGGGGCACCACGATCGCGCCCGCCATCAGCGCCGAGGGCACGGTGCGGCAGCCGAGGGCGCTGGACAGCATCTCGTCGGAGAGGCGCTCCAGCCCGAAATGGCATTGCTGGAAATGCCCGAACAGGGCCGTCTGCAGGGCGATCTCCGGGTGGATGCTGGTGTTGATCAGGAGCATCCGCTCCTGCACCAGCGCCTCGCGCGGCGCGCGCCGGTAGACCAGCACGTTGGTGTCGGCGTCGTAGATCTCGAGCCGCGGCAGGCCGGACAGGCCCGGGACCTCGGCCTCGCCGATCAGGAAGGTGCACTGGCCGGTGGAGTGCCAGCCGTTCTCCTTGAACACGGGCTCGACCACGCTCGCCTCGACCTCGGCCACGCGCCGCCCGTCCACGGCGACCACGGCCCGGCTCACCGCCAGCGGGTTGTCGGGCACGATCCACCCCCGGATGAGGTCGCCGTTGTCGAAACCGATGAAGAAACGCATCTCTCGTCGCTGCGGCAGCCATGCCGGCGGCACGCGCACGGGGAGGCGCGCGGGCAGGGCGGATTCCGGTCAGACGGGGCCATAGCGTATTTTGCGCGCCGGTACAGCGTCGCGCCGAGCCCGGCAGCCCCGCCCCGCCGGCGCGGGAATGCGCCGCCGCTTGATCGGGCCGGACGGCCCGGCTACCGGCTGGAGGGCCGGGGCGGGGACCGCGCGCCCCGGGGCGGCGATCGGCGTGGGCGGCAGAGGGGATGATTCGAGGCTTGGCGATCCGGACCGAACTCGAGCGCCACCCGGAGAGCTTCGTCCGGTGCGACGACCGCGCCCGCCCGCGCTTCCCCTACCGCCCGACGTTCCGGCTCGCCGACGCGGAGGCCCGGGCCGAGCGCGAGCGCCGCAGCGCCGCCGCGCTTGCGCTCGCAGCGCGGATCGACCCGGGCGGCGCGGACGCGGCCGAGCGCGCCAAGATCTTCGAGATGGCCTACCATGGCCGCGGCGACAGCCTCGAATTCGGGACCGGGGCGGGGTGCGCCACGGCGCTGATCGCCGCCGCGATCCGGGCGCGGCCGGCCCGCCGGGTGCCGGCCTGGCTCACGCGGCGCCCGAGGCATCCGCGCGTCTTCACCGCCGACCGGAGCCTGGAGGCGCAGGCCCAGGCCCGGACGGCGCTGGCGCGCCTCGGCCTCGTCGAGACCGTCCGGTTCCTGCCCCAGGACGCGGTGCTGGCCACCATCACCCTGATCGAGCTCGGCCGCAGCTTCGATTTCTGCCTCGTGGACCATGCGCGGGCCTACGCGACGCTGGCGCCCCTCTGCCGCATGCTGCCGGACGTGATCGACCCGGGCGGCTTCCTGCTGTTCCGGACCTATCTCGATGCGCCGACCGGCTCGGGCGCCGAGCCCGACGACGGCGACGAGACCGGGTCCGGGGTCTGCCGGGCCGCCGCGCACGACCTCGACGCCAGCGCCTTCGCGTTCTTCGGCACCTACGGCCGCGCGGCCCTCTACCGGCGGCTGTGATGCGCGCGCCGCCGGCCCGCGAACGCGCCACTGCGACCCTGCCGGGATGGTCCCATGGCGGATGATCCGAGCGAGCATTTCCACGCCGGGCGGGACGGGTGGCTGTTCGTGATCTCCGGCAGCAACAACGTCATCAACCAGTTCAGCAAGGCGTTCTACATCACCTACCAGATCGAGACCTGGCGCGGCGTGATCCTCGCGCGGCGGCAACGCCTCGCGGCCCTCGGCATCACCTACCGGCACGTGGTGGCGCCGGAGAAGCTCACGATCTACGATTGCCATCTCGACGGCATCACGGTGGACCAGCGCCTGTCGCCCGCCCGCCGGCTGACCCGGGGCCTGCTGCGGCGCCCGCGGCGCTGGCACCGCGTGCGCGGCCTCGGCGACATCCTGCGCCTGCGCCGAACCTGCATCGACCTCGTCGCGCCGATGCGCGCGGCCCGCTTCGCGCGGGAGCTCTACTACCGCACCGACAGCCACTGGTCCTTCGCGGGCTGTCATCTCGCCTACCTGGAGATCTGCCGCGCGCTCAGAGCCGCTCCGTGCGCGGACCTCGCCACCCGGCCCGCCCGGCAGGACGCGTTCATCGGCGACATCGGCGCGCATTTCGATCCGCCGCGCGGCGAGACCATCGCGGTCCACGAGCGCCAGCGCCACGCGGTGCGCCGCTACGCGAACCCGGCCGTCGCGCTTCTGGAGGCCGGGCGGCTGAAGACCCCGCTGCACCGGGGCGCCCACGTGATCTACGAGAACGCGCACGCCCGGGACCGCCGCCGCGTCGTCCTCTTCGGCGATTCCTTCGCGAGCTACGAGCCGACCATGCTGACGATCCTGCTCGCGGAGACGTTCCGGGAGGTCCACTTCGTCTGGAGCACGGCGCTCGATTACGGCTACATCGCCCGCGCGCGGCCCGACATCGTGCTGACCGAGATCGCGGAGCGCTTCATGGCGCAGGTGCCGGACGACCGCTTCGACGTGATCGCCTACACCGAGGCGCGCTACGCCGCCGAACTGGCGGCCTGCGAGGGCGCGGAACCGTGATCCGCGCGGACCCGGATCGACCGCGCGCGGGACCCGCTTGCACGCCCGCCCGACAGCGGCTATAGCCGCGCCACACCGGAGCCGAGGCGCTCCGGGCCGGGCGCGTCGCTCAGCGGACGAGCGCTACCTCGACGGGGTAGCGGCGAGTTCCGTTCAGTCGCCGATCCGGATTGACTATTTCGGCGGTTTCGGGCTTGACGGCCTGGGCCGGTCGGAACGGAGACGTAGCACAGCGGTAGTGCATTCCCTTGACATGGGAAAGGTCACAGGTTCGATCCCTGTCGTCTCCACCATCTCGGTCTCCGATCGGAGATGGTTTTTCCGGAAATCACATCCCAGCGCTCTAGTTCGCGTCCGGCCGGCGACGACGCATGGCGGACCCGGACAGCCTCGCCCAGCCATGGTGCCGGGATAGTCTGAGACTGCAGAAACTCGTTCAGATTGGTTGGGGTCGACGTCGCGCGTCGGCGTGATTCGCCGGCGCTAGCGGGAGCGTCGCTTCCGAAGACCTCAACGTCCCGCCAGCACCGCCTGCACCCCGGTCCAGTGCAGATCGGAGTAGCGCGCGGTGTCGAGCGGGACGAGGCGGCCGCGCCCCTCGAACATGTCGCGCAGGTATTGCATGCCCTGCCAGGCGGGAAACACGGCGCCCCGCCCCGGCGCGAGGAGGCGGGCCGCCGCGATCATCGGCCCGAGCATGGCCGTGCCGCCGACCCGCAAGGTCCGGAACGGGGTGCCGGTCACCGCGCCCGCATCCGCCGCGAGGCGGCGCGGGCTGCTGACGGCGCCGGCGATGCGCAGGATCCGGGGCGTCTCGGGGTCGAGCGCCGCCGCGGCGGTGAAAGCCGCGGTGTCGTCCATCGTGGTGAAGTCGAGGGGCTGGTCCGGGTCTCCCCAGTAGAGCACCCGCCGCCAGGAGAACTGGATCAGCGGCATCTGGCCCGTCAGCATGTCCATGAAGGCGCCGTTGAGGATCGAGGTGGCCCGGATCGGCGCGGCGTCGAGGCGGGCGTGGAAGGCGCGACGCAGGTCGAGGTTGCGGTTGCGGCCGGGCTCGGTCCGGGTGAAGTCGAGGGCGAAATCGGACGGGATGAAGCGCGGCACCCCGGCGGCGACCGCAGCGTCGAGGAGGGCCGTCTGGCTGCCGAGGATCGTCGCCTCCAGCCCGTTCAGGGTCGAGACGACGCAGCCCGCGCCCGCGCAGGCCGAAGCGAGCGCCCGCGCATCGCCGAGGTCGGCCGCGACCACCGCGACGCCCGCCCTCTGCAGGGGCTCGAGCCGCCCGGGGACGGTGCCGGGCCGGACCAGGGCGCGCACCGCCGCGCCCCGCTCGCGAAGGGCCCGCGCCACGCGCAGGCCGAGGGTGCCCGTCGCACCCGCGAGAACGATTGGGCCGCCCATCGCCACCGCCTCCGATCCTCGATGCGAGCGGAGCCGGTCCGGGTCGCGACACGGAACGGCTCCGGATCTCCTGTCGCGCCGCGCTCCCTCCCGCCGAACCGGGCGCCGTCTCGGCGGACAGCCTTCTAAGAGCGGGCCGCCCTGACCCGTTCCGAGCCCGCGATGCGGTGGATGCGCCCTGCCCATCCGTCATCACGGGATGGCGGTCCGTGCCGAGGGGTCTATGCAGGGACCCGGACAGGCAGACCGGGGAAACCGCATGGCCGATCAAGGGGCCGAGCAGAGGGCCGAGATCGTGGTGATCGGCGGCGGCATGGTCGGGCTCGCCTCGGCGATCGCGCTCCGCGAGCGGGGATGCGACGTCCTGCTGATCGATCCCGGCGAGGCCCGTGCCCGAACCTCGTTCGGCAATGCGGGCGTGATCAGCCGCGGCTCGATCTTCCCGATGGCGAGCCCGGCGCTGTGGCCGAAGCTGCCGGCCTACCTGCGCAACGCCGACCGGGCCCTGCGCCTGCGCCGTCTCCACCTGCCCCGCATCCTGCCCTGGACGCTGCATTTCTTGGCGGCGGCGCGGACCGCGCGCTGGCGCCGGGCAGCGGAGGCCCTGCTGCCCCTCACGAGCGCCGCCTATCCGGCGCATCGGCGGCTCGCGGAGCAGGCCGGCACCGAGCGGCTCCTGCGCCGCACCGGCTGGCTCAAGCTGTACCGCACGGAGGCCGCCTTCGCGGGCGCCGCCCTGGAGCGCGCGATCCTGGCCGAGCACGGCGTGGCGGCGGAGATCCTCGACGGGCCCGCGCTCCGCGACCTGGAGCCCGCGCTGGTGCGCCCCTATGCCCGCGCCATGCTGCTGCCCGAGACCGGCGCCGTCGAGGAGCCCGGCCGCCTGATCGAGGCCTGCGAGGCGCTGTTCGCCGGGCTCGGCGGGCGCAGGCTCGGCGGCGCCGTCCGGGGCCTCGCGCCGGACGACGAGGGCTGGATCCTGACCCATCCGGCGGGGACGGTCCGGGCGCGGCAGGTCGTGGTCGCGGCGGGCGCGGCCTCGGGCGAGATCCTGCGCCCGCTCGGCTACCGCTTCGCCTTCGCGGCCGAGCGCGGCTACCACCAGCACCATGCCCTGCATCCCGACAGCCCGGCCCTGACCCGGCCGGTGCTGGATACGGGGGCCGGATCGATCATCGCGCCGATGGGCGCGCACCGGGTGCGGATCCTGTCCGGGGTGGAATTGAACGCGCGCACCGCCCCGCCCGACCACGTCCAGATCGAGGCGGCGGTGCGGGAGGCGGCGGGCACGCTGCGGCTCGGCGGCGCCCTCGACAACCGGCCCTGGCTCGGCGCGCGCCCCTCGACGCCGGACGGGCTGCCGGTGATCGGGCGCGCCCCGCGCCATCGCGGCCTGATCCTGGCCTTCGGCCACGGCCATATCGGGCTCTCGACGGGGCCGGTCACCGGGCAGCTGGTGGCGGAGCTCGCCACCGGCGCGGCCCCGTCCATCCCCCTGGCTCCGTTCGCCCCGGAGCGGCTGCTGCGGCTGCCGCGCCTCTAGGCGGTTCGGGGCCGGTTACCGCCCGAACAGCCGGGAGGCGATGGCCGGCAGGGCGCTGCCGCGGCCGCCTGCGACGACGACGAGGCGGCGGACGTCGCCGCGCAGGTAGGCCTGCAGGAAGCGGTTATAGTCCCTGAAGGAGACGCAGCCGTTCGAGGCGCCGTTGGGGCCGAGCATGTAGGTGTGGGCCAGCAGGCCGACGCGGCCGTGGATGGCGGACGGACCGCCCACGGGATTGAGCCGGATCGCCCGCACGCCGTGGAACAGGGCCTCGCGCTCGCGCAGGTCGTAGGTGCCGGGCGGGGTGGCGCCGCGCATGGAGAGATGGACGTAGCGGGGATCGTCCATGCTGGCGCCGAGGCCCGAATGCGCCTCCAGCTGCTCGCCGTTCGGCAGCGTCACCGTGCGGGCGCTGATGTCGTAGATCGCGGTGCCGGCCTCGGGGGCGAGATCGGGCCCCGGGACGACCGAGCGGCGGCCGGGCGTCACGCCGGGATCGACCGACGCGTAGGCGAGGGCGGAGCCGGTCTCGGGCCGGGTGCCGAACACCGCGTCGAAGAAGGAGCGGTCGGCCTCGGCGGCCTGGGTCGCCGCCTGGGCGGCGCGCGCGCGGGACACGGGGCGCTCGGCAAGCCGCGTCGGCAGCGACCGGAGGGCGAGATCGGCCGGACGCGGCACCGGCAGGGGCACGGTCTGGGGGCCGGATTGCGGGGCCGCCTGAGCCTGGGCGATCTCGCGGGCGACCTCCTGCGCGACCTCTCGCTCGGCGGGGACGGAACGCGTCCCGGCCGGACGGCGCTCGGCGAGGCGGACCGGCGCGCTGAACGGGATCGCGGCGACCCGGCTCTCGGCGGGCGCGGCTTCGGCGAGCCGGGGCTCGGCCGGAACCGGGAAGGCGGGCGCGAGCGGGGCGCTCGTGGCGAGGGCGGCGGCGCGCGGGCCGAGCACGGGGTTGGGATCGAGCAGCCAGGCGTAGCGGCCCGCCGCGGCGGGGGCCTCGACCTGCGCGGCGGGGCGCGCCGGAGCGGCCGGCGGGGCGAGGGCGGGGGTGAATGCGGGGGCGACAGGGGGGACGGGCTGCGGCCCGGTCAGCCGGCCGACGGCGACGCCGGCCAGGACGAGAGGGACGAGCAGGCCGAGGAGGCGGCCCCGCGAGCGGCGGCGGCGGACGAAGCGGCCGGGCGAATACGCGTCGTCGTACATGCGGGGCTACTCGGATACGCGTGTCCCGCCCGGACGATCGCGGATCGGCGCGCCCGTATTCGCGGACGTGAACCGATGATCTGCGATGGTCTGTTTAGGGAAACATCAACCTTGAACGAGGCCCATTCAGCCGCGTTTTGGTTAATTCCGGGTCAATCACCCACCTGTTCCTGCGATCCGGCACGGCACATCTCGCGGGAGGCTCCGGCAATTGCGGATCGTCCCGGGGCCAAGCCGCATCGAGCAGCCGATGCCGCGCCGAACCGCCTGATGCCGCGTCGTGCCGCCGATCCGGACCGGCGCCCCACAGCGGAACGCCGCGCCCCCGGGAGGGCGCGGCGTTCCGATTCCGTCACGGTGCGGGGCCTGCGGCCGGGATTTGGCCGCGGGCGCCGGCCTCAGTCGAGGCGCGGCGTCAGGCTGTGGGCCGGTCCCGAGCGGCTCGCGGCCGGGCGGATCGGGTCGTGCCAGCGGGCGGCGCCGCGATGGAGGTTGAAGCGCAGGGGCCGGTGGAAGCCGCGCGGCGCGGCGCGGTGGGCGCGGACATGCGCGCGATGGCCCCGGTGATAGCCGTAATGGCGCCGGTAATGCCCGTAATGGCGGTGGCGGCGATGGTGGTGCCAGTGCCGCCGGTGGCGGTGCCAGCGGCGGTGATGCCGGTGATGCCGGCGCCAGTGCCGGCGGTAGCGCACCTCGACGAGCCCCGTATCGGCGGCGGCCGCGAGTCCCGGCACCATCGGGGGCACCATCGCGGCGGCGCCGCGCGGCGCGGCGGCCACGAGGCCGCAGCCGAGCGCCAGCATGACCATCAGCTTCCTGAACACGCCGATCCCTCCAAGCTTGGGCGGCCGATCCGCCCTGCGGCTAACGCCCACGCACCCGAGAGGGTTTCGCCCTCCGGTCGCCTAACGCGCCGGCGGCGCGGCCGCGGCGGGCGGGCCCGCAGCCGGCGCGCCCTTTGCTGGCCCGATCGCGGCGCGCCACTCGCCGAGGAGGCGGGCGCGCTTGGCCCGGTCCTGGATCGCCAGGAGTTCCGGGCCGATCTCGATCGGGCGGACCGCGGCGGCGTTCGGGGAGAGCGCCGCGCCCTCGGCCTCCGCCACCGGCGCGCCGTCGAAGCCGAAGGCGAAGCTGCCCGCCCGGGCCGTGCGCTGGCCGCGCTCGGACAGCAGGTACTGGACGAAGGCGCGGGCCGCCGCGGGCTCCGGCGCGGCGGCGGGCACGAACACCGCCCGGCTCAGCACCACGGTGTAGTCGCGCGGGACGACGACGTGCAGCCGCGCCCCGCGCCGCACCGCCGCCACCGCGTAGGAGCCGAGCAGGTTGTAGCCGATAACGAGGCGACCGCTGGCGAGGAGTTCGAGGATGTCGGTGGTGCAGCAGCTGAGCGACACGTCGGCGCGCCCGAGCGCCTCGATCAGGCGCCCGAAGATCGCGCCGTTGCGGGCGTCGTAGGCGGAGAACAGGTAGCCGATGCCGGAGGTGGTGACGTCGTAGCTGCCGACCCGGCCGGCATAGCGCTCGGGATGGCTGCGCAGGAGCTCGATCAACCCGGCCCGGCTGCGGCGCATGTCCTCGGGCGGCACCGCGTCGGCGTTGTAGACGATCACCGCCGGCTCGAAGGTGAAGCCGAACAGCTCGTCCCGCCAGCGCGTCCAGCGGGGCAGGGGGCTCGTCTCGGCGAGCCCGAGCTTGGCCGCGCAGCCGTCGTTGACGAGCTTCACCAGCTGATCGACCGAGGAGGACAGCACGAGGTCGATCCCGCCGGCCCCGGCGCAGGCCGCCTGCATCCGGGCGTAGAGCTCGGCGGTGACGTACTCGGTATAGACCACCGCGACGTCGGGCCGGCTCGCCTGGAAGTCGCGGATCAGGGGGCGCATCGCCGCGAGGTCGGTCGCCGCGTGCAGGGCGATCACCGCCCGCTCGGTGCCCGGCGCCGGGAAGCGCGTGGTCTCGACGGCGCGTGCCGGCCACGCCGCCGCCAGGGCAGCCAGACCGAGGAGCAGGCGGCCCGCGCGGATCATGGCGCCGCCCCCGGCTCGGCCAGCGGGATCGCGACCGTCGCGGCGAAGCGCCCGTCGGGAAGCGTCGCGAAGGCGAGGCGCCCGTCATGGGCGCGCACCACGTCGCTGGCGATGGAGAGGCCGAGCCCCGCGCCCTTGGCGCTCCCGCCGCCCTCGAAGGGGCGCGTCACCCGCTCCCGGTCGGCCGGCGGGATGCCCGGCCCGTCATCCATCACGGCGATCGTCCCGCTCGTCCCGTCGCGTCCCACGGCGATCTCCAGCCGGCTCGGCGCGCCGTGCTTCAGCGCGTTGCTCACGAGGTTGACCACCACCTCCCGCAGGCTGACCGCGTCGCCCGCGACGCGGACCGGGGCGTCGGGTCCGTCGAAGGCGAGGTCGACCGCGCGCTCGAGCGTGCCCGCCACGTCGACGAGGACGCCGCGGGCGAGCGGCACGAGGTCGACGGCCTCGAAGCGCACCGCCTCGACCCGGTGGCTCACCATCGCGTGGTCGAGGAGCTGGTTGGTCAGGCGCGCCAGCTCGCCCGCGCGGGCCTGCACGCGCAGGAGCCGGGCGCGCTGCGCCGACGGATCCTCGGCGGACCAGACCAGCATCTCGATCTGCCCGGTCAGCGCCGTCAGCGGTGTCCGGATCTGGTGGCTGGCCTCGGCGACGAAGCGCTGCAAGGCGGCGAGGTGCCGGGCGAGACGCTCGGTGAAGCCGTCGATCGCCCCGACCAGGGCGGCGATCTCGCGCGGGGCCTCGACGGGGATCGGCGCGAGATCCTTGGGGTCGCGCGCGCGCATCGCCCGCTCGACCCGGGCGAGGGGGGCGAGCGCCAGCCGGACGGCCAGCAGCGCCGCGAGGAAGCCGAGCAGCATCATCGCGCAGAGGAGGCCCAGAGCCTTGACCGTGAGGTCGCGGGCGAGCCGGCCCCGCGCGTCGGTGGTCTGGGCGAGCGCCACCTCGACGGTGCCGGGCACCGCGGCATCCGGGATGTAGCGGCGGACCCGGACATGGCGGATGGCGCCGCCGCGGAAGCGCCCGTCGCCGAAGGTCGGCGCCGGGCCGGCGCCGGCGAGCGGCAGGGCGGCAGCGAGATCGTCGTAGCCGGTGAGCAGGGTGCCGCCGGGCGCCGTCCCGGCGGCCGTGCCCGTGTCCGGCCCGGTGGTCGTCACCGCGTAGAAGACCCGGTCGTCGGCGGCGAGCGCCAGGGTCTCGAAGGCCGCGAAGGGCGGATCGACGAGCAGGCGCCCGTCCTCCACGTAGGCGCTCTCGGCGATCTGGAGCGCGGCGGCCAGCAGCAGGCGGTCGTAGGCGTCGTCGGCGGCCGAGCGGGCATAGGAGGCCGCCAGGATGCCGAGAGCGAGGCCCGTCGCGGCCATGACGGCGGCCACGAGGGCGATGACGCGGCGATAGAGCGACGGGCGCCCCGCGCCCCGGGCGATCCCCAGCATGCGGCCCGCCTAGCAGGCCGACTTGGGCGGGGGCGGCTTGGGCGGAGACGGCTTGGGCGTGGCCGCCCGCGCGGCCTCCGGGCGGGGCGCGAGCTGGTAGCCGAGGCCGCGCAGGGTCCGGATCTCGACCTCGGAGAGCGAGAGCTTGCGGCGCACGCGGGCGACGTATTGCTCGACGGCGTTCAAGCTCGGATTGTCGTCGAGGCCGAACAGGCGGTCGAGCAGCTCGTCCTTGCCGAACACCCGGCCGGGGCGCGCCGCGAGGATCTCGAGCAGCGTCAGCTCGCGCCGCGTCAGCTCGACGGGAACGCCCGCGACGGTGACCGAGCGGGTCGCCCGGTCGATGGCGATGTCGCCGCAGATCAGGGCGTTCGTGGCTTCCCCGGCCGAGCGGCGCAGCAGCGCCCGCGCCCGCGCCTCGAGCTCGCGGAAATCGAACGGCTTCAGCAGGTAGTCGTCGGCGCCGAGATCGAGCACGCGCACCCGCTCCTCGACGGTGCCGCGGGCGGTGAGCACGAGGACCGGGCTCGCATCGCCGCGTCCGCGCAGGGCCTTGAGCACGGCGGCGCCGTCGCGGCCGGGCAGGGTCAGGTCGAGGACGATCAGGTCGTAGCGCTCCGTCGCCAGGATCTCGTGAGCCTGCGCCCCGTCCGGCTCCCAGTCGACACTGTGTCCGATGCGGCGAAATCCGGCGACGATGGATTCCGCGATCTCGGCAGTATCTTCCACGACCAATATCCGCATCGGCGGGGCTGAGCCTCTAAAATGTTTCGCGCTCGCTCGATTGTCAGGTTGGCGTCAGTGTCGTGGGCTACCCGTCGCCGACAATATCAACCTACAAAAACAAGCCAAGCGCGCCGGCCCGCAAACGGGTGACAGACCGGGCGAAGCCGGCGAGCGATCAGGAGGAAACCATGCAGGCCGACGCCATCAGACCGATTCCGCTCGCCCAGCAGGGCGCCCAACCCGGGCAGGCCGTGCGCGAACCGTTCTGGCCGCGGGGCTGGTGGCGGCTGATGGACCTCAAGATCGGCATCATCCCGATCCCGGTCTACCTGATCCTGGTCGGCCTCCTCGTGATCCTGACGCGGGAAGGCGAGATCAAGTCCGATGCGCCGACGATGATCGCCGTGCTGGTGCTCGGCGGCTTCACCTGCGCCGAGATCGGCAAGCGGCTGCCGGTGCTGCGCAGCATCGGCGCGGGGGCGATCTTCGCGACCTTCATCCCCTCGGCGCTGGCCTATTACGGCCTGATCCCGCCGCAGATCCAGAAGTCGATCGTCGACTTCACCAAGTTCACCAACTTCCTCTACATCTACATCGCGGCGATCATCGTCGGCTCGATCCTGGGCATGGACCGGCAGGTCCTGATCAAGGGCTTCCTCAAGATCTTCGTGCCCCTGGCGCTCGGCTCGATCGCCGCGGGCTGCGTCGGCACGCTGGTCGGCACCCTGCTGGGGCTCGGCGCCTACCACACCTTCTTCTTCATCGTCGTGCCGATCATGGCCGGCGGCGTCGGCGAGGGCGCGATCCCGCTCTCGATCGGCTACGCGGCGATCCTCGGCCAGGCCCAGGGCGACCTGTTCGCCCAGGTGCTGCCCCCGGTGATGCTCGGCAGCCTCACGGCGATCATCTTCTCCGGCACGCTCAACTACGTCGGCAAGCGCATGCCCCACCTCACCGGCGAGGGCCGGCTGCAGCCGGGCGAGCACGACGACATGGACCCGAAGACCGAGACCGTGAAGAGCGAGACCGGCGGCGCCATGGACGTCGCCACCATCGCGGCGGCGGGGCTCACCGCGGTGACGCTCTACCTGCTCGGCGTGATGCTGCACCACGTGCTTGGCCTGCCCGCCCCGGTGGCGATGCTGTTCCTGGCGGTGCTGGCAAAGCTCGCCCAGGCGGTCTCGCCCCATCTCCAGGCCGGCGGCTTCGTGGTCTACAAGTTCGTGCAGGTCAGCATGACCTACCCGCTGCTCTTCGCCATCGGCGTCGCCCTGACGCCCTGGGACAAGCTGATGGCGGCCTTCACGGTGGTGAACCTGATCGTCATCGTGTCGACGGTGTTCACCCTCATGGCGGTCGGCGCCCTGGTCGGGCGGATGCTCAACATGTACCCGATCGAGACCGCGATCGTGAACGCCTGCCACTCGGGCCAGGGCGGCACCGGCGACGTCGCCATCCTGACCGCCGCCGACCGCATGCAGCTGATGCCCTTCGCGCAGATCGCCACCCGCATCGGCGGCGCGATCACCGTGACCACCGTCCTGGTCGTCCTGCGCTCGATGACCTGAGGCCCGGCTCCGGAGGGCGGGAGCGCCCTCCGGAGCGCGGCTCGATCCGTATCAAAAGACGTGAGGAGGACGCCATGCAGCCCACAAAGGACCCCGTCGGCGATCCGGGGATCGTCCGCGATGCCGGGATCGCCCCGGACGGCGAGGCGGCGCTCGCCGCCGCCACGATGCGCAAGGTGGCCTTCCGCCTCGTCCCCTTCCTGATCGCCTGCTACTTCATCGCCTATGTCGACCGGGTGAATGCGGGCTTCGCCGCGCTCACCATGAACAAGGACATCGGCCTCAGCGCGGCGACCTTCGGCCTCGGCGGCAGCCTGTTCTTCGTGGCCTACGTGTTGTTCGAGGTGCCGAGCAACCTCGCGATGGAGCGGGTCGGCGCCCGGATCTGGATCGCCCGGATCATGATCACCTGGGGTCTGGTCGGCGTCGCCATGGCGTTCGTGGTCGGGCCCTACAGCTTCTACGCGGGGCGCTTCCTGCTCGGCGCGGCGGAGGCCGGCTTCTTCCCGGGCGTGATCCTCTACCTGACCTACTGGTTCCCCAAGGCCTACCGGGCCCGGGTGGTGGCGACCTTCATGGTGGCGATCCCGCTCTCGAGCTTCCTCGGCTCGCCGCTCTCGGCGATGCTGCTCGAGCTGGAGGGCGTCGCGGCGCTGCACGGCTGGCAATGGCTGTTCATCGCCGAATCGGTTCCCGCCGTGCTGCTCGGGCTGGCCGCCCTGATCTGGCTGCCGAGCCGCCCGCAGGAGGCCGCCTGGCTCTCCGAGCCCCAGCGCGCGTGGCTCGTGCGCACCCTCGCGGCGGAGCGGGCGTCCGGCCACGCCGTGGGCCACATGCCGCTGTGGAAGGTGCTGTCGAACAAGTATGTCTGGGCGCTCGCGCTGATCTACTCGGGCTCGTCGGCCACTAGCAACGCGCTCTCGCTCTGGCAGCCGCAGATCCTGAAATCCTTCGGCCTGACGAATCTCCAGACCGGCCTGCTGAACATGATCCCGTTCGGCATCGCCTCGGTGTTCATGATCCTGTGGGGCCTGCGCGCCGACAAGTCGGGCGAGCGGGTCTGGAACACGGCGCTCCCGCTCGGACTGACCGCGCTCTGCCTCGCCCTGACCAACCTGACGAGCTCGCTGCCCCTGGTGATGGTGCTCCTGAGCCTCGTCCTGGTGGGCAACTACGCGATCAAGGGGCCGTTCTGGGCGCTCGCCACCGACTGGCTCTCGCCCGCCACCGCGGCGGCGGGGATCGCGGCGATCAACACCCTGTCGCATCTCGGCACCGGCGGCGCGACGGCGCTCCTCGGCGTCATCAAGGATCACACCGGCAATTTTCCCCTGGCCCTGACGCCTCTCGTGGCGCTCACCGCGGCGGGAAGCGTGACTGTCCTGATCCTTGGTCGACAGAATAACAGTCAACCGGACGTCGCGAGCTCGGCCGTATCCAGGGCCGTCTGAGGCAAAGTCGCTTTCAATACGGCGCGATCCTCAACTCTCCCGGCCGGTCCGGGCGGCATTCTGATTGTCGTTCGGACCGGCTTCCACGAAACCTCTGTCCACTCGCGACGCCGTTCGGTCGCCCCCGGGGGTCCGCGGCAGGCGTCGGCACACGCAGACCCGTAGAAGGAACATCACCATGCCGAAGGGTTCGGACCTGCTCGTCCAGGCACTCGAGAACGAGGGCGTCGAGCGCATCTTCGGCATTCCGGGCGAGGAGAACCTCGACGTCGTCGAGAGCCTGCGCAACTCGAAGATCGAGCTGATCCTGACCCGGCACGAGCAGGCCGCGGCGTTCATGGCGGCGACCTACGGGCGGCTCACCGGCAAACCCGGCGTCTGCCTGGCGACGCTCGGACCGGGCGCGCTCAACTTCTCGACGGGCGCGGCCTACGCGCATCTCGGCGCCATGCCGATGATCATCATCACCGGCCAGAAGGGCATCCTGTCCGCCCGCCAGGCCCGCTTCCAGATCGTCGACATCATCGCCTCGATGAAGCCGATCACCAAGATGGCCCGCCAGATCGTCTCCGCCTCCTCGATCCCCACCATCGTGCGCGACGCCTTCCGGGTCGCCACCGAGGAGCGGCCCGGGCCCGTGCTGCTGGAGCTGCCCGAGGACATCGCCGCGGAGGAGGCCGAGGCCTACACCGTGCCGAGCCACCCCACGGACATCCCGGTCGCCCATCCCAAGGCCATCGAGCGCGCCGCCGAGATGATCCGCGCGGCCAAGCGCCCGCTGATCATGCTGGGCGCGGCGGCCTCGCGCCCGCGCTCCACGAGCGATCTCGGCGGCTTCGTGCAGCGCACGCGCATCCCGTTCTTCACCACCCAGATGGGCAAGGGCACCGTCGCGCACGGCTCCAAGCTCTACATGGGCACCGCCGCGCTCTCCGAGCGCGACTACGTGCACGAGGCGATCGACGCGGCCGACCTCATCATCGCCATCGGCCACGACACGGTCGAGAAGCCGCCCTTCTTCATGGGCCAGGCCGACCAGAAGGTGCTGCACATCAGCTACACCCCGGCCAACGTCGAGCAGGTCTACTACCCCGACGCCGAGGTGGTGGGCGATCTCGGCCCCACCCTGAAGCTGATCGCCGACCGGATCGAGGGCGAATTGCCCAACGCGGGTGCCTTGCTGCCGCTGCGCGAGCACATCCTCGGCCGGATCTCGGCCCGCGCCGACGAGGACCGCTTCCCGGTCACGCCGCAGCGCCTCGTGCGCGACGTGCGCTCGGTCATCCCCGAGGACGGCATCGTCTGCCTCGACAACGGGATGTACAAGATCTGGTTCGCCCGCAACTACCGCACCTATGTCGCCAACACGCTGCTGCTCGACAACGCGCTGGCCACCATGGGCGCGGGCCTGCCCTCGGCGATGATGGCCGCGATCCTGTACCCGCAGCGGCGCGTCATGGCGGTGTGCGGCGACGGCGGCTTCATGATGAACAGCCAGGAGCTCGAGACCGCGGTGCGGCTCAACCTCAACCTCGTGGTGCTGATCCTCGACGATTCCGCCTACGGAATGATCCGCTGGAAGCAGGCGGTCGACAAGTTCCCCGATTACGGCATGACCTTCAAGAACCCGGACTTCGTGAAGTACGCCGAGTCCTACGGCGCCAGCGGCCACCGGGTCGGGGCGGTGGAGGATCTGGTGCCGACGCTGGAGGCGGCGTTCAAGGCCGGTGGCGTCCACCTCGTGGCCGTCCCGATCGACTACTCGGAGAACACCCGCGTGCTCGTCACCGAGCTGCGCGAGAAGGTGAAGGGCGCCGCGCTCGAGCCGGCCGAGTAGGCGCCGGAACCGTCCCGGCCGGGCCCCCGCGGGCCCCGGCCGCGGGATCGACGCGCGAGACACAACCGATCGGACAGGAACCGGACGCCATGAATCCCTTCACCTTCCAGACCACGCCCAACGTCCTGTTCGAGCCGGGCGCCTCGGCCAAGCTGCCGGGGATCGTGGCCGGGTTCGGCGCCAAGCGCGTGATGCTCGTGACCGACAAGGGCGTGCGCGGCGCGGGCCTGACCCAGGCCGCCGAGGCGGCGCTGCAGGCGGCGGGCGTGACGCTCGACATCTACGACGACGTGCAGGCCGACCCGCCCTCCACGGTGATCGAGGCGGCCGCCGCCCGGGCGCGCGAGCTCGGCACCGATCTCGTCCTCTCCATCGGCGGCGGCTCGGCCCTCGACACCGCTAAGCTCGTCGCCTACCTCGCCAAGTCCGAGGAGCCCCTCGACGGCATCTACGGCGTCGGCCTCGCCAAGGGCGAGCGCCTGCCCCTGATCCTCGTGCCCACCACCGCGGGCACCGGCTCCGAGGTGACGCCGATCTCGATCGTCACCACGCCGACCACCGAGAAGAAGGGCGTGGTCTCGGCCAAGCTCCTGCCCGACTGGGCGGTGCTCGACCCGGACCTGACGCTGGGCCTGCCCGCCCACGTCACCGCCGCGACGGGCATCGACGCCATGGTGCACGCCATCGAGGCCTTCACCAGCAAGAGCAAGAAGAACCCGATCTCGGACCAGCTCGCCAAGCAGGCGCTGGCGCTGCTCTCGGCCAACATCCGCACCGCCTGCCGCGAGCCCGGCAACCGCGAGGCGCGCTCCGGCATGCTGCTCGGCTCGATGCTCGCCGGCATGGCCTTCGCCAACGCGCCGGTGGCGGCCGTGCACGCGCTGGCCTACCCGATCGGGGCGATCTTCCACGTGCCGCACGGGCTCTCGAACGCCCTGGTCCTGATGGGGGTGATGCGGTTCAACCTCAGCCATGCCGAGGGCCTCTACGGCGAGCTGGCGCCGATCCTCGACCCGGAGGCGGTCGGCCTGCCGGCCGGGGAAGCCGCCGCCCGCTTCGTCGAGAGCCTCGCGGCGATCTGCCGGGATTGCGGCGTGCCGGCCTCGCTGGGCGAGGTCGGCGTCAAGGAGACCGACCTGGAGCGCCTCGCCACCGACGCGATGAAGCAGACGCGCCTCCTCGTGAACAACCCGCGCGAGGTGACGTATCCCGACGCCTTCGCGATCTACTCGGAGGCCCTCGACGGCAAGGCCCGGCAGGCGGCCTGAGAGCGGCGGGGGGACCGAGATGGATCCGTTCGAATCCATGAAGGCGATGGGGGAGCTGTGGAGCCGCGGCGCCCGCTCCTTCGCCGAGGCGCAGAGCAACATGCTGGGCGCGATGCAGACGGCCGCCGGCCCCGCGCCCGTGCCCGACATGGAGGCCGCGCGCGCGGCCCAGGCCGCCTTCACCAAGGCCTGGACCGACGCGCAGGCCGTGGCCCACAGCTTCACCGCGAGCCTCGAGGGCGCCAAGGGCGGGGCCAAGGCGGACCAGGACCCGGTGGCCGCCGAGGTGCTGGCCAAGGTCTTCGATCCGCGCGGCTGGCTCTCGGCCTCGAGCGAGGTGGACGCCGCGCTGAGCCGGATGGCCGAGGGGCCGCAATTCGCCGATCTCTGGACCGTGGAGCGCAAGCTCGCGGCCGTCACCGTGGCCTGGGGGGCGCTCCGCCAGCGCAACCTCGAGCACAACACCCTGATGCTGGAGGCCTGGACGCGGGCCACCGGCGTGTTCTCGAAGGCGGTCAACGCCCGCGCCGAGGCCGGCCAGGCGCTCGAATCCGCCCGCGCCCTGATGGAGCTCTGGATCGAGACGGCCAACGAGGTCCTGATCGAGACGCAGCGCACCGAGGCCTTCCTGGCGAGCCAGCGCGAATCCCTGAAGGCCGCGACCGACCTGCGCCTCGCCCAGCAGGATCTCGGGGAGTTCTACAGCCAGATGTTCGGCTATCCGACGCGGGCCGAACTCGACGACCTGCACCGGAGCGTCACGGAGATGCGCCGCGAGCTGCGCGCCCTCAAGCGCGGCCGCCGCAGCAAGGAGCCCGCGTCATGAAGCAGCCGGCCGGCACCACGCCCGCGATCACCTCGGCCGACGCGCTCGCGGAGGTCTCGGCGCTCGGCCGGCGCATCGCCGAGGGGGTCAAGCTCTTCGGCGAGATCCGCGACGCGGACGTGCAGATCGCCACCACCCCGAAAGACCTGGTCTGGAGCCAGGACAAGGTCACGCTGCACCGCTACCGGCCGCTCGCCGAGAGCCGCGGCCTGCCCCCGGTGCTGATCGTCTACGGGCTGATCGGACGCTACACCATGGCGGATCTGCAGGAGGACCGCTCGCTGGTGCGCAACCTGCTCAAGCTCGGCCTCGACCTCTACGTGGTCGATTGGGGCAATCCCGGCCGGGCCGAGCGCTTCGTCACCATGGACGACTACGTCGACGGCTACCTCGCCGACTGCATCGCCGCGATCCAGGAGCGGAGCGGGCGCGAGCGGATCAACCTGCTCGGCATCTGCGAGGGCGGGGTGTTCACCACCTGCTACGCGGCGCTCCATCCCGACGCGGTCAACGCGATGGTGCTCACCATCACGCCGATCGACTTCCACGCCGATCAGGTGGAGAACCGCCCCGGGCACGGCTTCATCAACCTGTGGGCGCGCTCCCTCGCCCCCGAGGACATCGACCGGCTGATCGAATCGCAGGGCTCGCTGCCCGGCGCCTTCATGGGCTCGGTGTTCTCGATGATGACGCCGATGCGGACCCTGACCAAGTACAACGTCGATCTCCTCGACGCGCTCTCCGACAAGAAGAAGTTCCTGAACTTCCTGCGCATGGAGAAGTGGATCGCCGACCGGCCCGACCATCCGGGCGAGGCGGCCAAGCAGTGGCTGAAGGATCTCTACCAGGACAACAAGCTGGTCGAGAGCCGCTTCGAATTGTCGGGCCGCACGGTCCGGCTCGCCGACATCACCTGCCCGGTGCTCAACGTCTTCGCCAAGGACGACCACATCATCCCGCCCGCGACCTCGCGCGCGCTCGCCGGCAAGGTCGGCACGCAGGATTATACCGAGCTGGGCCTGCCCGGCGGGCATGTGGGCGTGTTCGTCGGCGGCAAGGCCCAGGCGCTGCTGGGCTCCGGCATCGCGGACTGGCTCGGCCAGCGTGGCTGAGGCGGGCGGATCCCACGCCCGCCGCGCGGTGGGGCGGCACCGCCCGGACGGGCGGCACGACGACCATCCGCTGCGGTACCGCTTCCGAGGACGACGCTCATGGGCAGCCTGAAGAACAAGATCGTCAGCGCCGACGAGGCCGTGGCGATCATCCACGACGGCGACATGGTGGCGGTGTCGGGCTTCGTGGGCATCGGCACGCCGGACGAGCTGATCCTGGCGCTCGCCCGCCGCTTCGACGCGGGCGCCGGGCCGCACGATCTTGGGCTGATGTTCGCCGCCGCCCCCGGCGACGGCAAGGAGCGCGGTCTCAACCGGCTGGCGCGGCCGGGGCTGGTGCGGCGCGTCGTCGGCGGGCACTGGGCGCTGGTGCCGAAGCTCGGCGCGCTCGCGGTCGAGGGGCAGATCGAGGCCTACAACCTGCCGCTGGGCGTGGTCTCGCACCTCTACCGGGAGATCGCCGCGCACACGCCCGGCCACATCACCAAGGTCGGGCTGCGCACCTTCGTGGATCCGCGGCTGGAGGGCGGCAAGCTCAACGCGATCACCACCGAGGACCTCGTCAGCGTGGTCACGCTCGGCGGCACCGAGTGGCTGCACTACAAGGCCTTCCCGGTGAACGTGGCGCTCATCCGCGGCACCACCGCGGACCCGGCCGGCAACATCACCATGGAGCGCGAGGCGCTCACCCTCGACAACCTCGCCGCCGCGATGGCGGCCAAGAACTCGGGCGGCTTCGTCATCGCCCAGGTGGAGCGGCTGGCCGAGGCCGGGTCGCTGAACCCGCGCGAGGTCCAGGTGCCGGGCGTGCTCGTGGATTGCGTGGTGCTGAGCGAGCCCGAGAACCACCGCCAGACCTACGGCACGCCCTACAACCACGCCTTCACCGGCCGCCAGCGCGTGCCGCTCGACCGGATCGCCCCGATCCCGCTCGATGCCCGCAAGGTGATCGCCCGGCGCTGCGCCTTCGAGCTGCCGCCCGGCGGCGTGGTCAATCTCGGCATCGGCATGCCGGAGGGCGTCGCCGCGGTGGCGGCCGAGGAGCGGGTGCTGAAATACCTGACCCTGACGGCCGAGCCCGGCGTGATCGGCGGCCTGCCGCAGGGCGGGCTCGATTTCGGCGCGGCGCTCAACCCCGCGGCCGTGCTGCACCAGAACCAGCAATTCGACTTCTACGACGGCGGCGGGCTTGATCTCGCCTGCCTCGGCCTGGCGCAATGCGACGGCGCCGGCAACGTCAACGTCAGCCGCTTCGGCAAGCGGCTCGCGGGGGCGGGCGGCTTCATCAACATCTCGCAGAACGCCAAGAGCCTCGTCTTCGCCGGCACCTTCACGGCGGACGGGCTCCAGGTCGGGATCGAGGACGGCGCGGTCCGCATCCTCAAGGAGGGCCGCTCGCGGAAATTCATCGCGGCGGTGGAGCAGATCACCTTCTCGGGCGACTTCGCGGCCGAGCGCGGGCAGCCGGTTCTCTACGTCACCGAGCGCTGCGTCTTTCGCCGGACGCGGGCCGGGATGGAACTCGCGGAGATCGCCCCCGGCATCGACCTGGAGCGCGACATTCTCGCGCAGATGGGCTTCGCGCCGATCGTGCACGATCCCAAGCCCATGGATCCGCGCCTGTTCCGCGAGGCCGTGATGGGTCTGGAGCCCTGGCTGCTCGGCCTCTCCCTGGCGGAGCGGATCAGCTACGATCCGGAGCGCAATATCCTGTTCTCGAACCTCGAGGGCTTCCAGGTCCGGACCATCGACGACGTCGAGCTGGTGCGCCGCGAATACGAGCGCAGCTGCCAGGAGATCGGCCGCAAGGTTCACCTGATCGCCAACTACGACGGGTTCGAGATCGACCCGACGGTGAGCGATGCATATTTCTCTACGATCGCCTATCTAGAGAACCGATATTACGAGACGGCCGCGCGCTACACAACGAGCGCATTCTTGCGGCTGAAGCTCGGCGCCTCGTTAGCGAGTCGCGATCTGGCTCCCCACGTCTTCGAGACGCGGGCGGAGGCACAGGCGAGGAACACTGCCCAGAGCGTGCCCGTGAAGCCGCGGCCTGCCGCGTCTCAGCCTCCAAAGGAACCTCTGAATGCCTGAGACCCAAACCCTGTCCCTGAAGGACCCCACGCTCCTCGTCGAGGCCTGCCTGATCGGCGGAACCTGGTCGAAGGACGGCGCGGGCTCCATCGAGGTGACGAATCCCGCCACCGGCGCGGTCGTCGCCCGGGTGCCGAACGCGGGCGCCGAGGAGACCCGCCGGGCGATCCAAGCCGCCCACGCCGCCTTCCCGGCCTGGCGCGGCAAGACGGCCGGCGAGCGCGCGGCGATCCTGCGCAAGCTCTCGGCCGTCGTCACCGAGAACCAGGAGGATCTCGCCCGCATCCTCACCGCCGAGCAGGGCAAGTCTCTGGCCGAGGCGCGCGCCGAGGTCGCCATGTCGGCAGCCTACGTGCTGTGGTTCGCCGAGGAGGCGCGCCGCGTCTACGGCGACGTGATCCCCTCGCCCTGGCCGAACCGGCGCATTCTCGTCACCAAGGAGCCGGTCGGCGTGGTCGCGGCGATCACGCCCTGGAACTTCCCGTCATCGATGATCGCCCGCAAGCTCGCCCCCGCGCTCGCGGCCGGCTGCCCGATCGTGATCAAGCCGGCGACCCAGACCCCCCTCTCGGGCCTCGCCTGGGGCGTGCTCTGCGAGCGGGCCGGGGTTCCGGCCGGGCTCGTCTCGATCCTCACCGGCTCGGCCAAGGGCATCGGCGGCGAGATGACCGGCAACCCGCTGGTGAAGAAGATCACCTTCACGGGCTCGACCGAGGTCGGCAAGCTGCTGATGGGGCAGGCCGCCGGCACGGTGAAGAAGGTCTCGATGGAGCTCGGCGGCAACGCGCCGTTCATCGTCTTCGACGATGCCGATCTCGACCGCGCGGTCGAGGGCGCGATGCTCGCCAAGTACCGCAACTCGGGCCAGACCTGCATCTGCACCAACCGCTTCCTGGTACAGGACGGCATCTACGACGCCTTCGCCGAGCGGCTGGCGCGGGCGGCCGCGGAGCTCAAGGTCGGCAACGGCGCCGACGAGGGCGTGGTCCAGGGTCCGCTGATCGACCACGCCGCGGTCGAGAAGATGGAGGCCCATATCCGCGACGCCACCGCCAAGGGCGCGCGCATCGTGGCCGGCGGCAAGCGCCACGCGCTGGGCGGCTCGTTCTTCGAGCCCACCGTTCTCGTCGACGTGGTGCCGGGCATGGCGGTGGCGCGCGAGGAGACCTTCGGGCCGCTGGCGCCGCTGTTCCGCTTCCGCGACGAGGCGGAGGCGATCCAGATGGCCAACGACACCGAGTTCGGGCTCGCCTGCTACTTCTACACCCGCGATCTCGGCCGGGCCTTCCGGGTCTCCGAGGCGCTCGAATACGGCATGGTCGGCCTCAACGAGGGGATCATCACCACCGAGGTCGCCCCCTTCGGCGGCGTCAAGGAATCGGGCGTCGGCCGCGAGGGCTCCTACCAGGGCATCGAGGACTACCTGAACACCAAGTACGTCTGCATGGGCGGCCTCGGGGCCTGACGGTCCGCTGACGACAGGCGCGCGCCGGGCCCGGCGCGCGCCGTGAGGCTCAAGCACAGCCGTGTCTTCCCGAAGCGCGGCTTCCTCCCTCCCCCCTCTGCGCTAGCGGATTCACACATCGTGTCGCGCACATCCCCTCTCTCCGCGTGCGGGGAGAGGGCCGCGTCTCCCCCTCGTCGGGGAGCGCGGCGAGGTGGCAGCCGAAGGTGAGGGGGCTTGAACGGAGGAGCCTTCCCCGGATGTCCCCCCTCACCCTCGGCTGCCGCCTCGCTCCGGCGACGACAAGGTCGCCGGAGCCCTCTCCCCGCAAGCGGGGCGAGGAAATGCGCGCCACACGCGATGGGTGAACATCATCAGCAGAGGGTGTAGGGAACCGCGGGCACAGAACGGCCCCAGCGCCGGATCGGCAATGATCCGTGCCCCCCGCACAGCCCCGACCCTCACGCCTCGGCCCCGCTCGCGTAGCGGTACGGCACCGACCGCGCCGCGTCGAACACCCGCTCGCCCGCCACGTAGGTCGCACGCACCCGCTCGGGCCCGAGCGTCATCAGCACGAACAGCAGCTCCTCGACGTCGGCGCAGTAGCGGGCGCGGTGGGCGAGCAACGGCGTCGCCGCGGTGTCGAGCACGCAGAGATCGGCCTCGTAGCCCGGGGCGATCCGGCCGATGCGGTCGTCGAGATACAGCGCCTCGGCGCCGCCGAGGGTCGCGAGGTAGAGGGCGCGCAGCGCGTCGAGCTTGTCGCCGCGCAGGGCCGCCACCTTGTAGGCCTCGCCGAGGGTGCGCATCAGCGAGAGCGTGGTGCCGGCCCCGACATCGGTGCCGAGGCCGACGCGGACCGGGCGGCGCGGATCGAGGGCGTCGAACAGGCGGAACAGGCCGCTGCCGAGGAACAGGTTCGAGGTCGGACAATGCGCGAGCGCCGCGCCGGCCCGGTGGCAGGTGCAGAACTCGTCCTCGCGCATGTGGATGGCGTGGCCGAAGACCGAGCGCGGGCCGACGAGCCCGGCCTGGGCGTAGACGTCGAGATAGCCCGCGCGCGCCGGGAACAGGTCGCGCACCCAGGCGACCTCGGCCTCGCTCTCGCAGAGATGCGTCTGCAGGAACAGGCCGTCATGCGCCCGCAAAAGGGAACCGGCCGCGTCGAGCTGCGCCTCGGTGCAGGCGGGGGCGAAGCGCGGCGTCGCCGCGTAGAGCTGGCGCCCGCGCCCGTGCCAGCGGGCAATGAGCGCCTCGCTCTCGTGGTAGCCGCGCTCGGCCGTGTCGAGGAGGGCGGCCGGCGCGTTGCGGTCCATCAGGACCTTGCCGGCGATCATGCGGGTGTCGAAGCGCTCGGATTCGGCGAAGAACGCGTCGACCGAGTGCGGGTGCACCGTGCAATAGACCATCGCGGTGGTGGTGCCCGAGGCCAGGATCTCGCGCAGGAACAGGCGGGCGACGGCCTCCGCATGGCTCCGGTCGGCGAAGGCGAGCTCGGCCGGGAAGGTGTAGCGCGCCAGCCAGTCGAGGAGCTGCGCCCCGAAGGCCCCGATCATCTGGAGCTGCGGATAGTGGACGTGGGTGTCGATCAGCCCCGGCAGGATCAGGCCGTCGGGATAATGGTCGGGCTCGAGGCCGGGCGGCAGCGCGGCCTTCGTCTCCGCATAGGCGCCGAAGGCGGCGATCCGCCCGTTCGCGATCAGCACGAGGGCGTCCGCGTGGTGGACGAGGCAGTCGCGCGCGGGGCTCAGGAACGGGTTGCCGGACAGGCTCACGGCGGGCCCGCGCAAAGCGCGGACCTTCGCGGGCGAGGCGGGTGCGGCGTCGGTCACGACGCGCGGCGCGGGCTCAACCGCCCCGGCCGATCGTCGCCTCGATCTGCCCGTGCGGCTCGTCGGTGGGCAGGAACACGGTGTTGGGATTCTCCAGCCCGAACGGCGCGAGGTTAATCGGGATGTAGTGCTTGTTGGGCATGGCGAAGCCGATCTCGGCGATCTCCGGGATCTCGGCCAGCACCGCCTCGCCCATGCGGTACATCGAATCCTGCACGCCGTACGAGTAGGTCGTGCCGAACACCGCGATCAGGATCTCCAGCACCCGGGCATTGGCCGCTTCGTGGTCCGCGGGCGCCGCGGCCCAGGTCCAGGTCGCGTCCATGCTCGTGGCGGCGATGCGGTCGGTGGTGTCGGGCAGGGTCCGGTAGCCGTCGTCCACGAAGTCGGCCCAGCCGGATTCGGTCGTCTTCATGAAGGTGAAGCCGCGCAGGCCCGAGCGCAGCACCTGACCGTCGCGGCGGGCATCGAGCGCCGTGTAGCCCTGGCCGTTGCCGTCGAGGGTGAAGGTGTGGCCGTGCGGCGCACCGCCGATGGAGTGGCGCAGCCAGCGGGTCTCCAGCGCCTCGATCGCGACGCTCTCCACCTGCGGGTAGGTGTCGAGGAAGACCTTCGCCACCGCCTGCACGAAGGCCTCCTTGTCGAGGGAGAGGTTCTTGGCCGCCGTGACGTTGACGATGTTCTTCACGCTGTCGGTGGCGACGCAGGCGCGGTTGTCCGCCCCCGTCCAGGCGGCGTCGAAGCCGCCCCGCATCAGCACCGTCAGGGTCAGCTCGCGCGGGGTGTGGTGGGCGCCGTCGCGGGTCAGACGCATCACCCGCACGCGGCCTTTGCCGTAACGCGAGGCGGTCAGGGGCATCGGGAGATCTCCGGAAGGGGAAGCCGCACGCGGCGTATCATAGCGAACGGGATGCGGCCGCCCCATCCCGGGGCCGGCACCGCGGGACCGGCGCGGCGGCGATCGATGGGCCGCGGCGATCAGGGGATTTCGACGATCAATGGGCCTCGGCGACCTTGGCCTGGCGGATCGCCGCATCGCGGGCCTCGGCGGTGTTGCCGAGCCCGTTGAAGAACAGGTTCAACAGGACGGCCGAGATCGCGCAGAGCAGGATGCCGGATTCGAGCAGCGGATGCAGCGCGTGCGGCATCTGCTTGAAGAAGTTCGGCGCGACGAGGGGGATCATGCCGAAGCCCACCGAGACCGCGACGATGAACAGGTTGTTGCGGTTGCGGGCGAAATCCACCGCTCCGAGGATGCGCGCGCCGGTGGCGCCGACCATGCCGAACATCACCAGTCCCGCGCCGCCCAGCACGCATTGGGGCACCGCCTCGACCAGGGCCGCGAGCTTCGGGATCAGGCCGAGCCCGAGCATGATCAGGCCGCCCGCCACCGTGACGTAGCGCGAGCGCACGCCGGTGACGCCGACGAGGCCGATATTCTGCGAGAACGAGGTGTACGGGAAGGTGTTGAAGACGCCGCCGATCAGCGTGCCGAGGCCGTCGGCGCGCAGGCCGCGGGTCAGGCGCTCCTCGCCGACCGGGTCCTCGGTGATCTCGGCGAGCGCCAGGAACATGCCGGTGGATTCGATCATCACCACGATCATCACGATGCACAGGGTAAGGATCGAGACCGGGTCGAAGGTGGGCAGGCCGAAGGCGAAGGGGCGCACCACGTCGAACCAGGGCGCGGCCGCGACCCGGCCGAGATCGACGAGGCCGAAGGCGGCGGCCACGACCATGCCGACGACGATGCCGATCAGCACCGAGGCCGAGGCGACGAAGCCGCTGCCGTAGCGGGTGATCGCCAGGATGATGCACAGCACGAAGGCGGCGATGGCGAGGAAGAGCGGCGCGCCGTAATTCGGGTTGCCGACGCCGCCCGCCGCCCAGTTCACCCCGACGCGCATCAGCGAGATGCCGATGACCAGGATGATGGTGCCGGTCACCACCGGCGGGAACAGCGGCAGCAGGCGTCCGACGAGGGGCGCCACGAGGAGCGCGAACAGGCCGGCGGCGATCACCGCCCCGTAGATGCCGGTGAGCCCGATCTCCGGGCTCGTGCCCATGGCGATCATCGGCGTGACGGCCGCGAAGGTGACGCCCATCATCACCGGCATCCGCACGCCGATGCCGGGCAGGCCCCAGCTCTGGATCAGGGTGGCGAGGCCGCAGGCGAAGAGGTCGGCGCTCACCAGCATCGCCACCTGCTCGGGCGGCAGCTTCAGGGCGCGCCCGACGATCAGGGGCACCGCCACCGCGCCCGCATACATCACCAGCACGTGCTGGAGTCCGAGCAGGGCGAGGGCGAGGCGGCCGACCCGGCTCACCGGCGCCGTCGGGGGTCCGAGCGGCACCGGCCCGGTCCCGCCCTTCGGATGACCCGCATCTGCCGCCGAACCCGACATGGCACTCACGCTCCCCGGCCTGGAGGCCGTCTCGGCTTCCTCAGGCGCTCACCCGGTCCAGGGCAGCAAGGCATGTGCCACTCGGCGGGAACGGCCGGGCCGGGCGGGCGCCTCCGCGGGACGTCGGAAACCCGCCCTCCGGCCCTAGATCGGACCGGGTGTCCGCGGAACCCGGATCGAAAGGCACAGGATGGTCTCGAAACGCCTGCTTCCCGCGCTCGCCCTGCTGGGCCAGGCCGCGCTCTGCCTCGCGGGCCCGGCCGAGGCGCAAGGCTCCGGCGAGACGACCCAAGCCCCCGCGGAGGAGCTCCCCCGCGCCGACCCCGCCGCGATGGGCTTCTCGCCCGAGCGCCTCGCCCGCATCCGGTCCGTGCTCGAGCGCGACGTGGCCGAGGGCAAGCTGCCGGGCGCCGTGCTCGCCATCGCGCGGGAGGGCAAGCTCGTCCTGCTCGAGGCCTACGGCTACCGCGACAAGGCCGCCGGTGCGCCGATGACGACGGACGCGATCTTCAACATCGCCTCGATGACGAAGCCGATGACCACGGTCGCGGCGCTCGACCTGACGGAGCAGGGCCGGCTGGTGCTCGACGAGCCGGTCTCGACCTACCTGCCGGGCCGCTTCACGCACGCGACGGTGGCGACGCTCGGCCCCGACGGATCGATCACCGGGACCGTGCCGGCCCGGCGTCCGATCAGCGTGCGCGACCTGCTGATGCACACCTCCGGCCTCGTCTACGGCGGGCGCGGCAGCACGGCGCTGCACCGGATGTATCCGGAGGGGAGCGTCGCCGCCGCCAAGGACATGGGCCCCGCGCGTTTCCTCGACACCCTGTCGGGCCTGCCGCTCATGCACCAGCCGGGCACGGTCTGGGATTACGGCTTCGGCCTCGACGTCACCGGGCTGATCGTCGAGGCGATCACCGGGCAGCGGCTCGACGCGGTGCTCGCCGAGACCGTGTTCCGCCCCCTCGGCATGCCCGATACGGGCTTCCTGATCCCGCCCGACAAGGTCGGGCGCTACGCCCGCGCGCTGCCGAACGATCCGGCCACCGGCAAGCCGCAGGTGCTCGGCCCCGACGCGACGCGCCCCCACGATCTCCTGTGCGGGGGCGGCTGCGCCGTCTCGACGGCGACCGACTACCTGCGCTTCGCCCTGATGCTGATGAACGAGGGCCGCCTCGGCGAGCACCGGATCCTGAGCCCGACGATCGCCCGCGCGATGGTGACGAACCAGCTCGGGCCCCAGGTGCAGAACCGGATCGGCGATGCCGACCCGACCCGGGCCGATTACGGCTTCGGCCTCGGCCTCGCGGTGCGGACCACGCCCGGCATCGTGCGGCTCCTCGGCGGGGTCGGCGATTATTCCTGGCCGGGGGCCAGCGGCACGAACTGGTGGGTCGATCCCGCGCGCAAGCTCGCGGTGGTGTTCATGGCCCACACGCCGGGCCCCGCGCGCTGGCACTACCGCTACCTGATCAACACCCTCGTGTATCAGGCGCTCGACCGCTGAGGGCCGGGGATCGGGCACCGGTATTGCCTGCGAGGCCGCACGACCCGCGCGGCCCCGCCCCGCACGAACCGCCTCCCGAGGACCCATGATCAGCCTTGCCGACCTCAACGCCATGCCGGAGGCCGATTTCGTGGCGGCGCTCGGCGCCGTGTTCGAGCACGCGCCCTGGGTCGCGGCGGGCGCGGCCCAGCGGCGCCCCTTCGGCACCGTGGAGGCGCTGCACGCCGCGATGCGCGCCACCGTCGAGGCCGCGCCGGCGGAGGCCCGGCACGCCCTCCTGGCCGGGCACCCGGAGCTCGCCGGCCGGGCGGCGCGCGCCGGCGCCATCGCGCCCGACTCGATCGCCGAGCAGGCCGCGGCCGGTCTCGACCGCCTGTCGGAGGCCGAGTACGCGCGCTTCGAGGCCCTGAACGGGTCCTACCGCGCGCGCTTCGGCATCCCCTTCATCCTCTGCATCCGGCGGCACGGCCGTGCCTCGCTGATGCGCAGCTTCGAGGCCCGCCTCGCCTCCGAACCCGAGACGGAACGGGCCACGGCCGAGGCCGAGGTGTTCCGCATCGCCGCGATCCGCCTCGGCGGGCTGGTGGACGGCGCGGGGCCCCTGCGCGTCGCGGGCCGGATCTCGACTCACGTGCTCGACACGGTGCGGGGCGCGCCCGCCGCCGGCGTCGCGGTGGAGTTGCACGAGATCGTCTCGGCCACCGAGACGGCCCTGGTCGCCCGCACCGCGACCAACGCGGACGGCCGCACCGACAGCCCGCTGATCGGCGGCCGGCCGATCCCGATCGCCGCCTACGAGCTGCGCTTCGGCCTCGGCGACTACCATCGCGGGCTCGGGCTCGACCTGCCGGACCAGCCCTTCCTCGACATCGTGCCCCTGCGCTTCGGCGTGGCCGACCCGGAGGGCCATTACCACGTGCCGCTGGTGGCGACGCCCTGGAGCTACCAGACCTATCGGGGCAGTTGACGGCGCTCGCCGGAACCCGCTTGCCGAGACCCGCTTGCCGAGACCCGCTTGCCGAGACCCGGGTCCCGGCCCAGATCGCCCGGGGGCACCGGACCGGTGCGGGACGAGGGGCTGTCGATGGCGCGGACCCGATGCGTGGACGTGGTGATCACCGGGCGCGTCCAGGGCGTCTCCTATCGGGCCTGGACCCTGAGCGAGGCCCGGGCGCGGGGCCTGTCCGGCCATGTCCGCAACCGCGCCGACGGCGCCGTCGCGGCCCTGTTCTGCGGCCCCGACGAGGCGGTCGCCGCGATGCTCTCGGCCTGCCGCGCCGGGCCGCCGGGCGCCCGCGTCGACGGGGTCGAGGCGACGGACACGGCCGACCGGCCCGAGCCCGGCTTCACGATCCAGGGTTGAGGGCGGCGCGGCTTCCGGTGTCGGCGCCCGACTGATATGCCCCGGCCGGGCCGGAGCGCCCTTTGCGAGGACCATGACCGATCTCCACACCGGCGCAGCGGCGTTCTCGACGCTCGATCTGGCCGCGCTCCTGTTCTTCATCCTCGCCTGGACGGGCTACGGCCTCTCGGTCGGGCGGCTGCGCGGCCGGATGGTGTCGCTCTCGCAGATCATGAACCGCCAGCGCGAGGCCTGGGCCCGCCAGATGGTGCTGCGCGACAACCGGGTGGTCGACACCACGATCAACGCCTCGCTCCAGAACGGCACCGCCTTCTTCGCCTCCACCACCCTGATCGCGCTCGGCGGCGTGCTCACCCTGTCGCGCTCGGGCGACGACGTGCTGACGCTGTTCGGGACGCTGCCCTTCGGCGGCGTCGCCTCGCGGCTCACCTGGGAGATCAAGGTGGCGGGGCTCGCCGTCGTCTTCGTCTACGCCTTCTTCAAGTTCGCCTGGGCCTACCGGCTGTTCAATTACAGCGCGATCCTGATCGGCGCGGTGCCGCCCAAGGGCTCGGGCGCCGACGAGGCCGCGACCCTGCGGGCGGCGCGGCGCGCGGCGGCGATGAACACCGCCGCCGGTAGCCAGTTCGCCCGCGGCCAGCGCGCCTTCCTGTTCGCCCTGGCCTATCTCGGCTGGTTCGTCAGCCCCTACGTGCTGATCGGGTCGACCGCCGCCGTGGTGCTGGTGATGTGGCGGCGCCAGTTCGCCTCCGAGATCCGCGCCGCCCTGCTGGCGGAGGACGAGGTTCTGAAGGAGGCCCCCCGATGAGCGCGCCCAAGGCCGACGAGGCCCTGATCGAGACCACCCTGCTCGACCTCGTGGATGCGCGGGGCGCCGGCAAGACCGTCTGTCCCTCGGAGGTCGCCCGCACCATCGGCGGCCCGCACTCGGAGGGCTGGGGGCCGCTGATGCAGCCGGTGCGCCGCGTCGCCGTGCGGCTGGCGCTGGCCGGGCGGATCGCGATCCTGCGCAAGGGCCGCCCGGTCGATCCGCAGGATTTCCGCGGGATCTACCGGCTCGGCACGGCGTCAGCCTCGGGTTTGGCGGACGGGGCCGGGCCGGGGAACAGCTCGGAGGTATAGCCCGACAGGCGGTAGGCCACGAGCCCGACCCATTCCTTCACCGCGAGATCGAGCTTCGTCAGGCCGTTCGAGGCGAAGGTGCTGATGCGGACCCCGTCCCGCCAGCCGCCGGTGCGGTAATCGACGGGGAACGGCTCCACGGTGAACCCGGCCTCGCGGAAGCAGCCCACCGCGCGCGGCATGTGCCAAGCGGAGGTGACGAGGATCCAGCGCTCGCCGGGCTTGGGCAGCACGAGGTCCGCGCTGAAGCGGGCGTTCTCGCGGGTGTTGCGCGAGCGGTTCTCGAGGATCAGCCGGCTGCGGGGCACGCCGAGGCCGTCGGCGTTGCGGCTGACGATGTCGGCCTCCGAGACTCCGCCGCCGCGCAGGCTGCCGCTGCCGCCGGAGAAGACGAGGCGCGCCTTGGGGAAGCGCCGGGCGAGGTCGCCCATGTAGAGTTCGCGCTCGTCCGCGTCGTTACCGACGAGCTGCCCGCGCACCTGCGACAGCTCGGTCTCGATGCCGCCGCCGAGCACGACGATGCCGGCGACCGGACCGTCGTCCTGCGCCGGGAAGGCCGGGAAGCGATCCTCCAGGGGCAGCATCACCAGGGACGGCAGGGGCGACAGGCCGCCGAGCCCGAGCCCGACGGCGCCGAGGGCCGCGAGCCCGGCCCCGGTCCGGCGCCAGCGGAAGGCCGACAGCAGGGCGCCGAGCAGGGTGCACAGGATCAGGAAGTTCGAGGGCGTGATCAGGAAGAAGATCAGCTTCGAGAGCGGGAAGAACATCGCCGGGTCAGGCCGGACGCGTCTCGGCCTCGAACCGGGCGAGGGCCGCCGCATCAGGCGGCAGTAGCGTCGCGAGGGACGCGCCCTTCTCCGCCTCGCGCAGGAGCCAGAGATCGAGCCGCTGCTGCTCCACCGCCTCGAGCGCCACCGCCTCGGCGAGGTCCCGGGGCACCACGACCACGCCGTCCGGCCCCGCCGCCACGATGTCGCCCGGATGGACCACGGCCCCCCCGCAGGCCACAATCTCCCCGCTGCCGGCCAGCGCGAGGCCGATCTCGGCGGGCGCGGCGCACCAGGCGGGCAGGGCGAGGTCGGCGGGCAGGCCCGCATCGGTGACGAGGCCGGCGATCCCCCGGTGGGCGAGGCGGGCGGCGAGGATCGCCGCGAAGGGCAGGGTGCCGCCCGAGCGGCCGGCATCGACGACGAGCACCGCGCCCTCCGGCACCGCCTCGATCGCCTCGGCCAGCGCGCCCGCCGCCTCGCCGCGGGCCGGCACCAGGCGCAGCGTGTAGGCGGGCCCGACGACGGTTGCGGACCGCTGCGCCGCGAGGCCCGCGGGCGTCGCCGCGCGGATCCCGCGCCGCGCCAGCGCCCGCCCCAGGCTCGCCCGGGTCACGGCCATGAGTGCGTCGCGCAGGGTCGGATCGATCGGGGCGGTCATCGGTGCGGTCTCGGTCCGGTACTCGGAGAAGTCCGCCGAAGGTGGGTCGCGGCGCGGCCCCGGCAAGGAGGGCCCCCGCCGCATATCGAGCCCCTTCCTCGCCTGCCTCAGGCCGCCCGGACGTTGAGGAGGAACTGCGCCATCTCGCGCTGCAGGGCGTCCGAATGCCCGGCCAGGGCGTCGGCGGCCGTCGACACGGTGTGGGCGGCCCGACCCGTGCCGTTGGCCGACCGGGCGGCCTCGGCGATGTCGCTGGTCACCTGTCCCACGCCCGCCGACGCCTCCGCCATGCTGCGCACGATCTGCTGCGTGGTCACGCTCTGCTCCTCCACCGCGCCGGCGATGCTCGTCGTCACCCCGCTCATCGCGTGGATCTGGGCCGTGATGTCCCGGATCGCCTGCGAGGCCTCGTCGGTCGCCGTCTGGATCGCGTCGATCTGGGCGCCGATCTCGTCGGTCGCCCGAGCCGTCTGGGCGGCCAGCGCCTTCACCTCGGAGGCGACGACCGCGAAGCCGCGACCCGCGTCGCCGGCCCGCGCGGCCTCGATGGTGGCGTTGAGGGCGAGCAGATTCGTCTGGCCCGCGATGGTCGAGACCAGCCCGACCACGTCGCCGATCCGCGCCGCGGCGGCCGCGAGCGTCGCCATGGTCTCAGCCGTGCGCGAGGTGGCCTCCACCGCCGCCGCCGACATCCCGCTCGCGTGGACGACCTGCCGGCCGATCTCCTCCACCGTCGAGCCCAGCTCGTTCGCAGCCGAGGCGACGGCATGCACGTTGTCGGCCGTCTGCTGCGCGGCGCCCGCCGCGCTGGTCGAGCGCAGGACCGCGTCGTCGACCGCGCTCCGCATCGTGCCGGACGAGGCCAGCAATCCGGTGGCGGCCCGCGTCACCTCGGCGACGATCCCGCCGACCGAGTGCTCGAACCCGTCGGCGAGATCGAGCAGCATGGTCCGGCGCGCCTGCTCCGCCCGCAGCCGTTCGGCCTCCGTCGTCCGGAGCTGCTGCGCGGCCTCCGCCAGCGACATGTCGCGGATCGCCACGACGGCGCGGGCGATGTCGCCGATCTCGTCGCGGCGGTCGGAGCCGTCGAGTTCCACCGCCCGGTCCCCGCTCGCCAGCCGGCGCGCATCGGCGGTCAGCCGCATCAGGGGACGGGCGAGGTTCCGGGCGATCCACCAGGCCGTGCTCGAACCGACGAGCACCATGACGGCCGCCAGGGCGAGCATCGCCCAGATCTTCCAGGCCGTCGTCTCCCGGGTCGCCTGGATCTGGCTGCGGGCATCCGCGCCGGCCAGCGCCACCGCCTCGTCGAACCGCTCACGCAGCCGGCGGCTCGCCTGGTCCATGCGCTCCACGGTGGGGATCTCGCGGGCCGCCCGCAGACCGAGCAGGATCTCCGCGTCGGCGCGCCACTGGCGCGCCTCGCTCTGCGCGCTGCGGGACATGGCCCGCATCGGCTCGGACAGGGCTGCGGCCTCCAGGCGGCCGAGGAGGCGCGCGACCGCGTCGCTCGCGGCGGTGAACTCGGCGCCGATCGGCGCCATGTCGAGCAGGTCGGTCATCGCGCCGACCCGTGCCACCAGCTCCTCAGCCCGGTGGAAGCGGTCGCGGGCGGCGCGGCTCGCCTCCGTCGCCTCGGCCGTTCGCTCGGCCAGGGCCGCGAGGTCGCCGAGGGCGCCGAGGCCCGCGAGGCCGGTCAGGCCGGACAGCAGCCCCGCGAGCAGCAGGAAGCCCAGGAGGGGAAGAAGGATCTTCTGGCGGATCGACATGGTGGTGCGTCCCTCGGCCCGTGTCAGTTCGGCAGGTTCGGCAGGACGGTCCGGGACTGCTCGGCCGTCAGCGCGTTCGGGAAGGCGATCAGGTCGGTCCGATCCTGGGCGCTCAGCGTCAGCGGCTTCATCAGCGGCGATTTCGAGGGCCGCGCGAGGCCGCCGGACTCGTAGAAGGCGAGGATGGCCTCGAGGTTGGCGAACTGGCCGGCATGGCCGAAGGGCGCGCGGTAGGTCAGGTTGCGCAGGCCTGGCGTCTTGAAGGCGTATTTCGCCAGCGGATCGTCGGCATCGATGGCCGCCCGGCCGACGTCCTTGGTGGGGACGCCGAGATCGTGGAACTTGTTGTCGGTGAAATTCCAGCCGGTGTGGCAGCTCGCGCATCCGGCCTTGCCGGTGAAGAGCGCGAAGCCCCGCTGCGCGGCGGGCGAGATCGCGTTCGCGTCGCCCTCGACCCACCGGTCGAAGGGCGCCCATCCCGACACCACCGTGCGCTCGTAGGAGGCGATCGCCGTGAGGATGTTGGCCTGGGTGACGCCGTCCCGGGGGAACAGGCGACCGAACGAGGCCGCGTATTCCGGCGTGGCATTGAGCCGGGCGACGATCTCCGGGAACTTGCCGTCCATCTCGGCATCGGCGGTGATCGGACCCGCGGCTTGAGTCTCGAGGTCCGGGGCGCGCCCGTCCCAGAAGAAGGTCGGAATCCAGGCCGCGTTCAGCACGGTCGGGGCCTTGCGCGCCAGCGGCTTGTTCGTCGCGCCGATCGCGCCCGAGACCGGGACCTCGAAGCCGAAGGAAGGATTGTGGCAGCTCGCGCAGCTGAGATTCTGCTTCCCGCTCAAGCGGGGATCGAAGAACAGCATCTTGCCCAGCGTCGCCATCTGCGGCGAGTACGGCGCATCCCCCGGGAACGGGATCGTCGTCGGGCGCCGATACTGGGCCTTCAGGGCATCCAGGTCGGCAGCCTGCGCGCAGGCTCCCGCGAGCGGCAGCATCCCGATCAGTAGAGAAACAACGTTGCGCGCCGACACGATTGCGCCCCCAGGACTATCCAGCGTGGTTTCTACGATAATATTGTGTTCGTGATCCTTACGGTTTCGGCGGTTAAAATTCCGTAGCTGTTTGTGAACCTCATTGGATCGGATACTTATATAAATCCGAAGTATCGCCGCCAAACAGCGCCGAATATAGGCACAGCATAGCCCAGTCTCGGACAGACCGGACCGACCCCCGTCGCAGGTGGGCGGGAGTCTCGTCCGAGGACAGCGTGTTTCGAAGTCTCGACGTTACCGGGGCCGCACCCGAGCGCGTGCGGGATCGGCTGCCGCGACGCGCGGCGAGGCCGGCCGGCCCCGCGCGGGGTCCCGGCCATCCGGCTGCGGGACGGGCCGATCCGGCCGCGCGCCCCGCGGGGTCACCGCCGGATCAGATGCCCGCGTACCACTCGTAGCCGCGGTCTTCCCAATAGCCGCCGCCCCCGGCGCCGATGCCCGCGAGCGCGTCCACCAGCTCGACCCGCATCACGTACTTGGCCATCTTGTAGCCGAGCTGGCGCTCGAGCCGCAGCCGCAGGGGGGCGCCGTTCGAGACCGGGAGCGCCTGCCCGTTGAGGTCGTAGGCCAGGATGGTCTGCGGGTGGACCGCGTCCACGAGGTCGATGCTCTCGTAGTAGCGGATCGGCGTGCCCTTCGGCTCGTCGTCGGGCTCCGCGTCGCCGCCGCCCCAGGCATCCGCCCCGTCGCCGGCCGCCGCCACATGGCGGACGTGGCTCGGGGTCTCGGGGCGCAGGCTCGCGCCGTCGAGGGAGCCGGCATATTCGAGGGTGTCGGCGCAGTGGAACACCGCGTAGCGCGCCTGCGGCTTCAGCCCGGCCCGGTTCAGGATCTCGGCGAGCGGCACGCCCGTCCACTTGCCGATGCAGCTCCAGCCCTCGACGCAATCGTGGCGCGTGACCTGGGTGCGGGCGGGCAGCCCGCGCAGGTCGGAGAGCGTCAGCGAGAGCGGGCGCTCGACCAGGCCGTCGATCCGGAGCCGGTAATCGGCGAAGCGGCCCGCCGCCAGCCGCTTGTAGTCGCGGTCCGGCGGGTCGATCGAGCCGTTCGGCTTGAACCAGGGCGAGATCTCGGACTCCGGGAACTCGCGGGCGAGCGAGGCCGGGGAGAGCAGCAGGCGCTGCACGAACAGGTTGGCGTCCTCGCCGAGCCGCAGGACGCGTCGGCCCGACCCGGTGCCGGCGAAGCGGTCGCAGCCCCCGAGGAGGCTCGCGCCGAGGAGGCCGGCCGCACCGGCGAGGAGACGGCGGCGGGGCAGGACGAGGCCGGAGGAGCGGATCGGCATCAGCGGGTCGTCCCGGCGTTCGGGCGGGTGCCGATGCTGAACCAGCCCGTCACCATGCCGCGCATGTTGTTCCAGAAGCCCGAGACGAGCACGAGCAGGACGTGCACGATCACGAACAGCACGAGGAGGTTGGCGGCGATGAAGTGCACGCTGCGCGCCGATTGCCGGCCGCCGAAGACCTGGGTCAGCCAGGGCCAGGCCGCGTCCATGCCGGGCGACATCGCGAGCCCGGCGACGACCATGACGGGCAGGAGGCCCAGAACCACCACGAGGTAGGTGAGCTTCTGCAGCACGTTGTAGCGCTTGGCCTCCTCGCCCTCGGGGAAGTGCAGGGTGAGGTGCTCGCGGATCGAGCCGCCGATGTCGCGCACCTGGTCGGCGTCCGGGATCAGCCGGCGGCGCAGCTGCCCGCTGCCGATCCCGTAGAGCAGGTAGACGAGCCCGTTGAGGACGAAGGCCCAGGCGAAGAGGTAGTGCCAGCGCCGGCCCGTCGCGAGGTCCTGGTTCGCCGGCAGGGTGACCCAGGACGGGAAGGCCCGCTCGGTCTCGACGCCGCCGGTCTTCGACAGGCCGAGCACCCCCGTGGTGACGAAGCGGTGCGCGCCGATCTGCACCACGCCGCGGGCCGTGCCGTCGGCATCGGGCTCCGCGGTGATCGAGAGCGCCGGGTCGTCGAAGGTCGAGCGGGCCCCCCAGTAGAGGGCCGGGTGCGCGTTGAAGATCTGCAGGCCGCTCATCAGCAGGACGAGGAGCGCGGCCGCGTTGATCCAGTGGGCCACCCGGATCACCGCCGGGTGGCGGTAGATCCAGCGCCGCTCGCCCTTGGGCGTGGCCTCGACGGTCTCTGCGGGCGACAGGGCGTGCGGGACGGCCAAGCCGGGCTCCTCCGATGGTCGATTGTGCGCGATGTTTCGCGGACCTGCCGCCGAAGGTGTCGCGCGGGCGGGCCGCGGCCAGCCCCCGGACGCGTTTTTGCCGGCGCCGGCGCGCCACGAAGCCGTGAAGGGCGCCGGCCCGCGCCCTTTACCGCACACCCCGGGGGACCTATCACCGGCCCGCGCCCATGACCCGAACGCCATGACCCAATCGCCGACTCAGCCGACGCCCGCGCGCTTCCCGCACCGCCATCTCCTCGGCATCGAGGGGCTGACGCGGCCCGAGATCGAGGGCCTGCTCGACCGGGCGGACGCCGCCGTCGACATCTCGCGCCAGATCGAGAAGAAGCGCACGACCCTGCGGGGCCGCACCCAGATCAACCTGTTCTTCGAGCCCTCGACGCGGACGCAATCCTCGTTCGAGCTGGCGGGCAAGCGGCTCGGCGCCGACGTGATGAACATGTCGGTGGCCTCGTCCTCGGTGAAGAAGGGCGAGACCCTGATCGACACCGCGGCGACGCTGAACGCCATGCGCCCCGACATCATCGTGGTGCGCCATCAATCGGCGGGCGCCGTGCACCTTCTCGCTCGCAAGGTCGATTGCTCGGTGGTGAACGCGGGCGACGGCGCCCACGAGCACCCGACCCAGGCGCTCCTCGACGCGCTCACCATCCGGCGCAACAAGGGCCGGATCGAGGGCCTGACGGTGGCGATCTGCGGCGACGTCCTGCATTCCCGCGTCGCCCGCTCCAACATCATCGCCCTGCAGGCGCTCGGCGCCCGGGTCCGGCTGATCGGGCCCTCGACGCTGCTGCCGGCCGGGATCGAGCGCTTCGGCGTCGAGGTCTTCACCGACATGCGCCGGGGCCTCGCCGGATGCGACATCGTGATGATGCTGCGTCTCCAGCGCGAGCGCATGAACGGCTCGTTCGTGCCCTCGGTGAAGGAGTATTTCCGCTATTACGGCCTCGACCGGGACAAGCTGGCCCTGGCCAGACCCGACGCGCTGGTGATGCATCCCGGCCCGATGAACCGCGGCGTCGAGATCGCCTCCGACATCGCCGACGGGGCGCAGTCGCTCATCCGCGAGCAGGTCGAGATGGGCGTCGCCGTGCGCATGGCGGTGCTCGAGGCGCTCGCCAGCCATCTGCCCAACGAGTGATGCCGATGTCCCTGCGTCCGATCCTCCTGCGGAACGCCCGCCTGCTCGATCCGGCGACCGGCCGCGAGGCCCCGGGCGCCGTGCTGGTGCGCGAGGGCCGCATCGCCGACGTCGCGCAGGGCGCGGCGCCGGGCGTCCCCGAGGGCTGCGAGGCAGTCGATTGCGCCGGCCTCGTCCTGGCGCCGGGGCTGATCGACATGCGGGCCTTCGTGGGCGAGCCGGGCGCCGAGCACCGCGAGACCCTGGCCTCGGCGAGCGCGGCGGCGGCGGCGGGCGGCGTGACCACCCTGGTCTGCATGCCCGACACCAACCCGGTGATCGACGGGCCGGCGATCGTGGATTTCGTGCTGCGGCGCGCCCGGGACACGGCCTGCGTCAACGTCCTGCCGGCCGCCGCCATCACCAAGGGTCTGGCCGGCCGGGAGATGACCGAGTTCGGCCTGCTGCAGGAGGCCGGTGCGGTGGCCTTCACGGACGGGCTGAAGGCCGTGACGAACGCCCAGGTGATGCGCCGGGCGCTCACCTACGCGCGGGATTTCGGCGCGCTGATCCTGCAGCACGTCGAGGAGCCGGACCTCGTCGGCGAGGGCGTGATGAACGAGGGCGAGTTCGCCTCGCGGCTCGGCCTCGTCGGCATCCCGCGCGAGGCCGAGACGGTGATGCTGGAGCGCGACATCCGCCTCGTGCGCCTCACCGGCGCCCGCTACCACGCGGCGATGATCTCCTGCGCCGATTCGGTGGAGATCGTCGCCCGGGCCAAGCACGACGGCCTGCCCGTCACCTGCGGGGTCTCGGTGAACAACCTCGTCCTCAACGAGAACGACATCGGGCATTACCGCACCTTCTGCCGCCTCTCGCCGCCGCTGCGGCACGAGAGCGACCGGCTCGCGGTGGTGCGGGCGCTGGCCGACGGCGTGATCGACGTCGTCGTCTCCGACCACAACCCGCAGGACGTCGAGACCAAGCGCCTGCCCTTCGCGGAGGCCGCCGACGGCGCCCTCGGGATCGAGACGCTGCTGGGCGCCGCGATGCGCCTCGTCCACAACGGCGACATCGCCCTGCCGCGGCTCCTGGCGGCGCTCACCGAGGCGCCCGCGCGGATCCTCGGGCGCGCGGGCGGACGCTTGGCCGCCGGCGCGCCGGCCGATCTCGTGCTGATCGACCCGGACCTGCCCTACCTCCTCGACAAGCGCACCTTGAAGTCGCGCTCGAAGAACTCGCCCTTCGACGAGGCGCGGCTGCAGGGCGCCGCCGTGCTGACCCTCGTCGGCGGGCGCGTCGTCCACCGCTCCCCCGAGATCGCGGTGGCCGCGTGAGCGCGCTCGCCGATCTCGCCACGCCGGCCGCGGCCGCCTGCCTCGGCCTCGGCTACGCGCTGGGCTCGATCCCGTTCGGCCTGATCCTGACCCGCTACGCCGGCCTCGGCGACGTGCGGGCGATCGGCTCGGGCAATATCGGGGCGACGAACGTGCTGCGCACGGGCCGCAAGGGCCTCGCCGCCGCGACGCTGCTCGGCGACGCCCTCAAGGGCACCGCGGCGGTGCTGATCGCGGCCCGCTTCGGCGAGGCGCCGATGCTGGCGGCCGGCCTCGGGGCCTTCCTGGGCCATCTCTTCCCGGTCTGGCTCGGCTTCAAGGGCGGCAAGGGCGTGGCGACCTTCATCGGCGTGCTGCTGGGCCTGAGCCCGCTCGCGGTGCTGGCCTTCGCGGCGATCTGGCTCGGCCTCGCCTTCGCGCTGCGCTATTCCTCGCTCGCCGCGCTCGCGGCCTCGGCGGCGACGCCCCCGCTGCTCTGGGCGATGGGGCGCCCGGCCGAAGCTGCGCTGTTCCTGGCGCTCACCCTGCTGCTATGGTGGAAGCACGCGCCCAACATCCGGCGACTCGCCGCCGGCAGCGAGGGACGCATCGGCCAGAAGGGCTGACGAACCGACCCGCGAGGCGTCATGCAGCTCACCGACGCCCAGCGGATCGACTGGCTCCGCCTGATCCGCACCGAGGGCGTCGGCCCCCGCACCTTCCGGGGCCTGATCAACCGCTTCGGCGGGGCCGGCCCCGCCCTCGACGCGCTGCCGGACCTGACGCGGCGCCAGGGCCGCCCGGTGACGCCGCCGACCCGTGCGCAGGCCGAGGCCGAGATCGCCGCCGCGGCCCGGATCGGCGCCCGCCTCGTCGCAAGCGGGGAGGCCGGATATCCCCGCCTGCTCCAGAGCGCCGATTCCGCGCCGCCGCTCCTCGCCGTGCGCGGCAGCGAGGCCGCCCTGGCCGCCCCGGCCGTCGCGATCGTCGGGTCGCGCAACGCCTCGGCGGCGGGGGGCGCCTTCACGGAGCGCCTCGCCCGCGGCCTCGGCGAGGCCGGCCTCACCATCGTCTCGGGGCTCGCCCGGGGCATCGACGCGCGGGCCCACAAGGCCTCGCTCGCGACCGGCACCGTCGCGGTGCTCGCGGGCGGCCACGACAAGATCTACCCGGCCAACCACGCCGCCCTGGTGGCGGAGATCCTCGACGCGGGCGGCGCGGTGGTCGCCGAGATGCCGATGGGCTGGGTGCCGCGCGGCCGCGACTTTCCACGCCGCAACCGCATCATCTCGGGCCTCGCCTACGGCACCGTGGTGGTCGAGGCCGCCCGCCGCTCCGGCTCGCTCATCACCGCGCGCTTCGCGCTGGAGCAGGGCCGCGAGGTCTTCGCCGTGCCGGGCTCGCCCCTCGATCCGCGCGCGGAGGGCACCAACGACCTGATCCGGCAGGGCGCGACGCTGGTGGCGGAGGTCGACCACGTGCTGGCGGTGATCGCGCCGCTCCTCGGCGACGGGACGCCCGCGATCCAGGCGCCGCAAGACCTCGCCGACCAGCCGATCTTCTGGGACGAGATCGACCTCGACGGCATCGCCCTGGCCGTGCCCGCCCCGGCGCTCGACAGCCCGGACCCGGCCGAGCCGACCGACGCGCTGGCCCAGGTGATCGGTGCGCTGAGCCCCGCCCCGATCGGCACCGACGCCCTCGCCCGCAGCACCGGCCTCAGCGTGCGGGTGGTGCAGACGCTCCTGCTCGAGCTGGAGCTCGACGGCCGCATCGAGCGCCACGGCAGCGGCACGGTCTCGCTGCTGCCGTAGGGCGGGCGTCCTACGCCTCCTCGTCCGCGTCCGGCCCGCGCATCAGGTCGAGGGCGCCCTGCAGGATGTAGGCGGCGGCGAGCTTGTCGACGAGCTCGGCCCGGCGGGCCCGGGAGGTGTCCGCCTCGATCAGGGCGCGGGTGACGACGGCGGTGGACAGGCGCTCGTCCTGGTACAGGACCGGCAGATCGAGCAGGGGTCTCAGGTTGCGCACGAAGGCGCGGGTGGATTGCACCCGCGGCCCCGCGCTGCCGTCCATGTTGAGGGGCAGGCCGAAGACGAGGCCGCCGACCCGGTGGGTCTCGCACAGGACCTTCAGGCGGGTGGCGTCCGGGGTGAACTTCACCCGGCGGATCGTCTCCAGCGGCGAGGCGATGCGGCGCTGCACGTCGGAGAGCGCGAGGCCGATCGTGCGGGTTCCGAGATCCACCCCGATCAGGCGCGGGCCGGTCGTCGCGGCCTCGGCGAAGGCACGGATGTCGCTGGTGTCCATCGGCCGGCTCTAGCCGACCGCGTCGGAGCGGGCCAGCACCGCGTCCTCGATGCCCTCGAAGACCGAGGGCAGGGGCTCGGCCGCCTCGCCGAGGACGGCGCGCACGCGCGCGTCCTGCAGGGCCCGGAACAGGGCGTCGAGGCTCTCGGCCCCGAAGCGCAGCGTCTCCAGGTCCGGCGCCAGCACCCAGATCTCGTATTCGTGCGGACCCTCGCCCGCGGGCCCGGTGCCGTCGACGTCCCAGAACAGGAAGCTGCCGTCCTCGACCTCGCCGAAGAAGCAGGCCCGGTCGAGCGGCGAGGCGTCGTCGGCGCCGATGTCCGCGGGCGGGCCGAGCTGCGCCAGCGCCGAGGCGATGCTGTAGGCGATCGTCTCGGAGCGGCCGACGAGGTCGGCGGCCGGGTAGGGCAGCGGCGTCGCGATCCTGACGGCGCCGCCCGCGAGGCCGGCCCCGCAGGCGGCGCAGAAGCTGCGGTAGGAATCGGGGAGCCGAAAGCCCAGCGCCTGCTGCGCCCGCGCGATCTCGTCCGGCGCCGAGGGACGTCCCGGGTGCAGGGCGGCGAAGATGTCGGACCACATGGGCGGATCTCCTTTCAGCGTCGCCGTTAACCCTATCGGTGGATCGCGGCCGACGGGCTGGAGCGGTTCGGGCCGAAGCGTGTTAACGAACGGTTAACCTTCTGACCGGGGATCTCCGTGACCGCCAGTCCCGCGATACGCTTCCTCGACCGGCTCCGTGCGGAGCGCCCCGACCCGCGGCCCGCGCGTCCGCCGATGCGCCGCCTGCACCGCTTCCTGCTGCTGCTGGCCTTCGAGGTGCTGGTCTTCGGCTTCGCGCAGGCGCAGTTTCACCCCGTGCGGCGCGGCATCCTGATTGAGGTGACCACGACGCCCAACCACGTGGTGACCTGAGCCCCCGCCCGCGTTGCGGCGCCGCGAAGGCCGGTGCTATAGCCCGCCGCATCGTATCGCGGATCGCGCCCGGACCGGGCGGGCAACGGGGCAGCATGTCGGTCGACGCACAGACAGTCCGGCGCATCGCGCATCTGGCGCGCATCGCGGTCTCCGAGGCGGAGGTCGCCCCGCTTCAGGGCGAACTCAACGCGATCCTGGCCTTCGTCGAGCAGCTCGGCGCCGTCGACGTCTCCGGCGTCGAGCCGATGACCTCGGTCACGCCCATGGCCATGAAGAAGCGCGCGGACGTGGTCACCGAAGGGGAGCGCGCCGCCGCCATCGTCGCCAACGCGCCCGAGACCGAGGACCATTACTTCCTCGTCCCGAAGGTGGTCGAGTAGGGCGATCCAGCTGCCGAGGGCCCGGCGCGATTGCCGGGCAGGACCTGCCGCGACGGGCGGGCGTGAGGACGGACACGTGAGCGAACTGAACGAACTCTCCCTCGCCGAGGCGCGCGACGGCCTGACGGCCAAGCGGTTCTCCGCCCGCGAGCTGACCCAGGCCCACATCGCCGCCGTCGAGGCGGCGCGGCCCCTGAACGCCTTCCTGCTCGAGACGCCCGAGCGCGCGCTCGCGATGGCGGAGGCCGCCGACGGCCGGATCGCGGCGGGGCAGGCGCGCCCCCTCGAGGGCCTACCGCTCGGCATCAAGGACCTGTTCTGCACCGAGGGCGTGCCGACCACCGCCGGCTCGAAGATCCTCGAGGGCTTCACACCGCCCTACGAATCGGCCGTCTCCGCCAATCTCTGGCGCGACGGCGCGGTGATGCTGGGCAAGCTCAACCTCGACGAATTCGCGATGGGCTCCTCGAACGAGACCAGCGCCTACGGCAATGTGATCTCGCCCTGGCGCCGGCAGGGCTCCGACGCGGCCCTGGTCCCCGGCGGCTCGTCGGGCGGCTCGGCGGCGGCGGTCGCGGCCCATCTCTGCCTCGGCGCCACCGCGACGGATACCGGCGGGTCGATCCGCCAGCCCGCGGCCTTCACCGGCACGGTCGGGATCAAGCCGACCTACGGGCGCTGCTCGCGCTGGGGCACGGTGGCCTTCGCCTCCTCCCTCGATCAGGCCGGCCCGATCGCCCGCACGGTGCGCGACTGCGCCATCCTGCTCGGCTCGATGGCCGGACCGGACGCGCGCGACACCACCTGCGTCGATCTCCCGGTGCCGGATTTCGAGGCCGCCGTCTCGCGCGGCGTGAAGGGGCTGACCATCGGCATCCCGAAGGAGTACCGGGTCGACGGGATGCCGGCCGAGATCCAGGCGCTCTGGGACCAGGGCGCGGAATGGCTGAAGGCCGCCGGCGCGACGATCCGGGAGATCTCGCTGCCCCACACCCGCTACGCGCTGCCGGCCTACTACATCGTGGCGCCTGCCGAGGCCTCCTCGAACCTCGCCCGCTACGACGGCGTGCGCTACGGCCTGCGCGTGCCGGCCGACGACATCGTCGGGCTCTACGAGAAGACCCGCGCGGCGGGCTTCGGCCGCGAGGTGAAGCGGCGCATCATGATCGGCACCTACGTGCTCTCGGCCGGCTACTACGACGCCTACTACGTGCGGGCCCAGAAGATCCGCACCCTGATCAAGCGCGACTTCGAGCAGGCCTACGCCGCGGGCGTCGACGCGATCCTGACGCCCGCGACGCCGTCCTCCGCCTTCGGCATCGGCGAGAAGGCCTCCGCCGACCCGGTCGAGATGTATCTCAACGACGTCTTCACCGTGACGGTGAACATGGCGGGCCTGCCCGGCATCGCCGTGCCGGCCGGCCTCGACGCGCAGGGCCTGCCGCTCGGGCTGCAGCTCGTCGGCCGGCCCTTCGACGAGGAGACCCTGTTCTCCGCCGCCCAGGTGATCGAGGACGCGGCCGGCCGGATGAGGCTGCCGGCGCCCTGGTGGGCATGACCGTCCCGTATTATCCCTGGACCGTCTGGATCCTGGCGGCCTTCGACCCGATCCTGATCGGGCTCGCGCTCTATCTCGGCTGGACCGCGACCCAGTTCGGCAAGGTCTTCATCGCGGCGATCATCGCGCTCGCGGTCTCCGTGCTGGCCTCGTGGGCGATCGGGGCGCTCGGCATCCCCTGGCCGGCCCCGGTGAGCCATGACGGGCCGACCTTCTTCCCCGTGCGCACCGTGGCTGCGCTCCTCTGGGCGATCCTCGGCTTCGGGGCCCGGCGGCTCCGGCCCGGACCCTGAGCCCGGCCCTGACCCCGACCGTCGACCTGCGCGAGGCCGTGGCGGCGGGCCGCGGCACGATCACCGATCTCAGCCTGTCGCGCCACGTCCGCGTGCGCCCGCCCGACCTGATGATCGGCGCGGTCACGCCCGCGCTCCTGCACACCCTGTTCTCGGAATCCCTCGTCCACGGCGCCACGGTGATCCGGGTGCGCGACGCCGAGGTGATGCGGGAGGGGATCGTGCTCCTCGACGGCGCCTTCGCCACCTGCGGGCAGATCAACGTCGATCCCGGCTATCCCGCCCGCTTCCATCCCGACCTCGTGCAGGGGGCCGGGCACCTGCCGCTCCGCCGCATCGCGGGCGAGCCCGTGCTTCTCGTCGGCGCCGGCCACACGGTGTTCGGGCACTGGCTCGTGGATTTCCTGCCCAAGCTCTACCTGCTGCATCGGGCGGGCTACAAGCTGGAACGCCAGCGCTTCCTGCTGCCCGCCGACACCCCGGATTTCGCGCGGGCCTGGCTCGCGGCCCTCGGGATCGGGGCGGACCGGATCCTCGCCTACGAGCCCTGGGCCGAGCGGCTCGCCTGCCGGGACCTGATCGTCCCGGGCGCGCTGCGGCACGCGAGCCGCGCCTCGCCCCTGCTCGCCGAAGCGCGCGCCTTCCTGCTGCGCCGGCTCGGGATCCGTCGGCGCTGGTGGCGGCCCGCGCCGCCCGGGCGGCGGCGCCTGCTCGTCGCCCGCTCGGAGAACGCCGCGACCCTCAACCGCCGCCGGCTGGCCGAGCGCGCGCTCCTCGAGGCCCGGGCCGCGGCCCACGGATTCGAGGCGGTGCGGCCCGAGACCCTGCCGATCGGCGAGCAGGTGGCGCTGTTCCGGTCGGCCGCCTGCCTCGTCGGCGAGTACGGCTCGGGCCTGCACGGCTCGCTGTTCTGCGAGCCCGGCGCCAGCGTGCTCTCGATCCGCAACGGCGACCCGGCGCTGGGCTTCCTGCAGAGCGGCCTCGATCACGCGATCGGCCATGCCAGCGGCTACGTGATCGGCGACCCGCCCGACGCCGAGGGCGGCTTCTCGGTGGCCCCGGGCGACATCGACACCGCCCTCGACTGGCTCGGCTGGGCGCGCGCCGCTTGACCCGCCCCGCGGCCGGTTCCTACACACCGGATCGAGGACGCGCCCCGCAGGGCGCCCGCGAGGTTTTCACGAGCATGACGATCCCGGTGAACCCCAACAAGCTGATCAAGGGCGGCCTGCACGACTGGGAGGTGGTGATCGGCATGGAGATCCATGCCCAGGTCACCAGCCGCTCGAAGCTGTTCTCCGGCGCCTCGACAGAGTTCGGGGCCGAGCCGAACGCCCACGTCTCGCTCGTCGACGCGGCGATGCCCGGCATGCTGCCGGTGATCAACGAGGAATGCGTCGCCCAGGCCGTGCGCACCGGCCTCGGCCTGAAGGCGCGGATCAACCTGCGCTCGGTCTTCGACCGCAAGAACTACTTCTACCCGGATCTGCCGCAGGGCTACCAGATCTCGCAGTACAAGGACCCGATCGTCGGCGAGGGCGAGGTGCTGGTCGATCTGGCCGACGGCGACTCGATCACGGTGGGCATCGAGCGGCTGCATCTGGAGCAGGATGCGGGCAAGTCCCTGCACGATCAGGCGCCGAACCAGAGCTTCGTCGATCTCAACCGTTCCGGCGTCGCCCTGATGGAGATCGTCTCGCGGCCGGACCTGCGCTCGTCGGACGAGGCCAAGGCCTACGTGACGAAGCTGCGCACCATCCTGCGCTATCTCGGCACCTGCGACGGCGACATGGAGAAGGGCTCGCTCCGCGCCGACGTGAACGTCTCGGTCCGCCGCCCCGGCGACCCGCTCGGCACCCGCTGCGAGATCAAGAACGTCAACTCGATCCGCTTCATCGGGCAGGCGATCGAGACCGAGGCGCGCCGGCAGATCGCGATCCTCGAGGATGGGGGCACGATCAGCCAGGAGACGCGGCTGTTCGACCCGGGCCGCGGCGAGACCCGCTCGATGCGCTCGAAGGAGGAGGCGCACGATTACCGCTACTTCCCCGATCCGGACCTGCTGCCGCTCGAGTTCGATCAGGCCTATGTCGACCGCCTCGCCGAGGGCCTGCCGGAGCTGCCCGACGCCAAGAAGGCGCGCTTCGTCGAGGATTTCGGCCTCTCGGCCTACGATGCCGGCGTGCTCGTCGCCGAGCGGGCATCGGCCGACTACTACGAGGCGGTGGCCAGGGGCCGCGACGGCAAGGCGGCCGCCAACTGGGTGATCAACGAGCTGTTCGGCCGCCTGAACAAGGAGGGCCTCGGCATCGAGGCGAGCCCGGTCTCGGCGGACCAGCTCGGGGCGATCATCGACCTGATCGGCGAGGGCGTGATCTCGGGCAAGATCGCCAAGGACCTGTTCGAGATCGTCTGGACCGAGGGGGGCGATCCGCGCGCGGTGGTCGAGGCGCGCGGCATGCGCCAGGTCACCGATACGGGTGCGATCGAGGCGGCAATCGACGCCATCATCGCCCAGAACCCCGACAAGGTCGCCCAGGCCCGCGAGAAGCCGACGCTGCTCGGCTGGTTCGTCGGCCAGACCATGAAGGCCACCGGCGGCAAGGCCAACCCGGCCGCGGTGAACGCGCTGCTGAAGGCGAAGCTCGGGATCGCGTAGCCCGAGGCTCGCGCGCCGGACCCTCCTGGGCCTCCGCGGCCGCGTCGGGACGGGATGGCGGCCCGCGCGCCGTCGCCTGCGGCGCGCATGCGGAAATCCCGCGCGCAGCCTCGGCTGAGGCTGTGGGCAGGCAGATCTTCGGTCACCTTGAGAGAAACCGCGCCGGAAGCGGCTCAGGTGGGGCTTGTCGCGTGTTCGAAGTCGCGCCGTTCGGCCGCTTCTGCGCCCCTGGAGCCGTCTCCGCCGGGTTGTCCGCTGGGAGCCGCTACGTCTCCGGCCGAACCTATCCGGAGATGATCGCCGCGGCGTTACGCTGGGGTGGAGTCATTCCTGTCTCCTTCAGCTTCGGCCGCAAAGTCTCGCGCACGGGGCGTCGTTCGGCGGCCGTCCTGTGCTTCCCGTCTCGAAGCACAGGAGTAGACTGTGCCCGTATTCGAGCGCCGTCAAGCCCGAAAGTTCGTCGGCGTCGCAAGTATTCGCGCGCGCCACAGCGCGCCGCAGCGCATCCTAACGACATCAAGCACTTGGCGGCACGGATGCTGCGGCGCGATACACCTGGGCCGTTGCGGGACGGCCCAGCCGTTCGCACGCGGCCGGGCCGTCCGGAGCGGGACCGGCGGCCGGACCACCGGCCCCCTCACGGGCCGCCTGTCAGGCCTCGGCGGAGATCCGCGAACCAGCCGGGCGTCCGGCCCCGGCCCTCGTTCACCGCGACCGTCGCGGTCATGCCGGCCACCAGCGGCACGCCGTCGGGCACCTGCTCGATGCGGATGCGCACCGGCACGCGCTGGGCGAGGCGGACCCAGGTGTAGACCGGATCGACGTTCGGCAGGCCCTGCGTGCTCGGCGCGGCATTGGCGGTGGAGATGCCGAGGGTGATGCTCTCGACACGCCCGCGCAGCGGCCGGTCGAAGCCGAGGAGCTGCATCTCGGCGGGATCGCCCACATGGATCCCCGCCATCTTGGTCTCCTCGAAATAGCCGTCGACCCAGAACGAGTCGGTGTCGATCACCCGCACGTTGGCGGTGCCGGTCTGGGCGTAGTCGCCCACCCGCAGCAGGAGATTCGTCACCCGGCCGTTGACCGGGGCGCGCACCTCCGTGCGCTTCAGGTTGGTCTGGGCCTGGGAGAGCTGCGCCTTGGCGGTCTCCAGCGCGGCCTCGGCGATCTTGGCCGTGCCGGCATATTGCTGCTTCTCCTCCACCGAGGTCGAGACCGTGGTGAGCGCCTGCCGCCGCGCCGATTGCGCGTTCTTCACCTGGAGGTCCGCCTCGCGGTTCTTCACCTCGGCCTCGGCCTGGGCCACCGCGACCTGGAAGTCGAACGGATCGATCACGTACAGCACGTCGCCGCGCTGCACCGTCTGGTTGTCGCTGACCCGGAGCTCGGTGATCTGGCCCGAGACCTGCGGGGCGACGCTCGCCACCTGCACGCGCACCCGCCCGTCCCGGGTCCAGGGCGCGGTGACGTAGTATTGCCAGACCACGACGGCCGCTCCGAGGGCGAGGAGCAGGATCAGGCCGGTGGCGGCGAGCCGGAACACCTTGGCCGCCCGCCCGCTCCGGACCGGCGCCGGCGCCTCGACCCGGAGCGCCGGCGGGTCCTCGCGCGGAACCCCTGCGGGGCGGCCTGTGGGACCGCCCGCGGGGTGGCCCGCCGCGGCTTTCGGGTCGTCTTCGTCGGCCATCATACCAGCACGATCAGGAGGGCGAGGATGCAGACGTAGATGCCCGCCTCGGCCAGGGGGGCGTTGGCCACGTAGCGGCTGAGGCGGACGCGGCTGAAGATCCGGCGCAGCACCACGAGGATCGCGAAGGCGGCAAGGGCATAGGCGACGAACGGGGAGATCAGGATCCCGCCGATCTGGATGTCCTGGCGCATCGTGGGGCGACTCCTCAGAACGGCGCGACGGCGAGGCGCCGCAGGAAACGCCGATGGCGTCCGATGACCCGTGCCGCCGTGACGAGATCGGTCGCGGCCCGCGCGCTCGTCATGCGGGCGGGGCGATCCTCCCGTGCGGCCGCGCGCACGAGATCGCGTGCAGCGTCCTCCAGGGCCCAGGGATGGCCGGTCGCCAGGGCGTCGCGCGCCTGGGCGATCGGCGTGTGCAGGCGCGCGAGGGGCCGGAGCAGGCGCATCTGCGCGTGGGCGCGGGCCGCGGCGGCCTCGAGCTGCGCCAGCGCGAAGGCGTGGGTGAGCGCCATGCGGCGCACCGCGCTGCTGCCGGAGCTGTAGCCCCAGAACTGGAACAGCCGGTCGGCGTTGAGGCTCGTCCGCGTGGTGGCGTCGCCCCCCTCGCCGGCCATCGCCTCGGCGAGCGCCCGGCGGGCGGAATCGAGGGCGTAGATCCGGTGCCGCGCGTCACTGATCGGCAGGACGAGGCGGACCGCCAGGAACAGCAGCACCGCCGCGACGATCACGAGGAGCACGTTCGTCAGCACGGTCTCGGGATCGTAGGTCTGCGGGTTGGCGGGCGCCAGCAGCACCGAGAAGAACACCAGGGTGATGAAGCCCACCGTGAAGGTCGGCGGGTGGAGCGACAGGAAGCAGCCGAGGAAGACCGGCGGCGCCATCGCGATGGCCAGGAGCGGGAAGCCCTGGTTGCCGTTGAGCAGGCCGAACAGCACGGCTACGGCGAAGAGGCCGGCGAGGGGCATCCCGATCAGCACGCCGAGGGCGAACTTGCGCGGATCCGGGGTCACCGAGGAGAGGGCGCAGTTGGCCGCCACCTGGACGAGGGCGAAGGAGCTCTCGGGCAGGCCGCTGAGGATCAGCAGGAACGCGCTGATGCCGAACGCGATGGCGACCCGCATGGCGGCCCGGAAGGCGACCGGGAAATCACGATGGGTCGGCAGCGCCACGTCGCGCAGGGGCCTGTGGCCATCGCAGAGGGCGCGCAGGCCGTCGTCGGCGAAGGTCGCGGCATTGACGAAGTCGAGGCAGCGCTGGAGCGCGGCCAGCTCGTCGAGGGGCCTGTCGCCGTCCCGCATGGCCGCGTCGACGAGGTCGCGCAGGCGCGCGTCGTGGGCGTCGAGGGCCGCGGCGCCGGGCGCGGAGACGTCGCCCGCGGCCACCGCGCGGCAGATCGCCAGCGCCTCCGCGACGGCCGGGGAGGGAGCCGGCAGGTGCGCGGCGGCCCGCGCCACGGCCCGGCTCGCCGCGACCATCACGTAGAGCGCCGCGATGGCGCTGCGGGCGCCCGCCGCGCGGAACGGGCCGTCGTCGAGCTCCCCCGCGATGGCGCTCGCATCGGCCCGCATCGGGGCGATCCGGCGGATCATCTGCGCGGCCCGCTCCGGCCCGGGATCCCCGGCGGCGAGGGCCTCGCGGGCGAAGTCCTTCACCGCCGCGAAGGCACCGACCAGCGTCGGCCGCAACGTCCGCCACGTGCTCGGCGAGGCCAGCGCGTCGTTGATGAAGGTGATCACCACCACCGCCACCGCGATCGCGGCGAGCCGCGAGACCGCGGCGTCGAAGGTGTTCTGCGGCGTGTCGATATGGGCGACCGCGATGATCGCGACCGTGTAGCCCGACAGCATGGCCCCGTACGCGCGGGTGTCCTGGAGATACTGCGCCACGAACACGCACAGTCCGAGCCAGACCGTGAAGGCGAGGAGGAGGAGCACGCGGTCCTGCCCGAACAGGGCCATGAACAGGATCGCGACCGCGCCGCCGATGATCGTGCCGAGGAGGCGGTAGACGGCCTTGGAGATCGCCTGGCCCCGCCGCGGCTGGGCCAGGATCGCGACGCCGGTCGCGGCCGTCGAGGGGCTGTCGAGCTGCAGCCAGAAGGCGATGTAGAGCGCCAGGGTCATGGCGATCCAGATGCGCAGCGCGAAGGCCCAGGCCGCGGGCGCGGGGACGAAGGCGTCGATCCGGTCGAGGATACGGTCCAGGCGCGCGGGAGCGCCGGAACGGGCAGGGGCCTCAGGCATCGCGGGTGAGATCCGCGGAGCCGGCGGCGCGGGCCTGGGCGGCAATCCGGGCCTGCCACAGGCAGAGCAGGGGCGTCACCACGAGCTCGACCCCGAGCGCGCCGAGCATGGTCAGGGAGGGCACGCCTGTGAGGTAGAGCCCGAGCAGCCGGGCGAGGCCGCCCAGCACCACCACCAGGGTCAGGAAGCGGAACAGCCGCGTCTTGCCCGCGATCCCCGGCACGCAGACCCAGAACAGGATGCCGATGCCCGTGAGCAGGCCCGAGAGGTAGCGGAAGTGGCTGTCGATCGAGACGCTCTCGACGCCCGAGGCGAGGCCGTTCACGCCGAAGACCACGCCGTAGAGGCCGGCCGCGACCGGGATCACCGCGCCGACGGCCACCACGCGCTGGAGTGCCTGCCGCTCGTTCATCCGCCCCCGCCCCGCCGCTCTCGCCGGTCACAGAACCCGCCCGAAGGCGGCGGGTTCGCGCGGCCGGGCCTTTTGATGGTCAGGCCTTGTCGTTGCCCTTCAGGCGCTTGTTGCACTTGCTCCAGTACTGAGGCCATTTCGGCCCCTGCGCGGTCTTCTGCGCGGCGGTGAGGGCGCGCCATTCCGAGCCGCATTGCTTCTGCCGGCCGCGGGCGGCGGTCTGCCCGGCGCTCGGCGCCTTCTCGGACGCCGTCGCGTCCTTGGCGGCGTCCTTGGGCGCGTCCTTGGCCATGACCGGCGCGGCGAGCAGCAGGGCCAGAGCGGCGCCGGCGAGGAGACGGTTGAGCATGGTGGCGATCCCGTTCGGGCCGCGAGTCGGTCCGCGGCGAGGAATCCTATCTCAGACGCAAGCCGGCCGGAGGGCAAGGGCGTCCGCACGCCGCCCTCGACATTCGCGTGGGCAGGCGCGAGCCTCGCCGGCGCGTTTCGGCCGCCGCGTGCGGGGGCGCGCTTGAGCGCGGGTGCCGATCCGGGCTAGCTAGGCCATGGACCGCCCGCCGTCGCGGCGGACGGCTCCGGACTTGCACGTCCGGCTCCGGAGGTTCGGACCCGCCGGTCCGGGCTTGCAGACGACCCCCGCGGTCACCAATCTCGAGACCTCGCCCGGCGCGCGGCGGGCGGACAGAGCCGGAGCCCCGATCCATGGCCGCCGTCACGGGCAAGCCCATCGACCTCCACACCTGGACCACGCCGAACGGGTGGAAGATCCCGATCATGCTGGAGGAGTGCGGGCTGCCCTACCGGGTGCTGCCCGTGAACATCGGCAAGGGCGAGCAGATGGCGCCCGAGTTCCTGAAGATCTCGCCGAACAACAAGATCCCGGCGATCGTCGATCACGACGGTCCGGGCGGCCAGCCGATCAGCGTGTTCGAATCCGGCGCGATCCTGCAATATCTCGGGCGCAAGACCGGCTGCCTCTACCCGGCCGACGAGCGGGCCCGCGTCGCCGTCGACGAATGGCTGTTCTGGCAGGTCGGCGGCTTCGGGCCGATGCTCGGCCAGACCCACCATTTCAAGATCTACGCGCCGGAGAAGATCCCCTACGCGATCGAGCGCTTCGAGGCGGAGTCGAAACGGCTCTACGGCGTGCTCGACGCCCGCCTCGCGGACCGGGACTACCTCGCCGGCGACTACTCGATCGCCGACGTCGCGACGCTGCCCTGGGCGAAGTTCCACGGCAAGCAGGGCGTCGACCTCTCGGCCTACCCGAACGTGCGCCGCTGGCTCGACGCGCTGCTGGCCCGGCCCGCCGTGCAGCGCGGGTTCGCGGCGCTCTGAGGGCGCCTACTCCGCCTTGGCGGCCTTCGGGGCCGCCTTCGCGGGCTTCGGCGCCGGCGCCTCGGCCGACATGTTCGCGGCCTGCTGGTTCACGTCGGGGACGCGGGTCCAGGTCTGCGAGCCGCACAGCACCTTGAGGATGCAACCGGAGACCGAGAGCTCGGACGCGCTCTCGCGCTCCAGGCTCACCTGATACACCTTGCCCTCCTCGATGTTGTAGAGGTCGCCCGAGAACTTCTCCGCGTCGGGCTTCAGGCCCTCGATGAGCTGAAGGCCGAGGACGGGGCGGGCGCGCTTCTTCGGGTCGGGATTCTTGATGTCGGTTCGGGCCGCGCCCTGGTCGGTCGTGGGCACCTTCAGCCAGACGACCTTGCCGCAGACGAGGTTCTGGCCCGGGCCGCAGCGGTCGATCCGGATCTTGGCGCGGCCGTCGCCGGTCAGCCAGGTGCCGGACGGATCCTTGGCGGTGTCGGCGGCGGCGGAGGCGAGGCCGGCGAGGAGGAGGGCGGAGCCGAGGGCGATACGCATGCGGTTCTTCTCCGAGATGTGGCGCGCTGGAACGCGGGGCGTGCCGTTCGCAAGCGACTACGCGGTCGCAATCAGGCGAATTTTCGGCCCTGTTGCAGCGAAGCCATGGCCGGGCCCCGCCCGGTCCGGCCGCGGGCCGGGTTGAGGGGGAGGGGGGTGCCGGCTATAAGCCCGGCGGCGCAACGGCTTCCGCGGGACGGAGGCCGCCGAAACCCTTCCTCGAAAAAAGACGGACTCCGCACGCCATGGCCACCGAGCGCACCTTCTCCATCCTCAAGCCCGATGCCACGCGGCGCAATCTCACCGGCGCGGTCAACGCCGTGATCGAGAAGGCCGGCCTGCGCATCGTCGGCCAGCGCCGGATCCAGATGACCCAGGCCCAGGCCGAGACCTTCTACGAGATCCACAAGGAGCGCCCCTTCTTCGGCGAGCTCGTGACCTTCATGACCTCCGGACCGGTGGTGGTGCAGGTGCTCGAGGGCGAGAACGCCGTGGCGAAGTACCGTGAGGTGATGGGCGCCACGAACCCGGCCCAGGCCGCCGAGGGCACCATCCGCAAGCTCTTCGCCGAGTCGGTGGGCGAGAACACCGTGCACGGCTCGGACAGCGCCGAGAACGCCAAGGCAGAGATCGCCCAGTTCTTCAAGGACGGCGACATCGTCGGCTGAGCCGACCGCGTTCGACTGGCCGCCGGGGCACACCGGCGGCCAAATCACCCCGCCCGCGGGCGGGGCGGCGGAATGGCCCGGCGGTGTGGCAGGGCCGCCATTGACGGGATGCGGATCGCGGGAGTCCAAGGGCGAGGCTTCATCTTTCCTACGCCCGGACCCATCGCATGACCCGCCGCTTGTCCCTCACCCTCGCAGCCGGCCTCCTGGCGCTCGGTGCCACCGCGGCGCTCGCCGGCGGCTCCACCGCCCCGTTCGAGCAGTACCAGCCCGATCCGGCGCTGCGCACCGCACCCAAGGCCAACCTCGAGAGCCGCGTCCGCCACGCCTGCGCCGTCGTGCAGGCGCGCATGACCAACGCGCCCGAGGCCGCCCTGGAGCGCCCCTGCGGCTGCTACGCCCGCCAGACCATGCGGACCCTCGACGCCTCCGAGATCGAGGCCTACCGCAGCACCGGCTACTTCAACGATTCGGCCCGCGCCAAGGCGCTCTCGGCCCTCGACAACTGCAAGCTGCAGCGCCCGGCCTGACGGCCCGTCCGGGGCGCCCGCGCGCGCCCCGGCCTCGCCCGACGATCCGGAACCCTAGAGACTGAGCAGCGCGCCCTCGGCCTGGGCCGCGGCGGGCTCGAACACCACGCGCCCGCCCTCCAGCCGAACCCCGCCGCCGGCGACCAGCGCCAGGGCCGCGGGATAGAGCCGGTGCTCCTGCACGATCACCCGGGCCGCGAGGCTGTCGGGATCGTCGCCCGCGCGCACCGGCACCGCCGCCTGCGCCACGATCGGTCCGGCATCGAGCTCGGGCACCACGTAATGCACCGTGCAGCCGTGCAGCCGCACCCCGGCCTCGAGCGCCTGGGCATGGGTGTGCGTGCCCCGGAACAGCGGCAGCAGCGAGGGATGGATGTTGAGCATCCGTCCGGCCCAGCCCTCGACGAAGCCCGGCGTGAAGATCCGCATGAAACCCGCGAGGCAGACGAGGTCGATGCCGGCCGCGCGCAGCTCCGCGTCGAGGGCCGCGTCGAAGCGCGCCCGGTCGGGATAGGCCCGGTGGTCGATCGCGCGGGCCGGGATCCCCGCAGCGGCGGCATGCGCGAGGCCCGCGGCCTCCGGCCGGTTCGAGAGCACCAGCACGATCTCGGCCGGGAAGCCCGGCGCCCGGGCCGCCTCGATCAGCGAGACCATGTTCGAGCCGTGCCCGGAGATCAGGATCGCGACGCGGGTCTTCGCGGGGGCGCTCACAGCGCGAGGTGGCCGTCGAAGGTCACCGGCTCGGCGCCCCGCTCGGTGATCCGCCCGAGGCGGACCGTAGCCTCCCCGGCCGCCGCCAGGGCGGCCTCGACGGCCGCCACCGCGTCGGCCGCGACCACCACCGCCATGCCGATCCCGCAATTGAAGGTGCGCAGCATCTCCGCCTCGGCGATGCCGCCCTCCCGGGCGAGCCAGCCGAAGACCGGCGGCACCGGGATCGCCGCGAGGTCGACCGCGATGCCCACCGCGTCGGGGAGCACCCGCGGCAGGTTGTCGGGGAAGCCCCCGCCGGTGATGTGGGCGAGCGCCTTGATGCCCTCCGCGGCCTTCAGGGCGGCGAGCAGCGGCTTCACGTAGATCCGGGTCGGCTCCAACAGCGCCTCGCCGAGGCTGCGGCCGGGCGCGAAGGGCGCCGGCGCGTCCCAGGCCAGCCCCGTGCGGGCGACGATGCGGCGTACGAGGGAGAAGCCGTTCGAGTGGACCCCCGACGCGGTCAGGCCGAGCACGAGGTCGCCCGGGGCGATGCCGGGCCGCGGCAGCAGCGTGCCGCGCTCGGCCGCGCCCACCGCGAAGCCCGCGAGGTCGTAATCCGCCCCGTCGTAGAGGCCCGGCATCTCGGCGGTCTCGCCGCCGATCAGGGCGCAGCCGGCCTGCCGGCAGCCGTCGCTGATGCCCCGCACGATGTCGGCGCCGACGCCCGGCACCAGCTTGCCGGTGGCGTAGTAGTCGAGGAAGAACAGCGGCTCGGCGCCCTGCACCACGAGGTCGTTGACGCACATCGCCACGAGGTCGATGCCGATCGTGTCGTGGCGCCCGGTCTCGATGGCGATCTTCACCTTGGTGCCGACGCCGTCATTGGCCGCCACCAGGATCGGATCGCGGAAGCCCGCGGCCTTCAGATCGAACAGGCCGCCGAAGCCGCCGATCTCCGCATCCGCCCCCGGCCGGCGCGTCGCCCGCACCAGCGGCTTGATCGTCTCCACCATGGCGTTGCCGGCGTCGATATCGACGCCCGCCTGCGCGTAGGTGAGACCCTGCGCGGTCTCGGTCTTGTCGGTCTCGGCCGTCATCGGCACCCGCATCCTGCTCGTGATCCGGTCCCTTTAGCCCAAAGATCGCCCGCGACGAACCCGACAGGCGTCAGGAAATGCGAGCGGTCGCGGATCGCGAACCGGATTCTCGCATCCCGCCCTCCGGGCATCGCCCCGGCACGGGCGTCGTCGCGACCCGTCAGCCTTGACCGTCCGCGCGGGCGTTCCCACTCTCCCGACGAGGCGGACGGAAAGGGCGGCATGCGCGCGAGGGCTGTGATCGGGCTGGCCGTGCTCGCCGCGCTCTGCGCACTCGTCTACCTGCTGCGCGACGTGATGCTGCCCTTCGTCGCCGGCATCGCGCTGGCCTACCTCCTCGATCCCCTCGCCGACAGGCTCGAGCGGCTCGGGCTCGGGCGGCTCGCCGCGAGCCTCCTGATCCTCGCGCTCTTCGTGTTCGCCCTGGTGGTGGGCCTGCTCCTGCTCGCCCCGCTCGTGGCCAACCAGATCGCCGCCCTGATCTCCAGCCTGCCCGCGATGGTGGCGCGGCTGCAGGAGATCCTGGCCGAGCGCGCCGGCCCGGTGCTGCAGCGGCTGGGCGGGGCCGACGCGCTCACCGAGCTGCAATCCTCCGTGGGCACGCTGGCGACGCAGGGGGTGGCGTGGCTGCTCGCCTTCCTCAAGTCGATCTGGTCGGGCAGCCAGGCCCTGATCTCGATCGCCTCGCTCCTCGTGGTGACGCCAGTGGTCGCCTTCTACATCCTGGTGGATTGGGACCGGATGGTCGCGGCGATCGACGGCTGGGTGCCGCCGCGCCACCGCGCGACCGTGCGCGGCCTCGCGGCCCAGATCGACCGGGCGATCATCGGCTTCGTGCGCGGCCAGACCCTGGTCTGCCTCATCCTCGGCACCTTCTACGCGCTGGGCCTCTGGCTGGTGGGCCTGAATTTCGGGGTGCTGATCGGGCTGATCGCCGGGTTCCTCACCTTCATCCCCTATGTCGGCACGCTCACGGGCTTCCTGCTCTCGGTCGGCGTCGCGCTCGTGCAATTCTGGCCGGGCGGCGACTGGCTGCATATCGGGCTCACCGTCGGGGTGTTCCTCGTCGGCCAGTTCCTGGAGGGCAACATCATCTCGCCCAAGCTCGTCGGCGATTCGGTCGGCCTGCACCCGGTCTGGCTGATGTTCTCCCTGCTGGCCTTCGGCTCGCTGTTCGGCTTCCTCGGCCTGCTGCTCGCCGTGCCGGTCGCCGCCTCGATCGGCGTGCTGGTGCGCTTCGGCCTGCGGCGCTACCTGGAGAGCCGGCTCTATCACGCGGAGCAGCCGGTGCTGATCGACGCCGACGGCCGTTGACGCCGGGCGGGCGGCGCCAGGCATCGTGCGCGAGGAGGCATCCATGCGCGAGGAGGCATCATGCGCGAGAACGCCCCGCCGAGGCAGCTCACCTTCGACCTGCCGCTCGATCCCCGCTACGGCCGCGAGGATTTCCTGGTCGGTCCCGCCAACGAGGCGGCCTACGCCCTGATCGAGGCCTGGCCCGACTGGCCGGACACAGTGCTCCTCCTCACCGGCCCGCCGGGGAGCGGCAAGAGCCACCTCGCCTCGATCTGGGCGACCCGCAGCCATGCCTGGACGGTGCCGGCCGTCGCGGTGAACGCCGGCAGCGTGCCGCATCTGGTCTCGAACGGCGCGCTGGTGATCGAGGACGTCGACCGGCCGGAGGGTCGCGACGAGGCCGCCCTGTTCCACCTGCTGAACGCGGCCCGCGAGCGCAGGAGCCCGGTTCTCCTGACCAGCGCGTCGCCCGTCGACGCGATGGCGATCGCGACGCCCGACCTGCGCTCGCGCCTGCGCCTCGCCCCGAGCGCGGCGATCCTCGAGCCGGACGACGCCCTCCTGCGGGCGGTGATCGTGAAGTTGTTCGTCGACCGCCAGCTCGTGGTCGATCTCTCGGTGATCGAGGCGCTGGCGCTGCGCATCGACCGCTCGCTCGGGCGCGCCCGCGCGGTGGTGACCGAGCTCGACCGCGACGCCCTCGGGCGCGGGCGGCGCATCACCAAGCCGCTCGCGCTCGCCGTCCTGGAGCGGATGAGCGAGGACGAAGGCGAAGGCGAAGGCGAAGGCGAGGATTAGGCGGCGGCCGGTCCCGTCATCGAACTGTCACACAGGCGACCCGATTCCCTGATAGGGCGGGCGTCGTATCGCGGGAGGACGTGTGTTGGCGGAGTTGGAGCCGAGAACCGGGACGCGGGAGAGCGGGCGCGCTCAGGAGCCGGATGCGGTGTCGCCCGCCGAGCAGCCCGCGCCGCGCCGGCCCGGCCCGGCCCGGCGCTCGGCCGGGGCCCGCGCCCCGCGCCCGGCCCAGCCGGACCCGCTGGCGGCCGGGACGGACACCCCGAAGGATGCGGGCGCCGAGACGGACCGGGGCGACGAGTGGCCGGCCGCGAGCGATCTCGCCGAGCCGCCGCCGGTCGCGGACGCACCGGCGCGGGAGCCGGTGCTGGAGGCGGGCCGGACGCTGCGCCACTCGCCCGAGCGCTTCGTCAACCGGGAGCTGTCCTGGCTGCAGTTCAACCGCCGGGTTCTGGAGGAAGCCTCGAATACCGGGCACCCCCTGCTGGAGCAGCTGCGCTTCCTCTCGATCTCGGCCAACAACCTCGACGAGTTCTTCATGGTCCGGGTGGCCGGGCTGCACGATCAGGTCCGCGCCGGGCTGACCCTGCCGTCGCAGGACGGGCTGACGCCCGCCGAGCAGCTCGCCCGCATCGGCGCGGAGGTCTCGCGCCTCGCCGAGGATCAGCAGCTGCGCTGGCGCGAGCTCCGGGCCGAGCTGCTCGGCGTCGGCATCGCCCTGGTCGAGCCGGGGGACCTCATCCCCGAGCACAAGGCGTGGCTGGAGGACTACTTCCTCGACCACGTCCTGCCGGTCCTGACCCCACTGGCGATCGACCCGGCCCATCCCTTCCCGTTCATCCCGAACCTCGGCAGCACCGTCGCGCTGATGCTGGTGCGCCCGCGCGACGGCCGGACCTTGCGCGCCCTGATCCGCATGCCGGGCGTGCTCGATCGCTTCGTGCGCCTGCCCGCCGTCGAGAACGATCCGGCGGCGCGCTTCATCGCCATCGAGCAGCTCATCGTGATGTTCACCGGGCGGCTCTTTCCCGGCTATCACGTGCGGGGCCAGGGTGCCTTTCGGGTGGTGCGCGATTCCGACCTCGAGATCGAGGAGGAGGCCGAGGATCTGGTCCTGCACTTCGAGACGGCGCTCAAGCAGCGCCGCCGGGGCGTCGTCATCCGCCTCGAGGTCGAGGCCGGGATGCCGGAGGACCTGCGCACCTTCGTGGCCGACGAGCTGGAGATCTCGCACGACGCGATCGTGCTCGTGGAGGGCATGCTGGCGCTGAACGAGCTGTCGCAGATCGTCTCGATCGACCGGTCGGACCTCAAGTTCAAGCCCTACAACCCGCGCTTCCCGGAGCGCATCCGCGAGAGCGGCGGCGACGTCTTCGCGGCGATCCGCCAGAAGGATTTCTGCGTCCACCACCCCTACGAATCCTTCGATTCGGTGGTGCAGTTCCTGACCCAGGCCGCCCGCGACCCGAACGTGGTGGCGATCAAGCAGACGCTCTACCGTACCTCCTCGAACTCGCCGATCGTGGCGGCCCTCGCCGAGGCCGCCGAGGCCGGCAAGTCCGTGACGGCGCTGGTGGAGCTGAAGGCCCGCTTCGACGAGGAGGCCAATATCCGCTGGGCGCGCGACCTCGAGAAGGCGGGCGCGCAGGTGGTGTTCGGCTTCGTCGAGCTGAAGACGCACGCCAAGCTGTCGATGGTGGTGCGCCGGGAGGGCGAGCGCCTCGTCACCTATTGCCACGTCGGCACCGGGAATTATCACCCGATCACCGCGCGCATCTACACCGACCTGTCCTTCTTCACCGCGGACCCGGCGATCGCGCGCGACGTCTCGCGCATCTTCAACTTCATCACCGGCTACGCCGAGCCCGCCGAGCTCGAGCGCATGGCGGTCTCGCCCCTGACCCTGAAGCTGCGGCTGCTCGAGCACATCGAGGCCGAGGTGGCCCATGCCAAGGCCGGGCGCCCGGCCGCGATCTGGATCAAGTGCAACTCGCTCGTGGACGCCCAGATCATCGACGCGCTCTACGACGCCTCGGAGGCCGGCGTGCAGATCGACTGCGTGGTGCGCGGCATCTGCTGCCTGCGGCCGGGCGTGCCCGGCCTGTCGGAGACCATCCGGGTCAAGTCGATCGTCGGGCGCTTCCTGGAGCACGGGCGCATCTACGCCTTCGGCAACGGCGTCGGGCTGCCGCATCCGAAGGCGACCGTCTACATCTCGTCCGCCGACCTGATGAGCCGCAACCTCGACCGCCGCGTGGAGGCGCTCCTGCCGATCACCAACGCCACGGTGCATCAGCAGGTGCTCGACCAGATCATGCTGGCCAACCTCCTCGACAACCGCCAGAGCTGGCGCGTCCTGGCCTCTGGCGGGAGCGAGCGGGTCCAGCCGGTGGAGGGCGAGGAGCCCTTCAACGCCCACAAGTACTTCATGACGAACCCGAGCCTCTCGGGCCGCGGCAAGGCCTCGAAGAAGTCGAGCCCGCGGGCCCTGAGCCGCCGGGCGCAGCGGGGCTGAGGCGAGGCCCCCCAAGCCCCGCCCCAAGCCTCCGGTCCGGGGGCGCCGGGCGGCGATACCGGAAAAGCGGGCGGGGCGGCGGGCTGCCCCGGTTCCGCGCCGGTCGGTTTGCCTCTAGCTATGGGCGTCCGCCGCACGGCGCGCCCTCGATCAAGGATCGGTCGACTTGGCATCGTCCCCAGAGCTTCCCGGGCCCGCCTCGGCCCCGGTCGCGATCATCGATATCGGTTCGAACTCGGTGCGCCTCGTCGCCTATGACGGATTGAGCCGGGCTCCGACCCCGATCTACAACGAGAAGGTGCTGTGCGGCCTCGGCCGCAACGTGCTCACCACGGGCCGGCTCAACGAGGAGGCGGTGCGCCGGGCGCTCCAGGCGCTCGCCCGCTTCCGGGTGCTCTGCGCCATCATGGGCGTCGCGCGCCTGCACGTGCTGGCCACGGCCGCCGCCCGCGACGCCGAGAACGGGCCGGCCTTCCTGGAGGCGGCGGAGGCGGCCTGCGGCGAGCGGATCGAGCTGCTGTCGGGCCGGCGCGAGGCCGAGCTCTCGGCGCTCGGCGTGATCTCGGGCTTCCACGCGCCGGACGGCGTGGTGGGCGACCTCGGCGGGGGCTCGCTCGAGCTGGTGGACGTGCGCGGCGCCGTGGTCGGCCAGGGCGTGACGATGCCGCTCGGCGGCCTCGCCCTCCAGGATCTCTCGGGCAACTCGCTCAAGAAGGCCGCCAAGCTCGTGCGCGAGCACATGCGCAAGGCCGTCCCCCAGCTCGAGACCCTCAAGGGCCGGACCTTCTACGCGGTCGGCGGCACGTGGCGGGCGCTGGCCCGCCTGCATCAGGCCGCCCGCCAGTACCCGCTGCACGTCATGCACGGCTACAGGATCGAGCCGACCGACGAGCTGAGCTTCCTGCAGGTGGTCGAGCAATGCGACATCGCCCAGTTGCAGGACGTCGACACCATCTCGGAGGCCCGGCGCCCGCTGCTGGCCTACGGGGCCGTGGTGCTCGAGGAGATCATCCGGGTCGGACGCCCGCGCGAGATCGCGATCTCGGCCTCGGGCGTGCGCGAGGGGCTGCTGTTCGAGCAGCTCGAGCGCGAGGATCGGGGGGCGGACTCGCTGCTCACCTCGGCCGCGGACCTGAACCGCCTGCGCGCCCGCTCGCCCGGCCACGGCCTCGACCTCTGCGCCTGGAGCGACCGCTTCGTGGAGAGCCTGGACGGGCCGGAGACGGCCGACGAGCGCCGCCTGCGCCACGCCGCCTGCCTGCTCTCGGATATCGGCTGGCGGGCGCATCCGGATTACCGCGGCGAGCAGAGCATCGCGCTGATCCAGAACGCGGCCTTCGTCGGCGTCGACCATCCGGGCCGGGCCTACCTCGCCCTCGCCGTGGCGCTGCGCCACGAGGGCATCGCCCCGGAGAAGGCCAACCCGGTCCTGCGGGCGCTCGCCGGCCCGCGCCTGTTCGAGCGCGCCCGGATGCTCGGCGCCCTGCTGCGCGTCGCCTTCCCGCTCTCGGCCGGCATGGGCGGCGTGCTCGCCGCAGCGCCGCTCGCCGTGGCGGACGGGCGGGTGACCCTGCAGCTGCCGCCCCACCTCCACCCGCTGGCGAGCGACCGCCTGCTCAATCGCGTGCGCGGCCTCGGCCGTGTGATCGGCCTCGACGGGCGGGTCGTGCTGGGCTGATCCGGCGCCGCGGGACCTGGGGTCCCGCGGCGGGTGCGCCTATTCCGAGAGCGAGCCGGCCCCGGTCTCGCCGCCGTCCGTGACGGCGCTCTCGTTGTCCGCCTGGGCCTCGACCACCGCCGCCGCCGTCACGTTGACGATGCCGCGCGCCGTCACGGACGGCGTCAGGATATGGGCGGGCTTGGCCGGGCCGATCAGGAGCGGGCCGACGGGCAGGGCGTCGGCCAGCACCTTGGCGAACTGGAAGGCGATGTTGGCCGCGTCGAGGTTGGGGAAGATCAGGACGTTGGCCGCGCCCTTGAGGCGGGAGCCCGGCAGCACGCGGTCGCGGATGATCTCCGAGAGCGCCGAATCGGGTTGCATCTCGCCGTCGACCTGCAGATCCGGCGCCCTGTCCTGCAGCAGCCCGAGCGCCGCGCGCATCTTCATGGCCGAGACCGAATCCGACTGCCCGAAATCCGAGTGGCTGAGCAGGGCGATCTTCGGCGTCAGGCCGAAGCGGGTGACATGGTTGGCGCAGGCCACCGCGACCTCGGCGATCTCGTCCGCGCTCGGATCCTGCCGGACGTGGGTGTCGGCCAGGAAGTAGGCGCCCTTCTTGGTGACGATCAGGCTCATCGCCGCGCATTGCGTGATGCCGGGCTTCAGGCCGATCACGTCGCGGATGATGCGCAGGCGCGTCTCGAACCGGCCTTCCAGCCCGCAGATCAGCGCGTCGGCCTCGCCCCGGCGCACGGCGACCGCGCCGATCACCGTGGTGTTGGTGCGCACCAGGGTCCGGGCGGCCTCCGGCGTGATGCCGCGGCGGCCCGCCACCTCGAGGTAGGTCTGCACGTACTTGCGGTAGCGCGGATCGTCCTCGGGATCGATCAGCTCGAAGTCCCGGCCCTCCTGGATCGACAGGCCGAAGCGCTTGAGCCGGGTCTCGACCACCCGCGGGCGCCCGACCAGGATCGGCTTGGCCACGCCGTCCTCGACGATGGCCTGGACGGCGCGCAGCACCCGCTCGTCCTCGCCCTCGGCGTAGATCACGCGCTTGGGCGCCTCCTTGGCCTTCGAGAACAGCGGCTTCATGATGAAGCCCGAGCGGTGCACGAAGCGGTCGAGGGATTCGGCGTAGGCGTCGATATCGGCCACCGGCCGCCCGGCGACGCCCGAATCCATCGCCGCCTTGGCGACGGCAGGGGCGATGCGCAGGATCAGGCGCGGATCGAACGGGCTCGGGATCAGCGAGCGCGGGCCGAAGGGCCGGGCCTCGCCGCCATACGCGCGGGCCACCACGTCCGAGGGGGTCTCGCGGGCGAGCGCCGCGATCGCCTTGACGGCCGCCTTCTTCATCTCCTCGTTGATCGAGGTCGCGCCGACGTCGAGGGCCCCGCGGAAGATGTAGGGGAAGCACAGGACGTTGTTGACCTGATTCGGGAAGTCCGAGCGCCCGGTGCAGATCATCGCGTCGGGGCGCTTCTCCTGGGCGAGATCGGGCATGATCTCGGGGTAGGGGTTGGCCAGCGCCATGATCAGCGGCTTCTCGGCCATCGTCTCGAGGTATTCGGGCTTGAGCACGCCGCCCGCCGAGAGGCCGATGAACACGTCGGCGCCGGGGATCACGTCGGCCAGCGTGCGCGCCTCGGTCTCCTGGGCGTAGACGTCCTTCCAGCGGTCCATCAGCTCGGTGCGGCCCTTGTAGACCACGCCCTTGATGTCGGTGACGGTGATGTTCTGGACCTGCGCGCCGAGCGACACGAGCAGGTTGAGGCAGGCGAGCGCCGCCGCGCCCGCGCCCGAGGTGACGATGCGGACGTCCTCGAGCTTCTTGCCCGCGAGCTCCAGGCCGTTGAGCACCGCCGCCGCCACAATGATCGCGGTGCCGTGCTGGTCGTCGTGGAAGACCGGGATGTTCATCCGGGCCCGGCAGCGCTCCTCGACCTCGAAGCACTCCGGCGCCTTGATGTCCTCGAGGTTGATGCCGCCGAAGGTGGGCTCGAGGGCGCAGACCACGTCGACGAGCTTGTCGACGTCGTGCTGGTCGACCTCGATGTCGAACACGTCGATCCCGGCGAATTTCTTGAACAGGACGGCCTTGCCCTCCATCACGGGCTTGGAGGCGAGGGGGCCGATATCGCCGAGGCCGAGCACCGCGGTGCCGTTGGTGAGCACCGCCACGAGGTTCTGGCGGATCGTCAGCGTCGCGGCTTCCTGGGGATCCTCGTGGATCGCCATGCAGGCGGCGGCCACGCCCGGCGAGTAGGCCAGAGCCAGGTCGCGCTGGTTGCCCAGCGGCTTCGTCGCCTGGATCTCGAGCTTCCCCGGCCGCGGCAGGCGATGGTAGACGAGCGCCCCGGACTTGAGATCCTCGGACATGTTGTCGGCCATGACCCACTCTCCCGCTCGTTGGCGACCGCGCCGCGCGCCCGGTGGCTGCGCCCGTTGAGGGCCCTGTTGCACCGGCTGCGCAGTGGGCGCAACCCGAACAACGAGACACGCATCCACCTCGCGAAACTCGTGTCGCGGTACGGTTTCTCCATCGGCGCCTATTCCTACGGGCGGCCGAAGGTCCGCTTCCCCGAGTCCGGACGGCGGCTGACGATCGGGCGCTACTGTTCCATCGCCGACCGGGTCGAGATCCTGCTCGGCGGCGGCCACCGGCTCGACTGGGTGACGACCTACCCGTTCGCCGCGATGCGCGCGCACTTCCCGGACGCGGCGGCGCCGGGCGACTACCACGCCTCGCGCGGCGACGTGATCGTGGGCAGCGACGTCTGGCTCGGCTCCGGCTGCATGATCCTGTCCGGCGTCACGGTCGGCCACGGCGCCGTGGTGGCGGCGCGCGCCGTCGTCACCCGCGACGTGCCGCCCTACGCGGTGGTGGCCGGCAACCCGGCCCGCGTGGTGCGCCTCCGCTTCGCCCCCGAGCAGGTCGCCGCGCTGGTGGCGAGCGCGTGGTGGGACCTGCCGCCCGAGACCGTCGCGCGGCTCGTGCCGCTTCTCTGCAGCGACCGGGTCGAGGCGCTTCTCGCCGCGCTGGCGGACGTTGCGCCCACTCGCTGAATCGCCTACCCGCAGGCGCTCTTCGAGACGTGAGACCACCGATGTCCGACACCCCGCCCGACCGCCTCGCGACCAACCCGAGCAGCCCGTACTACGACGAGACGCTCTTGGAGCGCGGCGTCGGCGTGCGCTTCAAGGGCGTCGAGAAGACCAACGTCGAGGAATATTGCGTCAGCGAGGGCTGGGTCCGCCTCAGCGCCGGCAAGACCCTCGACCGCGCCGGCAACCCGATGACGGTGAAGCTGAAGGGGCCGGTGGAGCCCTATTTCCGCGACGCGTCGCCGGCCGAGTCCGCCCCCGAGGCCTGAGCCTTCCGGACGCCGCCAGCATAGTCGCGCACCACCGCCGCGACCATCGCGGCGAGCTGCTCCGGGGTCTTCGGATCGCGGACGACGAGGCTCGCCATCACCTCCGGGTGCCCCCGGCGCTGCTTCGGCGTGCGGGCGTGGTTGGAGAGGCGCAGCCGGTGGGGCGAATCGCCCTCGGCGAGGTAGAGGCTGTCGCCGCGCTCGTTGCGGGCCACCTCGCGGAAGCCGTGACGGGCAAGCAGCGCCGCCGCGTGCGCGAGCGCGGCGCGCGGGGGCAGGGGGCTCATGGCACCGCTCCGTCCAGCCCCTCGCGTTCGAGCGCATCGCGGCCCCTCAGCGCGGCGAGCGCCCCGGCGGCCGAGCCGCCGTAGCGCTCCCAGCCGGCCCGGCGCAGGGCGAGCAGGGAGAGGGCGGCCTTGGGGGCGTTGGCGAGGAGGGTGCCGAGGCTCGGATCGGGCAGGCCGTACTTGCGCGCGACGTAGGCCTTCGACCACGCGAGATGCCAGCGGGTGCGGAACACCCGGCCGCGCTCCGGCGCCGAGGAGCGCCCGCGCCCGTGGAGCGCCACCGCCGCGTGGACATGGACGAGGGCCCGGCCCGCATCGGCGACGCGGCGGCAGAGGTCGTCGTCCTCGTAGAACAGGAAGATCTTCGGATCGAAGCCGCCGAGACCGAGGAAGAGCGCCCGCTCGGCCATCAGGCAGGCGCCCGAGAGGAAGGGCGCGCAGGCATCGCCCTCCGGCAGGTCGCGCCGGCCCTTGGCGTTCGTCAGGTAGGGACTGAGGAAGGACTGGGGCTGGAAGAAGTAGCGCCCGTCCGGCTCGACGATGCGCGGGGCGTAGAGCCCGGCATCCGGATAGGCCCGCGCGGCCGTGCGGAGCGCCGCGACGGCGCCGGGCTGCAGGATCAGGTCGGGGTTGAGGATCAGCACGTGCCCGGCGCCCTCGGCGGCGCGGACCCCGTGGGTGTTGGCCCGGCCGTAGCCCTCGTTGCGGCGATTGCGGATCACCCGCGCGCCCGCCGCCTCGGCGACCGCGACGGAGCCGTCGCGGCTCGCATTGTCGACGACGATCGCCGGCACCCCCTCGGAGCGGAGGGCGGCGAGGCAGTCGGGCAGGGCGTGGGCGCTGTCGTGGGCGACGACGACAGCGACGAGGTCAGGCGCGGGGGATCCGGGTCGCCCTCCCCCGTCCGCGGGGGAGGGAGGAGCCGGCGTCAGGCCTTCTTCTCCGGCAGATTGAGGCGGATGTGCAGCTCGCGCAGCTGCTTCGGGGTCGCCTCGGAGGGCGCGCCCATCATCAGGTCCTCGGCGCGCTGGTTCATCGGGAACAGCACAACCTCGCGGATGTTCGGCTCGTTGCACAGGAGCATGACGATCCGGTCGACGCCGGGCGCGATGCCGCCGTGGGGCGGGGCCCCGAGACGCAGGGCGTTCAGCATGCCGCCGAACTTCGCCTCGAGCACGTCGCGGCCGTAGCCGGCGAGCCCGAAGGCCTTCTCCATGATCTCGGGCTTGTGGTTCCGGATCGCGCCGGACGACAGCTCGATGCCGTTGCAGACGATGTCGTACTGGAACGCCTTGATGCCGAGGATCGTCGCCTCGTCCTCGGCCCCGAGGCCCAGGAAGGCGTCGGGGTCGAAATTCGGCATCGAGAACGGGTTGTGCGAGAAGTCGATCCGCTTCTCGTCCTCGTTCCACTCGTACATCGGGAAGTCGGTGATCCAGCAGAAGGCGTACTGGTCCTTGTCCGACAGGTCGAGATCGTCGCCGATGCGGATGCGGGCCTTGCCGGCCAGCGCCGCCGCCTTCGCCTCGGGGCCGGCCGCGAAGAACACCGCGTCGCCGGCCTTCGCGCCGGCCTTCGCGGCGATCCGGGCCTGGATCTCGGCCGGGATGAACTTGGCGATCGGGCCCTTGCCCGTCAGCGCGCCGCCCTCGTCCTCGAACACGATGTAGCCGAGGCCCGGCGCCCCTTCCGAGCGCGCCCAGTCGTTGAGCTTGTCGAAGAAGGAGCGCGGCTGGCTGCCCGCTCCCGTCGCCGGGATGGCGCGCACCACGCCGCCCGACTTGATCACGCCCTTGAACGCCTTGAACTCCACCGCGTCGTCGCCGAACTCAGCCGTCACGTCGGCGATGACGAGGGGATTGCGCAGGTCCGGCTTGTCGACACCGTATTTCAGCATCGCGTCCGCGTAGGTGATGCGCGGGAAGGCCGCGGTGACGCGCTTGCCCTCGGCGAACTCCTCGAACACGCCGCGCAGCACGGGCTCCACGGCCTGAAACACGTCCTCCTGGGTGACGAAGCTCATCTCGATGTCGAGCTGGTAGAACTCGCCCGGCGAGCGGTCGGCGCGGGCATCCTCGTCGCGGAAGCAGGGCGCGATCTGGAAGTAGCGGTCGAAGCCCGCGATCATCGTGAGCTGCTTGAACTGCTGCGGCGCCTGCGGCAGCGCGTAGAACTTGCCCGGATGCACCCGCGACGGCACGAGGTAGTCGCGCGCGCCCTCCGGCGAGGAGGCCGTCAGGATCGGGGTCTGGAACTCGAAGAAGCCGCCGTCCCGCATGCGGCGGCGGAGCGCGTCGATGATCGCGCCGCGCTTCATGATGTTGGCGTGCAGCTTCTCGCGGCGCAGGTCGAGGAAGCGGTAGCGCAGCCGCGTCTCCTCGGGGTACTCGAGATCGCCGAAGACCGGCAGCGGCAACTCGGCCGCGGCGCCCAGGACTTCGAGGTCGTCGATATAGACCTCGACCGCGCCGGTCGGCAGTTCCGGGTTCTCGGTGCCGGCGGGCCGGGTGCGCACGCGCCCGTCGATCCGCACCACCCATTCCGAGCGCACCGCCTCCGCAGCCCGGAAGGCCTTCGAATCGGAATCCACCACGCATTGCGTCAGGCCGTAATGGTCGCGCAGATCGATGAACAGCACGCCGCCATGGTCGCGGATGCGGTGGCACCAGCCGGACAGGCGGATGGTCTCACCGACGTCGGACGGGCGAAGCGCCCCGCAGGTGTGGGTACGGTAACGGTGCACGGCAGGCTCTTGAGGCAGGCGCTCGGGCGCGAGCGGGGCACCATTCACGCGACGTCCTCCAAGTCAAGCGCAGGCCTGCCGCGCATCTACCGGAACGGGGCTCGAATCCCCATATCATCTCCATGAACGCGCACGCTTTTTCCGGCTTCGAGCCGGCCGCCGCGCCGGCCCCGCCGGCCTCCGCTCCGCCGGCTTCGGCGGACACAGCCCGGTCGGCGCCGCCGGCCTGGCAGCTGCTGCCCCTCGAGGGGCGGTTCGAGCTCGTCTACGAGGACGGGCAGGGGGTATGGAGCCGCCGCACCCTCGCCGCGCGCGAGCTGAAGCTCGGGCCCGGCCGGACGCTGCTCGGCGGCATCGACGACGGCCGCGGCGGCTACCGGGGCTTCCGGGTCGACCGGATCCGGCGCCTCACCGACACAGCCACCGGCAAGCGGCTGGAAGGGGGCATCCTCGACTGGCTCCTCGCCCGCGCCGAGGCGCGGCGCCGGGCAGACGCCGCGCGCCTGCGCCGCCGGATCCGGGCACAGGCCCGGGCCCGCCGCGGCGCCGCCCTCGACGCGGTGGCGTGAGGGCGCCGCGCCGGGGGCCCGAAGAGCTGATCGACCTGTGTTTGGTGGGGACGCGCGCGCCATCGGGGGGGCGGCGCCGCTCCCTTTCCGCGGCGGGCTCCGCTATAGCCGGAGTATGGACCTGATCAGTACAACGGCGGCCCTGCGCGAGGCCTGCGATCGACTCGCCGCGCAAAGCTTCGTGACGGTCGACACGGAGTTCATGCGCGAGACGACCTATTATCCCAAGCTCTGCCTGATCCAGATGGCCGGGCCGGACGGCACGGCGGTGCTGGTCGATCCGCTCGCCAAGGAGATCGACCTCCAGCCCTTCCTCGACCTCATGGATGACGAGGGCGTGGTGAAGGTCTTCCACTCCGCCCGCCAGGATCTCGAGATCATCTGGCTGATGGGCGAGATCCTGCCGCAGCCCTTCTTCGACACGCAGGTCGCCGCGATGGTCTGCGGCTACGGCGATTCGGTGTCCTACGAGCAGCTCGTCAACGATCTGGCCAAGGCCAAGATCGACAAGTCCTCGCGCTTCACCGACTGGTCCCGCCGCCCGCTCTCGGACGCCCAGCTCGCCTACGCGCTCTCGGACGTCACGCATCTGGTGAAGGTCTACGAAGCGCTCGCGGGCGAACTGCTCAGCACCGATCGGGGTGCCTGGCTCGACGAGGAGATGGGCGTGCTCACCTCGCCCGAGACCTACCGGGCCGATCCCGAGCTCGCCTGGCGCCGGCTCTCGGGCCGGATGCGCAAGCCCCGCGAGATCGCGGTGCTGATGGAGGTCGCCGCCTGGCGCGAGCGCGAGGCGCAGGCGCGCAACGTGCCGCGCGGGCGCATCCTGAAGGACGAGGCGGTGATCGACGTGGCCACCGCCGGCCCGCGCAGCGTCGAGGCGCTCGGGCGGCTGCGCACCATTCCGGCCGGGTTCGAGCGCTCGCGCACGGGCGCCGACATCCTGGCCGCGGTGGAGCGGGGCTTTGCCCGGGACATCCAGGACATCCGCCCGCCGGAGCGCGCCCGGGGACGCAGCGGCGGCAGCGGCGCCCTCGTCGAGCTGCTCAAGGTGCTGCTGAAGGCGGTCTGCGAGACCGAAGGGGTCGCGCCCAAGATCATCGCCACGGTCGATGATCTCGAAGCAGTAGCCGAGGACGACGAGGCCGAGGTGCCCCTGCTGCAAGGCTGGCGTCGGACGCTGTTCGGCGAGAAGGCCCTGGCGCTCAAGCACGGGCGCCTCGCCCTCTCGGCCGAGGACGGCAAGATCGTGGTGCGCACGCTCGCCTGAGGCGGCATCGGCGCCGGTTTGTCGTCCGGCCCCGGTGACAGCTGCGCGGTTCGGAGATTAAGTGCGGGAACAATCGGCAACGTCGGTGCCGTTTCGTCCCGCCCCTTGTCCCGTCCCCCGCGTCGCGTCCGATGGCCGAATCGAACGAAGTCCTGAAGACGCTCACGGGACTGGGTTTCGTCTCCATACGCGACCGTCCGGCCGTGCGGGTGCGCTACCGCGTGGTGATCGAGCGCCGCGACGGCGCCCTGGTGGCGCACGGAACCCTGCGCGGAAGCCATGCGGGCCTGCGCCCGGTCTGGCTGGAACCCGATTCGCAGTTGCGCCTCAAGACGGGCCGTCGCCTCGACATCTCCGTGACCGATCTCGTGGGCGACGTCGCCGAGTTCGAGAGCACCGGGGCGGTGACCGATCTCTGAGCGCGGGATCCAAGGCGGACTACGCAGGGCCGCGTCTGCGGCGAGAGCGCGCAGCTCCGGGTAGATTCGGCAAGGCCGGGACGCGTGCCGGATGGCCGCGCGTGTCGCACCGGGATGCTGCGCCGCAAAGCAAGCTCGACCGTACGAACAGCAGTCAAACCCGACCCGGAACCCGGCTTCGCCTGCATTTGGCGCATGGACCTCAGGCCGGGTGCCGGCCCAACCTACGTTCTCGCATGATTAGGCGACCGAACGCGTCCAGTAAAAACCTGGTGAACACCGGACTCTGCTGCGATGCAACATCGTGTTTGTGCGAAGCACCATCGCTAATGCGCTGGGAGAACTGGGGATGAGCCGCCTCATTCTCTCGAGGGAGGCTCAAGAGGCGGATTGACGGCGCTCAAATTTCTCTTAGAGTTCGTTCAAGCTTCGGTTTCGAGGGGGTGGCTCAAGGGATAGCCGCCTCTGGCTCGGTGGATGTTCATCACCGCGAGAGTGCCCGCTGCCGAAGCGTATCCGATCCCTGTCGCAAACAGCAGGTCAGGTCGCATAGTCGCGAATCGAACACGCGCGGCTGTCGATCCAAAAGACTTGTCGGAGGAATCCATGAGAGCGGTCCATCTTCTTGCGCTCGGTGCCGGCATCGCCGCTGCGACCCCGGCGCTCGCTAACGAAGACCTGATGAAGCAGATCAACAACCCTGCTCAGCAGGTGCTTCAGACGGTTGACTACGCCAACACCCGTTATTCGAAGCTCGATCAGATCAACGCCAGCAACGTCAAGAACCTCCAGGTCGCCTGGACCTTCTCGACCGGCGTCCTGCGCGGCCACGAGGGCTCCCCGCTCGTCGTCGGCAACATGATGTACGTGCACACCCCCTTCCCGAACATCGTCTACGCCCTCGATCTCGACAACGAGGCGAAGATCGTTTGGAAGTACGAGCCCAAGCAGGATCCGTCCGTGATCCCGGTCATGTGCTGTGACACGGTCAACCGCGGCCTCGCCTATTCCGACGGCGCGATCATCCTGCACCAGGCCGACACCACCGTCGTCTCGCTCGACGCCAAGAGCGGCAAGGTGAACTGGTCGGTCGTCAACGGCGATCCCAAGAAGGGCGAGACCAACACCGCCACGGTTCTGCCGGTGAAGGACAAGATCATCGTCGGCATCTCGGGCGGCGAGTTCGGCGTGCAGTGCCACGTCACCGCCTACGACGCCAAGACCGGCAAGAAGGTGTGGCGCGGCTACTCGATGGGTCCGGACGATCAGATGCTGATCGACCCCGAGAAGACCACCTCGCTCGGCAAGCCCGTCGGCAAGGACTCCTCGCTGAAGACCTGGGAAGGCGATCAGTGGAAGACCGGCGGCGGCTGCACCTGGGGCTGGTTCTCCTACGATCCGAAGCTCGACCTGATGTACTACGGCTCGGGCAACCCCTCGACCTGGAACCCCAAGCAGCGTCCGGGCGACAACAAGTGGTCGATGACCGTGTGGGCGCGTAACCCCGACACGGGTGCTGCCAAGTGGGTCTACCAGATGACCCCCCACGACGAGTGGGATTACGACGGCATCAACGAGATGATCCTCACGGATCAGAAGGTTGACGGCAAGGAGCGTCCGCTCCTGACCCACTTCGACCGCAACGGCTTCGGCTACACTCTCGATCGCGCGACCGGCGAGCTTCTCGTCGCCGAGAAGTACGATCCGGCGGTGAACTGGGCCTCCAAGGTCGATATGGACAAGGGCTCGAAGAACTACGGCCGGCCGCTGGTCGTGTCGAAGTACTCGACCGAGCAGAACGGCGAGGACGTGAACTCGAAGGGCATCTGCCCGGCGGCTCTCGGCTCGAAGGATCAGCAGCCGGCGGCCTACTCGCCCAAGACGCAGCTGTTCTACGTTCCCACCAACCACGTCTGCATGGACTACGAGCCCTTCAAGGTGTCCTACACCCCGGGCCAGCCCTATGTCGGCGCGACCCTGTCGATGTACCCCGCGCCGAACAGCCATGGCGGCATGGGTAACTTCATCGCCTGGGACGGCGTGAACGGTAAGATCAAGTGGTCCGATGCCGAGCAGTTCTCGGTGTGGTCGGGCGCTCTGGCCACCGCGGGCGATGTGGTGTTCTACGGCACCCTCGAGGGCTACCTGAAGGCCGTCGACGCCAAGACGGGTAAGGAACTCTACAAGTTCAAGACCCCGTCGGGCATCATCGGCAACGTGATGACCTACCAGCACAAGGGCAAGCAGTACGTCGGCGTCCTCTCGGGCGTCGGTGGCTGGGCCGGCATCGGCCTCGCGGCCGGCCTGACCGACCCGAACGCCGGCCTCGGCGCGGTGGGCGGCTACGCGGCCCTCTCGAACTACACCAACCTCGGCGGTCAGCTGACCGTGTTCACGCTGCCGAACTAATCGGTCGCAGTTCTAGAGGTAAATCCAGTGCCGGCGCGGGTTCCCGCGCCGGCATTCCTGTGATTAGTATGTCTTGCAAGAAGGTCGAGACAGGCCGGCACGGGAATGGCTCGACCATGCCCAGGGAGATACGTCCGTTGCACCACTACCTCAGCACCTTTGTCACGCGGCCCCTCGCGGCTGCCCTCGCCCTAGCAACCGTTGGTCTGGTTGCCGTACATGCTGAGGATGCCAAGCCCGCCGATCCCGCCCTCGCGAATTCGCTGAACCCGAACGACAAGTCCGCGGAGCCCGATGAGAAGCTCCTCAAGAAGGACGCGGCCGTGAAGGTCGAGGACGGCAAATACCTGGACGCCGAAGGCCATCCGACCTTCCACGTCACCGACCAGGGCAAGAAGGTCGACTGGTACGCCTATTCCGGATACCGCCGCTATCACGCCGAGTGCCACGTCTGCCACGGCCCCGACGGCATGGGCTCGACCTACGCGCCGGCCCTGAAGGATTCGCTGAAGCACCTCTCCTACGAAGAGTTCATCGGCATCCTGGCGGGCGGCAAGCAGGATATCAGCACCTCCGATCAGAAGGTCATGCCGGCGTTCGGCGACAACAAGAACGTCATGTGCTACTCTGACGACCTCTACGTCTACCTGAAGGCGCGCGCCGCCGGCGCCATGGGCCGCGTGCGGCCGGGCGACAAGGAAGACAAGCCGGAGGCGGCCAAGAAGGCCGAGAAGGAGTGCCTGGGCGGCTGAGGATGCTTCCCAGAGCCACGCGGATCGCCGCGGCCTGCGCGCTCCTGCTGATCCCGGCAGGGGCGCGTTGCGTCTCCGCACAGCACCTGCCCGATCTCGTCACCACGGATACCCTCCGCGTGTGCGGCGATCCGGGCAACATGCCGTTCTCCGAGCGCAAGGAGGACGGCTTCGAGAACAGGATCGCGGCGATCGTCGCGGACGAGCTGAAGGTCAAGGTCCGCTATTACTGGCTGACCCAGGGGCCTGGCTTCGTGCGCAACACGCTCGGCACCGGCCTGTGCGACATCATCATCGGCTCGGCGCTCGGCAGCGAGCTCGTCCAGAACACCAATCCCTACTACCGCTCGGCCTATACCCTGGTCACCCGCCAGGGCGAGTTCGCCGGCGTGACGGGGCTCGACGACGCGCGCCTCAAGGGCAAGCGCCTCGGCGTGATCGCCGGCACGCCGCCGGTGAACCGGATGGGCGACCTCGGCCTGATCTCCGGGATGAAGGCCTACGCGCCCTATCAGCTCGATCCGTCCCGCAAGCACCAGACGATCGCCGCCGAGGTGATCTCGGACCTCGCGGACGGGACGATCGATGCGGCGGTGCTCTGGGGGCCGGCCGCGGGCTGGCTCGCCAAGCAATCGGCGCAGGCGACCGGCAAGGCGATGGACGTGGTGCCGCTCCTCAAGGAGCCGGACCGGCCTCCGATGACCTACCGCATCGCCATGGCGGTGCGGATCGGCGAGAACGACTGGAAGCGGGAGCTGAATACCATCCTGCGCAAGCGCCGCGCCGATATCGAGCAAGTTCTGCGCGCCTTCGACGTGCCGTTGCTCGAGGAGGAAGAGAACAAGCTGATCGAGCCGGCCAAGCCGTAGGCGAGGCCGCGCCGGGCGGCGGCGCCCCCCATCCGGGACAGGGGGGCGGGCGCTGCCGCGTTCAGGCGCGCTCGATACCGCTGCGGTCGAGCTTGGCCAGGGCCGAGGCGACCGTCTCGCCGCCGATCACAAGGTCCGGGGCGATCTCGGCGAGCGGCACCAGGACGAAGGCGCGCTCGCGCACGAAGCGGTGCGGCAGGATCAGCCGCGCGTCCGACACCGCGGCGCCCGCGTAGTACAGCACGTCGATGTCGATCACCCGCGGCCCCCAGCGGCGCTCGCGCACCCGGCCGAGCTCCTGCTCGACGCCGAGGCAGGCGTCGAGCAGCGCGTGCGGATCGAGATCGGTGTCGATGCCCAGAGCCCCGTTGAGGAACCAGTCCTGATCCGTCTCGCCCCAGGGCGGGGTGCGGTAATCGGCCGAGCGCGCCGTCACGCGGATCCCGGGCCGGGCCGCGAGCCCGGCGACGGCCGCATCCAGCATCGCGGCCTTGTCGCCGATGTTGCTGCCGAGCCCGAGATAGGCCTGCGTCACGGATGGGGCTCCCTGCGGCGGGTGATCGCGATGCTGACGCCCTCGAGCGTCGCCGGGATCGGCGCGCTCGGCTTGTCGACCTGGACGGTGATCGCATCGAGCCGCAGGAAACGGGCCAGGCACTCGGCGGCGACGGCCTCGGCGAGCGCCTCGATCAGGGCGAAGCGCCGGTTCGTCGCGATGTCGACGGCGATCGCCGCGAGGTCGGCGTAGCTCACGGTCTCGGTCACGTCGTCCGAGCGACCGGCGGGCGCGAGGTCGAGGGCGCAATCGAGGGAGATGTAGAAGCGCTGGCCGAGCCGCGCCTCCTCGGGCAGCACGCCGTGATAGCCGTAGACCGCGATGCGGCTGACGCGGATGCGGTCGCTCACGCGCGGCTCTCCGGACGCATCACCGCGTCGACCACCCGCATGGCCTCGACATGGGCCGCGACATCGTGGACCCGGACGATGTCGGCACCGAGCGTGCCGGCGAGGGCGTGGGCCGCGAGCGAGCCGTTGAGCCGGTCGGCGGGCTTCGTCTCGCGGTCGTGCAGGCGCCCGAGCAGGGATTTGCGCGAGACGCCGACGAGAAGCGGGAAGCCGAGCGCCCGGATCTCGGGCAGGCGCCGCAGCGCCTCGAGATGCTGCGTCCAGCTCTTGCCGAAGCCGATGCCCGGGTCGAGCACGATGTCGGCCTCCGGGATGCCGGCCGCGCGGGCGATCCCGAGGGAGCGCTCGAAGAAGCGCAGCATGTCGGCCACGATGTCGAGGCCGGGATCGATCGTCTCGCGGTTGTGCATGGCGATCACCGGCGCGCCGTGATCGGCCGCGACCCGGGCGATGTCGGGCTCGCGCTGCAGGCCCCAGACGTCGTTGACGATCGCCGCGCCGGCCGCCAGCGCGGCGCGCGCGGTCGAGGCCTTGTAGGTGTCGATCGAGATCGGGACGGAAAGGGTCGGGGCGAGCGCCCGGATCACCGGCAGCACCCGGCCCTGCTCCTCCTCCGCGGAGACCGGCACGTGGCCGGGACGGGTCGATTCCCCACCGATATCGAGAATCGCGGCGCCCTCGGAGACCAGAATCTCCGCCTGGGCGCGGGCTTCCGCCTCACCGTGGAAGCGACCGCCGTCGGAGAACGAATCCGGGGTGACGTTGAGGATGCCCATCACCAGGATGCGCCGCCCGAGATCGGGCAGCAGGCGGGGCAGGGCGGGGGGCTGGCTCACCGGGCTGAGGTCCTGAACGGTCTCGCGGGCATCGTCCCGGATCCCGTATCCGGGGCGGCGCTCCGTGGCTCGGGTTTGGACGAGAAGCCCTGCGGAGGCAACGGGTCGGCGGAGGGTCGAACCGGCCCGTCCGCCGACGTCTGAGCCCCCGCGGTCAGCCGCGGTAGCAGCGGATCTCGGCCTCTGCCTGGGCGCGCCGCAGGTCCGCGACCTTGTCGTCGAAGATCTTCGTCGAGCGGAACTCGTTCGCGCGCTGGCCGAGGCCCTGGCGCATGGACAGGACCGTGCTCGCCTGGACGTACTTGTCGTAGGGCAGGATCGCGGCGAGCTGGTCGAGCGAGCAGGCGCATTTCTGCATGTTCTCGCGGGTCTGCCCGTTCGCCGCCATGCAGGCGAAGACGTAGTCGACCCGCGCATCGGTCGGATAGTCGTTCTCGCTCTCGGCCGCCCGAGCGCCGCCCGCGAGGAGCGCGAGCGCGAGAATTCCGAGGGCCGCGCCCTCAACCCGCCTTCTGATCATAGCTCAGCTTCTCCTCGAGGAGTTCGCCGCCCTCCGGATTCTTCGACTGCGCCTCGATCGAGACGATCTCGCCGGGCACCGAAGGGGCGGTCACGAAGGTGTAGGTCATGTTGTCCATGCCGCGCATGCGCTGGGCCAGCGGGTCGCCCGCGAAGGGCTTGGCCTCGACGCGCCAGCCATCGACCTCGCGGCCGTCGAACGGCACCTTCACGGCCGTCACCACCGCCCGGTCGCGCAAGCCCTTGCGGATCGCGTTCTTGAGATAGCGCGGGTTGGCCTCCAGCACGCGGGCGAGGTTCTTCAGGTGGTTCTCGAGGAACAGGGTGATCACCGGGTTGCCCGGCATGTCCTCGAAGGGCCCGGCGGGGAAGCGGTTCATGCCCGAGAACATCTCGACGCGGATATTGCGCGCGTCGGTCTCCTTGGCGGAATCGACGCCGAGCTTGATCGTGTCATTGAGCGGGGGCCCGAACGGCCCGCGCTCGATGCCGGAGCGGCGCAGGTAATCGTAGGTGATGGTCGAGCCCGGCGCCGCGTTCTTCATCTGCGGCTGCTCGAACAGCAGGTCGGCCGCGTTCGGGGCGGCGGTGCTGACCTGCGTCGGGGCGGGCGCATCCTCGGCCAGGGCGGGCGCCGCGGCGAGGCCGAGCAGGATCACCGTGGTCGAGAGCGCCATCGTCGCGAGACACTTCACAGCGGGGCTTCCTCCTTGAGCGGCGACCGGACGTTGCTGCCGATCGTCCTGTAGACGTAATCGGGCGGGTTCTCGGCCGCCTCCTCGACGGCGAGCGCCCGCACCTTGGCGTGGAGCGGGGAGAGCGAGCAGGCCGGGTCGGTCGCCGCGGCGTCGCCCGCGAGCGCGAGCGCCTGGCAGCGGCAGCCGCCCCAATCCTTCTCGCGCCGGTCGCAGGAACGGCAGGGCTCCTGCATCCAGTCGGTGCCGCGATAGGCGGTGAAGGCCGGCGAATCCGTCCAGATCTCGGCCAGCGAATGATCCGTGACGTGCCAGAACTCGAGGTTCGGAATGGTCTCGGCGGCGTGGCAGGGCAGCACCTTGCCCTGCGGCGTCACGTTCATCAGCTTGCGGCCCCAGCCGCCCGCGCAGGCCTTCGGGTACTTGGCGTAGTAGTCGGGCACGACGAGGTCGATGACGAGCTGGCCCTTCAGGCGCTCGCGTGCGGCCTCGACGATGCGGATCGACTGATCGACCTGCGCCTTGTCCGGCATCAGGGCCGCGCGGTTGACGTAGGCCCAGCCGTAATACTGCGTGTGGGCGACCTCGAGCCGCTTGGCGCCGAGCTTGACCGCCAAGTCGATGAAGCCCTCGACCTCGTGGATGTTGCCGCGGTGGATCACCGAGTTCAGCGTCAGCGGCAGGCCGAGCTCCACCACCTTGGCGGCGAACTGCAGCTTCTGCGGCTGGGCGTTCTTCAGGCCGCCAATCCGCTCGGCGTTCTGCGCGTCGACACCCTGGACCGAGAGCTGCACATGGTCGAGGCCGACGTCGTAGAGGGCCTGAAGCTTGTCGAGCGCGCCCCCGACGCCGGAGGTGATCAGGTTGGAATAGAGGCCGAGTTCGGCGCAGGTGCGGGTGATCTCGACGATGTCGTTGCGCGCCGTCGGCTCGCCGCCCGAGAGGTGGACGTGCAGCACTCCGAGCGCCGAGGCCTCGCGGAGCACCCGCTGCCAGGTCTCGGTGTCGAGCTCGCGCGAGCGCCGGTCGAGATCGAGCGGGTTCGAGCAATAGGGGCAGCGCAGCGGGCAGCGATGCGTCAGCTCCGCCAGCAGGCCCACGGGTGCCGGGGCGGCCGGATGGGGGCGCGGGGGCGCGAGGGCGTTCATCGCTCCAGCACCCGTTTGGCCGCGAGGTCGTTCAGCATCGTCAGGATATCGGCCTCGATCACCTTGGGATCGGCCGCGTAGGTCTGGGCGAGCTGGGCCGCGATGGCCGAGACCGAGCGCACCCCGTCGACGAGCTGGAGCACCGCCACGGCGTTGTCGTCGAGGTCGAAGGTGCGCTCGGGGGCGAGCAGCACGTGCTTGCTCCGCGCCTCGTCGAAGCGCATGCGCACGCCGCGGGGCAGGCGCGGCACGTCGCCCGCCACCAGCGTCCCGGTGCCCCTGGCCTGCGTAACCGGCGCCGCCTCGGCGACGAGGCCTTCGCCCGGGCGCCACGCGTCCGGCGGCACCATCCCGGGCGCCACGTAGGCGAAGTAGAGCGCGTCGAGCTGGGTCCACAGCACGTTGCACTTGAAGGTCAGCGCCTCCATCGCCTTGCGCTGCAGCTCCGGCGTGGTGGCGTGCGTCTTGACGTAGTCGAGGGCGAAGTCGGCGTCGCGCGGGGCCTGCGTCATCCGCTTGTCGAAATAGGCCAGCGTGTCCTTGGTGATGAAGTCGTAGTTCTTCAACATGCCCGAGACGCGCTCGGAGATGATCGTCGGCGAGAACATCTCGGTCAGCGACGAGGCGATCGCCTCGAGCAGCGGCTTCTCCGAGACGAAATGCACGTAGGCCTCGACCGAGAACTTGGTGGCCGAGAGGATGCCCTTCGTGGAGAGCACGTAGTCCCGGTCGAAGCCGACGCCCTCGGCGAGCTTCAGCCAGCGCTCGATGCCGCCGTCGCCCGGCGCGTCGCCGTCATGATCGACGATGCGCTGGCGCCAGACCCGGCGCAGGGATGCGTCGGTCATGCGGGCGAGCACGGCGGCATCCTTCACCGGGATCATCGCTTGGTAGTAATAGCGGTTGAGCGCCCAGGCCCGGACCTGGTCCTTGCTCAGCTTGCCGTCGTGCAGCAGCCGGTGGAACGGGTGCAGGTTGTGGTAGCGGCGCGCGCCGATGTCGCGGAGCGCCGCCTCGAGTTCGTCGGGGCTCAGCAGCCGAAGCGTCTCGTCTGCACCGGGAGTGGGGAAGGCAGCGTTCATGGCGTTTCCAAGCGTCCGGTTCGCGAGTCCTGCTTCTTCGCGGCTTCTTCTCGGCCCGGCTGTCCGCCCGCCCGGGCGACCGGTTCCCGGCTGAGATAGGCCTCGATCCCGATGAATGCCAGCGCGGCCGATGGCCCGGCTCCGGCCTCCCGTGGTGTCGCGCCTCGTCTCGCCGAACCGGCAGCCCCTTCGGCGGACGGCGCGCTAGAGGCGCAGGTCGAGCCCGTCATGCGCGACGGTCCAGCCCGCGGCCTCGACGTCGGCCCGCTCGGGCGAGTCCTCGACCAGGACCGGGTTGGTGTTGTTGATGTGCACGAAGACGCGGCGGCCGATCGCCACGTCGGCGAGCGCCTCCACCGATCCCTGAGGGCCCCGCATCGGCACGTGGCCCATGCGCCAGCCGGTCTTGGTGCCGACGCCCGCGCGGATCATGTCGTCGTCGTGCAGCACGGTCCCGTCGAACAGGAGCGCGTCGACGCCCGCGATCCGGGCCTTCAAGTCGTCGGTGACGCGGGCGCAGCCCGGAATGTAGGCGAGGCGGCGTCCGCCGGCCTCGATCATCGCTCCGACCGTGGTCTCGGTCTCGGCGCCGATCTCCATGGTCTCATCCTCGAGCCAGAGCGGCACCTTGCCGGGGACCGGGAACAGGGTCACCGCGAGGCCGGGCAGGGGCTCGAACCGGTCGTTCAGGGCGATCGCCTCGCGCCGGACCACGTCGGCGGCCATCACGTCGAAGACCCGGTTGGCGTTGACGGAATCGAGGATCCCGGAGGTGGCGTAGAGCGTGTAGGGCTGGCCCTCGCGCAGCGTCAGCAGGCCGGCGACGTGATCGACGTCGCCGTTGGTGAGCAGCACGGCCTTGATCGGCGAGTGGCGCAGCCCCTCCCGCGGGTGCATCGCCGGGTTGTCGAAGAGTTGCTGCCGGATGTCCGGCGAGGCATTCACCAGGAGCCAATCCGTCCCGTTGCCGGAGACGGCGATGCTCGACTGGGTGCGGGGCCTGACCCGGCCCGGTTCGCTGCGCGCCGTGGCGCAGATCGGGCAGCGGCAATTCCACTGCGGGAGCCCGCCGCCGGCGGCCGAACCGAGGATCACGACGCGCATGGCAAATCCCGGCGCAACCTGCGACCCCCGGCCCGGCGCAACACCTTAGTTGAAGGTGTCGATCTCGGCGGACTCGTAGCTCGTGACTTCCATGCCGACGCAGATCTCGGAAACGACGGGGGCGGCCCACTTCATGGTGTTTCTCCTAGACTTCGGTTCACCACGTCCGGGCAACCTTAAGGGAACCCTAAGACGTTGATGGCGCACCTGTTTTCGGGCGCCGCGAACATATCCGCCATTCTGTCGGCGCCTTCAAGCACTAAATTGCCGGATGCTCCCAAATTTTTCGTGATTACCTTGTGGGCAATATAAGAGGGGGCTTCGCAATCACCCCAAGGGGAAGGAGGCTCGGGCTTTCCTGCGGGAACCGGATGCCGCCGGTCCGGGGCCCTCGTAACCAAGGCCGCCCGGAATGCCTCCGGGGATCGCGCGTGTCAGAAGCCGCTGCGGATCGCGGTGAGGACCGACGTCGAAACGCGTCGGGACGTGCCGTCCGGTGCCGAACCGGCCTCCGTCGCGGCGGCCGGCCTACTAGCGGCGCCGCCGGCGATAGGCGCGGGGGCCGACGCTGCCCGCGGTGAAGACGGCGCGCTGGCGCCCGCCGCGCGTCCGGTAGGCCCGGCGGCGCCCGCCGCGGGTCCGCAGCACGGGCTCCTCCACCTGAGGGATCGCCGCCGCCGTGGCGCCGCCGAGTCCCGGCACGCTCGCGACCGAAGCGGGCGGGAGCGGGGTCGTCGGCGCCTCGCCGGCGGCGTAGCCGCCCGCCACGTTCTTGGCGGCCGGACCGAACATCGACAAGCACTGGTTGTAGGCGAGATCGTTCTTCAGGCGCTCGCAATCGGCGACCGAGCGCGGGGCGCCCTGCGCCCAGGCAGCCGGCACGAGCGCGACGAGAACGAGGGCCGCGAGCGCGGGCGGACGACGGAGAAATGGACCTGGGAACGGGCGCAGCATCACGATCGTGGGTGAGAGGGGACGCGTCGGGAGTCGGCCGCTTCTCCTCCCCGAGTGCGGCGAAAACGAGGGGACCGGCTCAGCGGTCGGGCCGCTCCATCCAACGGATCAGCGGCATGAGCGGAAAGATCCAGGCGATGCCCAGGATGCAATAGGCCAGGGTCTGCACCAGGGGCGGGGCCTCCGCGATGCGGCTGTCGGCGAGCGCCATGGCGAGGGGCGCGTAGAGCATGACGAAGGCCAGGATGCCGATCGTCCCGACCAGGGTGCGGCTGCGGCGGCGCATGGGAATCCTCACGGGTCGTGGCGGCCGGAGCATGACGCGCCGTCCTGCCGCTGCGGCACCGCCGGGCGTTGCCCCGCGGGCCGGCATTGCCTAACCCGGATGCTTCCCGAACCGAAAGACTGAAACCGACCGATGCGGCTTTCCACCACCGCTCCTTCCGGCCCGCAGGCCGGTACGCAGGCTCGGACGCAGGCGCCCGGCACCGGCGCAGTGCGCGCCTGGCTCTACCTCGTGGCGGCCCTCGTGGTGGCCATGGTGGCGGTGGGCGGCGCGACGCGGCTCACCGGCTCCGGGCTCTCGATCACCGAATGGCGCCCGGTGACCGGGGTGGTGCCGCCGCTCTCGGCCGCGGATTGGGCGGCCGAGTTCGAGAAGTATCGCGGCACGCCCCAGTACCAGATCCTGAACCAGGGCCTCGGCCTCGCCGACTTCAAGGTGCTGTACGCCTGGGAATGGGGCCACCGCCTGCTCGGCCGCCTGCTCGGCCTCGCCTTCTTCCTGCCGCTGGCGTGGTTCTGGTGGCGCGGCCGGCTCAGCCGCCGCCTGGGCCTCGGATTGCTGGCGCTCGGCTGCCTCGGCGCCGTGCAGGGCGCGATCGGCTGGATCATGGTGGCCTCGGGCCTGAAGCCCGGCATGACGGCCGTGGCGCCCCTCAAGCTCGCCCTGCACCTCACCACCGCGAGCCTGATCCTGGCGGGCCTCGTCTGGCTCGCGGCAGGCGAGCGGCGCGGAACGGCCGCCCCCGTGGCCGGCCGTCTGCGGGCGACGGCCTATGTCCTGCCAGCCCTGGTGCTGGTGCAGATCTTCCTCGGCGGCCTCGTGGCGGGCTCCCATGCGGGTCTGGTCTACAACACCTGGCCCGACATGGACGGCACCCTGATCCCGGCCCACGAGACGCTGTTCGCGGTGAAGCCCTGGATCGAGAACTTCGTCGACAACGACGCCCTGGTGCAGCTCAACCACCGGATCACGGCCTATCTGGTCCTGCTCCTCGCCCTCGCGCACGCGGTCGACGCGCGCCTGAGCCGGGCCGGCTCGGCGGTCGCGGGCCGCGCCGCGGGCGTGGCGGCGCTCGCGGTGGCGCAGGCCTGCCTCGGCATCGCCACGCTGCTTCTCGGGGTGCCGCTCTGGGCGGCGCTCGCCCATCAGGTGCTGGCGATGGGCGTCTTGGTGATGGCGACCGTGCATGCTCGCCTCAGCGGTGCCGCGGCCCGGCCCGCGCGTGTCCTAACGCGGGGCGAGCCGGCCTTCGGCTTCGAGGAACTCGCCGGCGGCGGGATCTGAGCCGGGCCCCGGCACGAACCCTGCTACGGGACCGGATAGGGCGGTGGGGCATCCCCGATCGCATGCCGACGGATGCCGGGATCCTTGAGGGGATTGTCATCGTTTCGAGAGGGTCGTCGCGTAGAGCTGGCGAGACATCGTGCCCTGCAGCACGTCTGTTGCAGAGCACAACCGGTTACCATGCGGCATCAAGGACGGGGATATCCTGTGCTTAGGCAGTTTTCGCGGGGAACGACTTTACGCCTGGGAGCTTAGCCTGCACGCGTTGTAGGAGGCGCAGATGTTTCTGGCCGAGGATGGGAGACCCCTTTCGCTGACCTGGCACTACACGCCGCGCGAGATCTTCGCGGACGGCGTCGTCCATGGTCTCGGCGTTGTATTCGGCCTTGCTGGCGCCGTCGCGCTGGTGGCCACATCGCTCACCGGGCATCTCGGATGGGCGGAACGGGTCGCGATCGTCGTCTATGCCACGGCGCTCGTCGGGATGCTCGGCGTCTCAGCGACCTACAATCTCTATCCCGTCAGCCCACGCAAATGGCTGCTGCGCCGGGCCGATCATGCCCTGATCTACCTGATGATCGCCGGTACCTACACGCCGCTGGTCGCGCTCGTGGGGACCGGCTCCACCGCCTACGCGCTGCTCGCGGTGATCTGGATCGTGGCCGGCATCGGCATCGCCGTGAAGCTGTTCCTGCCGGGCCGCTTCGACCGGCTCTCCATCGGGCTCTACGTCATGCTCGGCTGGAGCGGGCTGTTCGCCTACGAATCCGTCATCGCGGCCCTGCAACCCACCGCCCTCTGGCTGCTGGCGATCGGCGGGGCGCTCTACACCGTCGGGGTGATCTTCCACGTCTGGCGCAGCCTGCCGTTCCAGAACGCGATCTGGCACGCCTTCGTGCTGGCAGCCACGATCTGCCATTACGGCACGGTGTGGGCGAGCGTCTCGGGCGCCGCGACGCTCGGGTAAGGCCCTCGCGCACTGCGCGAGGCTTCCATCGCAAGCCTTTTCCTGGGAAGGGTATTTCCTGGATCGAACCCTTCCCTCAGCGCCCGGCTTCGAGCGGACGGACCGCTCCGATACGGCCCGGCCCGCGACCGAGCACGCGGGCTTCGACGGCGACGTGAATACAGGATCGCAACCCTCTGTCGATCCAGAGCGATCCCGGCTTGGGTCCCTTACTTGTCGGTCCAGACGTTGATCACCCGGATCGAGGCCTGCGTGCTCACCGGAACGGGCGTCTGCGGCGCCATCCGCTTCATCCGGGCCATCTGGCGGCGCGCCTCGTCGGCCGGCAGGGCCCCGATCGGCGTCATCATCGCGGCGAGCTTCTGGCGGGTCTGCCGGTCCACCAGGCGGGAACTCTGCACCGGCTCGAAGTCGCGCAGGCTGTGGGACTTCTCGACGTCGCCCGTGAACACCCGCGCGCCGGTCTTCAGCACCACGATGTCGCCGGGCCGCAGGGTCTCGTCCTTCATCAGCGCGGCGGCCGCACCGGCCGACATGTCGATCGGCTTCTGGCGGTCGCTGACCCGGATCTGCAGAGGCTCGGAGCGGGGCAGGGCGGCGTAGCGGACCTTCAGGCGGCGCTCCGCCCGGCGGCTGCGCTGGCGGTAGGTATGGACGAAGCCCGGACTGGTCTGGGCCTGCGGGTAGGCCTGCGGCTGCACCTGCTGGGGCGGCGCGCTCGGCCGGCCGAACAGAGCCTCGAACAGCCCGCCTTCCTGCGCATGGGCGCCGGTGCCGGCGAGCAATCCGAACACGGTCATCGCCGCGAGAGCGCGGCCTCTGCCTGTCGCGTGCATGGGGTCTCCGGTCCTTGCGGTGCGGCTCACGAAAAAGCGAGCCGCGCGTCCTGGGCGCTCAACGGCAAGTTGACCGGGTCAGTTCCGTACGATCGGGAGGTGCCGGCCTAACAAGCCGGCTCGGACTGCTCGCCCTCGCCGATGCAGTCGAGGGCCCGCTCCACCGCACTCACGGCATCGAGCAGGTGCTGGACGGTGCGCTCGACCTCGCGGGCCGGGCGGCCGGTCGCGGCGGCGCGGGCGCTGACCTCCTCCAGCTGTTCCAGCAGCGTCAGGAGGTCGCCGGCGACGGCCACGACCTCGCAGCGGGCGAGTTGGGCGACCGGCGGGCGCTGGCGGAAGGGCAGGACGTTGCTCATCGACGGCTTTGTCGCCCGAATCCCCCCGGATCCGCCAGGGGCGGACGCTCCTCCTCCACACGATTGCCCCCTGCTGGTGCCGGGAAGCCGCGGGCGTGGTGAGTTTTCCGTGGCCGCGTCGCATCACTTCGTGCGCAGAGCGGCGAGGTTCGGGCAACCGCCAGGCCGGGCCGGCCGCCCGCGCTTGACGGGCCGGTGCGTTCGGGACCACCAGACCGGACTCGGCCCGGTTCCCGATCCGGGCCCCGCACAGGATCCGCGATGCGCCTCACCGTCCTCGCCCTCACCGCCGCCCTCGCCTGCACCGGCCTCGGCGCCTGCTCCAGCACCGGGGACGACGGCCGCAGCGGCCTCGCCGAGAGCTTCAGCCCCGACAATTTCCGCCGCTCGAACGACACCAACGGCACCCAGACCCGCCGCGACGTGAACCGCGCCTATACCCAGCCCTCGCTGCCGACCATCGGCAACCGCGGCTACTGACCCGCCTCAGCGCCGGGCGACCGCATCGGCGAAGGCGGCGATGCGGTTGCGGGCGTAGGTGGGCAGGCCGGCGCTGATCGAGTTGCCGGTGTTGAAGCTCGAGTTGCCCATCAGCACCTGGGCCGGCAGCAGGTTCTTCAGCACCGGCACCCGGGCGTATTCCGCCTTGCGGTCGAGCACGTCGGCCTTGATGGCGAGGGCCATGTAGGTGGTCACCACCGTCCGGGTCGGATCGCCCGGCATCGGCTGGAACACCGCCAGGAACTTGCCGAAGCGCAGGATCTGGTTGACCCAGAAAATGGTCTGCTCGAGCCCGCCGGTCACCGTGGTGTCGATCTTCGTCAGGCTGCCGAGGCCCGCCGCGGCCTCCGGGGGCAGGGTGCGCAGCTCACTCTGGAACGAGACGAACTCGGCGATCTTCTTGGAGCCGCCCTCCTCCAGCTTGTTGGCGAGCTTCACGCCGAGCGGCAGCTTGCCCTCCAGGTCGTAGCGGGACTCGATGCAGACGGTGCCCGCCTCGCACCAGGGCCGGTCCGGGCGGCGGGCGAAGGCGGCCGCCGGGTCCTTGGTCGGCGTCACGTCGGCGGGGCTCAGCGCCTTGTGCTTGATGGCCGGGTCCATGGTCTGGACGAAGCCGAGCTTGGCGAAGGCGGCGAGGTCGATCGCCTCCGCCGGCCGCGCCACCACGAAGCGCCCCTCGGCGACATAGACCTTTAGGGTCTCGTGCCGGGGCTTCGGGACGCCGTTCACCACGGTCGTGTAATCCGGCTCCTTGTAGCCGGGGTAGGGCGCGAGCGCCGCGGCCTCGGCGGGGCGGGCCCGCAGCCAGTCGAGATAGGGGATCAGCCCGCTCTCGGGGTTCGCGGGCTGCTCGCGGTGATCGGTGAACAGGATCGTGCCGGGCTTGAGCTGGGCCGGGTCCTGGGCCGTCACCGAGGCGACGTCCCTGACCCGCTCCGGCGCCGCGGCGGGTCCGGCGGCGGGCGTCGCGGGCTGAGCCCGCACGGGCCGCGCGGCGGGCAGGGCCGTCAGGAGGGCGAGGGCCAGGGTAGCCGGAAGCTGTGTCCGCAAGGGGCGATCCTTCGGGGGTTGGGAGATGTCGCGCGTCGGACGGCGCGCGTCAGTAGCGCGGGTCGTCGCCGAACAGGTAGTCCGGATCGCGGCGGCGCGGCCGCAGATCCTCGTCGTCGCCGAAGGGCGAGCGGCCGGTGCCGGGCCAGGCGCGCTCGGCGTCGAGATCGCCCTGCGCCCGGCGGCTGCGCGTCGGACGGCGCTCGCCGAACGGATCGAGGAGGTCGAAATCGGGCGCCCGATCGGGCGCGCGGCGCCCGGCCATGCCGCCCAGCGCGTCGCCCGCCGCATCCGCCCCGTCCTCGGCGCCGGCGAGATCGCCGTCCTCGGAATCGGGGCGTCCCGCATAGAGGGTCTCGCGCGGCACGAGGCGGTACTGCGTGTCGGCCACCCGGCCGTCGCCGGCGCTGCGGAAATGCTCGAGGAACCCGCCGCCGGCCATGCGCTGGCCGCTGCGGGGCTCGACCGGCAGGTCGACGAGATAGGGCTTGGCCTCGGGCGAGGGGCCGCGCAGGGGGGTCCGCGCCACGCCGTTGGCCCAGGCCGCGTTCAGGATCGCGCCGGCGATCGGCACCGCGAGATGGCCGCCGGTCTGGCCGCGCCCGAGGGTGCGCCGGGTGCCGTCGGCATTGTCGTAGCCGACCCAGACCACCACCGTGACCTCGTTGGTGAAGCCCGCGAACCAGGCGTCGTTCTCGTTCTCGGAGGTGCCGGTCTTGCCCGCCAGGTAGGCCGCGTCGCGCGCGAGCGCGGCGGCGGTGCCGTGGGCGACCACTCCCTGCAGCATGGTCTTGAGCTGGTAGAACGCGACCCGGTCGGCCGAGCCGATCCGAACGGGTTCGCGGGCGGCGTGGCTGTAGACCACCTTCCCGTCCCGCTCGATCCCCTCGAGGGCGTAGGGCGCGGGCCGCACGCCCTCGTTGGCCACCGCCGCGTAGAAGCCCGCGAGATCGAGCATGCGGACCGGCTGGGCGCCCAGCACGAAGGGGTAATAGGGCTCGCACTCGGCGTAGATCTGGGCCTCCAGCGCGATGTCGCAGACGCGCTTCAGGCTCGCCGGCGCCTTCTCGCTGATGCCGCCCTGGAGCAGGCGGGCGGTGACGAGGTTCTTCGAGAATTCGAGGCCGCGACGGAGCGTCGTCGGGCCGGCGCCGCCGCCGTCGTAGTTCTTGGGCGACCAGGATTCGCCGATCCCGCCGATCGGCGGCAGGGTCACCGGGCTGTCGAGCACCAGGGTGTTGGGTTGCAGGCCCGCGTTCAGCGCCGCGAGGTAGGTCAGCGGCTTCAGGGTCGAGCCGGGCTGGCGCACGGCCTGGGTCACCCGGTTGAGCTGGCTCACCGGATAGGAGAAGCCACCCGCCATCGCCAGGATGCGCCCGGTGCGGTTCTCCAGCACCAGGGCCGCGCCCTGCACGGCCGGCCGCACCCGGATCTCGGCGCGGGGGGCGCCGCGGCCCTCGCGCAGCTTCACCCGCACCACGTCGTAGGGCTGGAGACGGCCGCGGGCGATCCCGGCGTCGAGCCCGGCGACGCGCCCGTCGGCGAGCCCGACCCGGACGCCGTTGCGTCCGGTCTCGAGCACCACGGCGAGCGGCCAGTGCACGTCGTAGAGGACGGGCCGCGCGCTCTCCAGCGCCCGCAGCCAGACGGGCTTGACCGCGGGCGGCTTCGCCGACGCGGCCTTCGCAGCGGGGGCTCTCACAGCGCCCTTGCCCGTCGCAGCCCCCTTGCCCGCCGCGCCTTGGCCGGTCGCCGGCCTGTCGGCGGTGGGCGGCGCCTCCGCGCCCGTGACGGTCGGGAGCGCCTGGGGCGCGGCCTCGGGCGCCGGAACGGCGGCCTGGAGCTTGCGCACGCTCTCGGCGATGTTGAACTCCGGCCCCGCCCAGGTCTGGCGCCCGGTGGCGCGCTCGTAATTCGCGAGCCCGTCCTGGAGCGCTCCCTCGACGGCGCGCTGCAGCCCGGCGTTCAGCGTCGAGCGCACGGTGAAGGAGGCGGCGGTGAGCGAATCGACGCCGCCGACGCTGCGGGCCTCGCGGTTGAGATAATCGAGCGCGTAGAAGCCGCTGTCGCGCCGCGCGGTCTCCACCGGCTTCAGGCCGAGATCGGCCTTCACGGCCTCGGCCATCTGCGCGTCAGTGATCACCCCCTCCTCCTTGAGGCGGGAGAGCACGTAGGCGCGCCGCTCGCGGGCGCGGTCGGGATACTTGTCGGGGCTGTAGAAGTTCGGCCCCTTCGGCATGCCGGCGAGGAGCGCCGCCTCCGGCAGGGTGAGCTGGCCCACCGACTTGCCGAAATAGCTGCGCGCGGCCATCTCGATCCCGTAGGCGCCGCGCCCGAGATAGATGCCGTTGAGGTAGAGCCCGAGGATCTGGGGCTTGCCCAGGATCCGCTCCAGGCGCGCCGCCACGATCATCTCGCGGATCTTGCGCTCGTAGGTGACGTCGTCGCCGACCGAGAGGTTCTTCACCACCTGCTGAGTGATGGTCGAGCCGCCCTGCGGGCGGCCCGGTGCCGCGAGGTTGCCGATGAAGGCGCGGATTACCCCGCGCTCGTCGATGCCGTGGTGGCTCTCGAAGCGCTTGTCCTCGGCCGCGATGAAGGCCTTCTGGACGAGGGACGGCACGGTCTCGATCGGCACGTTGATGCGCCGGCCGTTCGGCTCGAAGGTCTCGGCGAAGGGCTTGCCCGCGCCGTCGAGCACCTGCGTCATGCCGGGCAAGGCCTTGTCGCGCAGGGCCTCGGCCGTCGGCAGGTTCTCGGTGGCCTTGTTGTAGAACGCGATCACGGCCCCGGCGTCGAAGGGCGAGTCCTTCGGGTTCTCGCCCTTGCAGAACTGGCGGTAGCTCGTGTTCAGCTCCCCGATGTCGAGCCCGTGCAGGATTTTGGGGGCCGAGGCGCCCGCCACCGCGCTCGGATCCTCCATCGCGGTCGAGATCAGCTCGTCGAGGTTGATGTCCTCGATGTCGAAGGCCTTGCGCATGTGGGCGCAGCCGTCGCGCAGGATCTGCACCACCTGCGCGGTGTCGGTCGCGGGGTCGAAGCGGGTCTTCAGGGCGTCCGGCTTGGTCGTGACCTGGCTGAGCGTCAGCGCGGTCGCGAACAGCTTGATCAGGATGGTGTTCATGCGGGCCGGGGCACCGGGGCGGGGATACGGGGCCCGGTGGGAATAGGGCTACGCCGGGGCGCCTGAATAGGGGCTGCACAACGCGGCTGTTTTGAGGCCCGGGGGCCGGCTCGACGCGGCGCGATACGGCAACGCTTTTCGCCCGTGCCGCGTTGGGGACCCGCATGCGCGCATGGCAGGCGCTGGGCGGGCCCGCAGGGGCAGTCGCGCCGGGCAGGCGCAGGGGGACCGGCCGATGATCACCGACCTCTGGTACAAGAACGCGGTGATCTACTGCCTGTCGGTGGGCACCTTCATGGATGCCAACGGCGACGGGATCGGGGATTTCGCCGGGCTCGAGCGGCGGCTCGACTACCTCCAGGGCCTCGGGGTCACGGCGATCTGGCTGATGCCGTTCCAGCCCTCGCCGAAGAAGGACGGCGGCTACGACATCTCGGATTACTACGGCGTCGATCCGGCCTACGGCTCACTCGGCGACTTCGTGGCCTTCACCCATGCCGCCGAACAGCGCGGCCTGCGGGTGCTGATCGACCTCGTGGTCAACCACACCTCGGACCGGCACCCCTGGTTCCAGTCCGCCCGCTCCGACCCGGACTCGCCCTACCGCGACTGGTACGTCTGGTCGAAGGAGAAGCCGGCGGATGCCGACGAGGGCATGGTGTTCCCGGGCGTGCAAAAGACCACCTGGAGCTGGGACGCGCAGGCCAAGGCCTATTACTTCCACCGCTTCTTCGACTTCCAGCCAGACCTCAACACCGCCAACCCGGCGGTGCTGGCCGAGATCCTGAAAATCATGGGCTTCTGGATCCAGCTCGGCGTCTCGGGCTTCCGCATGGACGCGGTACCGTTCGTGATCGCCCAGAAGGGAGCCGACCTGAAGGGCGAGCCGCGCGAGCAGTTCGACATGCTGCGCGACTTCCGTGAGTTCCTGCAATGGCGCAAGGGCGACTCGATCATCCTGGCCGAGGCCAACATCCTGCCCAAGCAGGATCTCGACTATTTCGGCGACGACGCCGACCGCATGCACATGATGTTCAACTTCCAGCTCAACCAAGCGACGTTCTACGCGCTGGCGGCCCATGACGCGCGGCCCCTCGTCAAGGCGATCGCCCGGACGAAGCCCCGGCCGCTCTCGTGCCAGTGGGGCATCTTCCTGCGCAACCACGACGAGCTCGATCTCGGGCGCCTCACCGACAAGCAGCGCGCGGCGGTCTTCGCGAGCTTCGGCCCCGAGAAGGGCATGCAGCTCTACGACCGCGGCATCCGCCGACGGCTGGCGCCGATGCTCGACGGCGACCCCCGCCGGATCCGGCTCGCCTACTCGCTGATGTTCACCCTGCCGGGCACCCCCGTGCTGCGCTACGGCGACGAGATCGGCATGGGCGACGACCTTGCCCTGAAGGAGCGCGACTGCGCCCGCACCCCGATGCAATGGACGAACGAGGCGCATGGCGGCTTCACCGCCTCGGACCGGCCGGTGATGCCGGTGATCGACCACGGCCCCTACGGGCACAAGCACGTCAACGTCGCCCAGCAGCGCCACGACCGGGATTCGCTCCTCAACTGGATGCAGAGCGTGATCCGGATGCGCAAGGAGGCGCCCGAGATCGGCTGGGGCGAGGTCGAGGCGCTGGAGACCGGGCGCGCGAGCGTGCTGGCCCTGCGCTACGACTGGCGCAACAACGCGGTCGTCTGCGTGCACAACCTCGATCCCGGGCCGGCCGAGGTGGAGATCGCCACCGGCATCCCGGCGCCCGCGGGCGACGTGCTGATCGACCTCCTCACCGGCCAGCGCAGCGACGCCGAGGCGGGCCGCCACTGCCTGTTCCTCGAAGGCTACGGCTACCATTGGTTCCGGGTCGGCGGCCTCGACGCGCCGCTGAAGCGCTCGCCCGCCTGAGGCGCGGGCAGCCCGGGCGGCGGGAAGGGCGGTGCCGGTCGGTTCGCGCCGCGTCCGGATCCGGGCTAGAAGGCGCCGGACCCATCGCGACACCAGACGGCCAACGGACGCCCATGCCCACACCCCGCGCAGGAATCATCCCGGTCACGCCCTTCCAGCAGAACTGCACCCTGATCTGGGACGACGCGACGAAGGTCGGCGCCGTGGTCGATCCGGGCGGCGACCTCGAGCGGATCGAGGCGGCCATCGCCCAGCAGGGCGTCACGGTCGAAAAGATCCTGCTGACGCACGGGCATATCGACCACGCGGGCGGGGCCGCCGAGCTGCGCGACCGCCTGGGCGTCCCGGTCGAGGGCCCGCACGAGGCCGACCGCTTCCTGCTGGATTCCCTGCCCGAGACCGGCGCCAATTACGGGCTCGACGGCGCGCGCGCGATCACCCCGGACCGCTGGCTCGACGAGGGCGACGCGGTCACGGTCGGCGGGCTGGCCTTCGACGTCCTGCACGCCCCCGGCCACTCGCCGGGCAGCGTGGTGTTCGTCTCCCGCGATGCCCGCTTCGCCCTCGTGGGCGACGTGGTGTTCAAGGGCTCGGTCGGCCGCACCGACCTGCCCGGCGGCAACCACGAGCAGCTGATCCGGGCGATCAAGGAGAAGGTGCTGCCGCTCGGCGACGACGTCGCCTTCATCCCGGGCCACGGCCCGACGGGCACGCTCGGCGAGGAGCGGGTCTCGAACCCGTTCCTTCAGGATTGAGGACCGCCTTCCGCCGGGGCAGCTGCGCGGTCGCCTAACGCGACGTTAAGGCGAAGCCGCCAGAACACGATTCCGGGCCGGCCGCGCACGGCCCGAAACCGATGTAATTTCAAGGCGGAACCCCTATATCAGACGGGTTCGACGAATCGCAGGCGAAGCCGCCCGGCACGAGGGCCGGGCGGAGCATGGCGAGGAACCGCCTGCCCGAGGAAATTCATGGCCGACACTCCGCAAACTGCACAAGACGCCTACGGCGCGGAATCGATCCGGGTCCTGAAGGGCCTGGACGCCGTCCGCAAGCGGCCGGGCATGTATATCGGCGACACCGACGACGGCTCGGGCCTGCACCACATGGTCTACGAGGTGGTGGACAACGCCATCGACGAGGCGCTGGCGGGCCATGCCGACCTCGTCACCGTGACGCTCAACCCCGACGGCTCCTGCACGGTCTCCGACAACGGCCGCGGCATCCCCACCGACATCCACAAGGAGGAGGGCGTCTCGGCGGCCGAGGTCATCATGACCCAGCTGCACGCGGGCGGTAAGTTCGACCAGAACTCCTACAAGGTCTCCGGCGGCCTGCACGGCGTCGGCGTCTCGGTGGTCAACGCCCTCTCGCAGTGGCTGCGCCTGCGCATCTGGCGCAACGGCAAGGAGCACGCGATGGAGTTCCGCCACGGCGACGCGGTCTCGCCGCTGGTGGTGGTCGGCGACGGCAACGGCCGGCGCGGCACCGAGGTCTCGTTCCTGCCCTCGACCGACACCTTCACGATGATCGAGTTCGACTACGCGACGCTGGAGAAGCGCCTGCGCGAGCTCGCCTTCCTCAACTCGGGCGTGCGCATCGTGCTCACCGACGCCCGCCACGCCGAGAAGCGGCGCGAGGAACTCTACTACGACGGCGGCATCGAGGCCTTCGTGCGCTACCTCGACCGCTCGCGCAAACCCATCGATGGGATGACCAAGCCCGTCACCGTGCGGGCCGAGCGCGACGGCATCCGGGTCGAGGTGGCGTTCTGGTGGAACGACTCGTTCAACGAGACGGTGCTGCCCTTCACCAACAACATCCCGCAGCGCGACGGCGGCACCCACATGGCGGGGTTCCGCGCGGCGCTGACGCGCCAGATCACCGGCTACGCGGATTCCTCGGGCGTCTCCAAGCGCGAGAAGGTCTCGCTCACGGGCGAGGATTGCCGCGAGGGCCTCACCGCGGTCATCTCGGTGCAGGTGCCCGATCCGAAGTTCTCGTCGCAGACCAAGGACAAGCTCGTCTCCTCCGAGGTGCGGCCGGCCGTCGAGAACGTCCTTAACGAGGGCCTGTCGAACTGGCTGGAGGAGAACCCGGTCCAGGCGAAATCGGTGATGGGCAAGGTCGTGCTCGCGGCCTCCGCCCGCGAGGCGGCGCGCAAGGCCCGCGAGACCGTGACCCGCAAGGGCGCCCTCGACATCGCCTCGCTGCCCGGCAAGCTCGCCGATTGCCAGGAGCGCGACCCCACCAAGTGCGAGATCCTGCTGGTGGAGGGCGATTCCGCCGGCGGCTCGGCCAAGCAGGGCCGCGACCGCACCTTCCAGGCCGTGCTCCCCTTGCGCGGCAAGATCCTCAACGTCGAGCGCGTGCGGGCCGACCGCATGCTCTCCTCGGCCGAGATCGGCACGCTGATCACCGCGCTCGGCGCCGGGATCGGGCGCTCCTCCACCGACCGGGAAGGCTTCAACCCGGAGAAGCTGCGCTACCACCGCATCATCATCATGACGGATGCGGACGTGGACGGCTCGCACATCCGCACCCTGCTGCTGACGTTCTTCTTCCGCCAGATGCCGGAGCTGATCGAGCGCGGCCATCTCTACATCGCCCAGCCGCCGCTCTACAAAGCCGAGCGCGGCCGCAAGGCGATCTACCTGAAGGACGAGCGCGCGCTCGAGGATTACCTGATCGACCAGGGCGTCGACGGGGCGATCCTGCGCCTCGCCTCCGGGGTGGAGTTCGCCGGGCCGCAGTTGAAGACCCTGGTCGAGGAGGCGCGCGGCTTCCGCTCGGTCCTCCAGGGCCTGCACACCCGCTACGACCGCGCGGTGGTCGAGCAGGCGGTGCTGGCGGGCGCCTTCAATCCGGCGATTGCCGACAATCCGAGCGAGGCCGAGGTGCTGGCCGCCATGACGGCCAAGCGCCTCGACGGCATCGCCGACGAGATCGAGAAGGGCTGGGAGGGCGAGGCCTTCGAGGGCGGCTACCGCTTCAGCCGGACGCTGCGCGGCGTGCGGCAGGTGGCGACGCTCGATGCGGGGCTGATCGCCTCGCAGGAGGCGCGCCGGCTGGCCGAGCGCGCCGCGACCCTGCGGGAGATCTACGGCGAGCCGGCGACCTTCGCGCGCAAGACCGACGAGACCGTGCTGCACGGCCCCGTCGGCCTGTTCGAGGCGGTGATGGCCTTCGGCCGTAAGGGCCTCCAGCTCCAGCGCTACAAGGGGCTGGGCGAGATGACCGCCCAGCAGCTCTGGGAGACCACCCTCGACCGCGACGTGCGCTCGCTGCTGCAGGTGAAGGTGAAGGACACCACCGACGCCGACGACCTGTTCGTGAAGCTGATGGGCGACGTGGTGGAGCCGCGCCGCGAGTTCATCCAGGAGAACGCGCTGAGCGTATCCAACCTCGACGTGTGAGGGGCCGTGCGTCTGCCTTTACCTAAAATGGCTCCCGTTGAACCTATTTGGGCTTCACCGGGAGTCTTTTTTTACCCATTACAATCGGCATTTGCGCTCTTAAGCCCATATCCCTCGGCTCGGTCAGTCCAGCAACTGACGAGAACCGTTCGGCTGCGACCAGCATGCCGTGGGAGAAATATAGAGTGTAGCCCTTGGTCGGAGGCGCCCCGCCAGCGGCTGCCGCGCCTCAATCCGAGAACAACTCGGTCACCGGCCACCCGTCGCGCTGGATGGAACAGACAACAGACGCGGGGTTGAGCAGGTTGCCGTAGGCATACGTGTCAGACCCAGTGCTACGCGCCGAGGTCCTGACCTGACCGGCTGGCTTTGGACCGGGCTGATTGAGAGGATCAGCGTGGACCAGAGGAGTTGGGGATGAAGCGAGGACAAAGGCCGAGCGCGGAACAGGTCGTGCTGACGCTGCGCCAAATC